>NZ_LMCI01000049.1:0-318 GCF_001623145.1 Pseudovibrio sp. W64 | reverse complement strand
CATCGTGGAGAAAGCTGCGCATCCAATTAGAAGATAAGAACCTGATTGAGTCGGGCCTTACTCTTTATGGTCTGCGGCATACGGTGGCGACCATTTTGCGGGAGATTGGGCTGAATGACAGAGATCTTGCCGCTGCGCTTGGACATGAGACAGAAGCCATGGCACGGCTTTATGCCAAAGGTGCTGATTTGCGCAAAAGCATGTCGGATATTGCTGTTCGATTTGAGAAGGAAATCACTCTGCGCGGGGAAGAGTTCAGCAAGCAGTTAGAGCAAAAGTGTCAAACCACACTGAGAAAAGTGTCAAACCTTGAGAAAG
>NZ_LMCI01000047.1:273397-277178 GCF_001623145.1 Pseudovibrio sp. W64 | reverse complement strand
TGCGAGGATCTGGATCTGATCCGCGTTTGCCATTCCAGATACAGGATCAGAGCCAAACTCCATTTCCAGCGTACCACCAGTGCCTGTCGCGTCCAGACTTCCGAGCGTGATTATGCCGAACGAAGCGCCGGGGGCGATAACGCCGCCGTCCAGTGTCACACTGCCACTTGCAGTTCCATGCCCGCCCAGACGTCCTCCAGAGGCAATTGTAAAACCTGCTTGAACAGATGCAGTGTTAAAGTCTGTCGCATCGCCAATCAGCAACATTCCTTGCTGAACTGTCAGGCCCGCTCCAAATGAGTTGCTACTGCTATTGAACACAAGCGATCCGCTGCCCGTCTTGGTGAAGGCTCCTGTGCTGGTTACAGTGTTCGTAAGCTGCAACGTCCTGTTAACGTTTTGCACCTCTACCGTACCCCCGGAAGCTCCAACGGTCAGCGCGTTATAGCTTTGCGTTCCAGTTCCGCTAAAAGCCAGCGTGGCTCCGTCCAGTGTGGTGGTTCCCGTGCCCAGCTGAGAGACCTGAGAGACCTGCAAAGTTCCCACAGAAACGGTCGCCCCGCCGCTAAAGGTGTTGGTGCCGGATAGGACAAGAGTGCCTGCTCCGGTCTTGATCAGGCTGCCTGCACCGGCCAAGTTGCCGGAAAGCGTCAGAGCACCTGCGGCACTAGTCACATCGAACGTGCTGGCACCTGTCCCCAAAGCCACAGTCGATAAGGTGGCATTGGTGCTTGCTGTATAGCTAAGGGAGGTGCCATTGAGTGTAGTGGTCCCTGTACCCAGCTGATTGGCAGCCAAGATCGACAACCCACCGCCATTAACGGAGATAATACCGGAGTAGCTGGAGTTGTTACCTGATAAGGTCAATATACCAGATCCGGTCTTCGTTAGTGCACCAGAGCCGGAAAGGTCTCCGCTATAGGTTCCGTTTGTCGCTTGAGTAAAGGCCACAGTAGCCCCATTGGCGACAGACATGTCTCCCTGAATGTTTAAGCTATCGCCTTGCAGCGTTCCCGATGAAACTGTTGTTCCGCCGCTATAGGTGTTGGTACCGGTGAGGATGAGAGTACCGGCTCCGCTCTTGGTTAAGCTGCCCGTGCCCGAAAGGTCACTCGAAACCGTAATACTCGCTGCGCTGTTGCTGACATCAAGCGTATTGTCAGCGGGACCTAAAACCAAATCGGCGAGGGTGACAGCGCTTGTACCTGTGTAATTGAGAGACCCACCATTGAGGGTAGTAGATCCCGTGCCAAGACGGTTCAGGTCATCAACTTGCAGTACTCCCGCTGAAATAACAGTCCCACCGCTGTAGCTGTTCGTCCCAGAGAGAACCAATGTCCCGCTGCCCTGCTTGGTTAGGATCCCTGTTCCCGAAAGATCGCTGCTAACCTCAAGTGTCCCAGAACTCTCAGTAACTTCCAAGGCGCCGCCTGCAGCACTTAAGACAAGATTTGAATATGTGGCACTTGTTGTTCCGCTGTAGCTCAGCGTTCCGCCATCAAGTGTCGTCGTGCCTGTTCCCAAACTGTTGATATCATCAACCTGCACACTTCCATCAGTTATGGTCGTGCCACCGCTATAATCATTCATGCCGGTCAAACGAAGAACGCCGGCCCCGTCTTTGCTAAGGCTGCCTGTTCCTGTCAACTCGCTTGAAACTGTAAAAGTGGCAGAGCTCTCCGAGACCTCAATCGTTCCGCCGCTACTCCCAATCGTTAGTGCAGAGGTTGAGCCATTTGCTGTGTCAGCATATAAAAACCTCCCACCATTAAGTACAGTAGAGCTATCATCCAGTTGATCAATATCTGTAACGCGAAGCGTCCCACCTGTGATCGTGTTGGTTCCTGAGTAAGAGCTGTTGTTCCCTGTCAATGTGGTTGTGCCGCTCTCAATGAGAACATCGCCGTCTCCAAAGAGCCCAGCATCAAATGTGTAATCTGTACTCGTATGATTAAAGACGATCACATCACGATTAGCTGTCAGGCGCACTTGATTGCCAATGAACGTACCAGCTGCTGTTGCCGCCTCACCGGTCGCGGAACCAATATTTAATGTTCCACGAGCCCCAGCTTCTTGACCAAGTACCAATCTGCGATTTCCGCCAGTAATCTCTAAAACACCACCATCAGAGAGTGTGATGGTCGCGCGAGCTGAACGACCTGCCACAATATTGGTTGCAGCCGTCCAGTTCGAGCCCGTGCCCGTAACAACAACTGAGCCCGTACCATTGAAGAGACCCATCGTGTTGTTCGCACGCGTATCAAGCGTCCCACCATCGGAAACGGTAATGGTTGCATCTTCTTGTCGGCCAATGATTATGTTTCCTGAAACAGTCCAGATTGAATCCGAACCAGAGATTGTCACCGCTCCATTACTGCTTGCAAATTCAGAAACAATAGAGTCTTGCGAGGTAACCGAACCACCATCAGAGATATTCAAGTTGCCACCAGCAGCTCCAGTTGCTCCAACTACAAGCTCATCAGAAACATTCCAGGTTGATCCTGCTCCAGTTACATTCACTGTACCTAAATTGTTAGAAACGCCAAGCTGTCCATCTGTACTTGTAACGCTAGCGCCATTTTCAACATTGACAGTACCAGTACCAGCTATACCAACACGCAAACGATCACTCAGATCCCAAGTTGAACCTGCATCTCGAATAGTAACAACTCCAGTGCCACTACCGCCATTGTTTTCGCCAACGGAGCTTTCACCTGTAATAAGAGCTCCACCTTGTTCGACAATCAGATCGCCCGTTCCGCCATTTCCAACAATCAAATCGCTATCAATGGTCCATGAAGATCCAGTTCCGGTAATCGTCGTTGTACCTTGAGACCCAAGCACCCCAACACGGCCCTGAGTACTAGCAACAGTAGCTCCATCTTCAATATTGAAGATACCCGTCCCTCCACGCCCAACACGAAGATTACCATCTGCAGTCCATGTAGAACCACTGCCAGTAACTGTCACCGTTCCTGATGAGCCATTCGTACCTAACGTGCTTACATCACTGGTTAAGTCTCCGCCTTGTTGAACAGTTAACGTGCCAGCTCCGTTGTCACCAACGACGAGCGTGCCGCCAACATTCCAAGTATCTCCATGTGTGGAACCAGGTCCGCCAACCGTTTGGTTTGGGCCCAAGGGATTATCATCATCAATCACAGCCTGCGCATATGCGTCAGGACAAGCCCATAAAAATAATCCTAGAACTAAAACCGACCGTTGAAAGCGCAGAGTCACTATTTACTGTCCATTGGCTATGATTCATCTGCTATTACTTTAAGGGAGATGTAAATAAAATATCTACAAAACAGTATCTTCTTTAAATAAATTAACAGTAAATTAAAATTTGTCATGACGTGTGAATACTAAGTGATAAAATATTACAAATATAAAACTGAATTCATCTTGCATATACTCAAGGTACAAGGTTTCATATTTCGGCCATTATTAGGTATATCTAAGCAAGATGGACTATGAAATAGTGAAGTGTCTAGCCCTTGAGCGAGTTGAAGTTGCTCAGATATGAGTGCTAACGCAGCCAACGGTAAAATTCACGCAATCCTCAGATTGCAAACAGCCTGATTTTTTCATCGAGTCGTCGATATCTCTCAGAAAGGCCAAACTCACCTTAACTGCAGATGTGATTAGTTGCCTCGGATCACATTGTCTGCGAGCTGCAACACAACAGACAAACTGAGCATTCGCTGCATCGCAGAGGCGAAGGTAATTGTTAACTCAACTGGTTTCCAATTTCATACAGGAAAGGCAAAGTTGTTTA
>NZ_LMCI01000047.1:203381-273340 GCF_001623145.1 Pseudovibrio sp. W64 | reverse complement strand
GGCAATACACAAGGACCGCCAGCGCTGCAGCTGAGAAGGCGGTTAAAGACATCCCGCGCACGACCCGAAAGCGCTATTCCACTGAAGACAAGATCCGTATCGTGCTGGCTGGACTGCGCGGTGAGGTCAAGGTGCTGCGCAAAGAAGCACGCGATCTCAAGGAGGTGGTCGCCGAACAAGCTCTGTAGCTGCGGCTTCTTCAAAAAAGCATGCTCGAGGATGGGGGAGACGACGAATGAGATATCCCGCCCACGAAAAGTTAGAGATCATCCGGTTGGTTGAAGGATCACATCAGCCAATCAAGCGCATGTTGGAGCTGCTGGGTATTCCACGCTCAACGTTCTATGTTTGGTATGATCGCTATCTGGAAGGCGGCGTTGAAGCGTTGGAGGACAGAGTTTCACGTCCCGCCAAGGTCTGGAACCGTATTCCCGATGAGATCAGAGCGCAGATTATCGAGATGGCGCTAGACGAGCCAGATTTGTCACCACGAGAGCTCGCGGTCCGCTTCACAGACACTAAAGGCTATTTTGTTTCAGAGGCTTCCGTCTATCGGTTATTGAAAGCGCAGGATCTTATTACCTCACCAGCCTATGTGGTCATCAAGGCCGCTGATGAGTTCAGGGACAAAACCACGGCTCCAAATCAGCAGTGGCAAACCGACTTCACCTATTTCAAGGTCATAGGCTGGGGGTGGTTTTATCTGTCCACCGTGCTTGATGATTATTCCCGCTACATCATTTCCTGGAAGCTGTGCACCACAATGAAAGCCAAGGACGTCACCGACACTCTTCAGTTGGCGCTCGATGCCTCAGGCAGCGAGCAACCAAAGGTGCTTCATCGACCGCGCCTGCTGTGTGATAATGGCTCATCCTATCTGTCCTCAGATCTGGCCGAATGGCTGGAGGAAAAAGATCTGAAGCATGTCAGGGGTGCTCCTTCTCATCCGCAAACCCAAGGCAAGATCGAACGCTGGCATCAAACCATGAAGAACCGCATCCTGCTCGAGAACTACTACATGCCAGGGGATCTGGAAGCCCAGATTGAAAGGTTCGTCGATTACTTATAATCACCACCGCTATTACGAGAGCCTTGGGAACGTAACCCCGGCTGGTGCCTATTGGGGACGCCATAAGCAGGTCCTGGAGCACAAGCAGATGATTAAACGGAAAACTCTTCAAAACCGTCGCTTGTGCTACCACGCGCAAGCCGCTTAAAATCAAAACGCAAACCGGGCCAAACACTCTGCTACTCAGAAGCTAATTCTGTCTAACTTCATTCGACGACGGTCACACCTTTCACTTAAATCAACCTACCTGTCCATGTGAAACAAACACCAAGTGTAAGCACATCAGCAACTCATCAATACATCGTCCTATAAAGCAAGATAGCCAATGGCTTGTTGCTTTTAAGTTTAATGCTGCCTTGGGCGAGGAGCCAGCCGTCGGGGCGTTGTAGTTGGGCTATGATCCGGAGCGTTGGTGACGCCTGAACGTTTGAGGGGCGAGCGACGGAAAAGTCGATGGCTATTGATTTGCCTGAGCTATTGAGATGGATCTGGGTGGTGAGTTCTCGTGTACTGTCTTTAATGGCAGTGTCTTCAATGTAGATTTTGATTTGGCCCTTGGGAATTTCTGTATCACCTGCGAACGTAAGGGTGCCGCGAATGTCTGATGCTTGTGCTTCGGTGGCCTTAGAGAACGCATCGGTTCCAGCGGCCAGTAGACCGGCTGCCAACAAAGCTGCACTACGATTGATCAGAGGCTTCATTCTTTTCCCCATCGGATTGCGTCATCAGAACAGTTTAGGTGCATAAAGATAGCAGGAGGGGAGCAAGAGAGCCCCCCTCCGGTAAGTTATCAGACAATAACGAAGTCATCTGCAGAAAGTGACAGACCAGTCTTCAGCTGTGCAAACTGAATTGCACCAATGTCTCCTGAACCATCTGCATCATACAACAGAGCACCGCTGTCGGTATCGTAGATGATGCGGTCAGCAGCATCCTGGCTAACACCTGCAGCACTCATGTGGAATGCAGTCAGATCAAGAGCGCCAGTGCCGCCCAGTTCAGCAAAGATACCATTGTCGAGAAGGATCAGATCCTCACCAACACTGAAGTCTTTGATCTTGTCGACATTGTCGTTGCCAAGCTCTGTTGAGAAGCGGAAAGAGTCTTCACCAGCACCACCAACCAGAATGTCAGCACCTAGGCCGCCGTCAAGGAAGTCACTACCTTTTCCGCCGTAGAGCTTATCATTACCAGCTTCACCCGGCTGAATTGGCTCAGGTGGGAATTCAACTGATACGTTGAGTTTGTATGTTGAACCCTCTGGCACTGCTTCTGACCAACCATCACCTGGAACGTCCGGTGACCATGCACCCTCCAGAATGTAGTAGGTACCGGTTTCTTCAACAACGAAGACTATGCTTGAATCACGGTTGCTTGTAGAGCCGGGATCTCCGCCACCATCATCGTTCTGGGTGACAATATTTCCATCAGCATCGAGCAGTCTGACCCAGCTGTCATGGACGTTTGGATCTGCAATACCGTCGATGTCGACGGTAATAGTCGTACCTGCAGCAAGCTCGATACCATAGTATCCACCCTGACCATTTCCGGTCGCATTAACTGTTGTATGAAGAACAGTTGTTGAATCGAAGATGTCAGGATCTTCTGTCAGAGAGAAGTTATTGGAGATATCGAATGCAGTCGCGATTGAGTTGTTCGTCGCATCCGAACCAAGCGTCGCGTACCCCGTACCCATGCCTGGGCGTGGGATAGGTTCACCTTGATCAGCGAAGTCACCGAAGAGGACATCATCGCCTTTGCCACCACGAAGAACATCGTTGCCACCCTGACCAGTCAAGGTGTTAGCAGCGTTATCACCCTTCATGCGATCATTATGTCCAGAACCTGAGAGGTTCTCGATCGAGATGTAAGTGTCACCTTCTGACTTGCCGCGTCCCAGGTTGAGATTGACACCGCTGGTTGCGTCGGAATAGTCCGCAGTATCACTGCCGCGACCACCGTTCAGGATGTCAGCACCTTCGCCACCGGTCAGAATGTCGTTACCTGAACCGCCAGAGAGTTCGTTTGTCTGGTCATTGCCAATGAGGTGATCATCGAAGAAAGAGCCAACAACGTTTTCAACGTCAACGATGATATCATGCCTGATGACTGTGCCTCGTCCTACAATCTGGACTGGACCATCTGCGTCGCCACCGCGTGCTGTGCCGTTAGCAAGGTCAACCGTTACGCCCTCAGAACTTCCAGAGTAAACGACTGTGTCGATGCCTTCGCCACCGTCAAGATAATCCTGACCAGATCCGCCGATGAGCGTATCATTGCCTTCATCACCATACAGCAGGTCACCGTCGTTGCCGCCGTCGAGGATGTCATCTCCGCCGCCGCCGTTGAAGACGTCGCCGCCACCACGACCCCAGAAATGGTTGTTGTCGTCTGTACCAATGAAGCGGTCAATACGGTCATCAGAGCCGATCAGGTTTTCAATGCTATAGAACGTGTCACCTGATGCAGTACCACCGCTGGCAACATTGGTTTCAAGGTTGACAAGCAGCTGGAACGGGCTCTCATGGCTGTAGTCGACTGTGTCAACGCCGTCACCACCGCGGAAGATGTCAACACCATCCTGACCCATCAGTGTGTCGTCGCCGTCACCGCCATCAAGGATGTCGTCACCAGCACCACCAAAGATGGTATCGTTGCCGCGACCACCATAAAGCACGTCATTTCCGTCATCGCTTTCGGTCTGATCTTCAAGATCTTCGAATGCAATGGTGTTGTTGATATCACGGCTCGCCAATGTGTCACGACCACCAATGATGAGGTCATCACCATCCAGACCAAAGATCGTGTCGCCACCAGCTCCACCTTCAAGGGTGTTGTTGTCTTCATCACCAAAGATGAGGCTGGTCAGAGAATCGCCGGAATCGCTTAAGGTGTCGTCGTTACCGGTATCGACTGGCTGGGTCGGAGTGCCACCCACGTAGATGATGTTTTCGACGTTCTCGATTTCACCCAGGTCCAGATCGCTGTTCAGCACAATGATCGTATCGTTTCCGCCGTCGGCTTCCTCGCGTACGATATCATCAGCGGAATCGACGAAGTAGACATCGTCACCTTTGCCGCCAGCCATTTTGTCAGCACCGCCGCGACCATCCAGAACGTTGTCGCCATCGTTACCGATCAAGATGTCATCGTATTCACTACCGATACCATTCTCGATGTAGTATTCGGTCTGGTCTGCATTGTGGCCAGCAAAGATAGACACATTGTTGCTGTGCCCATTAACGCTGGAGAACTGACCAGCACGCAGGTCAAGGATCGTGCCTGCCGTTGATCCGGAGAAGTCAATGGTATCAACACCACCGGTATCGTGGATAGTAAATCCGATATCGTGCTGCATGCCAGAGGATGTTAGCTCATAGCCATACTCTGTACTGTTGAAGCCGTACGTGTTGTCACCTGTGTTGAGATCGATCTTCTGGTAAGTCCGTGCACCATCCTCGTCGACCTCGGAGAAAAAGCGGCGGATTGTAGCTTCAATATCTGCCATCAGTGGCGTGGAAGCTGACCAGCGCGTTGTTTCTCCAACGTCAATGCCATCAAAATAAGACATCACACTGTATTGCTGACGATCATAAATCCAGGTCGCGTTGTTCAGATAGTTGATCTGAACGCCTCCAGGGCCGCTGTAGTTATAAAGACCCGGGTGATTCAGGCCAAATTCATGACCGAACTCATGGATGAAGCTGTCAAAAACATAACCGCCGATGTCTGTTTTGTTTGGCTCTGTATCGTGGAACTTCTGACCGATACTGACATAGCGGTTGCTTGAGAAAGCACTACCGTCGCTTTGCTCACCTATCGCAGGACTAACGACCTCCATCCACTGTGTTTCAGAGTCGAATGGCACATCATCTACAATTTCAAACTGGAGAGGAGTAACAGCAGACCACACCTCCAAAGCGCCAATAGCTGCTGCTTTGTATTCCGGGTAGTCATTCAATCCGCTGACATTAATCACCAGCGGCTGCGCTGCAATCTCAGGTGTCAGGCTGCGAGGCAATGCACTGACGTAATCGATGTAAGCTTCGTAATCTTCACTTTTACCAAACGGATTATCCGGCGTTTGGTCATTAACCCACCACTGATCGTTGGGTTGGTTTGAATTTGGCATCTTTGTCTCTCCCGTTATACAAAGTTTGGGTGTTTAATGCTGCTTGGTTTTATGGTGCGGCCAATTAAAGCCTGGCATCGCATGCACGAATGCATTCAATGGCATTGAAGAATGACTGAAGGAGTTGATTGGCTAAGAGGCTATGAAAGCTGCGGTCTGAGGCATTCTTTGCTTAAAGGTTGCCCTAGATCTTGCAGCAGTGAATACCTCAGAATGAGCCCGATAAGAGCTAATCAGACTGCCCGAATTTGATGAACCTGGACTGAGTAAAAGCGTAGGCTTCAATCTGCGAGCAAGAGCAATACTGGCTTCGTAAATGCTGCCTCTAAGAGGTTCCCATAGGTTTTCTGGGCTGTCGGTTCCTCCCAGAAACCGGCTGGCGATGGTACTAGTTGTGGCTCGCGAAGAACGAGTGCGCTTATCGATACATTCGGCAAGAGATTCCTCATAGTAATCAAACATTTCGACAGCCCCAAGTTCAGGTGAAGTGCCGTCCCCTCCAGAGCAAGCACATCAGAATTCTTTTGGTTCTTCAATGCCTTGTGTAGATTTAACCTAAGCACACTGCATGCAGTGCTAGAATTCTTTTTTAAATGAGGTTTAAAGTCAACGCTGTTAAAGATGATAATTTTTAAGTTACCAAACGTAATGATAAAATATTTAATCAATAATACGACAAATTACTTTATCGCTATTTCGTGCGATTGCGTTTATTCATAACCTATCTGAGGTTGTGAAGATTTATCATTATAACCAGCTTGCGGTTGATCGACGTTCTTGAGGAAATTTCACTTTTGGGAACTTAACGACCTTACGTGATCCTCACACTTCATTCTCGCTCCACAGATCAATTATGCCAGCAAGAGAGCTATCCTCACTGCCAAGAACTAGCGACGTCTCCTATATATTTAGTTCTTTACGCTTCGCGACAATTGCGCGCATTTAGTTAGGCAGGCGTAATAACTCAAATATATCAAAATCTTAGAGGTATTTTAATTTGGTGTGCGTGGTCTGCTTGGTGGATTGAAAATCTGTTGTGAGGCGGTACACTTTTGGGGCTAATTCAAGAAACAATAGTAAAGCCAACAAATGGCCCTCATTCTTCATCTGCTGCAGCAAATGTGTGTGTATTTGGTGATCGTTTATATGGTCAGCAAAACGCCGCTGTTTAAGATCTTTACGGAAGACGCCCCTCGCCTACCGCACAAGGTACTTATCTATCTGGTATTCTCTGGCTTTTGTGTGATTGCTACGACGTTTGGTGAGCAGGTCGATGGGGCTATTGCCAATACGCGTGCTATGGGTGCGGTCTTGGGTGGTCTTTTGGGTGGTCCGGTCACAGGTTTTCTGATTGGATTGACGGGCGGATTGCACCGCTACGGTTTTGGTGGGTTCACTGATCTGGCCTGTGCGATCTCAACCACCTCAGAAGGCCTACTGGCCGGAATGACAGCATTTTATTTACGCACGCATAACAAGCGTGCGTTGCTGTTTCGCCCGATGTTTGTGTTTGGCCTCACCTTTGTGGCGGAAGTTGTGCAGATGCTCATCATCCTGATTGTGGCCCGGCCATTTGATCAGGCTCTTGCGTTGGTGCAGCAAATTGCGCCTCCGATGCTGTTCGTCAATTCACTTGGCGCAGCGTTTTTTATGAGCATTGTTCGCGATCAAAAGACGATGTTTGATAAACTGTCATCAGCTTTTTCCAGTCAGGCATTAAAGATTGCCGAGCGCTGTGTTGGGGTTTTGGCCAAGGGGCTGAATGAAGTCTCTGGCGGCAAAGTTGCCCAGATTGTGAAAGACGAGACGAATGTAGGGGCTGTTGCAATTACGGACCGCACCAAACTGCTCGCATTTATTGGTATGGGATCGGATCATCACAAACCGGGAACAGAGATCTCCTCTCAGCTGACTCTTGATGCCGTTGAGCAAAACAAGGTTATGTATGCAGATGGTGTTGAAGAGCCCTATGGCTGTTCTCTGTCATCTGCCTGCAAGTTGGGGTCCTGCCTTGTTATTCCTCTGCACAGCGACTCCGAAGTAATTGGTACAATCAAGCTCTACGAGCAGAAGAACAAGCTGTTCCTGAATATCAACCGAACACTTGGTGAGGGCATTGCAAAGCTTCTTTCCAACCAGATCCTTTATGGTGAGCTGGAAGAAAAGCAGAGCCTTTTAACACGGGCTGAGTTGAAACTGCTGCAAGCGCAGGTGAACCCGCACTTCTTGTTCAATACGCTCAATACAATCGCAATCATCACAAAGCGGGACCCGGAGAAAGCACGTGAATTGCTGCTGCAACTTTCCAAGTTTTTGCGCATTAACCTGAAGCGCACCTCAGGCCTCGTCACGCTTGGTGAAGAACTTGACCACGTGGATGCGTATCTGGCGATTGAGAAAGCTCGGTTCCCGGACAAACTGGATGTTGAGTTGGATGTCCCGGTTGAACTGCTGTCCCTGAAAATTCCAGCGTTTACATTGCAGCCACTCATTGAAAACGCCATCAAGCATGGTATTTCGCAAAGCATTGACGGTGGATGTGTTCGAATTAGCGGGGCCCTGAGCAATGAGCAGGTGGAACTTCGGGTGGAAGATGATGCCGGACTATATGTGCCACCGCAAACTCGCGAAGGACTTGGTGTTTCACTGGTCGACAAACGCTTGAAAAAACAATGGGGTGAGGAGTATGGCCTGCATATTGAATGGGAAGAAGACACCTTCACCCGCGTTTCAATTCTACTCCCCGCTCCTATGTTGGAGGCAGCTCAATGATTAGTTGTCTGATTGTCGATGATGAGCCATACGCTCGTGAGGAGCTGAAAGACTTGCTCGCTGGGGCCGATGGCATTGAGGTACTCGGCGAATGCAGTAATGCTATTGATGCCCTTGGGTTTATAAACAAACACAAGCCACAACTGGTGTTTCTCGACATTCAGATGCCGCAGATCTCTGGCATGGAAATGATTGGCATGCTGGACCCGGAAACCATGCCGCGCATCGTGTTCTCTACCGCCTACGACGAGTATGCCATCAAGGCTTTTGAGCATCATGCTTTTGATTATCTGCTCAAACCAATTGAAGAAGACCGGCTCGCCAAGACGCTTGGCCGTGTTCGGTCTGATCTGCGTCCGCAACTGATGGAAGAAATCACTCCTCAGGAACTTCAGTACCTCCCCTGCTATCTTGGAAACAAGCTGAAGGTTGTTCCGGTGACTGCCGTTGAATATGTATTTAGCGACCTGTCTGGAATCCATGTGGCGACAGCAGAGTCTTATGTGCACACACACCTTACCCTTAAAGTGCTGGAACAAAGAACCGCATTGGCCCGCTGTCACCGCCAGTACCTTGTCTCACCAGATGCGATTTCGGAGATTGTGTTGCAGGAAACGGGAGCGGAAGTGGTGACACACAGCGGAACCAAGATCCCAGTTTCACGTCGATATCTAAAAAGCCTGAAGCAGCATTTTGGATATTCATAAGTGCGTATATACACTTAGCCTTATAAGGCTGCTTCACATTTAAGTGAAACTGCCGCGTCTCAGTTAACCGCTTATTTGTTTTAATTGCCGCTCACCCCGCCTCAACTGCCGCTTAGCTGAAACCTCAGCAACCTGCCCTTGAAACCAGTCTAATCGCTCCCAGAGATTTGTGGAGGAAGAAAGATGTCCTGGTTTCTCTTGAGTATTGGCCTGCTGTTCGGCGGCTATTTTATCTATGGCATGTTTGTCGAGAAGGTTTTCGGGATTAAGCCCGCACGCCAGACACCTGCCCACGCACATACTGACGGTGTCGATTATGTGCCGATGTCCACCAAAAAGGTCTATCTGGTTCAATTGCTGAACATTGCAGGCGTTGGACCAATCTTTGGCCCGATCCTTGGCGCCCTGTATGGTCCGGCAGCGATGCTCTGGATCGTTTTTGGCTGCATCTTTGCAGGTGCAGTGCATGATTACTTCTCTGGCATGCTGTCCGTCCGCAACAAAGGGCAATCCGTCCCGAACCTTGCTGGCAAGTACCTCGGCAGCGGCGCAAAGCACTTCATGAACATCTTTGCAATTGTTTTGCTTCTGCTTGTAGGCGTGGTGTTTGTGTCTGCTCCAGCAAGCCTGCTCGGCCGCCTGACCGGTGTTGATGTTACAATCTTCCTAGTTTGCATCTTCGCATACTACCTGATCGCAACCATCGTTCCTGTCGACAAGATCATCGGACGCTTCTACCCCTTCTTCGGCGCTCTGCTGGTGTTTATGTCTGTGGGTTTGACCGTCGCTTTACTGCTGTCCAGCGAACATTCCATGTTGCCAGGTGTTGAAGCTGGTGATTTCTTCCAGAACCTGAACCCGAATGACATGCCACTTTGGCCTGCTCTGTTCATCACCATCGCTTGTGGTGCGATCTCCGGCTTCCATGCCACTCAGTCTCCACTGATGGCACGCTGCATGGAGAATGAGCAAAATGGTCGCTTCGTCTTTTATGGTGCTATGATTGGTGAAGGCGTGATCGCGATTATCTGGTGTGCGATTGCTCTGTCCTTCTTCGGCGGCGTTGAAGGCCTTTCTGAAGGCATGGGCGGCAATCCTGCGAACCTTGTTTACGAAGCATCCAACGGTCTTCTGGGCACGTTTGGTGGCTTCCTCGCAGTACTCGGTGTTATCGTCCTGCCGATCACCTCTGGTGACACCGCTTTCCGTTCAGCACGTCTGATCCTGGCTGAGTTCTTCAACATGCCACAGAACCAGATGCCAAAACGTTTGTTGCTGGCGATCCCACTGTTCGTTGGCGGTGCACTCCTGACTCAGGTGGATTTCGGCGTGATCTGGCGTTACTTCGGCGTTGCCAATCAAGCGACTGCCGCACTGATGTTGTGGACTGCTGCTGCCTATCTGCTGCGTCATAACAAGCTGCACTGGATCTGCACCATTCCGGCAACCTTCATGACCACCGTTGTTGTAACCTTCCTGCTGAACTCCACCAAACTTGGGTTCGGTCTGCCAATGACAGTCTCCACCATCGGCGGCATCCTCGCAGCCCTGCTGATTGCCTCAGCAGTCTGGATGAAAGTGAAAGGGAAAGTCGTTGACCACGAAGACGTACTCGAACCCGGCGAGTAACCCTCCCTCTACTCGCTAAAGCAAAAACAGCGCAGGACTGAAGTCCTTGCGCTGTTTTTTTTGTGTCTATCAGACGGACCTGCAAGCAAGGCAAAGCCCTGTCTCAAATTCACAAGTCTTAGAACGTCTTGGTGTACTGCAGGAAAACCCGGCGGCCTTCGGCCAGGACTTCGCGATCGCGTAAGGCTGTTGCAGTGGTATTTTGCTGTTTGGTGTCGAAGATGTTTGAGACACCGAAGCGGAAGTCACCATAGTCAGAGTTGTAACCAGCACTTGCATTCATGGTGAAGGTTGGCTTTAGCTTCTTCAGCTCCCCCTTAGCTCCTTCTTTGCCATTTCGGCCTGAACCGAACACTGCTTCACCTTGAACACTCAAGCCATTTCCGAAATTGTAATCAGAGAACAAAGTAGCTTTGAACGGTGAGCCGATACGGTTATTTGGAAGATCTTCATCTATATCACCGTCTTTGTTCTCATCCCAAACACCTTCTTTATAGGCCAGCACAGCTCCAGCGGCCCAGGCTTCACTCAATTGGCCGCGAATGTTAAGTTCTGCTCCCCAGATACGCTCTTCCGCCTGTGTGACTGTCTGTGTCGCGTCATCAAAGTTCACCCCTTTGTCTGAGGTTGAATAGAAAGCAGAAGCTGCAAATGAGATACTGTTGGTATTGTACCTAGCACCGAGCTCATAGTTATCCACCACGACGGCTTCAGGTGCTACATCAGACACATCAACAACTCCGTCTGCAAACGGATTTGCAGGCATAGCACGGCGTGTGAATGAGCCCACATCCGGTACAGAGAACCCTTGCGAAAAACCAGCAAAAACATCAAGTTCATCAGTCAGGTGAACAACACCACCCAAATTGAAAATCGTTGCACTGTAGTCTTTATCAGCAGCAGTAAACGTGTGTTTGCCAATCGTTAATGTAGTCGGCTGACCGTTATTAGGACTGTAGTACGGGTTCGGAACCAAAGCGTTCGGACGAACGAAACTGTCCATACTCAGGAAGAAACGTTCATGACGAACACCCCCACGAACCTCAAACATCTCACCGATTGGTGCTTTCACCTGAGCGAATTGCGCGAAACCGTGTTGTTTCATCGGGGAGATGATATCGCGTCCATCCGGCACAGTCTGAGTAATGTCGTTATAGCTATAGTCACTCCCCCAGGTGACAGCCAGGCCTTCATAAACAGAGCTTAAGTCAGCATCAAACGTTGTACGCACGCCAGCTTGCTTAGCAAACAAAACAGTTTGAGATTCGTTTACATCCGGTAGATATGCGACTGGATTTGCAGCGCTCAGCGGCACATATGCAGCACGCTTTTCAGCATCGTTGTAATATAACTCAACCTTTGCATCGAAGAGCCCTCCAATCTCGTAGAAGTTGAAAGTAGCATTTATATTCTTGCTATCTTCAAGTGGAGGAAGACCCAAGTATGGTTTACTTGGATCCAAGGAAACTGGATCAGTCGTGTAATCGGTTTGGAACTTGATGTCCTGTTCCAACTTCACGAGGTTCGCGTAAAGCGTCACGTCAAATGCATCGCCTTCATAGCCCACTTGGCCAGAAAGGTTGTACTGCTCGATGCCTGAACCTCCCCCTTGACCCGTAATTGGGTCCTCAGAAATCTGCGATCCAGAGCCGTCAAACATGTCACCAGTGTTCTTGAACTGACCATTTACTTGAACATGAGTATTTTCTTGACGGAATGCTGCGCTCACACTGGTCAGCACATTCAGGCTATCTTTGACATCACGCTCCGATGCTGAGATCGTTGTGCTAACCTCACCTGACCAGCCTTCTTTTTCTGCGGTCTTTGTGATGATGTTGATCACGCCACCTGTCGCACCATCACCGTAAACAGCACTTGCGCCATTGATCACTTCAATTCGCTCGATGCTATTGGGATCAATCAGGCTGAGTGCACGGCTCAATTTGCGCAGCGCAGTTGTGCGTGGAGCGCCATTCACCAGAATCTGTACGGATCGACCACGGAAATTCTGGCCCCCGCCAGACAATGTCTCATTATCAAGTGAGAAGCCAGGAACAAGGCGTTCCAACGCAGAAGTAATATCGCCAGAGGCATTTACCGCGCTTTTCAACTCATCAGCACCAATCACCTGCACCGTGCCCGGGATGGAGGAGATGGATTCCTCGGTGCGGCTGGCGGTTACGACGACGGTTAGGTCCGTGTCGTCTTCGATGGCATCCTGTGCGGTTGCGATGGATGTTGTTTGAAACATTGCGAAAGGCGCGACAGTGCACAGTAGCACTCGCGCGAGGGAACCTTTGTTCCCCATAGCGACGCGTTTCATATTGCCCCCTAAGTTTTTATCGGTGATGTTGTTGAAAAATCTGCACCTTCGGTAGTTTGTTGCCCCTTGCCGATGGATGCTTTTTTGAAGAAGTGCATGCTCGCCAAAATACCTGCGACTGAACAGACCGTCGCGAGCGAGAAGAGGATGCCGTAGCCGGAATGCTGCGCGATAAAGCCAGCAGCTACGCTACCCAACATGTAGACGAATAGATTTGCGCAGCTGAGAATGGTGAAGTCGGTACCAGCTTGCTTGAGCGAACTGACGCGCATGAATGCGCTGTAAAGACCGACAATTTCCATGTAGCGGATGAAGGTGTTGGCGGCAGAAAGGCCAACGAGCACTGCAACTCCGCGATAGTCCAGCAAAGCTACAGATGCATAGCCGAGGAAACACAAGGTCCTCAAAGTGCCAATAAGCCAGAGGAACTGCATCAGGCCAGCTCGTTTGATCAGCACCACAGCAATCGCTGAACCGCCCAAGCCAACGCAAGCGGCTGCACCTCCGCTAACCAATCCGATCTGAGAAAGAGAAAAGCCGTAGTCCACCAGAAATGCTTGCTCAACGCCTTTGACGAGCCCCTCAGGCAGGCGGAACAGCAGTGCAAAGAACAGCAACATCAACGTGTTGTTGCGTTTCACAAATCCGATGATCGATGGCCGTGGTTTACTTTCTCCATCGACACCTTTGTCTTTCCGTGGGTTTTCCTTGAAGAAAAGCAGTGGCAGCAAAGTGAGAAATGACAGGCCAGCAGCTGTTTTAAGGGCAAAACTCCATCCCCACAGATCATGCAGGAACAGAGACAGAGAACCACCGATCAGTACGCCTGCGGCAACACTGCCTCCCTGGACTGCATTGCCAAGGGGCTGGTCTTTCGGGGCGAGGTGTTCAACGGCAAAGCCATCTGTCGCAATGTCCTGTGTAGAGGAGGACAGCGCCAGAACCATCAGCAATGGAAACAGGATGTGCAGTTGCTCGGCGACATTGAGTGTTGAAAGGTAAGTAATGATGCCCACGGAGATAAGCTGCATCGGGATGATCCAGCTTCGGCGTCTTCCAAAGGCAGCGAAGGAATAACGGTCAACAATTGGCGCCCAGAGGAATTTGATAACCCAGGGCAGCATCAAAAGTGCCATAGAGCCAATGCTGACAAGACTGATGCCTTGTACGCGGAAGATCGCCGGCATGGCCGCAGCGACAAGATAAACCGGAATAGCCTGAGCTACATAAAGCCCCGCCAGCACGATAATGACTGAACGGGCTGTACGATCACCTTGCTCGTTGTGTGAAGTTGCGCGCGCCTGCCCTGCAATATGGGCACTGCTGTCGTTAGCCATTTTCTACCTAGCACTCAACGGCCTGGCTCGAACGAGTCGTTCTGGCTAACCAACTAATGATTTTTAACTAGAGAATTACATTCATATTTTCAATCACTACTTGCAAGTTATTCGCAATTAGATCTTACGGGGAAACTACAATAATTTCTGCTTTAGCTAAGTTTTCAAGCCAGCGGCAACACGCTTCTAACCAGTTTGCTGAGAGGAGCTTGTGTATTTATGAGTTTAAACCTCAACTTCATCCCAACGCCCCAAGAACAGACTATGAGCAGTGCACCGAAAACCCGCAGTCTCGATCACCTTCTCAAAGGCGAAAGAGCCATTGTGCAAGAGATCAAGAGTGAGGAAACATCTGATGGACGCGCTCTGGTCGTTCGCCTGAACGCACTGGGGATCAACATTGGAAAGGAAGTCAGCGTTATACGGCTGGCTTGGTTGGGTGGCCCCATGTTGCTTCGTGTCAATCAGGTAACACAGGTTGCGATCCGACGTTCTGAGGCACGTTGCGTTGTTGTGGAGGAGATCAAAGGCGATGAACCCTCGGCCTGAGGCAGGTGCCCAGAGTACCCCACGTATTGCACTTATCGGTCAGCCAAACACGGGCAAATCCATGCTGTTTAATCGCATCACCAATGCCCGCGCCTCTGTTGGCAACTGGCCAGGCATCACCGTTAATGTGATGCGCGCGCGCGTGCCTTTAGCAGGGCGAAACGTGGAATATGTTGACCTGCCGGGTATTTATAATCTGGAAGGCGGATCTGAAGACGAAGCCGTCGTGAACCGGTTTTTGACAAAATTTCCGATTGATCTGGTTATCATCGTTATCAATGCAGCGCAGATTGAACGACAGATCCTGATGCCTTTGCAGGTGAAGGCGCTGGGACTGCCTGCTGTTGTCATGCTCAACATGTGTGATGAAGCTCATAAGCTCGGCATCACGTTTGATCTTGAGCAGTTGCAGAATTCTCTCAAGATGCCGGTGGCTTTGATTAGCGCCAAATACGGCACTGGCTTTGACGATGCCATGAAACAAGTCTCAGACAGTTTAAGCTCTGACTTTGCCAGCAAGCCAGTTCTGGCGGACTATGACTCGCTGTTCAAAACACTGATGACTGAGGAAACGCTCGATGATGCTTTGAAAGGTTGCGTGACTCTTCCCAAAATCTGGCCGAAAACACTGACGGAAAAGCTGGATCAGCTGTTTTTGCATCCGCTGCTGGGCCTGCCCATGTTCTTTCTCAGCATGCTGGTTATCTTCTCCGTGATCTGGGAGATTGGCCTTCCCTCTCAGGATCTTGTGAGCCGAGGTGCTGACTGGGTACAAACGATACTGCTGGAGCCGGGTTTGGCCTGGGCGCCTGTCTGGCTCAATAGCTTCTTGATCAATGGCATATGGCTTGGTCTGTCGACGGTCGCATCATTTGTGCCGCTTCTTGTGCTCTTTTTCTTTTGCATGGCCGCTGTTGAAGATAGCGGGTATCTGGCGCGTGCTGCCTTTTTGATGGATGCTCTGATGCGCCGCGTTGGGCTGGATGGCCGCGCTTTTGCGATGCAAATGATGGGGTTCGGTTGCAATGTACCCGCATTAATGGGCACGCGGGTCATGCGTACCCGCTCCTTGCGCCTGCTGGCTATGCTGGTTATTCCATTTTCACTCTGCTCTGCGCGCCTTGCTGTGTTCGTTTTTATTATCAGTGCCACCTTTCCCAGTTCCAAAGGTGCACTAGTGTTATTTTCCTTTTACGTGATCAGCTTCCTCGCCGCATTTTCAACGGCCGCCATCTTTAGCTTTTCCAAGCAGTTCAAGAGCCAGGAACCCTTCTTGTTGGAGATACCCCCCTATCGGATTCCGACAGTCAAACAAGTTTTACTCAGAGGTTGGGGTGAGGTGCGTGAGTTCATCAGAAGAGCTTCACGGTTTATTATCATCGGCTGCATTCTGGTTTGGTTGTTGACGAACCTGCCAGTTGGCGCAGAAGGATTGAATACCTATGGCGGCCAACTGGGCGTTTTGCTTCAGCCGATCATGGAGCCAATCGGCATCAATCCGTATCTTACTCTGGCACTGATCTTCGGTTTCATCGCCAAAGAGATCGTCATCGGATCTTTGTCTACAATCTACGCACTATCTGCCAGTGGTGTTTCTCAAGCCATTTCGGTGAGTGTCACACCGCTGGAAGCCTATAGTTTCTGCTTGTTCTGCCTGCTTTACACGCCTTGTCTAACAACCATTGCGACGGTGCATTCAGAAGGAAAGTCATGGCAGTTCACCAGTTTCTCGCTGATCTTGTCTCTAAGCTATGCCTGGCTGGTGTCATTCCTGTTTTACCAAGGCGCAAAGCTCTTTGGGTTTTAGGAGAGCTTATTCCTCCTCCCAAAACCCCGCGATGTAGCAATTATCGGCTTTGAAACCAACTTCATTACGGAAATACTTGCGCGCTTTCTTGGCAGTTTTCTTTTCCGCAGCAAACCAGAAGAATGCCTCCTGAACCTCAGGAATTTCCACTCGTTTTGCAGCATCAAATAATCCGTCATGACCATGAGCATCCCGATAAATCCATTCAAGGCTCATTGTCTCAGATAACGGGATTGGTGCTTCCATACCTTTTTTTGAAACACTGATGATCACCGCACCTTTCGTACCTGCAGGAGAACTTTCGAGAATGCGTGAGATGGCTGGAATGGCTGTTTCATCTCCAGCCAGCAACAGATACTTGGCCTCCGGAATCCACCCGCCACCAGGGCCAAGCAGACCAACCTTGTCCCCTTCGTTAACGCGAGCTGCCCACTCCGCTGTCGGCCCGCCTTCATGCAGGAAAACATCAAAGTCGATAGTCTGTGCTGACTTATCGAACTGGCGAACAGTGTAGACAGGGCGCATCAATTCATAATCACCCTCAGGCCAGACCGTGCGGCCTTTGTCATCCCAATAGGGCCATCTGGCTTCAAAACCCAGGTTTTTTGAGAACAACAGACGAAAATGCAAGCCACCTTCAAAGAAGCGCTGAATGCCCTCTGCTGAGACCGTTACCCGGATAAAATTGGAGCTGAAAGCAGCTGTTTTAACGACCTGAACTTCAAGAAAATTGGGAGGGTGAACACCCGCTGTGAAGTCCCCAGCCCAGATCATTTGAGGTGGAATGTTTATGTCAATGTGGCCAATAAGATGCTCGACACTCTCTTTGACAAGATGCAGTGCCTCTTGAGATGGTGCTGAGATCACCAGCTTTGCCTCTGCATCCGCCTTCAGAAACTCAACCATTCCGACTGGAGAATTCACGCGGTAGTGGGTACTGGTAATTTCTTCCAGCGTCAGATTATGGAGTTTTGCTTCGGCAGCAAAAAGCACAATGGCTTTGGCAAACTCGATACCGGGAATGAGGCTTTCGATCTTATGAAGTTCTGTTGCAGTGGTTGTCATCAAAGTGCTCGTCTTGTTTTATCAAAATATTGTTGGCATCAAGCTGGAACAATCAGCGGGGTTCCCTTCACCGGATCAGGCATCACATAGCACTCCAGACCAAAGGTTGATTTCATGATGTCTTGTGTGACGACCTTGTCAGCACTGCCCTGCGCTTCGATTTGCCCGTTCTTCATCACCACAAGATGATGAGCATAGCGTGCTGCGAGGTTGATATCGTGCAACACAGCGACGATTGTCATTTGCTGTTCTTCATTGCATCGCTTCAACAACTCAAGCAGTTCAATCTGGTGTGCAAGGTCAAGAAAAGTCGTTGGTTCATCCAGCAACAACAGATCAGTCTCCTGTGCCAGCGCCATTGCAATCCAGACACGTTGCCGCTGACCGCCAGACAGCGAACTGAAAGCTTTGTCACGCAGCTCAGTAATTTTTGTCATGTCCATCGCATTTTGAATGGCCACTTCATCCTGCCGCGACCATTGCTGCCAGACGGACTGGTGAGGCGTACGACCGCGACTTACAAGATCACCAACCGTGATGCCTTCGGGTGCAACAGGCATCTGGGGCAAAATACCGAGGCGCTTGGCAACCCCTCGGGTGGGCTGCTTATGGATGGATTTACCATCCAGCAACACAGTACCCGCACTCGGCTTTTCCAATCGAGCCAATGACCGCAGGAGTGTCGATTTTCCGCAGGCATTCGGGCCAATCACAACCGAAATCTGCCCTTTCGGAATTGCCAGGTTAAAGTCCTTAAGGACAACATGCGATCCAAACGAGAGCCCTAGATCCCTGGCTTCCAGCGGCGTGTTTTCTTGAGGCTCAAGCATTAGATGAGGTTCCGTTTTGCCTGCCGGGCAAGCAACCAAATAAGATAGGGAGCACCGATAAGAGCTGTAAAAACACCCGTCGGCATTTGAAAAGCTGCAACCAATGTGCGTGCAGCGGTGTCAGATAGCAACGTGACGAGAATACCAATCCCAGCCGCAAGGATAAGCGCTGACGATGGAGTTCTGGAAAGCTGGCGAGCTATTGGGCCAGAGACAAAGGCCACAAAAGGGATTGGGCCAGCAACCGCAACAGCTGTTGCTGTCATGACCACAGCAACAGCAACCAGAAGCAACCGCAGGCCATTCACTTTGAGGCCCAAGCCCGCTGCTAGGTCCTCATCGAAGGCGAGCCTGTCCAAAAAGTACTGCAGCACAACACCCAGTGCGCCCAGAACAACAAATGCGATGGCAACCGGTGTTATGTCTTCGCATTGCACCTGCCCAAGACTACCGACGAGCCATTTTGCCATGTCAGATGCGCGCTGAATATCAAGCTGAGACATGAGAAAATCAGCACAGGCCAGTAGAGTGAACCCAATGCCAATGCCAACCATGATCAACCGGAACAGATCCAGCCCGCGGTGCCAGGACAGTGCGACAACAAGAAGCGCCGTCAACACTCCACCAGCCACTGCCCCCCAAAACACGTAGGCCGCAGATCCAAACAGGAAGATCGTCAACAATGCGCCAAACGCAGCGCCTGCATTGAACCCAAGCACATCTGGCGACGCCAGCGGATTACGCATAAGTGCCTGAAAGATTGCGCCGGACATGCCCATAAGACCGCCCACAAACACTCCGACGAGAATACGCGGCATCCGCACATCCAGAAGGATGAGTTGGTCCACACCGCCTTCCCCGCTGAAGAACAGCGGAACGATACGGTCTGCTGAGATTGGATAAGCTCCAAGCCAATGCGCAGCAAACAGTGCAATTAAGCTGAGTACCAGCAAGACTGCACCCACCACAGCACTGCGCTTACGCATGAGCAATGCACCGCCGGGTAACGGCACGACGAGATGATGACCGAGTAACTTCATGGAGACATCATCCTTGTTTTTCTGAGGAGATAGACGAAGAACGGACCACCTACTAATGCCACTGTGACGCCAATTTGCAGCTCACGACCTTCAAGCACTATTCGGCCAAGAATGTCTCCGGACAGCACAAACAACGCGCCCAGCAGAGCTGAGAACAGCAACAACCAAGCGCTGTCCGCTCCACTGAAGCGTCGTGCCACATGCGGCACAACAAGTCCCACAAATGCAACAGGTCCTGCCAAAGCGACAGAACCGCCTGAGAGACAGACCACAGCAAACAAACTCAACGCCTTCACAAGACCCATCTTAGTGCCAAGTGACTTCGCTAAATCCTCACCAAGCGAAAGTGCATTCAGCCAGCGCCCGAGGAGAACGCAGGCAAGAAAGCCAGCTGCAAAGAACGGCCAAAGTTGGAACAAGATCTCCGGCTTGACGCCTTGCAATGAGCCAACCACCCAGAAGCGATAGGTTTCCAACGTTTGCTGACTGACCAGCAGTACACCACGCACCAATGCCAAAAGGAATGAGCTGACAGCCGCACCCGCCAAAGCCATGCGCAAGGGGCTGGCTCCGCCCTGCCCCAGATTAGCAAGCCCATACACCGCAATGCTCACCACAAACGCACCCGCCATTGCTGGCCAGATGAACATCCCGGCAGCAGAAATGCCTGCTCCCCAAATGGAGAGCACAACGGCCATAGAGGCACCGGCATTCACTCCAAACAATCCCGGATCAGCCAACGGATTGCGGGTTACGATCTGCATGATCGCACCAGCCATTGCCAGAGATGCACCGATCAAAAGCGCACCAATAAGCCGTGGCACACGCATTTCCAAAATCACAATATGATCCGGATTACTCAGATCAGTTGCCAGCAAAGCATCACTGATTGCCGAGAGTGGAACTGCCCGCACACCTGCACCAAGCGACACCACAGACAAAGCAATCAAAATGGCTACAAACGCAAGTGACCAGCCACCTCGAGACTGACCGGAGTGAGCAAGACTATCACCAGTCCCAACTCGTTGAGCGGTTTCAGCAAACATCACTGCCCCTCCATTTGCTGTGCACGGGTGATGCCTGCCTCAACTGAAGTCGCAACAGGTGTTGCCGGGTCACCATCAATCGCTGCTGCGATCAGCGGTTCCAGCTGATCTAAAGCAAAGCTCAGGCTGAGTGGTGAGGAATGTGAGAGGGCAGCTGCGATCATAGGCGTTGCCACCACCTCACGGCCTTCATTGTAGACGCGCATTGTTGGTCGGAGCCGCAAAGTGTTGATTTGGGAGGCACCTGAGCCAAAGTCGAGCCAGATCAGCACATCCGTATCAATCGGATCCAAGTCCTCTGGCGAGACACGCACATAAAAAAGATCGCTGCGAACAAGCGCTTCCACTTTTTGAGAGACAATAAACCCAAGATCGCTCAGGAAACGCCCACGCAAATCTGACGAAGGATAGGCCCCGATATCTCCCGGCCACACAACCACGGCAGATTTGCCGAGCCATGTCGAATTGCGTGCCTTAATAGCAGAAAAGCGAGCTTCCAGATCCTGCACCACTTGCTCACCTTTTGCAGTACGCCCAACAGCCTTCGCTATTGTGCGTGTCATCTGCTGCCACGGCGTTCCGTAATCCCCGAAGCGCTCTTCAGGCACGAGAACGGGCGCAATCTGCGAGAGTATCTTGTACTGAGAACGGGTCATTCCAGACCACAAACCCAAGATCAGATCAGGTTTCAGAGCAGCGATCTGCTCCACATTAATCTCACCCCACATGACTGTCGGCTTGGCATCCCCCAGAGCAGGTTGCGCCCAAGGCCAGACACCACTCGGGTAGCTGCCATACCAACGCCGAAGGGCTACCGGCTTCACTCCCAACGCCAGAAGGAAGTCATGCCCAATGAAGCTGACAGAAACGATCCGCTTGGGCTCTGCAGTGACCGTCGTTGTCCCGTACTGATGCTCAAACACCACTGGAAATTCAGCTGCTGTCGTCTGCTGAAGGCCCAGCAAAGTCACAGCAAGGAACTGCACAGTGCAGTACAACAGCAGCTTCATTTTTTTGATGCATGCGTGGATGGTTTGCATGTCGCTCTCACAAAACCAGCCACGGACTGAAAAGCCCGTGGCATCACCGTATTTACTGATTGAGAAGCTCTAGAAAGTACTGGTCAACTGCAACCGCAGCTCACGTCCCTTGCCATATGTGCAGTTGTGGGAGTCCATATTCAGACTTGCAGGCACAAGCGATGCAAGTGTCGCTTTACCGCAATGACTAATATATGACTTGTCTGCAAGATTCCGGCCTGTGAAAGAGAGTTTGAAGTTTTGGTATTCATAACTCACGGCCGCATCCAGGAGTGTCACCGGATCAAGCTTAATCGCGTTCTCATTGTCACCATATCGGTCTCCCAGATATCGCGCCCCAGCGGCAACACTCAAACCATCTAACCAGGTATTTTCCGCAAAGTCATATTTGAGCCAGAGGGAGCCTGCATGCTCTGGAATGCGCTCAAGTTGATTTCCTAAAAGAGACGAAGTTGTATCTTTTGTGACTTCAGTATCCAGATAGGTGTAGCTGCCGAGCGCAGACAAACCACTGTATAGCTCAATTGCACCTTCAAACTCCAAGCCACGCACCCTGACCTCTCCGGCCTGGATCGACGCTGGCGCAGGTCCTGCGTGGCTCGGGTCATTTGTCAGAACATTATCTTTTGTAATTTGAAAACCGGCTACGCTGAAGAAACCATCAAAACTCGTAGGAGCATACTTGATGCCGACTTCAAACTGCTTTGCATAAGTCGGTTTGAAGGCTCGACCCTCCTTGGTCGTTCCAGCAGGAGGAGCATCAAAGGATGTGCCATAGCTCGCGAAGGGTGTGATGCCGTAATCACTCACATATGAGAGACCAATACGTCCGGTAAGCGCACGGTCAAATGTTTGCTCATCCGCCACTACGGCAAATGGCTCAGGTCTTTGCCCTTTGGTGTCTCGCTCTAGCCAATCATGACGAACATTTAAATCAAGCCGGAACCTATCAAGTATCTTGGAATTTGCTGCAGCATACAACCCGGTTTGCGTAACTGATTGATCTGAGAACCCTGTATAGTCGCTCAACAAAGCCGCGTTAATTCCTGGCAGGCTAGGTAGGAGATTTGTAATTTGGCCCGTAAAGAGGTTCTTTTCTCCGGCATACCCGCTTCCTAAATCAGCTTCGGAATAGCCTTTATAGTAGTCCAGACCCGCAATAATTTGCGTCTCAACAGCCCCAAATGTGGCATCAAACTTGAGTGCGGTATCAATGGATCCCTGATAGCCAGTTTCTTCGATTTCGTTTTTGACAAGAACAACGGTATCAACACCCGAAGCCTTCGGAACCCCACTTGCTAAAAGCGTGTCAAAGTCTATTGCGCCCCCATTGTAGGCACCATCATAGGTAATATTATTATAAGCCAAGCGTGCACGCTGATAGAACTCAAGGCCATTGTCGAACTGGTGATCAAACTCATAACCAACATAATGCTGGTCACGGTTCAGCCCTTTGCGATCCGGATCACCGGCAAATGTGTCGTAGTCGAAACTACCCTGACTATTTGGCAGCAGAGTCCCATGTTGCGGTAGTATCTGCCAGCTCTCACCCTGAAAATCTTTCTGGTATTGAGCCAGCAATGTAAGTTTTGTGTTGTCGCCAAGCTTCGCAGTAATAGATGGAGCAAAATAGAACCGGTCATCATTCACATGATCCACTTGGGTATCTGACAAACGGCCAACTCCAACCAACCGATAGCTGATTGGAGAACCTTCTGAGAGGGAGCCCGTTACGTCTGCAGCAAGTTGTTTACGGTTGTTGTTTCCATAGGTTGCTTGCAAAATCGCAGAAAAATCTTCTTGCGGGCGCTTTGTGACAGTGTTGACCAGGCCACCTGGCTGGTTCGCACCAAATAAATCGGAGGACGGGCCACGCAGCACTTCAACGCGCTCGACACCAAATGGCTCAATGTTCCAGCCACCCCAGGCAAAAATTCGCAACGGCAACCCATCGCGATAGTTAAGCCCACCAACAGCGCTTTCAAAACCACGAATTGCATAGTTATCGTAGCGAAGATCAAATCCGTAGATCGCAGGTACAACACCAGCGCTGTAGGAAATCGCATCTACAATAGATTCAGCGCCCTGATCTTCCATCTGCTGAGAGGAAACCACCGAAACAGAACGCGGTGTTTCCTCGATCGGCAAACCAATACGGCCAGCACTCGCTGTCTCAGTTGGGACATAACCTAGGGTCGGCGCCAACGCGTCTTCGGCAACGGAAGAGCCGTATACAACAACTTCATCCAGATCTTGATTGGGAGGACCCGCCTCTTGCGCGTTCACAATTCCAGCAAACAGCAGCAAGCTAATAGAGGAGCCAGACAGAAGCGCAGACTTGTAGTGGATACCCATGTTTTAAACACCTATCCCACTGATAATCGCTCCAAAGATGTCTGGCTTCTGGCTTGACGTTTAATTTGGCTGGAGCTCAATCATTTGATTTTTCAATACTTTTAGAATTAACAGCAACTTCCGATCTAATGACCAAAAAGTTGAGCAATCACTCGACTTTGACTCCAATAGATAATATGACTTTATAAGTCAAGTTATTCAGTGAGTATATCTGCTAATTTGTTTCTTAAGGGCTTGCCACCGGAAATCTTGTTGTGCAGAACACAGGAAAGCGAGCTTTACAAAGGACAGCCAGCCCATGCCATCCATGAACGCGCAATCACTCGCTTTGCGAAAGAAAGCCAAACAACAACGCTCACGAGAAAAAATCGAGCTTATCCTGCAGACAACGCTGGATATGCTGAGCGAAGGTCAGGTTGATAGGATCAACACCAATGAGATTGCCCGCCGTGCTGGCGTCAGTGTGGGGTCGCTCTACAACTTCTTTCCCAACAAGCAATCCATTCTTTATGAGCTGTTTCGTCGTTGGCTGGAAAATGCTTTAACCGGACTTGATGATCTGGATGCACGCTATGATGGCAGTGAGCCAATCCGGGACTATATCGATGATATGTTTGAGCAAATGGCAATCAATGCACAAGCGAACACTGCAGGCCATTGGCAGCTTCGCCGCTCCATGAATTCCTCCAAAGAACTGTCAGAGCTAGAAGAAGCGCACATGGACCAAATTCTGGCACGCTTCATCCGTATCCAGGAAAAGTTTGGCCGCCAACTCCCAAACAACCCTCACCGCCTCGCCTATCTCCAAAACCTCATCAGTGTCTCCTGCCTCAACATCGTCGCCCTCACAGCAGACGAGCAAGAACGCAAAACCGTAATGCACTGGTGCAAAAACCTGCTCTATCTGGTGTTTGATGTTGAGAGGTTGGAGGGGTAGAGCCCGTCATCCCAGTAAGGTTCATCGCCACCGATTTCTGATGAGATGAAGTCGATGAAGCTGCGGGTTTTAGTGGGGAGGTATTGGCGGGCGGGGTAGACGGCGTACATGTTTTGGGTTGGTAAGGTGTATTCTGGCAAGACTTGGCGTAATTCTCCTGATCTCAGATAATCACCTGCTGCAAAGGTGGTCAGTCGACCGATTCCGCAACCGCCCAATACAGCAACTGTGAGGGCGTCGCCATTGTTAACCTGGAAATTGCCAGAGGCTTCGATTTTGATGGGTCCGTCCGCACCCTCTAACGTCCATTCTTGCTGGTCACTAAAGTATGCGTAATGCAAGCAATTATGGTGATGCAAATCTTCCGGGTTTTCTGGCATTCCAAACTCATCTAGATAACCGGGAGAGGCTGCCAGCACGTTGCGGCAAGGTGCTATTTTTCGAGCGATCAAGGACGAGTCCTGAAGGCGCCCTCCTCTGATTGCCAGATCAAATCCGCCATCAACTAAATCTACCAAGCGATCATCCATGATCATATCGATGCTGATTTCTGGATTATTCTTTAAGAACTTAGGGATCAGCGGAGCTATGTGTAGCCGGCCAAATGTCATTGGGACATTTATCTTTAGCCGTCCCTTTGGCTTGCCCTGTAGCTGCGCAACTGCGCTTTCTGCTTCCTGCGCTGCAGCCAATGCATCTACCGCGCGAGCGTAGTAAAGTTCTCCTGCTTCAGTCAGGCTAATGTTGCGGGTGGAACGGTGGAGAAGACGCGCACCAAGATGTTCCTCCAGCAAAGAAACCCGCTTGCTGACAGCTGACTTTGAAACGCCGAGTTGCCTCGCAGCAGCGGCAAATCCCCTTTGCTCAACCACCGTTACGAAAACGGGTATTGCATTTATATGTTCCATTCGCCCTGTCTTATTCGTTCTCTTTTTCTCACCAACAAGTTTCCACATTAGGTGATTATCGTGAAATAGGAAACTTACTAAGTTCTCTTCAGAAAAAGAGGACAGTCCAATGGCTATGATGCTTATCAATGGGCAACTGCATGAAAAACCCAAAAGTAGTGACGGAACCTATCGCCCTATCAGCAGCGATATTCGTAACTGGATAGAACCGAATGTGGCTGCTGAGTTTCCTGCGGAAGAAGATCGCTACCATCTTTATACATCACATGCGTGTCCGTGGTGCCATCGTGTGATGGTGATGCGATCATTAATGGGGTTGCAGGGGATCATTTCTGTCAGCGAGATGCATCCGGTCATGGGGGATAAGGGATGGCAGATTGACCAAACCTTGTTTGATGATGCAGCAGGTGTTCCAAGAGACACATTTATTTTTGAAGTCTATTTGCGCGCCTTCCCCCAGTACACTGGCGCGCTTACGGTCCCTCTCCTGGTCGACAAGAAGACGAACAAGATCGTCAGCAATAATTCAGCGGACATTATGCGGATGCAGAACACAGCTTTTGCTGGTCTGGCTTCCTCAAACATCAATTTTTATCCAGCAGCATTACGCGAGGAGATTGATGAGCTTGCTGATTTCATTCAGGAAAACGTGAGTTCTGGCGTCTATCGCGCTGGCTTTGCAACTTCTCAAAGTTCTTATGATGCTGCTGTCTCTAAGCTCTTTGAAGCTCTTGACCTTTTGGAGGCTCGGCTGAGTGTTCGGCGTTATCTGGCAGGAGCTCAAATCACCGAAGTTGACTGGAAGTTTTTTGTTAGTCTCATTCGGTTTGATGCTGTTTACGTGACACATTTCAAAACCGATCTGCGACGCATTACAGATTATCCCAATCTCAGCTCATATCTCAGCGAGCTCTATCAGTATCCTGGTATCGCAGAAACAGTGAACTTCCAACGTATGCGGGAGCATTATTTCCGCAGCCACCGTCATCTCAATCCCACAGGTATCGTTTCAATTGGCCCGCAGTCGGACCTGCTGAAACCGCACGGTCGCGACCAGACCAGTGTCTTCCAAAAAGGAGCTGCCTAATGGATTGTCAAGCAACTTATACGGAAACTGGAAAGCACAATAATCCAACAGGTTACATCATCCTGATCGGCGCAATTGTTGGCGTTAATTACGCTCTTGCCAAGCTTGTGACAAAAGCTGGGGTCACAGCACTGAGCGCAACATTTGCGCAGTTACTATTGGCGGGTTTGTTCCTCTACCTCTTGCTTCATCTGAAGCATGAGAGCCTCTCGCTGAAACGCCGCCATATCAAGTATTACATCATCAATGGCTTCCTTGGGATCACAGTGCCTTCGCTGGTTGCATACCTGGTCCTACAGCATATTCCAGCCTGGCTTTTGACTGTTCTTGTAACTCTATCGCCTTTGATTACGGCGGTGCTCTCATCAATCGTCAATGGAAAGCTGATTGCAACACAGCGGCTTGTCGGGATTTTGGTTGGGCTTGCCGGGATTAGTTTTGTGACACTCAGTAGTGCTCAAGTCAGTCAGTTTGATCCTATCTGGATTTTGATTGGGACAGGCATGCCTTTGTCGCTGGCAATTGCAAACATCTACCGCAACAAAGCCTATCCCAAAGACGCCTCCTCAGTTGGGACTGCAACCGGGACCATGTTCTCTCAAGTGCTGTTGCTGCTGCCTTTGCTTCTTCTTGGCGATAGTCTGCCAGCGCTTGTCGAGCCATTCCAGGACATCTGGTGGATCATCCTTGGCATCGGATTTCTTAGTGCAGCGAGCTATGCTCTCACGTTCTTTATTCAAGACAGAACGGACAGTGTTGGCTTCAGCCAAGTCGGATATTTTGCCACAGTTTCAGGTATTTTGGTTGCTGCACTGGTGTTTTCAGAACCCATCAGCATGGCCATCTTCGCTGCTATTGCCGTTCTGTTCTTTGGGCTGGCACTGACAAACGGACACATTCGACTCACGAAACTTCGAGCTTCCTGAATTCTAAGCTTTCAGATGCAGCAACCACTCTCCCAACCTAAAAGAACGATAGGAAAGAAAATGACATCCCTCACTAAGGCACACGTAGATGCACGCGACTTTGCCAATAAGCTTTATCAAGCCGTCGACTCTTTGAGCGCTGAGGCTGTCGGATCTTTTCTGGCACAAGACGTTCGGTTCCAGCTTGGGAATTTTGATGAGATTTCAGGTTACCAGCAGGTTGTCGATGCAAATGCAGCCTTTTTCCAATCCATCGCAGCTATGTCACACACACTCAAAGACGCCTGGAGTGTTGGTGATACAGTCATTTGCACGGGCACGGTGCATTATACGCGTCATGACAAAAGCACACTCCAGATCCCTTTCTCAGCTGTTTTGAAGCTCAATGACACTCTGATTTATGACTATCAGGTCTATGTCGACGTTTCTCCACTTTAGGAGAAATAGCTGATCCCTTCCTGGGTAGAACAGGGAGACTCATTTGGTGGCACGGCGTGAAGCTTTTGGTTTTGCGCCGTGTTTTTTTTGTAAAAAGCCCATATTTCTGCTGGATTTTACTTAGTTTTTCCTAGCTGAGAACATTCATCAGCCCCCAGCACCCGAAATTTTTCAAAGCCAAGTCGCTGAATTTTAATAATTAATTCCCCCGCCACCTCGATTGTCAGACAATATTGATTTTTCTCAAGACTTGATGTGTATTTTATGTAATAGTCGATTGTAGGACAATCGACGGAGTACATTATGATCAAGGCACTTCGCCTTAATGCTGCAGACAATGTTGCAACCCTGCTGGAAAATGCCAGCAAGGGGGAGACAGTTCTGGTGATCTCCGAACAGAACGAAAGCTTGGGAGAGCTGGAGCTTCTGCAAGCTATTCCCTTCGGCAACAAAGTCGCACTGCGCCCCATGAAACCAGAGGACCAGCTGATTAAAGGCGGCGTCGCAGTCGGCAAAGCAATCAAACCTGTTCCTCAGGGCCAGCTTGCTCACGTTCAAAACATTCGAAGCTTAAATCTGGATATTCCAGAGGTGATGATCAACGAAATCATCACCCAAATGGAAATTGAGGTGGACTGATGCAGACGTTCAGAGGCTATCAGCGAGAAGATGGATCTGTCGGCATCCGCAATCTCATCATGGTTATCGCTGCCGATGAGTGCGCGGAAGGCATCGCACGTGCGATCTCTGAGAAGACACCCGGTACTGTTGTCGTCACCAATTACAATACCTGCATGTATGGTGGCAACGAAGAGATGATTGGCACCATGATCAACGCAGCGACCAACCCGAACATCGCCGGGGCGCTGGTGATCAATATGGGTTGTGGCAGCATTACGCCTGACCTTGTGGCTGGGCCAATCCGTGCAACCGGGCGTCCTGTTGAGACCCTCACCTGCATTAAAGAAAGCGGAACAGTTTCGACTATTCGCGAAGGGTTGAAACGGATTGCCAAGATCGTTGAGCACGCCAATGCAACACCGATGGTTGATGCTCCAATCAGCAAGCTGCTGGTGGGTATCAAATGTGGTGGCTCAGACACCAGCTCTGGCATTGCTTCTAACCCAAGTGTTGGTCTTGCTGCTGACAAGCTGATTGATATGGGGGCTTCTGCCGTGGCAGGTGAGCTTCTGGAGCTGCTTGGCTGCGAGCATATTCTTAAAGAGCGGGCTGTCACCTTAGAAGTCTCTGAGAAGATCGACCAGCTGATCAGTGATGAAGAAAAGCGCTGGCATGTTGAGGGCACTCAGGTTGAAACCATGAGTGTTGGTAACAGCATTGGCGGCCTGACAACCATCGAAGAAAAGTCACTCGGCGCTCTTGCAAAGACAGGCTCCAAGCCAATTCAGGATATCTTGCGCATCAATGCGACTAAGTTGGAGAAGCCAGAGGCTCCAGGCATGTACTTGTCTGAAACGACAATGCTTTGTGGTGGCTCAGCGATGCATTTTGCAGCACTCGGCTGTCAGGTGATCCTTTGGACCACTGGTGGGGCTGGTTTCAATAATCCGATTGTTCCAGTCATCCGCGTCAGTGGCAACAGTCAACTGATCAATGAAGACATCGACATTGATGCAACCGGCATCATGCGCGGTGAAGACAGCCTTGAGAATGTCTCCGAACAAATCCTGAAAACACTCGAAGGCGTGATCAATGGCGAGAAAACCGCCATCGAAGACTTTGGCTACGCTTACTGCTCACTCATTCAGAAAGATCAGCGCGTCGAGCGTTTGCTTTCCATCCCCGCAGAATAATTAAAACAACGCGCAGGCCTTCTTTGAGGACCGGCGCATCAGGGAGAATAAAATGAAGATCACTGATGTTGAGGTCATCCATCTTCGTGTCCCGCTGCTCGCACAAAATTGCGAGTGGGGCGAAGATGCACTGATCGTACGCATCCACACCGACACTGGTCTGGTGGGGCTTGGGGAGTCAGACAGCTCGCCAACCGTGATTGCAGCACTCATTGAAGCACCGCAGTCCAACTTGTATTGCACGGGTCTGAAGTCCCTGCTGATCGGCGAAAATCCACTTGAGATCAGCCGCTTATGGAACAAGATGTATTGGTCCAGCAACTATGTTGGTCGTCGCGGTGCTGGCATTCATGCCATGAGCGCTATCGATATTGCACTGTGGGACATCTCCGCCAAGCACTATGGTGTGCCACTGCATATTCTGCTAGGAGCGAAGTATCGTGACCGAATTCCGGCTTACGGCACTTTCATCCCAGCAGATAACCCAGAAGACAACCGCAAGATCGCACAGGATCTGGTCGCAAAGGGCTTCACCAGCCTGAAATTTGGCGGTGGCATTCTGGGTGATGATCCAGACACTGATTATGAGATTGTACGCGTTGTGCGTGAAGCAATCGGTCCAGACATACAGCTGCAGATCGATCTTGCCACCAAATGGCGCACTGCCTCTCATGCTTTGCATATGTGTAAGCGTCTGGAACCTTTCAATCTGCACTGGATTGAAGAGCCCGTCATGGCTGACGATGAACGTGGCTATGTGAAACTTGGAGCTCAGGCTTCTCAGAAGATTGCTGGCGGTGAAGCTCTGACCACATGTCGCGAGTTCCACGACATGCTGGAGCGTTGTGAGCCAGACATCATTCAACCAGACATTACGCGTTGTGGTGGCATCACCGAGATGCGCAAGATTTATGACATGGCGCAGATGCGCGGTGTCCAACTCATTCCTCATGGGTTCAGCACAGACATTCTGCTTGCTGCATCTGTGCATTTCCTTGCCTCCTGCGAGCAAGGAAACCTGATGGAATACTCCCAGAGCAATAGTCCGCTTGTTGCGGGTAACGGGCTGGCTAAAGAGCCAGTGGTCTTCGCTGAGGGGCAGCTTGTTGTTCCTGATCGCCCAGGCCTTGGGATCGAGCTGAACGAAGACCTAATCAAAAAATATCAAGTGAATGCACAACCTGCTTACGCTTGAAGATGGAGGAATAACAAATGTCTAACACTGGGAAAAGATTAGACACCTTACTGCTTTCAATAAGTCTGGGGTTTGTCATCGCCATTGTTGCTGGCCTGACAATCTTCCCTGAAAAGGGCAACGAGATAGCCAACTACCTGTTCGGTACATTCAATGCGATCTTCGGCACGCCTGTGCTGCTGCTTGTGTTTGGATCAGTTATCTTTCTGGCTGCGCTTGGGATAAGCAAATACGGCAATATCCGTCTGGGTGAAGGCAGCCCTGAGTACAGCACATTCGCATGGGTTTCCATGATGATCTGTGCAGGTCTGGGTTCTGCAACAGTATACTGGGCCTTTACTGAGTGGGCATATTACTTCAACGCCCCTCCTCTAGGAGTTCAGACTGGTACGACTGCGGCTTACGAGCTGGGCACTGCTTACAACCTGTTCCACTGGGGCTTCAGCGCCTGGGCAGCTTACTGCATTGTCTCTCTGCCAGTTGCTTACCACTTCCACGTTCGCAAGAACCCTGGTCTCAGCCTCTCAGCTGTGTGTACTGCTATCCGCGGTGACAAGCCGATAACTCCGCTTTGGCGCTTGATCAGCCGTGTGATTGACGTGATCTTCATCTTCACCATCTTCGGTGCACTTTCCATCACACTTGGTGTGTCTGTGCCGATGGTTTCTGAGATCCTGTCTTCTCTGATCGGTATTGAACCAACCTTCAATGTGAATCTGGTACTGATACTGATTATCTCCGCATTCTTCTCTCTGAGTTCATATGTGGGCATTCAGAAGGGTATGGCGCGTATCAGCTCAATGAACACATATCTGGCAATCGGCTTCTGTATTGCTGTGTTCCTGGTTGGCCCAACAATGTTCATCGCGAAGTCTACGGTGAATGGTCTTGGCATCATGATCCAGGATTTCATCCGCATGAGCCTTTACACTGATCCGGTTGACAATGGCGGTTTCCCAGAAGGTTGGACAATCTTTTACTGGCTCTACTGGATCACCTACACTCCGTTCGTATCCATCTTCGTGACCAAAATCTCCAAGGGTCGTAGTATCCGCGGCGTCATCACGAACATGCTGCTGAGCGGTAGTGCTGGTTGCTTCTTCTTCTTCGGTATCCTTGGCGGTCTGTCTCAGTCAGCAAACGTAACCGGTCTTGTTGATGTTGCTGGTCTTGTAGCTTCCGGCGAAGGAAATCAGGCGATTGTTCAGGTCATGAACACCCTGCCACTCAGCGCGATCTTCATCGTTCTGTTTGCGCTGGTCTCCGTTCTCTTCCTGGCAACCACTCTGGACTCTGCAGCCTTCACCATGGCAGCGGCTTCTACAAAGGGTCTGAAAGAGAACGAAGAGCCATCTCCAATGCTGCGCCTGTTCTGGTGTGTGATGCTGGCTGCAGTTCCACTTGCGATGATGTTCATTGACGCCCCACTGAACACCATCAAAACATGTGCCATCGTAACCTCTATCCCACTGATGTTTATCATCAGCTATATGGTTTACGGATTCATCAAGTGGATGCGTGAGGACTTCGCTTTAACAAGTGGCGAAGATATTCTCCGGCAGTCCCGCGAAGCAGCTGGTGCTGTTCTTGCGGAATAAGCTTCCTCCTCAGGCAAAGCAAAAGGGCGACCTCCGGGCCGCCCTTTTTTATGACTATCTCAAATCTTCAAGCGCTATCAGTCGTCAGTCGCCAGCTTCACATGTTCATGTTTCAGCTTATGGCCCATTTCAGTGAAGGTACTGATGTTCTCAATAGCGAGCTTGCGGGCCTTTTCCGCCTCGCCAGAGCAAATGGCTTCCACTAAACCGACATGAGTGTTCGCACTGTCTTCAATATCAAAGTCAAAGTGCGTGATGCGAATATAAATTGAGAGCTGATTGATCACGCTCTTGTACATGTGCGCCAAGCGTGCGCTTTCACTCAGTTCAATGATTAGCTTGTGAAGCTCAAAGTCATAGAACGTGACTTCTGTTAGGGAGACACCGTCTTGCTGGCAGATCTCCTTGAAGACCTCCAGCTCTTTACGCAGCCGAACAGCCTTTTCAGGCGTGATCGTTTCAGCTGCCATTTGAGCAGCCTGACTCTCCAACGCAACACGGAGATGGTAGATTTCCCAGATATCGTGGTCCGTCAGTGTCGTCACGCTCCACCCAGCATAAGGCTTTTGCGAGACAAGTCCTTCGCTCGAGAGTGTGTTCAACGCCATGCGCACAGTTGTGCGTGACAGCTCCAGACCTTTTGCAAGCGTACTTTCCGTCAGCTTGTCGCCTGAGACATAATGACCCGCCAAAATCTGCTGCCTCAGAAAATCTGCGGCTTGCTCCTCAAGGCTTTGTTTTGAAATCTTCATTGGAACTCAATTGCGTCCGTCGTGTTCACTCTCATATTTGAGCTGTATCACCATTAGCTTGCTGAATAAATGACGAGTTTCTCACGCCAGATATTTGCTCTGTGATTATTGTAGGATCAGCTGGATTTAGATATATTTTGCACGCGCACTGGCAAAAGAACGGTGTCGGGTTTGTTTCCAGCACCGACAAAGTTTTTAATGACTCTAAACTGGGAATGGTTTATTGTTGAGTTAGAGATGCATATTTTTATTGACGACAGACACCGGAAGACGCATAGCTAATATTATGAGACTCACTCAACAAACCAACTATGCTGTACGTGCCCTGATGTATTGTGCGGCAAATCCTGGCAAGCCAAGCAAAGTTGCTGAGATCGCGGCTTCGTTTTCCATGTCGGAAACTCACCTTTTCAAGATCATGAAGGTGCTCGTTGACGCTGATCTGATGAAAACCATCCGAGGGCGTAACGGTGGTATCGTATTGCCACGTCCAGCTGAGCAAATCAGCGTGGGTCAGGTGGTACGTGCGACTGAAGAGTCATTCCTTCTTGCTGAGTGCTTTGACAGTGGCCGTCAGGACTGCCCGCTCGTCAATCACTGCGGCTTCAATTCTGTTCTGCATGAAGCGCTGGAAGCGTTCCTCGGTGTGCTCGACAAGTGCACGATTGCGGATCTTGCTGACAACCGTGCGAGCATTCGCCACCTGTTGCAGATTGAAGACCCACTTCTGCCAAAGAATATGGCTGCTGCTGAGTAAGCGCGCCATCAGCGACGAGATGATCAGGCAGCGAATATTCGCTGCCTTTTTTGTTATCGTACTTTGAAGACTATCGGCGCTGTTCTACTGACCGTATTGTTCCTCATCGAGGATGGAAATGCAGGGAATGGCGCAGCGGCCTTTAGGGCTTTCAACGCGGCCTGATCAAATCGCTTATTCCCACTCGAACGGGATAGCCTAATTCCCGTTACAGCCCCATCTCTGTGCACGACAAAACTCACACGGACGATGCCTGACTTCTTCCGATTCTTCTCACGTCTCGGGTATCGTCTATCCGCAGCACGTTGGATCTTCTTTTGCACCTTGCCCCAGTAATTGCTCGTTGCAGCATTGCCTGCACCGTCGCCGGAGCCAGCGATGTTGTTGCCATTCTTTGAGGTGTTGGAGCCTTTACGGGCAACCTTGGAGCCTCGAGCAGAATTAACATCCGAGTTACCTGCTTTCTTGGCAGGCTCTTTTTTGACTTTTGCAGGAGCCTTCTTTGCGGTTTTCTTAGGCTTGGTTTTCCGCGGCTGCTTTGGACGTGGCGGCGCTGCTCGCGGGACTGGAACAGTTACTGCAGCAACTTCAGTCTCAACGGGCTTTGCCTCAAGCTCTTTCTTTTCATCAACGAGTTCAGCAGACTTCTTTTCTACCGGCTTCAGTTCTTCCGGTGTTTCCTGCTCCACCACTTCCAGTTTTTCTGGTTGAGATATTTTGGCTTCGTCCGGTTTGACTGGGTCTTGTTGCTCTTTCAGCTTTACAGGATCGACGTCTTTAGTCGGCTCTACTGGTTCTTGCTGTTTAACAGGCAGAACTTTTGCAACTTCAACGGGCTTAATCTCCTGCACCTCAGCAGGTTTGATTTGTTCAGGCTGAAGCTCAAGTTTGAGCGGCTTAATTTCTTCTTTTGGCTTGATTGGCTCAATCTCAGCCTTGATGGTAACACCTTCAGCAACAGGTTCTGGTAATGGTTTCACAGCCTGCGTTGCAATCGGTTTGATTGGTGTGATCTCTGCTTTAACCAGCTCAATGGGCTCAACAGACTCAATCTCTTTGACTTGCTCTATCGAAGTTTCAATCTCACGAGGCTCAACTTCATCTGGCTGGTCCGGCTCAATCGGTTCAACAGCTTCCTTAGAACCTGCAATAAGATCCTCAATCGACCCGACGACAGAAAGTGACGTTGACCGTGTTGAGGCAACCTGAACTTCAGGAGCCCGTGTATAGAACCAAGCAAACCCAGCTGCGTGAACGCTGACAGACACGAGTAAGGCGGTCGTGAGGGCTGAACCACCGATTTTCCTGCGAATGCTCTTCTTCATTGGGCAGCCCTTACGGTGACCAATGTAATATCAGAGAAACCTTGTTTTTTCAGCGCGGCAAGGGTTCTGGCGAGTGTCTGACCAGACAGTGCCTTGTCAGCAACAACCATCAGAGGGTCTTTATTACCGTCCAGCGGTATCAGATCCTCAACAAGAACTGGTTGTTCGTTTTGGCTTATCGATCCATCAGGAGCGATAATCAGCGCTCCGGCAATAAGCTCACGACTGGATTGCTCCTGCGTTTCTGCAGGGCTCACGTTTTTTGCATCGTCTCTATCAATTGAACCTGCAAAGAGGAAGAAGATGAGCATCAGGAACACGATATTGATCAATGGAATCGTGTTCTCAAATGTCCTCTTTTGTGGTTTTGTCTTCAGACGCATTCTTTAAACTTCTTATTTCGCAATATTCTGAATTCAATTGCCAACGATCGTCGCTGACCAGCCTGCTGTTTTAAGCATCTCAAGCGCACTCACGACATCCTGCACGGTGGAATCCTTGGCAGGGATGATCGCCACAGGTCGTACTTTTTCTATACCTGCGTTGTCGAGCGCCGCAATCAACGCCTCAACCTTCACCCGGTCACCGTTCACCGACAGCTGTCCTTCTGCGAATACTTGCAAAAGGATTGGGGACTGTTCCATTTGCCCTGCGCCCTCAACTCCCGATGTCACATCCAACTTTTGGTAGATCGAGAACGTGGAGGCGAGCATGAAGAACATCAACAAAAGGAAGATCACATCAATCAGAGATGTGAGACCAGGCGCACGACTTCTTTTTGGAGCCTCACTAAGGCGCATCGTGAACAACCTCAAAACGTGGCTGTGTTCCAACCTGTTCCGCTTCTTCAGTTTGAGTAGCGATGGAGGTGACTGCCCCGGTGAAGAGTTCAGTGACGATCTTTTCCATTGCCCCCTGCTCGCGTTCGATGCGGCCTTCGAACAGTGACAGCATCACGGAAGCTGGGATTGCAACGGCCAGACCAACGGCAGTTGTCAGCAGCGCGACCCAGATGCCACCTGCCAGAGTAGATGGATCGACCTGCGAACCAGCGTCGGCCATAGCCTGAAACGCCCCGATCATACCAAGCACTGTTCCGAACAGGCCGAGTAGAGGAGCGATCTGGGCAATCATATCCAATGCCCGCAGATAACTGCGAAGATCCGCGAGATGCGTGAAGCAAACGCGCTCGACATCTTCCCGGACTCTTTTCTCTGGCACCTGCGGTTTCATGAGACCGCGCATGGCATGTGCCAGAACGTCGGAGACCGGAGAGCGATCTGTTACCACGATCCTGTAGGCCTGATCACGCTTGCCGACGCGCCAGAAGGCCACAGCCTGCTCAGCTTTACGATGACGACCAACGCCTGCAATCCAGAACTGCCAGAGTTTTGCAATAACAATTGTTAGAGCAAGTACGCTGACAACCAGCAGCAACCCAACAACCACACCACCTTTTGCAAGCAGATCCATAAAAGGTGTCATTGCTGCAGTCAGGCCCAGGTTTTCAATCATGGCATTCATTCTGGAAATCTCGTTGTTTTTCTAATTCGGTTCTGCAGCGGTTCAGAGTGTTAGTTCTATCGCAGCGCGAGAGGATACATTCAATGAGTCTAAGCAGCTAGCCGGAGATACATTTTCAGCTCCCTCGCATTGGCTGACATCATTGATGAGCAATGACGAGATGTCTGCACAACTGCTGGATGGGAGGTCATACTGCTGAACTCGCGTCTTTCCGGAAGGAAGACGACCTGTCTTCATGCTCAGGAAATCAGCAATTCCGCCTGCACTATCAAAGACTACCAAGTCCAACGCCAGTTGATTGATCTCATCTTTAAGGTGATTGCGAACAAGAAGGCTTACACGACACCCGTTCTGAGTGGTCTCAGCTTTATTCAACTGGAGAGCGATCACTGGTTCTCTTGTCGTGTTTGCTGCTTCAGCTGCAGTTATTTGCGTTATCCACAAGGCAGCAAGAGCAAGTGAAAACAGCTTAACCAACTTATTCATAGGACCCCAACCCAAAAATTAAAACTTAGTTGCAAATGCAAATCAGTCGCAGATATCAAGGATATCGTGGGCTGGCTGGCTGTTGAGGGAGAGAGTAACAGCTGGCTTGCGCATCGATATAAATCCTACTCCAGGACGGTTTGCGGGAGGACGCGATCTCCAGCAATTATTGAGTAGGCATTGCACTTGTAATAAAACATGAATATGAAAGTCAAGAAATAAACGCGATAGAGTCCCCCTAGCTCTTGAGGGTATCGCGACCATCCACGCTAGCCAAAATTGGGGAAAGGCTGAGGCGAATGACTGATATGGAAAAAGCTCAGGAAAGCTCACAAAGTCAGCCACATGAGCGCACTGTTGATAGCAAGGCACTCTTTGGCGATGAGCGCGAGATCACAATCTCCCATCGCGAAGATAACTACCGATTGTCGATCACGAAACTTGGCAAATTGATTCTTACTAAGTGAGAAGTTTGCCATGAAAAAAGCCGGCCTGAGATGAGGCCGGCTCTTTCCTTATTTGACTGTTCTGAGCCTTAGTTCAGAGCCTGCTGCAGCGCGAATGCATCGCCTTCGACCTTGAACAGGCCGTAAGAGCCAGGAACGTCGCCAGCATTGTCAAAGTTCAGGTCGCCAGATGCGCCCTTGTAGTCGATGTCTTTGCCAGCTGCGATCAGCTCAACTGCCTTCTTCCATTCACCAGGAAGAACAGCTTCACCCTGTCCGTCGGACACAGCAGCCATTGCCTCGGAAACCTTAGCAGCGTCACCACCAGCTTTTTCCAGAGCCAGAGCCATCAGGAATGCAGCATCGTAGGAGTTGGATACGAAGATTGCATCCGGGTTACCGCCAACCGCTTTGTACGCTTCGTTGAAGAGCTCAAGGCTGTTGGACTTCTCGCCTACTGGAGAAGAAGCAATGAATGTGGTCAGATTTTCAGCGCCGAGTTCACGGATGATTGCATCTGACTTCATGCCATCGCCGCCAACGAAGTTGGTGAAGAAACCGTTTTCCAGCGCCTGGCGCAGGATGGTCAGGCCAGTGCCGTCACCGTAATCGAAGATTACAAGCGTATCTGCGCCACCACGGGACAGCTCAGCAAGGTTGGAACGGTAAGATGCCTTACCTTCTTCGTGTGCTGAATATCCAGCAATCTCACCGCCGTTTGCTTCAAATTCAACTTTGAAAGCATTTGCAAGGCCGCTGCCATAATCGTTATTGAGGTAGGCAACAGCAACTTTCTTAGTGCCGAGGTTCAACAGCGTACGCGCGAGTGAGCGGCCCTGGAAGTCATCGGAAGGTACTGTACGGAATACCTGACCTTTATCTTCCAGACCTGTGATTTCAGGGGAAGTCCCTGATGGTGTGATCAGCGTGATACCAGCAGGAACAGTCACAGAGTTCGCAACAGCCAGAACTGAACCAGAGCAGTGTGGGCCGATAAGACCCGCAACCTGTTCAATGTTTACCAGCTTGGTTGCGGAATCCACGCCGTTCTGCGGGTTACACGCACTGTCGCCCACAACAGCTTCAAGCTTCTGGCCACCCAGAATACCGCCCTGCTCGTTCACCTGCTGGATAGCCAGTTTTGCAGAGTCCAGCATTGGTGGAGCCATAGCCGCGATTGGACCAGAAATACCTCCCAGAAGACCGACTTTTACATCAGCCTGAACAGCGTTGGATGCAAGTGCAGTAGCGCTGAACAAGCCTGCTGCCAATGCGATTTTCTTAAGCATCAGTTCACCTCCAAAGAGCCCTGTTTCAAATACTATCCGGATTGACCAGGGCGTTAAAATTGATTTCCACGAGTGCTGGCGTTATTTCGCTGCACTTTCTTGTTTTTGAAAGGTTTTGACTTCTGGACTGCCAGCGGTTCCCTGAGGTTCCGGCAAGATCCCTTCCGGTCTGAACCGGAGGACCAATTGCAGAAGCAAGCCAATGATAAACACGCGCATATACTTAGCTTTGATGGCGTATTCTGTTGGCAGCTGATCCGTTACAAACTCTGACGCAGACCAGATGATCCAGACAACGGCTACGCCGAGAAGTGCACCGCGATTGTTACCTGAGCCACCAAGGATCAACATAATCCAGATCAGGAATGTGGCGATCATCGGGTCGATGGCTTCAGGGGTTATGGAACGGTTAAAGTGAGCAAACAGCGCACCACCAAGCCCCATCACAGCAGCACCGAAGATGAATGCTTCCAGACGACGCGCCTTGATGTCCTTACCCATTGCCGTTGCCGCATCTTCATTGTCACGGATACCGCGCATCATACGGCCCCAAGGAGCCGAAATCTGACGCTCGATAGCCCAGTACACGACGAGCACGATGGCAAAGACCAGAGCAAGATAAGCCAGCTGGGAATACAGATAGGACAGATCACCAAATGGACGCGGGATCTTATTCACGCCGCGTGCGCCACCTGTCATCCAACCTTCTGACTTCACGACCAGACGGATGATTTCCGCCACGCCGATTGTCGCGATTGCCAGATAATCAGAGCGGAAGCGCAAGCATACTTTGCCGATTGGCCATGCAATTGCGCCAGCAGCGACCATCGCACCGATCCAACCCACAACAACGGGCAGCTGGTAGCCACCCAGATGGACAGCGGATTCTGGTGCCGTGAGCAGCGCAGATGAATAAGCTCCAACGGCGAAGAAGCCTGCGATACCAGCGTTAAAGAGACCGGAAAAGCCCCATTGAATGTTAAGGCCGAGAGCCAGAAGGGAGTAAATGCCGATAAAGATCGCCATGAACACCGCATAGTTAAGCAGACCGATGAGTTCCATGTTTCTTCCCCCCCCCTACAGAACTTTACCCTTGAGCAAGCCAGTTGGCCGCACAAGAAGGATGAGCAGGAGGATCGCAAACGCCATAGCGGCCTTGTACTCTCCCGGGATAAACAGAACAGATGTTTCTTCAGCTATGCCAACAATCAAGCCGCCAATGACTGCACCTTCCACACGCCCTACACCGCCAAGAATTGCAGCTGCGAACATTGGCAGAAGCATCGTCCAGCCCATGAGCGGTTTCAGTTCTGTGTTGATGCCAAGGAAGAAACCAGAAGCAGCACACAGAACGCCGACGATGCCCCAAGTCAACATTGTGATCTTACGGTTATCAACGCCAGAAAGCAGCGCAAGATCCGGGTTGTCGGACATGGCACGCATGGCCTTGCCCCACTTGGTTTTCTGCAAGAACGCCCACAACACGCCAACGATCACAAACATTGCAATGATGGTGTAGATCTCGCGATCACGGATGCGGATGCCCCAGTAATCATCTGGTCTGACGATACCACGGGTATATGTTTCTGTATCAACACCCCAGACCACCTGAACAACGGCACGCAACATGAGAGCGATACCTAGTGAGGACATCACCACGATGATCTTTGGACGCTCTGAGAGGTAGTCGTAGAATAGTTTGTCGATGCCGATCGCCATAAACGCGCAAACAACCATGGCAACGGGAAGAGCAACCCAAGGGCTTACTCCGAAGATGGTCACCACGCCGAGAGCCGCAAATGCGCCAAGCGTTGCGAGGTCACCATGCGCAAGGTGCGCAAATCTCAAGATGCCGAATACCAGCGTGATACCAACTGCGCCCAGAGCGTAAATTGAGCCCAGTACGATCCCCGGCATGAGGTAAAAATTGACGAATTCCATGAATGGCATTGGATTTTCCCTTATTACCCGCCGAGGAACATTTCAGCGACTTCACGATCTGCGAGCAGCTCCTGCCCCGTTCCTTCATGCCGGTTGCTACCAGCTGCAAGAACGTAGCCTTTGTCAGCAAATGCTAATGCTTGCTTGGCGTGCTGCTCTACGAGCAAGATCGAAAGACCTGCATCACGCAGGTTGCGGGTGATCTCAAAAATCTGCTCCATGTATTTTGGAGAGAGACCAGCGGTCGGCTCATCCAGCAAGAGCAATGACGGGTTGAGCATTAATGCACGGCCCATTGCCACCATTTGACGCTGACCGCCTGACAGGTTTCCAGCCAACGCATTGCGGCGTTCTTTGAGATCAGGGAACAGGGTGTAGACCCTTTCCAAGCTTTTAGAAATGTCACCTTTCCGTAGGAAGGCCCCCATTTCGAGATTTTCGTGAATGGTCATCTCACGGAAGATGTTGTTGACCTGAGGGACGTAACAAACACCGTGCTGTACAATACGGTTTGGCTTCCAGCCCGCGATATCTGTTCCATTGACGACAATAGAACCTCCGCGAACCTTCAAAAGGCCAAAGATCGCCTTCATCGCAGTCGATTTGCCAGCTCCATTCGGGCCAACAATTACAACAATTTCCTGCTCGGTCACTTGCATGTCGACACCCTGCAGGATGTCTGCATCGCCATATCCGCCACGAACACCTGTCATGGTGAGGATTGGTTTGCCGGAGTATTCTTGTTGCACGGAGTTCTTTGACATTGGTTGCTCTGCAATTGCTTGAGACGTCATTAGAGTGCAGCCTCCCCAACCGTTTCACCGAGGTAGGCTTCAAGCACCCGCGCATCAGAACGAACGGTCTGGAAATCACCTTCAATCAGAACCGAGCCTTCCGCCATACAGATGACCGGATCGCAGAGCTTCTCGATCATCTCCATATCGTGCTCAATCAGAACGAATGTGTAGCCACGTTCCTGGTTCAGGATTTGGATTTTGTCTTCAAGGCGGCGTAGCAATGTTCTGTTGACACCAGCGGCAGGCTCGTCCAACAGAACAAGCTTTGCATCGGTCATCATTGTACGACCAAGCTCAAGAAGCTTTTTCTGTCCACCGGACAGATTACCTGCACGCTCATTTACAACATGAGACAGTTCCAGAAACTCCAGTGTCTCTAAAGCTTTCTGGCGTACTTCTTCTTCTTGCTTCTTCACGCTGCCAAAGCTGAGCCAGTTCTGGAATAAGCTCTCACCCTTTTGAGCGGGCGGAACCAACATGAGGTTTTCGAGAGCTGACAGACGATGAAACTCATGCGGGATCTGAAATGTACGTACCAAGCCTTTATGAAACAGCTGATCAGAGCTGAGGCGCGTTACATCTTCTCCCAAAAATTTGATTTTTCCAGCAGTTGGCTGAAGGGCACCGGCAATCAGATTAAACGTTGTGGTTTTACCAGCTCCATTTGGACCGACTAAACCTGTGATTGTGCCCTTTTGAACCGAAAATGAGCAATTATTGACGGCTCTAAACCCGCCGAATTGCTTCGACAGCTGTTCGATTTCCAGCATTATTATCCCCCCAGACTGCAAAGGACTGGCGTTTTATTGTTGTCAAGCACCCACCTAATGCCCTTAGTAGCATATTATTTCAAGGCAGAAGTCCGCGCCATTTGCAGCCTAATCACTCGATTATTGTGGTTCTATCTGGACAAGTTGAGTGAAACTTTCCAGATTCCATCTCCCAACAACCTTCCCATAAGTTGCGAGGAAACAGCTTCGACTGCGCATATATTGCCTGAAACATATAGATAATTCCACTTATATGCGCAATTTAAAGAGATTTTAGAACAAAATAATTTCATAAATTGAGTAGTTTTCGCAGCAATCTTACAGATCACTGCGCACCTGCCAAAGTTCTGGAAACAGCACAGTATCCAACATTTTTTTCAAGTACGGTGCCCCTGAAGTGCCTCCAGTGCCCATTTTGCTTCCAATAATACGCTCTACAGTTGTAAGGTGATTGAATCGCCACCGACGAAAAAAGTCCTCAAAGTCGATTAACTTCTCCGCAAGATCGTAGAAATGCCAATTATCACGTGGATTGCGATATATTATTTCCCAAGCCTTCTGAACTGACGCATCAGTTGTATATGGCTTAGTGACGTCTCGGTTGAGTACTGCATCGGAGATTTCGAAGCCTGCACGCGCCAAAGCACGCACCATCTGATCATAGATGCCCGGTGCCTCATAAATCTGATGAAGCCATGCTGATACTTCCGGCATATGCTCATGTGGTTTCATCAGGGCCGGGTTTTTGTTACCGACCACAAATTCGATGGCACGGTATTGGTAGCTTTGGAATCCAGATGACTTGCCAAGGCTATCACGAAACGTGGTGTAATCGCTTGGCGTCATGGTGCGCAGAATGTCCCACGCGCTGTTGAGCTGCGCGAAGATCTTGTTGACGCGGGCCATCAGCTTTGAGACCTCAGCAAACTCATCCTTTGCCAAAGCAGTGCAAGCCTCCGACATCTCACGGATCGCCAACTTCATCCAAAGTTCCGCTGTTTGATGCTGAATGATAAACAGCAGTTCATCATGGGCTTCAGTTAGAGGTGCTTGCGCACCCAGTACATCGGAAAGACGAAGGTAATCGCCATAAGACATGTTTTCTTTGAAAGAGAGCTCTGCCCCGTGGTGCTCTAATTTGCGATCAATACTCTCAACCATGCTTATGTAACCTTGCTCTTCTGGTGGTATTCCGGCTTGTCCCAGAGATCTCCGGCAATAATTTCTTCAAGAATCTCAGCAGCTTTAAGGACCTCAGCAAAAGAGAGGTATAGAGGAGCAAACCCGAAACGGATGATATTTGGCGCGCGGAAGTCTCCAATCACTCCACGATCAATGAGTGCTTGCATGACTGCATAGCCTTGCTCATGACGGAACGAGACTTGAGAACCGCGCTTAAGTGGGTCCGTTGGTGACGCAAGCTCCAGATTAGGGCAGCGACGTTTGACTTCGGCAATAAACAGCTCACTCAACTCAATGGATTTAGCCTGCAACGCCTCCAAAGAAGTTTCATCAAACACATCCAAAGATGCATCCAGAGCGGTCATGGCAAGAACCTGAGGCGTACCAACGCGCATCTGGTCTGTTTTAGCAGATGGCGTGTATCCCAGATCGAAAGCAAACGGCGCATCGTGTCCCATCCAGCCCGTTAGTGGGTTGCCTGAATGGTTCTGATGCTGGGGTGCCACATAAACAAATGCCGGAGCACCGGGGCCGCCATTCAGATACTTGTAGGAGCAACCAACAGCAAAGTCCGCCTTTGCTTCCTTCAGATGGACCGGAAAAGCACCTGCTGAGTGGCATAGATCCCACATCGCCAACGCTCCAACAGAATGCGCTTTCTCAGTTAACGCTTTCATGTCGTGCTTGCGACCTGTGCGGTAATCCACTTCTGTGAGCATCATGACTGCAACAGTATCATCGAGGGCAGCCTCAACCTCTTCCGGAGCAACCAGACGCAACTCAATGTCGCCGCCGGTCAGTTCTTTCAGACCTTGCGCCATGTAGAGGTCAGTCGGGAAGTTTCCTGTATCGGAGAGAATAACTTTACGGCCTGGGCGCATCTTGATGGCAGTCGCCAGGACTTTGAAGACATTCAGAGAGGTGCTGTCGGCGCAGATCAAGGTTCCGTCATCAGCTCCAACGAGCTTGGCAATCCGGTTTCCGACTTTGCTTGGCAGATCAATCCAGCCGTGGCAATTCCACCCTTTAATGAGACTTTTGCCCCACTGCTCTTCGACTGCATTGGCTAAAACCGCAGACACATTCTTAGGTAGAGCCCCCAATGAGTTTCCGTCCAGATAGATAATCCCATCAGGAATTGAGAAAAGCTGGCGCAAATGAGCGAGCGGGTCAGCTCCATCTCTTTGCTCAATGCTTACTGCATCCAGTTCCACTATCAGCCCCCTATTATCGTTTTTATGATCACACTCTTTTTGGCATCAAAGCAATACCGAGCTGCGATTCCATTTTTTAATATTTCAAGTTTAAAGTATTTTTAGCAACAGTCTCGCCATGAAGTCTAGGTAAAAAGTATTATCTGGAAATTTCAGAACAAATATTCTAAATATGTAGAAAAGGAAATAAATCTCGCTCAACCGGGCTGCAATCACAGCTATATCTTGCAATAGCGCTGAAAAAATATAAGCAGTACACTAGATAGTCAGGGGCAGACCTAACTTCCTACCACAAACAAAGGAAAGCTCTGCTCACGGCTGAAGATCTGGATCAAACAAAAATGAAACTAGGCCGGATCACTGTTAAGGAAGAAACCCATGAAGAGTGCCCTTAGAAAGACAGAGGCACAAGTCTGGCCAGAACCAAAACGCCAGTTTGCTGCACTGCCTTTCAAAACGAATAAAAAAGGTAAGCTACAAATTCTTCTGATTACGTCCCGCGAAACCAAGCGTTGGGTTCTCCCTAAAGGCTGGCCAATGAAGGATCTCAGTGGTGGAGAAGCTGCAGAGCAAGAAGCCTTCGAAGAAGCTGGCATCAAAGGTGAGCTGACAGATCAAGCTGCGGGCATCTACCATTACCCTAAACTTCGGGTCACCAAAGAACCAATCCCTTGCCGCGTGAAGGTTTATCCGCTGGAAGTGACTGAGATGCTTGAGGACTGGCCAGAAAAGGACGAGCGCACACGGAAATGGTTCTCCGTAAGCGATGCTGTTCATGCTGTAGATGAGCCGGAACTAAAGGCTTTGCTGGCCAACTGGTCACCAGAGAAAAGCTAGGTAACAACCTGTTTTCTAGGCATGCTCAGCCTTAAAACGACGCTCCAGCCAACGGACACCTTGCGAAACAATCAGGATCAAAACCAAATATTCCAGAACAAGGACGCTGTAGATTTCGAGTGGTCGATATTCTGTGACGACCAGCTCATTTGCACGCCTTGTCAGGTCTTGCAGGCCAATCACGGACACCAAACTCGACATTTTCAGCATATAGACCAATTGGTTTCCGAGCGGTGGCAGCATACGGCGGATAGCAAGAGGAAGAATGATAAAACGAAGACGCTGAAAATAACTCAGCCCAAGAGAGCGCCCCGCTTCGATCTGTCCTTTGTCGACTGACTGTATACCTGCTCTGAAAATTTCAGCCTGAAACGCGCTGTCTGACAGGGCAAGAGCCAGTACACCTGCCCAGAACACGTTGATCGAAATATTCGCGACAACAGGCAAGCCGTAATAAACCCAAAAAATCAGCACCAGACTTGGCACTGAGCGCACCACTTCAACGTAAGTTCTGTTAAACGCAATTCCGTATTTATTGTCTGAAAGCCCCGGCAGAGCGACAATAAGGCCAACGAACATGGAGATTGCGATTGCTGTGAGCGAGACACTGACTGTTTCTTGCAGCCCGGCGATCATGAAACCGAGATTAACTCTTCCTGTCTCAGTATCTGGTGAGACTACATACCAGCCCCACTGGTCACCAGTGCAGCCCGCCAAAACGAATGCCAATGCGACGAGCACTGCTGCATTTCGGAATTTCAAGGTATCCACCTTCCAAATTTAAGAAGGCTGCCAACGGAAGCAAAACACGTAAGCAGCTCATGTATCTGCCTCAACACAGATAGATTGCCGGACACAAAACCTAGAGTGTCGTGCGCTCTTATACAAATCTTATAGAGACTTACCGCACACAATTAATTGAAGTCGGTTTTCTCTCAAAAACAGCATTGTAGTTATCGCTAAAATGGCTAGGTTTGCATTGGGCCAGATTCCAACTGCGTTTCAAGGAACTCTCATGAAGATGCTACGTTCATTTCTTACTGTAATTTTCGCCGCGGGCACGTTGTTCTCCGGCTCTGCATTTGCGCAATCCGCGCTTAACGAAATTTTGGATTCCGGTGAACTGAGGGTTGGTACAACCGGAGACTGGAACCCAATGTCTGTTCGTGATCCTGCCAGCAATGGTTATAAAGGTTATGACATCGACATCATGAACGAGCTTGCAACCGACCTTGGTGTGAAGCTCACCTTTATTCCAACCGATTGGAAAACCTTGGTGAATGGTATCGTTGCAGGCAAGTATAACCTGACTGGCTCTGCTTCAATCTCCCCAAGCCGCATGAAAGTGGCTGGTTACTCCGAAAGCTATATTTCCGTTGAGATCCTGCCGTATACGACCACCAGCAAAGTTGGTGAGTTCAACAGCTGGGACAACATCAACCAGAAAGACGTGACGGTCGCAACCACGCTTGGCACTACATTTGAGAAGCTGAGCAAGGAATGGTTCCCGAATGCGACTATCAAGGTTGTTGAGGCACCTGCTCGTGGTTATCAGGAAGTGCTGTCAGGCCGCGCTGATGTTTTCATCACCTCCAACATTGAAGGTGCTACGCTGAAAGCAAAGTTCAAGCAGATCACCAACGTGCCAGTTTCTGAAAGCAGAAACCCGACTCCGATCGCTATGTTGATGCCACAGACTGATCAGGTTTGGATCAACTACATCAACAACTGGATCAAGATTAAAAAAATGAATGGTTTCCTTGATGCGACAGCTCAGAAATGGGGCTTGGCGCAGTAAAAATTGTTCATGCAGAATAAGAAAGGCGCCTCAAATTGGGGCGCCTTTATCTTTTGAGCTCACGGCACGCTTATGCGTCTACCTGAATAAACTTTGCAACCCAATCCTGCATCGCTTTGCGGTTTATATCGATTGACGTTGCTGCATGAGAGAGAGATTGCATAGCTTGCCACCAATGTTGGCATTTAGGCTTCAGCATTAGCTCTCCACCAAACATACCAGCAAGCTGCTGAGCCTGAGAAAACGTTGTGGCAAAGGCTACATCAACCAAAGTAACATGATGACCGATCGCATACGGCTCAGCCTCAATCATGTCCTCCAAACGTTCGAACACAGCACTCATGTCATTGATCAACTGCTTGTAGATTTCATCCCTCGGCGGCTTTCCGGCTTTGATTGGGGCATAAAATGCACGAACTGATGGCTCAATCCGCGTGTCGTGCAGGCCCATCAATGCTCTGACTTTAGCGCGCTCGACAGGGTGTTCTGGCATTAGCGCTGGAGACGGTGCGGTTTCCTCAAGATACTCAAGGATCGCGTTTGAATCTGACAGAGCAGCTTCACCATCCTTCAGGCCGGGAATTGAACCCGCTGGAACGATCTTCTTATAGGCTGCTGATCCATATCCATCTGGGGGCGGTAGCTCGGCGTAATCCAGATCTTTCATATCCAAAGCAATTCGAACTTTCGCGCAGAATACGGATTCTGGGTAGGCATAAAATTGTATCATTGGATCACCAGATTGTGCTTAGCGGCGGCGCTGCTTTGTGCGCACGCTTGGGAACATGCGGCAAACAAGAGCGCCTAGGAAGGAGGACGCAATACAATTTGTGTTGCACTGCAAACGTGGTGTTTTTAGCAGTCTATGAATTGTTTCGCCACTTCAACCTTTGGGTACGCTGTTTTTGGGCGGCAAACTGCTTCGCCGCCGTAAGTGCTGTCTCCGATAAGCTAGAGTTGTTTAGCGCTGTCCAGGTTCACCTTGAAGATCATCAGATCATCCCGGCGCTCGACCTCACCTTCCAACGAAATCAGTAGAGCAACCCAATCTTCAACCTCAGCAGTCAAGGGCTCACCATTTTCGTCAGCCAATACGAAGAATTCACTTCCCATAAGAGGTGTAGAAGTCACAAAAACGGGAGGAATACCGCCAATGATGCAGAGATTTGCGCAGGCTTTGTGGGCTAATCCGACGCCCGGACGCATTGCGCCATTGTAGCATTTACCGTCACAAATCTCACCGGTTAGACGCCATTTGCCTAAATGTTCTGCTGGTGCTGGGGTAAAATTTTGGACCGGATTTTCCGCAGCGCGAAGAGAGACCTTACCTCCGACCTGCAACATATCGAGATCGCCACGCTTCAGCAAAATGCCGCCAGCATCAACAGGCTGACCATCCAAAGGGCCGGCAAGTTGCTGCATGCCGCGTTTGCCAATACCAGAAATCAGCATGGCATGCGGCTTGTCACGCCCATTTTCTCCTGCAGGAAGCCGGAGTAGAGGGTAAGGTTTTGCATCTACGTAGCCTGTAAACGTTTGATATCCAGCGCCCCAAGCAAAGCGAGCGTCACCCGGGTCCGGAACAGACGAGCCAATACCAAACGCCACGCCTGCTGCTGCGCCAACGAGAATTGCAGAGATTAGGAACAAGAAGCCTTGCAGGCTCTTTGGTGGCTTTTTCGCCCAACCGATAAAGAAGGGATCTGGTTTCTTTTTGGCCATTAGCTTCCCTCCGCCATTATCGGAGAAACAATAGGTTCAACATACGTTCCCGGTGGCAGAGCCTCTACGTTCAGCCACAAACGACCGTTTTCCAATTTGAGCCGATAGGTGGAAATTTTCTCTGTAAATGGAGGTGGAGATTTTCCATCTTCCAGGCGGTACTGATAGCCATGCCATGGGCAGGTCACACAGCCATAGACAATCTTACCTTCTCCCAAAGGTCCGTTCTGGTGGGCGCAAACATTGGAGATCGCAGAGAGTTTCTTGCCATTTCTGAAGATCGCGACGCGCTCATCATCGGTAATGGAAATAATTCTCGCCCGCTTATCAGGAACATCTTTTGGATCACCTGCATCCATCCACGTGCTGCTGTCATCCATCGTATTCTGTTGCGTATCAAAGAGATGCTCTTTTCTTGCAGCAAGCAAGTGTAAGGTGGCGACAAGCGCAACAGACGCACCGACTGCAGTGGTCATGAAAGGACCTGCAGCACTCTGCAAAGCACCGAGTGCAACATGGGCAACAACCAGCGCATAAGCCAGATAGATCCCCATATGAAGTGTCTTCCAAAGCGTAGGCTTTAGGAAATGGAGCCAGAAATCATGACTTGTAACTGCGAGAATGGTCAGGATCAGAAGAGCAAAGACGCCTAGGATTTCGAATGGGAAACCAAGAAAACGGTCGAAGCTGGTATTTACAATGAAGACCGAGACGTAACGATTAATTGGCGAGAACGCATTGTACCAGCCAAGAATGTTGTCGACATGGAAGTAGGCCAGCACGCAAGTGATCACGCCCAGGTGACGGCGGTTATAAAGAAGCGGCAGGAAGCGCTTGTCCAGTCGAGCTAGTGGCCCGATACATAGAATAAATGTGAGTAGGAAGAAGACACAGGTACCAAATGCCTGCGCTTTGTAGATATCCCAATCAATCGGTCTTGTGACTGTCTGGAACATCGGCGCGATGTAGATGTAGATTCCCAGATATGCGCCAACAGTTGCCAAGACGACGGCATCATAGACAAATTTTGTACGGTTCCAGATTACCGGTACATATTTAACACTCACTGGTTTGCCTCCAGAGCCGACTTTGCTGTGTCGTCAAGGGGAACAGGCGGCTGTTCGTGCGTTCCTGTTGGACGCATCAAAAGCGCTAGGCCCAAAACGAGAGGAATGAGAATGGCCAGAATGAGCCAAATGGTGCGGTGGGCTTTTCTATAGGCACGTTGCATTACTTCTTGGCCTCCTGCTCTTCGTGGAGTTCTTTTTCTTCTTTATCGAGCAAGATTTTTTCACCGGAGCGTTCCAACGCAATCCAACGCACAATGACTATTGGCCAAAGCAGGATCAGCCCCGGGATGATTTGCAGGCGGAAAAGAAAAGCTCCACGTGCGGCAAGTTCCACGCGCCCAAGGCCAAAACTGATAAAGGCCAGTGCGACGACAAGACCAATCACGCAGTAAATTTGTGCAATCAGAATAATACCTTCAGCAACAATCATTTCTGCACCCTACTGATTTTGTGCTGCCGTTGATGGCAGGGAGAATTAGTCATTGGGGCCGTGCCCTGCCCAGTTGATACCAGCAAGCTCCGACATTTCCTTTTTCCAACTTGTAATATCGTCGATAGAGAAGTCGGAAATATGCGCATGCCCGCAAGCCCGGGCCATCACCTTCATCAGTTCAACTGAGGCCGTGAAAAACTTCTCCAGACGCTTTGCAGACTTTTCAACTTCCAGACGCGCGACCAGATGGTCTTTCTGGGTGGCAATACCGACCGGGCAGTTGTTGGTGTGGCATGCTCTCATGGCGATACAGCCGATGGCCTGCATTGGCGCATTCGCCAGGGCTATGGCATCGGCACCCAAGGCCATTGCTTTCACAAAATCTTCCGGTTTGCGAAGACCGCCGGTGATGACAAGCGTTACATCCCGTTGACCACTACGATCCAGGTGACGACGCGCTCTCGCCAACGCCGGAATGGTTGGAACAGAGATATTATCTCTAAACACGAGCGGAGAGGCACCGGTGCCGCCACCACGTCCATCGAGGATAATGTAATCAACGCCAACTTCCAGAGCGGCATCGATGTCTTTCTCGATATGCTGTGCAGACAGCTTGAAACCAATTGGGATCCCGCCAGTCTTGTCGCGCACTTCATCTGCAAACTTGCGGAAATCTGCTGGTTTCATCCACTCAGGAAATCTTGCAGGCGAGATTGCGCCCTCTCCCGGAGGTAGTCCCCTCACCGCTGCGATTTTCTCAGTCACTTTCGCAGCTGGCAGGTGTCCGCCAGTTCCGGTTTTGGCAGCTTGCCCGCCCTTGAAATGAAAGGCCTGAACTTTTTCCAACTGATCCCAAGAGAAACCAAAACGCGCAGAAGCTAACTCATAAAAGTAGCGTGTGTTTTCTGCTTGCTCTTCTGGAAGCATCCCGCCTTCACCAGAACAGATGCCTGTGCCAACGCTCTCTGCGCCGCGAGCGAGTGCAATCTTGGCGGGTTCTGATAGTGCACCAAAGCTCATGTCTGAGACAAAGAGCGGGATTTTCAGGTGTAACGGCTTCTGGGCTTTGGGGCCGATAACAATATCAGTTCCAACGGGTTCTTCATCCAACCGCGGCGGCTTTTGCAGTTGCGCTGTCAGTATCTGAATATCTTCCCATTGAGGCAGTTCTGTTGTCGGCACTCCCATAGCTTCAATTGCACCGTGATGGCCCGTCTGCTTCAGCCCTGCCCGTGCGTATGTCTGAATCAGTTTGTTATGAGGCTCTTCTTCCGTACCATGAAAGTCCGCGTACTCACCCAGATAGGCTTTGCGGAAATAGGGTTGCGGATTGTCCTTTGCCCATGCCTTCACTTCATCTTCATCAACATAGATGTTGCCGTCTTCAACGAAATGCGTGAATTTTCGCAGGCACTCTTTGTTGTCATAGGCGCTGACGCCGGAGTTCAGGCGATAATCCCACTGATGCAATCCACAAATCAGATTGCGACCTCTGACATATCCATCAGAAAGCAATGCACCTCGATGGAGGCAACGACCGTAGAGGACGGAGATGTCCTCATCGAACCTTACGACAACGAGATCCACCTCGCTAACAAGTGCATGAGCAGGCTTACGATCTTCAAGTTCATCTAATGCAGCAACTTGCACTTTACGCATTAAGCGGATTCCTTACGCTTTGCAGCCCAACAGCTGTTTGAGTGCATTTCAAAATTCAGATCGCCAAGCTATTCTACGTACTTACCCATACCTGTTCTATTTAGCACAGCTGCAGAGTACATGTCCGAAACATCCCGGCACATCAAAGTTGTAAGCTGAGAGTGTCTTAGAATAACTGCACATGACCTTACCCAAAGTTAGTATCGGACTTGCAAGAGACCATTACTGTTACGGGTAAAATGCATCTCAATCTGTTGCAGCTTCTCCCCCCGGATTACGTAGATAACATCCTAAAAACTTCAGTAATGACGGGATAGTAACGTTTAAACAAAGAAGCGTCAGTCTATCAAAATACACAGTGAGAAACACATGGGGAATAGATGGCGAACCGCGGAAGGATGTCAGCTCTCTGCAGGCCATAAAGAATAAGAGGACAAGGAAAGTAGCAGGCAATTAATGTTTGAACCCAAGCATTTCCACGCTTACTCTCGCTGCAAATCATCCGTGTCTATGAGAGATATCCATGAAGATTGCAGCTGTTACCATCTCCGATCGCGCCAGTGATGGAACTTACGAAGACAAAAGTGGCCCAGCTATTCTCGCATACCTTGAAGAAGCTGTGACAAGTCCGTGGGAGCCCATCCATAAGATCATTCCGGATGGAATCGAAAGCGTCAGCACTACTTTGAAGCAATTGGCTGATGAAGATGGCATCGACCTCATCCTTACAACAGGCGGAACAGGCCCCTCTCCTCGCGATCTGACTCCGGAAGCTATGGAGCTCGTTATGGAGAAAGAGCTTCGCGGGTTTGGTGAACTGATGCGACAGTTGTCCCTGAAAGAAGTGCCGACAGCAATTCTTTCACGTCAGACAGCTGGCATTCGGGGCAAAAGCCTCATCATCAACTTGCCGGGTAAACCAGCCAGCATTAAAACCTGCCTTGATGCAGTGTTCCAAGCGGTGCCGTACTGTCTTGATCTGATCGGTGCTGGGCGCATTGAAACGGACCCAGATGTGATTGTGGCGTTCCGCCCAAAAGCGAAGTAAGCGCGTTATTCCGGCACCCACGTAGAGTGAATTTCCTGGGCTTCTTGTCTACCCTTGGCAGGCCTTGCTTCGTCAATCTTACCAAGAGAGATAAAGCACAGGAATTCCTCGTTTTCTGAGAGACCCAGTCCTTTATGGAAGGCAGAGGAACGCGCACTGTCACCACTGGTAATCCGGGATGCATACCCCATTGCGTGAGCTACAAGCACCATGTTTTGCAAAGCTGTCCCCGCTGAGAGCATTTGCTCATATTGGGGAATACGGGTCTCATCAGAACCGTGAAAACATCCGATCAAAACCAGAAGCACAGGCCCTTTATGCGCTTTTTCCCTTGCACGGGTAAGCGCTTCTTCGGTTGGGTCATCTTTTATTTCTTCAACGGCTTTTACAAACAGATCTCCCAGATCATTGCGTGCGTCTGTCGGGATCTCCAAAATTCGGAATGGATGTAGATGCCCGTGATCAGGAGCAGCTGCAGCGGCCTCAATTATCAGCTTCATCTCTTCTCTATTCGGCCCGGGAGCTTTCATGAGCTTAAGAGATGCAGATGTACGCGAGCGAATGGTCTCGACCAGTTGCTGAGCATTCATGATAACGCCTTTCGCCTTTAACTGTTTATAGAACCGATGAAATTCGCTCTCATATTACCCAGAAGTGTTGTCTGCCTACAAGGAGATACGCAACACGCCTGCACTATAACGGGAGCATCTCTCGGCTAGAGTATCTGGACAAACATGCGATTTACCTTAAGGTAAACCAATATTTCTGGGTCGGTGACTACAAACATATTGAGCGTGTATTATGGGTATCTCTTATTTAAAGGTTGGTTTAGGTGCCGTTGTGATTATTGCAGCAGCTGGATACGGTATTATTCGATCTGGCTACGTTGCCCAGTATGTTGATCAATCCCAAAATCACGTTGTCGAACACGCTTCCTATCCCATCAGTGCAGATGCACAGGCTTTACACGATAAGCTACGCATTGCGGACCTTCACAATGATGTTTTGCTTTGGGGCCGGAACATATCGCAGGAATCTTCGATCGGTCACTCAGACCTGCCGCGCTTCAAAAAGGGTAATGTTGGTGTACAAATCTTCACCAGCGTCACCAAGTCCCCCCGTGGACAAAACTACAAGAAGAACTCAGCCGAGGCCTTTGACAACATCACTCTGCTAGGTTGGCTGCAAAGCTGGCCTTCTAGCGCACTGAATAGGCTTTCTGAGCGTGCGCTGTTGCAAGCGCAGCGCCTTTACGATCTGGAGCAGAAGCATCCAGACGAAATTACTGTTGTCCATAATAGAGAAGAACTGAAAGCTGTCCTGACAGCCAGAGCCCAAGGCTCCAAAATCATTGCCGGGGTCTTAGGCACAGAAGGTGGGCATGCACTGGATGGTGATATCAAGAACGTGGATCGGCTTTATGAGGGCGGCTTGAGGTTGATGGGCCTCCAGCACTTCTTCGACAATAAACTGGGTGGCTCTCTCCATGGCCAATCCAAGGCAGGCCTCACGGACTTCGGCAAGGACGTGGTACGGCTTATGGAGAAGAAGGAGATGATTGTTGACGTTGCTCACTCCTCTCCAGCGGTGGTTGAAGATGTGCTGGCAATGGCGACACGACCGATCATCGTTTCTCACACAGGCGTGAAGGGGATTTGTGACACGCCTCGCAATCTCACAGATGATCAAGTCAGGAAGATTTCAGCAAAAGGCGGGTTGATTGGTATCGGTTTTTGGGATGCAGCAGCTTGCGACATCAGCCCAAAGGGCGTTGCAGCTTCAATTGATTATGCTGTTTCAATTGCCGGTATCGACCATGTGGCGCTGGGATCTGACTTCGATGGTTCTGTTACGACTGCCTTCGATACATCTGAATATGCGGTTCTGACACAGGAACTTTTGAAAAAGGGCTTCACAGAAAAACAGATTGCAGCTGTGATGGGCGAAAACATCGTCAGGTTTTTGTTGGAAAATCTTCCACAAGGGCAGAGCGAAGAAGAAACTCTCGCATCAAGCAATTGAATGCTTGAAGAGTTTAGTAAGCATAACTCATCTATCAGATGAAACAGCTAAATTTTAAGGGAGAGAAAATTGGCGCACCGGGGAGGATTCGAACCCCCGACCCCCAGATTCGTAGTCTGGTGCTCTATCCAGCTGAGCTACCGGTGCGCTGTTTCTTGCGAACAAGAATTATGTATCGGCCTAATGCTATCTAAGCCACCTACTCTTTAGAGAAGAGTAAATGGCGCACCGGGGAGGATTCGAACCCCCGACCCCCAGATTCGTAGTCTGGTGCTCTATCCAGCTGAGCTACCGGTGCAGGCCGCGTTCCCTGCGGAACGGGGGTCTATGTAGCCGCCTTACTGGACCTTGGCAAGCGCTTTAGAGAAGTTTTTTAAAGTGATTTTGCGTTTTGGGGATAACAATTTCTGACTATCAGAACAAAGACGTAGGGCATTGCAGCCTAAACGTGAGAAAAGCTGCACTTGCACAGTACAGCTTTTCCAGAGATTAGCCCTTGCTGCTGTCAGCAGGGAATAGTCTCGTAATTTTTTCAGTCGCTTGTGCCCCATGCCGGTATGGCAGCTGGATTTTGAAACAAGCCCCGGTCGTCACCTCTTTCTCCAACGTGATCTTACCACCGTGCGCCACAACGATCTCTGCAGCAATCGCCAGACCCAATCCTGTTCCACCAACTTTGCCGGATGTCTGGAATGCTTTGAACAATCCCTCCTGAGCTTTTGCTGGGATGCCTGGTCCCGTATCAGAGACATAGATGGACAGCATGTCGTCTTTAACCTCTGAATGGATCTCAATCCTGCAAACAACGCCAGACGCGCCTTTGGACGCTTCCATCGCCTGCACCGAGTTCCGGCAGAGGTTGAGCAGTACGCGGAATATTTGCTCAGGATCTGCTTCCAGCTCCTGCGTCTCCGGTACGCTGACATGCATCTCTATGCCATCAGCGTATCTGGACAGGCCAAGAACCTCCTCCACATCGCGCAGAACCGATGCAAGGCGGATGACACGCAGCTCAGGAGCAGCCTCCTGAGCCTTGCCGTAGGACAACACTGCGCTGGTGTAGCTGGCCGCCCGGTCGAGCGTTGCAAGGATCTTGGGTGCAACACGTTGTACGGTCGGGTCTGGCAGTAGCTCCAATCGCTCAAGGAACAGCTGCGCTGACGCGAGCAAATTCCGCATATCATGGTTGATCTTGGAAACAGCTAGCCCCAACGCTGCCATACGGCGTTGCTGGTTCAATGTCTGGTTCAGAGACTTCTGCATGGACTGCAATTGAATTTCAGCCTCACCCAGCTCATCCGCACGCCCGCTTGGCTTGATAATTTCCCGCGCATTCTCAGGGGATTCAGCAAACCGCATCATGGAGCCAGTGAGCCGTTGTAAAGGACGCAGCAGCAATGACCGAATGGACAGATAAACAAGCGCGGCTGTTAGGCATGAGATGAGGAGAGATAACTGCAGAATGTTCAGAGCATATTTCTGCAAATCGTCTCGCAGCAAAGATGCTGGGAAGACCATATCCACTCTGCCGCCTGAGCGCATATCAATATCGCCGATGACGCGGATCTGGCCGGTTCGCGTTCCAGTCAGAAACTGAAGGCTACACCCAATCGCATCCCATGGGGAATCCTGTGTCATATCAATCGTCTTGGTGATGTTCATTTCTGAACTCTCCATAGCGATCAAATTACGGCGCTCTCCAACGGCAAGTGAAATCGCCTGAGCGCCCGTTGCTTCAAGCAGCTTTTGCTGGACTTGCGGAGATAGTGTCTCGCTTTCTGACAACAAAGTTGCGGCAACACCGCCAACCGCCAATCGATCACGCAGCCAAGTGTTTCGATAATTCGCAATTGAAGGGACAAAAATAAGAACTTCACTGAGCATGACAAACAAGATTGTCAGCAGCAAAAGTTTGCCAGAGAGGCCCATTCCACCGCCAAATATCTTGCGGTGTCTGTCTTTCGGAGTTTCATCCGAGTTCAGCTTTTTCGGTGTGACCTCTGTTTCAGAGGCCACTCTCCCATTATTTTGAGCCATCCACCTACCTGATGAGTTGGTACACAATGATCGTGCAGCGCAATTTGTTGTTACGCGCTATGCCTTACTCATTTTTAGCAGATGACGTGTGCCAAGCAACACACTTCTCTCACAGCTGATCACAACTGCGTCATCCGAACTTTCTCAGAAGCGCCAGAATTCTGCGGACCCATGGATTTTTGGGGGCATCCGCATAATACGTAAGTGCAGCCCTACGAATTGCTTCATTTAGTGTCGGGTACGGGAGGACCACTCCTAAGAGAGCGCCGACCTTCAACTTTTGAGAGATCATCAAAGCCAGCAGACCAATCTGTTCACCAGCGCCTGGGCCCACAATAGATGCTCCAACGAGCTGTCCTTTTCCGTTAGTCAGGAGCTTAACCTGGCCCTTACCTTTGCCTTCAGCAAGCGCTCTGTCGTTTCCGGAAAACTCTGCGGTCAAGATTTTCAGTTTATCGCCCAGCTGTTCGCGTGCTTGCTGCTCTGAAAGACCAACCTGCCCAATCTCAGGCTCAGTGTAGGTCACCGCAGGCATTGTTATGTTGTTGTGGTTGACCGGCATGCGGAACAGGATTGAGCGAATGACGAGTGATGCGTGCGCTCCTGCGGCATGTGTAAACTGCGCTCCACCGGTGACATCACCGATCGCATAAACTTTACGGTTTGTGGTGCGTAGCCCGTCATCTGCTTTGATGCCTTTGCGGCTATACTCAATGCCAGCGGCTTCCAAACCAAGAGAAGAGACGTTCGGGGCACGACCTACCGCGATCAGCAGATGTGTGCCTTCAACGGTTCCTTCGGCTTCATCATCAACTTTGATAGAGACTTTTACGCCAGCGTCAGTGCGTTCAACGCTGTTGACCTTGGTGTTTGCAAGAATCTCAACACCTTCGGATTCCATCTTCTCGATGACTTGAGTAGCATGGGCAGGATCGGTCACTGCTAATGGACGCAATGCTTCAATGACTGTGACACGGCTTCCCAGACGACGGTGAGCCTGTGCCATCTCCATGCCGATTGGCCCTGCACCAATAATGATCAGGTGTTCTGGGCGCTCTTTCAGTTCGAATAGATTTTCGTTTGTCAGGTACGGTGTGTTTTCAATACCAGGGATCGGAGGGACTGCAGCGCTGGAGCCCGTGGCAATGACAAAGCGGCGTGCTTTAATAATCTGCTCACCGACTTTGACGGTATCTGCGGAAGTAAACTCACCCGCACCCTGAATGACGTGCACACCCAAACCTTCGAAGCGCTCAACAGAGTCATGTGGAGCTATGGTGGCGATCACATCATGAACGTGATCATTCACCTTAGAGAAATCAATCTCAGGCTCTTGAGCGCCAACGCCAAACTTTTCTGAGGACCGAAAGGTAGCAGCGGCTTTACCAGCTGCAATAATTGCTTTGGATGGGACGCAACCATAATTCAGACAGTCACCGCCCATCTTCCCCTTTTCAATCAGGACAACATCCACGCCAAAGGCTGCTGCAGCTGCCGCGACTGAGAGGCCGCCCGAGCCAGCGCCAATAACACAGATATCCGGGGTCAATGTTTTTGCATTATTGTTATTTGTCATCGAGAAAATCCGTCATTTCGAAATTGATCTGGTCTGAGATTTATTTGCCGCGAAAACGCTGAACAATCGGCGGAATGAGCGCTACCAAACCTAGCGCCGCAAATGCCCAAATCAGCTCAGGCGTGATGAGTGCGGAAATCTCCACTTCACATGTGCCAGCAGCCGAACAACCCGGATTTGCCTGCTCTTGCGCCAGGATCACGCTATCCAGACCAGCCCCAACGAAGGCATAGGCGAATGTGCCTGGAATGATACCGACGAATGTTGCGATCAGGTATGTGCTTAACGGAACATGGAACAACGCAGGTGCAATGTTGACGAGCCAGAACGGAAACACTGGGGTGAGACGCAGAAAGAGAAGATAACTGAACGCGTTCTTACGGAAGCCCTCTGACATTTTATCCAGGAACGGCCCTGCTCTTGCTTTGAGCGTTGCGCCAACCGACGTTTTTGCAGCGATGAACAACAGTGAAGCACCAATTGTTGCTGCCAGAACGGTGAGCAAACCACCGAAGAACCATCCGAACAAAAAGCCGCCTGCGATTGTGAGCAGGGATGCACCCGGGAAAGACAGCGCAACAGCAAGTGTGTACACGACGAAATAGATCAGTGGGGTCAGGATTGGGTATTCGGCCAGATAACCAGAAAGCAGTTGCTGATTTTTGATCAGGTTGCTGATTGTGATTTGCTGATGCCAGCCCTGAGAGATGCCATAGGCGGACACGGCAAGGATAACAAAGAGTAGTCCCCAGCGTTTGACGAAGCCCAAAGCTCCCTCGGCTGGCGACTTGTTATCATTGTGTTCCGTGATTCCCATGTGCTTTTCCTTAGATGGTTTCAACGTTCAGACCTGAAAAGAACCGAAACCTCAGTGTTCTTGCCTAGTCTAGACTGAATAGGTTACTATGTTTTTTGCAGGCTCAATCGCCTAGTGAATTGATGTCTTACAATTTTCATACAATCAGAAAGACCTCCGGTGTTATCACAGGTTCGTGCGTTACCCGTAGTTTCACTCTGTTTTGAATGAGGGGTAACAGCTCTACACGAGGCTGTGAGGCAATAAAGAGTCAGGATATCGTAGATTCCGGCACAGCAATTATTGACTTGAAGCACGCACACTAATATAAGCGCCGACGAATAGGAGTGCGGATCCCCTGCGCAAAGTCCTGTAACTTGAATAAAGTCGCAGTGACTTCGGGGAGAAGACGCACAATCCAAATTAACGTTTAAGTTGGAGCTAACGGCTCTGCTAGGGTAATAAAATGAAGCGTACTTTCCAACCGAGCAACCTTGTTCGCAAGCGTCGCCACGGCTTCCGGGCACGTATGGCAACTAAAAATGGCCGCCAGGTTCTGGCACGTCGTCGTGCTAAAGGCCGTAAGCGTCTTAGCGCTTAATCGCGACGTTGCGCGGCGGCATTCACTTCATATCCATTGAACAAAAGTTCCGCCGCAAAAACATGAAAACACTCAAAAAGCGCTCCGAGTTTCTTACCGTCGCAAAAGGCGGAAGGATAGCTCGGCGTGCTTTTGTGCTTCAAGCGGCTAAAACCCGCAGTGATGGCGACCCTCGAATGGGTTATACGGTCACCAAGAAAACCGGAAACTCTGTTGAGCGCAGTCGAATAAAGCGCCGACTTCGAGCCGCTGTTGCCTCCCTTAATTTGGATATTGCCCAGATAGGCGCCGACTATGTTCTGGTTGGCAGGAGAGCAGCGCTCTCACAACCTTTCGAGGAGCTTCTGAAAGACCTCAAAGGTAGTGTAAGAAATGCGTTCAAGCCTCGTAAACCTCGCCCTATCCGATCAAAACCGAATTCGCTGGCAAATTCTAAACCTCCACATGATAAAGTTGAGGCCAATTGACCAGTGATGACCAATTATTCCACCCTTTTGAAAATGAGTGATCCAGTCGATGAACGATAATCGCAATATGATCGTAGCGATCGTGCTGTCGCTGGTTGTGCTATTGGGCTGGCAATATTTTATTGCCGGACCACAGTTAGAAGCTCAGCAGGAAGCGCAACAGGCGCAGCTGGCAGACGATGCACAACAAGCCGGTTCCAGCTCACCCGTTGCACTGCCTGAAGGTGCATCCGGTCAAGTGGCTGCGCCAGGCACCGATAGCGGGACCGCTGCGCAATCATTCGTCAGTCGCGCACAAGCACTGGCTGCATCTCCTCGCCTGACCATTGACACCCCTAGCCTCTCCGGCTCTGTCAATCTGAAAGGCGCGAAGCTGGATGACCTTCGCCTGAATGACTACCGTCAGACACAGGCTAAGGACAGTGAAACTGTTGTTCTGTTCTCGCCAAAAGGCAGCCCAGAGCCATACTACGCTGAGCATGGCTGGGTTGCAGATCCAGGAGCACAGGTTAAGCTTCCGAATGCTGAAACTGTCTGGACTGCAGAGACTTCTGGTAACCTGACACCGTCTTCCCCTATCGTTCTGAGCTGGGACAATGGCGAAGGGCTGGTGTTCAAGCGCACTTTCTCCGTCGACGAGAACTACATGTTCACTGTTGACCAGGAAGTGCAGAACAGCACTGGCCAGAACGTTCAGCTTTATCCTTATGGTTTGATTGCGCGTAACGGCGAGCCAGAAACCGCTGGCTTCTTCGTACTGCATGAAGGTCTTATCGGCGTTATCGGCGAAGAAGGCCTCCAGGAAATCAACTATTCTGACCTGATTGAGGATGGAAGCATTCGCCCAGGTCGCGCTAACACGGGTTGGCTCGGCTTTACTGATAAGTACTGGGCTGCAACACTGATCCCAACTCCGGGCACTGAGTTCCAGCCAAACTTCTCCTACAACGCCCGCACTCAGAACTTCCAGAGTGACTATCTTGGTGACGCGGTTCAGATAGCTGATGGCACTAAAATCACCAGCTCATCACTGCTCTATGCAGGTGCAAAAGTTACCAAGCTGATCGAAGGCTATCAGGCATCCTACAACATCGAAAGCTTCGATCTCATGATCGACTGGGGTTGGTTCTACTTCCTGACCAAGCCGATGTTCTGGGCGATTGACTGGCTCTATTCTCTGGTTGGCAACTTCGGTGTCGCTATCCTGCTTGTGACCGTTATTGTGAAGGCCCTGTTCTTCCCGCTGGCAAACAAGTCCTACGTCTCCATGAGTAAAATGAAGCTCGTGCAGCCGCAGATGACTGAGATCCGCGAGAAATTCAAGGACGACAAGCAGAAACAGCAGCAAGCCATGATGGAGCTGTATAAGAAGGAAAAGATCAATCCGTTGGCAGGGTGTTTGCCGATGGTTATTCAGATCCCTGTCTTCTTCTCCCTCTATAAGGTTCTGTTCGTTACCATCGAGATGCGTCATGCGCCATTCTTCGGATGGATTCAGGATCTTTCTGCTCCAGACCCAACCACAATCTTCAACCTGTTCGGTCTGATCCCTTGGGATCCGCCAAGCTTCCTGATGATTGGTGTTTGGCCTCTGATCATGGGTGTAACCATGTTCCTGCAGATGAAGATGAACCCAGCGCCAGCTGAGCCTGCACAGCAGATGATCTTCAACTGGATGCCTGTTCTGTTCACCTTCATGCTGGCAACATTCCCAGCTGGTCTCGTAATCTACTGGGCATGGAACAACACTCTTTCCGTTGCACAGCAGGGAATCATCATGCGTCGTCAGGGCGTGAAACTTGAGCTGTTTGACAACCTGAAGAGCACATTTAAGCGTAAGCCTAGGGAAGAAAGTAAGTAAGCTTTCCTCTTTGAATAAGACTTCGAAAACGCGGCCTTAGGGTCGCGTTTTTTGTTTGGGGTTAGCACCTTTTGTGGTGAAGCTTCATCGTGACAAACAATAAGGCTGCGCTTTGGAAAACAGCACTCGACCAAATCGAGATTGCAGGTTAAAAGGCAGGGCATGAGCTCAGAAAAAGAATATTCAGCAGAACAACTGGAGGCGGGACGCCTTCTGTTTGCGCGTCCTTGGGATTTTATTACCAGTGTGAAAGAGATGCATCAGCTTCCTGAGCTGGATGGTATCGAGATCGCGTTTGCCGGTCGTTCCAACGTTGGTAAGTCCAGCCTAATCAACAAGCTCACCGGTAAGAAAACGTTGGCTCGTACATCCAACACACCTGGCCGGACCCAGATGCTGAACTTCTTTGGAGCAGAGCACTCCATCCTCAAGATTGTCGATATGCCGGGCTACGGGTACGCCGAAGCACCAAAAGGCATGGTCGATGCGTGGACATCACTTATTTTTGACTACCTACGCGGTCGAAGCACCTTGCGTCGTGTGTTCTCTTTGATCGACTCACGTCACGGTATCAAAAAGAACGATCTTGATGCCATGGCGATTCTGGACAAGTCCGCTGTGCCTTATCAGGTCGTGCTCACCAAGGCAGATAAACTGAAGCCAGGGCAACTGCAGCGTATGAAAGATGAGACTCTGAAAGTACTCGCGAAACGTCCTGCTGCACACCCGGAAGTCATTGCCACCTCTTCAGAAAAAGGCAACGGTCTGGATGAATTGCGCGCAGAGATCGCGCAGCTGGTCAGTTACGGCTAATCAATTGCAGGTGCAGGGCTCATATTTCCCTGCGCCTTCCTCTTTCGGATAGCGGCCCCGCAAACATATCCAACATCCCTTGTCCATCCTGCAATTTCCAAAACTTCCCTTGTTCTCACGTTTTGCTGCCTTTTCCCCAGCCCGCCTTAACCTCTTCTTGACCTTGGGTCAATTTACCCCCCGAATATAGACAGACCGTCGTCGAAGGGGAGGTCGTCAAATGTCTGGAAAAGACAAGCAAGATTACAATCACAGTGCCAAAATCAGTCAAAGGGGGTGATGTATGTGTGCAACTCCGTCCCTCCGTCATCATTGGGCTCTTGTACCTGAGCATACCATTACCAATGCGTTGACCTATGTTTGGCGTTTCATTCATGCGCTACCAACGCTGCTGTTGGCAGGGCTGAATTTGAAGAAGTGGTACAAAGCACGCCAGCTTGGCCCTACCCCACTGGAGCGTTCACTGATTTCTGCCTACCTCCGTGATGAGTTCGTGCTGCATTATCAGCCAATCGTCCGTGTGACAGATCGCAAGCTCGTTGGGGCCGAGGCTTTGATCAGATGGGAGCACCCTGAGAGTGGTTTGTTGCCCCCTTCCCGTTTCATCACAACCCTGTGCCGCAGTTGCCTTGGAAAGGACGTCGGTTACTGGGTTATCCGTGAGGCCTGCAAAGCACGCAGTGGATGGAGCAATCTTGTTGATCCTAGTTTCAAGATCTCCGTGAACATTTGCGGCAGGATGTTTGTTGACCAATACATCGTCTCCCGCATTCAAAAGATTTTACAGGACACAGGCACCCCCGGGCATTTCTTAGAGCTTGAAGTTACAGAACGAATTGATCTGGACAGAGCACCACATGCCATGGAGAACATGCGCGAGCTGCAGGAGATGGGTATCTCAGTGGCCTTTGATGACTTCGGCACTGGCTTTGCCTCTATGAAGCACTTGTTGGATTGCCCTGTTGACCGGATCAAGATCGACCGCAGTTTCCTATCTGGAGTGCCAACCTCTGCTGTTCACAGCACCGCTTGCGCTCATCTGATTGAACTGGCTCATTTGCTAGACATGGAAGTGACGGCTGAAGGTGTTGAGACGGAAGAGCAGATGCACTTGCTGGAAAGCAGCGGCTGCACCAATGCTCAGGGCTTTTTGTTCTCCCCTCCAGCGGGTGAAGACGGTTTTACAGATTATTTGCGCGAGAGGCATTAGACAATTTCCTCGATTACTTGAGTAAATCCACGCAGGTGGGGATGACTGAACATTTGTGACGTGTTCATAATGCGGCTATATACTTCACACGCAGTCCGTGTGATTTGCGTATCAGTCCTTTGTCTTCTCCAGGTGTACAAATCGCTATGAGTTTCTCGGAATCCAGTAATCGTGCGCACGTCATTGCCCAAGCTCTCCCTTATATGCAGCGCTATGATGACCGACGTGTTGTCGTAAAATACGGCGGCAATGCCATGGGAGATGACTCCCTTTCCCGCGCCTTTGCCCGAGATATCACTCTGTTGCGCCAGTCTGGTGTTCATCCGGTTGTTGTTCACGGTGGTGGTCCTCAGATTGGTTCGATGCTTGATCGTCTCAACATCAAGAGCGAGTTTAAAGGCGGCCTTCGTGTGACGGATCAGGCGACCGTTGAGGTTGTTGAGATGGTGCTGGCTGGCTCCATCAACAAAGGCATTGTGGCAGACATCAACCGCGAAGGTGGACGTGCTGTTGGTCTTTGTGGCAAAGACGGTGACATGGTCACTGCACGTAAATTGCACCGCAAGCACCGTGATCCGGATTCCAAGATCGAAGAGGTTCTGGACCTTGGGTTTGTTGGCGAGCCCGAAGCAGTCAACGCCAAGGTGCTTGAGCTGATCCTTGAACGTGACCTCATTCCTGTTGTTGCTCCTGTTGCGCCGGGTCGTGATGGTGCGACTTACAACATCAATGCAGATACCTTTGCTGGTGCGATTGCGGGCTCTTTGAACGCCAAACGCTTGCTGTTCCTTACCGACGTTCCGGGTGTTCTGGACAAAGACGGCAAGCTTATCAAGCAGCTGACCCGTGCCGGAGCCCGGGCTCTTATTGAGGATGGCACAATCTCCGGCGGCATGATTCCGAAGGTTGAGACCTGTCTCGAAGCCCTTGAACAGGGTGTTGAAGGCGTTGTTATTGTTGACGGAAAAGTCGCCCACGCCGTTTTGTTGGAACTCTTCACCGACCATGGCGCTGGTACTCTGATCGTACCTTGATAATTGATGCAGGGAGGTGAAAGACGCTTGCCTCTCTTGCTATCCTTATTCTTTCCTGTTTTGCTTGGTATCAAACAACACTTATCGGCATAGCTGATAACTGAACGGATAAGCATGACCAATTCCCCATTTGCCAGCGTTGAAAGCTGGGTTTTCGATCTGGACAATACTCTCTACCCTCACCATTCAAATTTGTTCGATCAAATCGATCAGCGGATGTCTGAGTTTGTACAAAAGCTCACCGGAAAACCGGCTGAGCAGGCGAGAGAGTTACAGATCTCCTATTACAAAGAGTATGGAACCACGCTTCGTGGTTTGATGCTTGAGCATCACATTGAGCCCGATGAGTTCCTTGAGTACGTGCATGACATTGACCACTCTGTGCTGGACCCAAATCCTCAGCTTGCAGATGCGATCAACCAACTGCCGGGCAAGTGCTACATCCTGACGAATGGAACGCGGAAACACGCGGAATCTGTTGCCAATCGTCTGGGTATCACACAGCACTTCGAAGACATCTTCGGGATTATGGAAGCAGATTTAGTTCCAAAACCTGCTGAAGCAACCTATCAGCGTTTTTTGGAGAAAAACGGCATTCTTCCGCAGAAAGCAGCCATGTTTGAGGACCTTTCACGCAATCTGGTTGTTCCAAACTCTCTTGGCATGCGCACTGTTCTTGTCATTCCGGACGGAACACGTGAGGTTTTCCGCGAGGATTGGGAGCTTTCGAGCGGCAGCGAGCCTCACGTGGATTTCGTGACCGATCATCTGGACGGTTTCCTCTATAATATCCTAGGGGAACTCAAGAATTAGAGCTATTCCATCAAAACACGAAGGTGCCTCGGTTTCGCATCTCAAACTCCTGTAGGGGCAGTTTCGACCAAAAATTGCAATTTTTGCGCATAATAAGGCGCAAAGAGAAAAAATATCACGATCGTCTAGACGAATGCCTTTTTTCCCTTTATTGAGATTAATTCAAGAACTCATAAGGAAGGGCATTCGTCATGGTTTCACTGCGCGCGCTACACGCATTTTCACTGTTGGCCAAACACGGCCGAGCAGCTCGTGCCGCAGAGGATCTTGGCGTAACACCATCAGCCCTGACGCACCTGCTCCGATCATTGGAAAATGAGCTTGGCGCCGCGCTGGTTATTCGTGATGGCCGCGGACTTGCCCTGACTGAAGAAGGGCAGCGCCTGTCCTCCAATCTTGGCAATTCGTTTGACCAAATCGAGCACGCTGTTGAAGCGTTCCGGCGCAGAAGCCGGACTGAGTTGCGCATATCTACCCTTTCTACAGTTGCAACACGCTGGCTTATTCCGCGGTTGCCGGACTTTCAGGATAAGCATCCGGATATTGAGCTGCTGATCTCGACGAGTATGCGCGTCGTGGACCTTGACCGAGAGTCCTATGATTGCGCAATCCGATTGGGAGATGGGGCCTGGCCGCATGTTGAGCGGCACCAACTCTGGCAGGAAGATCTGGTTGTTGCGTTTGCTCCTCAGTTGAGTAACGGCGACCCGAACCCTGACATCAAGCTGCTTGATAAGCTGAAATTGCTGCATACCTCCTCCAGACGTGAAGACTGGCCGCGTTGGTTGAATGGCACTGGCCTGCCTCATCCGGATCAGACCTCTGGTGCGATGTTTGAAAGCCGGAACATGGCTATTCAGGCTGCTGTTGCAGGCATGGGTGCAATTGCGATTGATACCCGCTTTGTGGAACAGGAAGTGGCTGCAGGTCATCTGGTGGTTCCGGACTGGCCGCGCCTTTCTCTGGAAAGTGGCTATTGGTTTGTACGTAATGCGAACCGTCCTTTGACCCGTCCGGTATCTTCCTTCCACAAATGGCTAATGGAACAATCCCAGCAGCCATTCAAGGCACATGAAGCAACCTAAATTGATACATGAGACAACCGGAAGTCTGAGAGTATTGACTTCTGGTTGGGGCTTGCGTACCCCTCGGTAGCTCTAATTCGAAACCCATTAATTATGAGAGTCTGCCGCCAATGAGCCAGATTGATCTTGCGGCCCTTGAGGCCACCATCAACGCTGCATTTGATGACCGTGACAACATCAGCACTGACACCACAGGTGACGTGCGTGATGCAGTAAACACCGCACTGAACCTTATGGATCACGGCAAGCTGCGCGTTGCGGAAAAATCCTCTGGCGACTGGGTTGTTAATCAGTGGGCCAAGAAAGCTGTTCTGCTTTCTTTCCGCCTGAACCCAATGCAGATCATCAAAGGCGGTCCGGACGAAGCTCCTTGGTGGGATAAAGTTCCTTCCAAGTTTGATGGCTGGGGCGCGATCGACTTTGAAGAAGCTGGCTTCCGCGCTGTTCCAGGTTCCATTGTTCGTCGTAGTGCATTCATCGGCAAGTCCGCTGTTTTGATGCCTTCCTTCGTAAACCTTGGTGCATTCGTTGACGAAGGCACAATGGTTGATACCTGGGTGACCGTTGGTTCCTGTGCTCAGATCGGTAAAAACGTTCACCTTTCCGGCGGCGTTGGCATTGGTGGTGTTCTTGAGCCGCTTCAGGCTGGTCCGGTTATCATTGAAGACAACTGCTTCATCGGTGCTCGTTCCGAGGTTGTTGAAGGCGTTGTTGTTCGTGAAGGTGCCGTGCTTTCTATGGGCGTGTTCATCTCCGCAACGACCAAAATCGTCGACCGCACGACCGGTGAAATCTTCTACGGTGAAGTTCCTGCGTACTCCGTTGTTGTTCCGGGCTCCATGCCAGGCAAACCGCTTCCAGACGGCACTCCAGGTCCGAACCTGGGCTGTGCGGTTATCGTGAAGCGCGTTGATGCACAGACCCGTGCAAAGACCTCTGTGAACGATCTTCTGCGCGACTAAGTTTTAGATCAGATCTGATCAATTAAAGCCGGGGCGATTGCTTCGGCTTTTTTCTTGACTAACCGGAGCGGGTTCCACGTGTTTAAACGTGCCTCTTAACCTAAAAACCGGCTCTGTTAGGCTATGAACACATTACCTCAAGATGCTTGTTGCTTCGCTGGAACGCATGAGTATATTGCGCTTAGAATTTGTGAGGCCCCATGAATAAGAACAGCAATCTGCACAAACTTGTCTTCCAGCTGGATCCACATGACTGGCACGGCATTGAGAGTGAAACTGTGTGGGTACGCTCGCTCGGTGGCAATCGCTATAAGCTTGAAAACACACCCTTCTTTGCTTGCGGCGTTGCCAATGGTGACGAGCTGCTTGCCAACCGGCAAAAAGGGCAGCTTGTTTTTGACAGGGTCGATAAGGCATCGGGTCATTCCACCTACCGGATCATGGTGGAAGAGACGACACTGCCGGAAGAATTCTCCAAGCAATGGTCCAAGCTGGAAAAGCTTGGCTGTACATGCGAGGACATTGACGCTGATCCACCGCTGTTCAGCGTAGATATTCCGGCAAATGCCGACATCCACGTCGCCTATTCCATTCTTGAAGAAGGCGAAGGCCTTGGCATTTGGGCTTTTGAAGAAGGCCACTGCGGGCATAAGATCTAGCGTTTCAGCCCGCTCAAACTGACAAGCACGAATATCACCGCTGGATCATCCCGGCGGTGTTTGTGTTTGAGGATCCCGTTTAGCGGGTGGAGCAAGGCGAACAGGCTTTGCCTGCGCTACTTGTTAGATATGTTTCTTCGGCATTGGCTGTTCGCCTCGCCCGGGCCTTTTATCATGAACACGCGGGCTCCCTCTCGGACAGACGTGAATGACACGTTCCCGTGTCACTGGCACGTTTCCGTACCATTGGCAGTTTCCTGCCACCACCGGACGCCCTCCGGAACGACCCCAACTCCCTACTACCACTGTGGTCTCAATAGGGTATGGCGCTTCACCGGACCTCCTGACACGATACGTTACCTCGTACCA
>NZ_LMCI01000047.1:32635-203371 GCF_001623145.1 Pseudovibrio sp. W64 | reverse complement strand
CCCCACCCACGCCGCGGAATGGACGGTCCACTCCTGCCCGAATGCGTGGGCACGGGACTAAGAATAAGGAGGATTTTGGGGAGGGGGATAAGTTTTGTAGGCGAAAGTCAGTTGCTCTTAATCTCAGTTCGCCACCGTCATCCCGCATATGATGCGGGATCTAGCGCAACATTCGCTAATGTCTAAGCAAGGTGCTCTGGATCCCGGGTCTCCGCTACGCTTCGCCCGGGAAGACATCATTGATCTTAGAGTGGCAGGCCAAGCTGCTTTAGTTCTGAGCGGAGTTTGTTTGCTTCGGAGAAGTGGAGCGCTTTCATACCGACGCCCTGAGCTGCTTCAACGTTTTTGAGTGTATCGTCGATGAAGACAAGGTTGGAGGCTTCAAGCTGGTTTCTTTCCAGCAGCACGTTGTAGATGGCAGCATCCGGCTTCAGAAGCTTCTCATCACCAGAAATCACGGTATCGATGAAGCTGTCCGCAAGAAATGGGAACAGGCGTTTGGCATCCTCGAACTTCTCAGTAGAGAAGTTGGTGATGGCGTACAAAGAGATGCCCTTATCCTTGAGTTCTTTCAGGAGCGAGACATTGGCCTCAATCGCACCAGCCAGCATTTCTTCCCAGCGCTCGTAATAGGCTTTGATCCACTCTTCGTACTGCGGAAATTTGGCAAGCCGTTCGGCGATGGCATCTCTCCAAGGGCGCCCTCTGTCTTGCTCCAGATTCCAGTCGTAGGGGCATACTTCATCAAGGAAGAACTGGCGCTCTGATGCGTCTGGGATCAGGTCCTTATACAGGTTCTCCGGATCCCAAGAGATCAAGACATTGCCAATATCAAACACGACAGCAGTGACCGGTGAGGACATGAGCCCCTCCTTCAGATGTAAAGATTGAGTTGGCCCAGTAGTATTGCCTCAGCATACGGGATGCAATGCGTGGGATTACAAAATGGCATCAGCCAGACGCACTGACTTATGCATAGGTGAGCATTGGCAGCGCGGGCGTCATATCACTTTTTGAGATGTAACTGGCAACTTGCTCACCAATACCAAGACCAGAAATGGAGACGTCCACTGGCTCTACTTCTTCTACACTTTCCAGCACCTGCAAACCTGAATGGACATTTGCCATAAGCTCTTGCTGATGGTCCGTTTCCAGGATCGCTTCAACCAGTGGCTGGGCTTCTTCTTTTGACTGTGGGGCCTTGCCGCCAAACAGATCAGGAAGGAACACTGCATAGCCTTGTTCTGCGATTTTCGCAGCCTGCAGGATCGCTTCTTCGGTTAATCCTGCCCAGTCATGAAACAGCACAAGTGCAGGCAATTTCTTATCTGTCCGAGGTACAATGATGTAGGCTAAATTTCTTTGATGGTATTCCACCAGACGCAGCTCAGCAGCCTGTAAAGAGGCTGGTAGCGCTAATGTAGTTGCAGCGATGATCATAGGAATGCCAGTGTTTATTGAAGCTATATATAATAGAGATGCACGCCTCAATATATAACTTATTTTGATAATTCAACCTATGCAAATATGTTTGTGCAACTATCCCGTCTGCTCTTGTACGTATAGGCAAACAAAAAAGAAGCCGCACTTCTCCTTTAAGAAAAGTGCGGCTTAAACGCTGTGATCAACACCACTTTTAGGTCGATTACGACTCGCAAATCGCGCGGGTCTGACGAGCGATCATGGCTTCTTCGTTGGTTGGGATCGCCATGACCTTAACCTTGGAAGATGCTTTGGAAATTGTGATTGCTTCCTTCGCGCGCGCCTTGTTGGCTTCTTCGTCGATTTCTACGCCGAGGAACTCAAGGCCCTTACAAACACCAGCGCGGGTTTGAGAGGAATTCTCGCCGATGCCACCGGTGAAGACGATTGCGTCCAGACCACCCATGACAGCAACCAGAGCACCCAGCTCGCGCTTGATGCGGTTGTCGTAATAGTCGAGTGCGCGTTTTGCATCAGGGCTATCTGAATTTTCCAGATCACGCATATCCTGCGAGATGCCGGAAAGACCCTTCATGCCGGATTCCTTGTTCAGCAGGTTCGCGACTTCTTTCACGGACATGCCTTTTTCTTCCATCAGGTAGAAGATGACACCCGGATCGATAAGACCGGAACGTGTGCCCATTGCCAAACCATCAACCGGGGTAAAGCCCATGGTGGTGGTCACAGATTTGCCATTCTCGATCGCGCACATGGATGCGCCGTTGCCGAGGTGAGCGACGACAACTTTGCCATCTGCCACTTCTGGCGCCACGTTGTGCAGCTCTTCCGCGATGAAGTGGAAGGACTGGCCGTGCATACCATAGCGACGAATGCCTTCGTCGTAGTATTTGGTCGGGATCGCGTAGGCTTCGTTCTTGAATTCCTGCGTGCGGTGGAACGCGGTGTCAAAACACGCAACGTTCGGCTTGCCCGGGAAGGCCGCTTTGGACCCCGCAATACCTGCAAGGTTGTGCGGGTTATGCAGAGGCGCAAGCGGGTTGAATGTTTCAAGTTCCGCAGCAACTTCTTCAGTGACCAGCACAGGTGCAGAGTATTTGGAAGAGCCGTGAACCACACGGTGACCAATAGCGTCCACTTCAAGGTTCGGATCGAACTCTTTCAGCAGAGCAAGGATAACCTGCAGAGCCGTGTTGTGGTTCTGTGCTTCTTCGTCTGAGAGCGCACGATCCATGATCGTTGCGCCTTCAGCGGATTTGCCTTTAACCCAAGCAGATGCTCCCAAACCGTCGATCTGGCCGGAAAGCACACTTTCTTCGCCTTTGAACAACTGGAATTTGATGGAGGAAGACCCAGCGTTCAGTACAAGGATTGTTTCGATTGTCATTATTGTTTTCTCAGCTATCCCGAAATTACTCTGCAGCTTCTGCCAGATCCTGTTCACCAACATACGCAGCGCCGTTGCGCAGGTAGTAGTCGTACATGGATGCCAGAGCACAAGAAACGAGACGAGCACGATCGTTGTCAGCACGGCTGGTGAGGATGATTGGCACGCATGCACCGGTTACGAGGCCAGCTGTTTCTGCATGAGCAAGGAAGGTCAGCTCTTTCACGACCATGTTGCCAGCTTCGAGATTTGGCACGATCAGCACTTCTGCACGACCTGCAACAACGGATTCGATGCCTTTGGTACGAGCAGCTTCAAGATCAATCGCGTTATCCATCGCCAGAGGACCGTCAACGATACCGCCTTTGATCTGACCACGCTCAGCCATCTTGGACAGCACAGCTGCATCGATGGTGGATGGGATCGCCGGGTTTACGGTTTCAAGAGCGGACAGGATGCCGACTTTTGGAGGCTCAATACCGATAGCACGAGCAACGTCGATTGCGTTCTGAGTGATATCAACTTTTGACATCAGGTCTGGTGCAATGTTGATTGCAGCATCAGAGACGATGAGCGGGGTTTCGCGACCCGGAACATCCATTACGAACGCATGTGACAGGCGACGCTTGGTGCGCAGACCACCTTCGCGCTTCACAACGTGGCGCAGCAGGTCATCTGTGTGAAGGTGACCCTTCATAACGGACCGCACGCGGCCTTCATGAACCAGCGCAACAGCTTTAGCAGCCGCAGAACCTTCATCAGGTGTGTCGATCAACTCGTAACTGGAGATGTCTGCGCCGATTTTGTCAGCAGCAGCCTGAATGCGTTTTTCAGGACCACACAGGATCGGGATGATCAGGCCAGCCTGAGCCGCCATGACTGCACCGCCGAGGGAGTTTGCATCGTCTGGGCACACAACAGAAGTCGGGATCGCTGGCAGCTGAGCAGCAGTTGCAACGAGACGATCAAAGTGCTGGTGGCGCTTCATCAGCAGGCCTGGCAGCTCTTCTGCATCGTAAGAGATTGACTTAGTTGGTGCTTCTACCCGAGCTTCACCTTCAGCAACCAGAGTACCATCGTCAACCTTCACGCTTGTTGCAAGGCGGATGATGTTATCTGGCAGTTTTTCCAGAACGGTTACAGTGACGTCGAGAACCTGATCCACTTTGACCTTGTTATGGAAGGAAAGTGTCTGATCGCGGTACACGCAGCCAGGACCTGGGAGGTAGTTGCCGACGACTGCTGAGATCAGAGTAGCGCCCCACATGAACGGTGCGGATGGGCCATCTTTCTTCTCAATGCCTTCCCACTGCGCGTTTGGCAGATGCAGTGGATTGATGTTGCCAGACGCGTGCGCAAAAACGTAAAGATCGTTTGCTGTACAGATGCGGGAGCGAGTGACGGAATCTCCGACCTGGATTTGGTCATAGGTCCGATTGGTAGCCATTGATAGCCTCTTTTCATTTTCCACATACCGCACCAGCCCGAGCTCAAGAGTGTTGCGATAGGGCTCTTGAGGGGAGGTCTCAGCCGTACTATCGCAGCTCTGTGACTGTTCAGCGATATGTGCGTTAAATTCTTCGCCAAGCTTGGGGCGCTTATTCAACATTTGAGCTAACAAATCTATCGGTAAAGATCACAAAACAGCAGTTTTTGGCGTTCTGCGAAGTTATGACACATCAATATTTAGATTACAGCACTAAATCTTACGTAGTTGTTATTATGACGGCGGCCAGTTTGCGCAATGGTCATCATACTCTACACAGGAGACCCTTCTAGGGAGAAGTATGAAGCTATCGCTTAAAGAAATTGACACAAACTTCTCGCTGTCATCTGCACTTGGTTTAGACACCAGTTTATACAAATTGTTCAATGCTGCCCCTAATAGGAACTTGTATTCAAACTGCGATGTTGAGACGACGTAATATCGCCCATTAATCAGCATCTTGTTTGAAAATGAAATACCATCAGGCTCGCTACCTTGAGGCCAAGGCGGTTCGCTTTTGCTATTCTCCCAACTCCAAACAACTTGAGGTCGATTATTCCTAATTAGGACCATTCCAATTTTGATTTCAATATCGACATCTTCAAACGGGGCCATCTGATGATCGATAGCCCTGTTGATGTCAGCCATCCCATCTGTGACATCATCTGAGCGCGCGATAAGATCCGCAATTGCAGCCCCAGCTTTACTAACACGTCGATCATAAGAAACAGCCGTTGTTAGCTCGACCATACCGAGAAAGAGAAATGCTAACATCGGTAATAAAATTGCAAACTCAATTGACGCCACACCATCTTTATTGGAATAGAGCCATTTGATGTTTTTGCGATAATTCATGAACTTGGCCGACCCTATTTATTAGAAAGGTTCGTTTCTAAAAATTTCTGTTGCAACAAGAATTCGGCTTCCATCTTCTGCCTGACCAAAAATTCCAACCATTCTTGAGCTTATCATTGGCCACGAGCAGACAACTTGAACGATAACAACGTCGCTGGCTTGCCCTGGATCCCACTTCTGTTCCATGACAACTGCACCATCCTTTACCAATGGTTTGTAATCACGTATGTCACCAAAGTCGTCAAACGCTTCCACATCAATGAAGATTTTGTCTTCAACCGCTTTCAGCAAGCCAGTCCCATTTTCCAAAATAACATTCTTAAACTTAGTTTTATTGTAGTCGCCATTCTCTTGAGCAAAGTGAACTTGACCTGTTCTGATCTGCCTCGCAGCTTCAGCAACAGCATTATCTAATAAGACCTCAACCAGCATCGAGAGGCCGAGTTCCATAATTGCTAATAGGATCCCAAATAGAACCGGAGCGATAAGCGCAAATTCAATCGCCGTCACACCACGAAAATCTGAAAAGAAGCTCAGCAGTGACTTATGGGTAGTGCGCCGATATTCTTTAGCTGTCTCTTTGTGTGACAAGAATTGCATGAGAGCCTACCTGCTATTGACCGTTACCTGCCACGGTTCCGTCTTGCGCCAACTCATTACGAACACTGATGGTGCTGGCGACATCCTCGATCTTTTTCTTATTGTCGCCAAGACGCAGGACTTCGTGGCAGTCGGGGTTGCAGGAGTAGGTGAAGCGGCTGTTGTTGCGTTGGACGGCGACGTAGCCCGCCATTTCTGCTGTTACGGTGATCAGCTCTTCGACAACGGGCTCAGAAGCATCGTTCAGGACAACCAGATTGGTTGTGCCATAGGATTTGCCCGTGATTACGATTGTCACGCGGTCGTGCACTGTCACATCTGCAATGCTTGGATTTCCAAGAATGATGGTTTCGGCTGGCTCTTCGAGACGGAAGACTTTTGCCTGGTCGGCGACCACCTCAACATCCGCTGAGGCGGGTGTGATTGAGGTAGCAGAGATGCCTGCGATCATCGCAGTAGAGATTGCGACAGAGGCAATTTTTGACGAACGGTCAGAGACCTGTTTTTGCAGCTTCCAAAACACGGCAAACCCCACCGAATAACTGTTAAATTTTACTAGTTATTTGTGCGATTATTTTAGTGAACGAAAACCTAATTTGCGCGAATTGACGGGTCAGATATTCCGATAATGCGCTTTATGGTTAAGCACGGGTAAACATCGGTTCAACTTAGCCTCTTCACAGAGGTGAGCTGGCCAAATTCGTTCTCGCCAATGCGTTTAAGAGCCGCCTGAAGCCCTTCATAAGCGACCGTCATTGTGTAACCGTTGGCATGCAGCAAAGTCTCAGAATCAGACATAACGCCCACATGCCCCTTCCAGAACATCAAGTCGCCGCGCTGCAAAGCTGGCAGGCCACTGGAGAGGTCGAGTTGTTCGCCCAGCATGGCTTCCTGCATATCCGCGTCACGTGGGGCATTTATACCGCCGGTCTGGAGTGCAAGTTGGATCAAGCCGGAGCAATCCAGCCCCAGAGTAGAGCGTCCACCCCAAAGATATGGCGTTCCAACCATCGCTTCTGCTGCTTTCACCCAGTCGGCCGCTTTATCAGTCTGCTCTACCAAGTGTTTTTTGACCATAAACGAGCCATCGGCAAGCTGTGCAAACTCCAGCCCGCGCGTGGTCTCATATCCCACAACGCTTACCAGTGCTCCCATGGAGACCTGCCCCAGAGCTGGGCGTTTCATTTCGGCTTCCGGGTAGCGATAGGTGCGCAGGGCAATCACTCTGTGCGTTGCTTGTTCAACAGGCTCCAGCGCGTTCGTCGGCAGCCAGCCGACATATCCGTCTGTTTGCAACTGTCCCCAAGACCACCCTTCTTGCGTTGTCTCAAATACACGAAAGGTTTCGCCAAAATTCAGCTCAGTATCGATTCCGCATGCAACATCTGGCTGAGCACGTAGCTCAATCTTATCTGCTTTGACAGAGTAGTCGGTCCCCTCCACAAAACGCTCAGATTGCACCTGGCCGCGATAGTCAGTGGAAGCCAAATCCGGTCTTACCGGATGTAAACGGCGGTCAAGTTGAGCAGTCATATGAGGCCCCTCCAATCAAAATGGCATAGCGGAGTGATAATGTCTTGGTTCCGCCTTTCGATCAACGCGAAAGGTCCTGAGCTTTTTCTGAGACCAGATCACCAAGCTGTTCCAGATACAGCGCCCCGGCAACTGTGCGTGTGACAACGACATTGCGGCGGTCATTTTCATCACGCTTTCTGGAAAGCAGCTTGTTTGTTCCAAGGGTATCCAGTGCACGCGTAATTGCAGGCTTGGTCACCCCTAGTTTTTGCGCAAGTCCGCGCACGGTATGTGGTGGAGGCTCAAGATATACAGTTAAAAGAATAGACATTTGGCGAGCAGTCAAATCCTGATCTGCTGCGCGCACCAATTCCAACACTACATCATGCCATAGCTTAAGCGCCTGCGACGGGCGGATCTCTACGGGCATATTTTATCGTCCTAATCCCTATTGCAGGCTAAAACCTAGCCTGCAAATCATTTCGGGACCCTTACCAGATTGAGGTATTAAGTAATTTTGACAACGCAATCTGCACTTTGCTTAGGCAAATCGGGTCTTCAACATGTCAAAAAGTGCCCGAATTGCCTGGGCTTCTCCGCCATGGGTTCTGAAATCTTTCTCAATTGGGGTCCAACCGTAGATATCAAGATGTACCCAGCTTCCCGCGTTTTCAACGAATCTTTGAAGGAATAAAGCTGCAGTGATTGAGCCTGCAAAGCCTGCTCCGCTTGTGTTGATGTTTGCCAGATCAGCTGTTTTGGAGGTGATGTATTTCTTATATGGCTTCCAGAGTGGCAGGCGCCACAAAGGATCATTCACGGCTTCACTGTGAACAGCGATGGTTTCGGCCAAGTCTTCATCGTCAGTATAGTACGGCGGCAAATCAGGCCCCAGCGCGACACGGGCCGCACCTGTCAGCGTTGCCATATCAACAATCAGCTCCGGGCTTTCTTCATCAGCCAGCGCAAGTGCATCTGCCAGGACCAACCGTCCTTCAGCATCTGTATTTCCGATCTCTACAGAAAGGCCTTTACGGCTTGTGAAAATATCAGACGGGCGGAAGGAGCGGCCCGAGATTGCATTTTCAACAGCTGGAATAATCACGCGCAAGCGCATTGGCAGCTCGGCTTTCATGATCATTGCTGCCAAGCCAAGAACATTTGCCGCGCCGCCCATATCCTTTTTCATAAGGATCATGCCTGCTGCTGGCTTTACGTCCAAACCGCCACTGTCGAAGATCACCCCTTTGCCGACCAAGGTGATTTTCGGATCAGTCTCTTTGCCCCAAGTCGCATCAATCAGGCGCGGTGCCCTGTCACTGCCGTTGCCGACGGCATGCACAAGCGGGAACTCGTTCTCTAGAACATCGCCCATGATGACCTTTGAAGATCCGCCATGATCTTCAAATAGCTGGCAAGCTGCTGCGGCAAGTTCTTCCGGACCCATATCATTCGCGGGTGTATTGATGAGATCTTTTGCCAGGTGCGCACCAGCGATAATTGGTGCTAGCTCTTCCAAAATGCCCGGCTCGCTGATGACGAGCTGAGACTTTGATGCAGGGACTTTCTTATAAGCATCAAAACGGTAGGCTGCGAGTGAGAACCCGAGAGCGATACCAGCTGGATCTTCAAAGCCTTTTGCAAGTTCAAACGCGCCAGCTGGGAGCTTTTTATTAAGAGCAGCGCCTGTTTCCAAAGCATCTCTCTGGCTTTCACCATATCCAAACAGCACGGTTGCAATATTGCCTGCTTCATTTGGAACTGCCAGAGTCTCCCCAAAAGCAGCTGTAAACTCCTGCGCTTTCGCCCAAGATTTCACCATGGAACCCGCGGCATCAAGATACGCTTCTAACTCACTGGCAGAGAGCGCTACGACCGGGATTGGATTTACTGTTTTATCGGCAGAAATTAACGGTCCGTGCACCGGGAGCTCCATTGATGAGATGTTTGAAATTTGTGTTCTGTCCTATACGGGCAGCGTTGTGGCAACCTAACGGCGTTACTGGTTCTGCGCAAGACATTCAGCTTGCTGCTCCCCCGCCCAACAGTGGGTGCACCTGCACTAAATTAACCAGAAATTAGGGATAGTATTAGATTTTCAAACAATATTTGAATTGCTTCGTTGTTGAGGGTTCTATGGCCGTATTTGACCGCACACACACAACTAAGATGTCTTCTGGCATTTTAAGAAGTGCAACAGCTGTCTCGCTGTTGCTGGTTTGTGGGCTTGCACTTTCCGGCTGCGCAACCAACAAACCACGCGCTCAGGCATCTATCTCACAGAACCAGCAGCTTAAACCTGGCTCACAAGAGATGCAAAAAGCCCTCGCCTATTGGGGCGGTGCTTATGCCAAAGATCAGAAAAATCCACGGACGATCCTGAACTTTGCAGCAGCTTTGAGAATTGATGGCCAGGGCCAGCAAGCAGAAGCAATTTTACGACGTGGTGTCATCGCTAATGCTGATAACAACACGATTGCGGCAAGCTATGGCAAAGTGCTAGCTGAAAACGGCAAGTTGCAGGAAGCGCTCAATGTCATTGACAATGCGTTCGACCCAGCACAGCCAAACTGGAAGATGCTTTCTGCCAAGGCGGCTATTCTGGATCAACTCGGTGACACAAAACAAGCACGCTCAACCTACCAGCAAGCGCTGAAGCTTTCACCAAATGAGCCAACTGTTTTGAATAACCTGGGAATGTCCTACTTGCTGGGAGGCGACCTGCGCAACGCAGAGACGACTTTACGAACAGCACTGGATACCGGCAAAGCTGGCAGTCAGGTTCGCCAGAACCTTGCTCTGACCCTTGGACTGCAAGGCCGGTTTGACGAAGCCGTTCGCGTCGCCCAATCCGATATAGACCCACGCCAAGCCGCCGAGAATGTGGCGTATTTGAAGACCATGCTGGGCAAGGCGTGATGGGTTAGAAAGTTTGCATGACCTGAATTGCAGCCGGTGCGATAATTACAATAAACAACACTGGCATGAAAAACATCATCATTGGTACCGTTAAACGCGGTGGAAGCGCAGCAGCCTTTCGTTCAGCTTCTTGCATTCTCGCCTGTCGGTTTTCATCTGAAAGCACTCTCAATGCAAATCCGATAGGAGTTCCATACTTTTCTGCCTGCATCAGAGCAACAACAACGTCCTTAACACCATCAAGGCCGGTTCGCTCTGCAAGATTCAGATAGGCATTCCTGCGTTCATCTAAAAATGATAATTCAGCAGTCGCCAATACCAGTTCTTCTGCAAGAGCTGCTGACTGAGTACCAACTTCTTCAGCAACTTTTTTAAATGCTGCCTCGATTGACATTCCAGATTCAATGCAGATCAGCATTAGGTCCATTGCGTCTGGCCAAGCCAATCTTATAGATTCTTGCCTTTTTGCTATTTGGTTCTGCACAAAAACGCCTGGACCAACAAAACCAATAGCTGCGACCAATAATGATATCAAAAGGACCCCAGCGATTGAAGTCTCAATCTTGAGAACGACTTCCAGATAGAAAAATGTAAATGCAAAAAATCCAATCGGCAAAATAATTTGCAGAAACAAATAAGTATATAAAGGTGAAGCCCCCCTATATCCCGCCATTTTCAGTTTTCTAATCAAGCTTTCACTAGCCAAAAGATTTTTTAAGTTATATTTATCAACAAACTCACGCACACTCTCTTTCGGACTACTCCGGAGAGAAACACGCTCATTCTCTTTCTGATTTGCGAGTCTACTTCTTTCGCGTGCGCGGATTTGCTCACGCTCAAGCGCGACTGACTTCATTCTACTTTTCAACTCGTCACGATCGAACAGCGGCATAAGTAATGCGTAGATAGTACCCGATACTGCTAAAAGAGTAAGGATAACGACAAAAACATTGCTGTTTCCAAGATCAGCTAAAAACATACCAAGGACCTATATTTTGAAGTCAATCATCTTGCGCATCACCAGTATACCTAACGACATCCAAAACAGACCAATACCAACTAGAATTAGGCCAATTTCGGTTTCAATGAGCAAACCAATATAGTCTGGCGCTACCGCTGAAAGCATTAGTGTCACAAGAAATGGAAGTGAGCCGATAATTGCAGCAGAAGTTTTCGCTTCCTGACTAACGGCTTTAATCTTACCCTTCATTTCTTTGCGTTGACGAAGTGTTTTTGATAAATTACCGAGTGCTTCAGAAAGACTACCGCCAGCTTGAGCTTGAATTGTAATGACAATTGCAAGAAAGTTTGTTTCCTGAAGTGGTACTCTTTTGGGAATATAGTGTATTGCTTCCGCCAACGGCATGCCCATATGCATTTTGTCGAGCACGTGAGCAAACTCAGCTCCGACTGGATCTTTGGATTCTGTTGCAGCAATTTGCATGCAGTCTCCAAGCGGCATTCCTGATTTAATACCGCGCACAATGATATCTACTGCGTTTGGAAACTCATCAAGAAATTTACTGAAACGTTTCTTTCGCTTTCTAGAAACATAAAATCGCGGTAAACCGAAGATGCCAACAAAAAGTAGCGCAAACGAAATCCAGATCGGTTGACCAAGCAATACGCTGATAAGAAAGATAGAAAGACCACAACCAACTGAAATTACGTAAAACTTAGGCTTTGACCAAGTTAGACCAGCTTGCCCAATCCAATCTGCAAAAATTGGTTTATCAGCATTTTTTTTCTTTGCTGCCTGAGCAGCCTCCATCGTCTTAAGTTGATCTTGTACTGATTTCCGCCTCGCAGTTGTATCTACTCTTTTGGCACTACTCCCAGCCACAGAATTACTACTATTAACAAGGCCTTCTTTTCGTTTATCTAGTTTGTCTCTAGAGAACATTGGCATCAAAAGCGTGAACGTGACACCCACAACGCTCACCATAATCAAAGCTGTAATCAGATAATCTGCCAGCGGAGAAGCCAGAAAGCTATTCAGGTCAGCCATGCAGCCCTCCAGAAACATCTGAAGCATCTAGCGCGCGGGCTAGCCGCTCTTCCTCGTTGAAGTATCTTGCTCTTTCCCAGAAGAGCGGACGTCCTATGCCGGTAGAGCGATGCTGGCCTATGATTTTGCCATTCGCGTCTTCTCCTGTGATGTCATAGGTGAAGAGATCTTGTGTCGTGATGACATCTCCCTCCATTCCGACGACTTCGGTAATATGGGTAATGCGACGCGAACCATCTCTCAAGCGTGCAGCCTGGACAATCACATCAATAGAGCCAACAATGATCTCGCGTACAGTTTTAGATGGAAGAGAGAAACCTCCAAGAGCAATCATGGATTCAATACGCTTCAAGCACTCACGTGGGGAGTTGGAGTGAATCGTACCCATTGAGCCATCGTGACCGGTGTTCATCGCCTGAAGCAAGTCAAAGACTTCCGGGCCACGCACCTCACCTACAATGATCCGCTCAGGGCGCATACGCAGACAGTTTTTCACGAGGTCACGCATTGTGATCTCACCCTCACCTTCCAGATTTGGAGGTCTGGTTTCCAATCTGACGACATGTGGCTGCTGAAGTTGGAGTTCGGCGCTATCTTCGCAAGTGATAATGCGTTCCGTGCTATCGATATAGCGCGTTAAGCAGTTCAAAAGCGTGGTTTTGCCTGAACCCGTACCACCAGAAATAACCGTATTACATTGGACCCGGCCGATAATTTCCAGGATCTCAGCGCCTTCAGGCGAAATCGAACCAAAATTCACCAACTGGTCGAGTGTAAGCTTGTCTTTCTTAAACTTACGAATTGTCAGCGCTGGTCCGTCCAATGACAGTGGTGGGGCAATCACGTTTACACGAGAACCATCAGGAAGGCGCGCATCACATATCGGGCTGGCTTCATCTACACGACGACCAACCTGAGACACAATTCGCTGGCAAATGTTCATCAGCTGACGATTATCGCGAAACTGGATGTTGGTTTGCTCCACCATGCCAGCCGTTTCGATATAGATGGTGTTCGCCCCATTCACCATGATATCGGCAATGTCATCACGGGCTAATAGCGGCTCAAGTGGTCCATAACCCAACACATCGTTGCAAATGTCTTCAAGCAGATCTTCTTGCTCAGAAATCGACATGACGAGGTTTTTGAGGGCGATGATGTCGTTGACGACATCCCGGATCTCGTCACGTGCATCTTCTTGATCCAACCGGCTCAACTGAGAAAGATCGATTGCCTCCACCAATGCATTGAAAATCGATGCCTTGGTTGCGTAGTACTCCTGAGTTCGTTGTGTTTCAGGAGCAGTTTCTTTGGGCTTTTCCTGCTGAACTTCGGCGCCAGACGACTTAGGTTTTGCAGTGCTTGGTGTGTCCTGAACAGCAGGCTTTGTTGCCTGTTTCTGTATCGCAGGATTTATTGGAGCAGACTTTGGATTTTTGTTTCCAAATTCACCTTTGCCACGTCTACCAAACATATTCTTCCGCCTTTGAAATCAGCACAAAATCAACCAGAGGACTATTTGCGGACTTTTTTAATAAGAGATGCGATGAGTGACTTGCTTTTTGTATACGTTTCAGCCTTGCCCGTGACCTTGGCCGCAATCTCTTCAAACAAACCCGCAACAGCGTGTTTGCTATCAAACTCTGCAATCATCTGACCGTTGTTAGATGCAGTCCCAAACAATGCAGGCTCAAACGGCATTACCGCTAAAGAAACCACATCTAAAGCGCTACTAAACTCATCAGGCTTAATTTCAGGTCGTTTCGGAATGCCAACCTTGTTCAAAACCAAGTATGGTTTTGTGTCATTTGGTCGGAGTTGACCAATGCTATCTACTAGATTCTTTGCATTTCGAAGATTTGCTAAATCAGGCTCAGCTACAATCAAGACTTCGTCTACATGTGCAAGGATATGCCGTACCCAGCTGTTCCACGTGTGCGGCAAGTCAAGAACGACAGTCGGCGTTCCTTTCTGCATGACCTCAATAACTTGATCAAACTTCTCAGTATCAAAATCGTAGGTTTGATCAAGCGTAGCTGGTGCTGCTAACAATCTGAGACGGTCATTACACTTAGCAAGAAGGCGATCCAGTAGCGTGTCATCAAGCCGCTCAGGAGATGCAATTGCTTCCATTATGCCTTGTAATGGGTCTTGATTAAAATCTAAACCTGCTGTTCCAAATGGCAAATCCAAATCAGCAATGGCAACATCGTTGTCGAGTGTTTTCGCAATTGACCAAGACAGATTATGAGCAACTGACGATGCACCACATCCACCTTTAGCACCGATTACAGCCACAGTTCGACCGAAGGGTTCCGCGTCAGTATTTGCATAAAATTGACCAATGGTATTTATTAATTGAGGGATATCAATTGGTCCGACAATGTACTCGCCGACACCTCTGCTAATGAGCGTTCTGTACAAGTTGACATCATTTATGCGCCCAATAACAAGAACATTAGTCCCAGCATCACAATACTCAGCCAGCCGATCTAACTCAGCGATCATCTCTTTTGGATTAGACAACGATTCGACAATCAAGAAGTTAGGTGTAGCGGCACTTTCAAATGTTTCTACAGCTGCGGGAATACCACCTTGTCGCACCATCGTATGCGTCTTCGACATCCGGCGATCTAAGCTCGCATTCTGGATCGTCTCTGATGTTCTCGAATCCACGCAAAATGCCTGAACAGAAATTCGCGGAATATTTACAAACTGAAAGTCAGAAGTTGAAAGCTGACTCGTCGTTTCTTGCCGTGATGAGGCATCTGAATCGAACTGCGCTAAATCGCTCATAGTTTATCCCACTAGTTCTGCGCCACGGATGATACGTTTGTGCCAACACCAGCTCCATACTGACCTGCAGTCAGGTCTCCAGATCGGTTGTTTGCCAAAATCTCATTGGTTCTCGAGGGATCATTCGGTCCCAAGGGGCGTGGTCGCAACAGATCTGTCGGATTATCGACCATCGCAGCGAGGTTTGCCTGAGTAGCACACCCGAAGTTGTGATAGTCTGTGTTTTGATGATTGCTTATCATCGCATCAGGCCAATTGCCGCAATCACGCACAATCCCTTTCACACGCATAAATGAAAGACGGACTGGTGCTGATGCACTCATGTCAGACACCGCGTAGCTCCTCATAACGATATGATTTGCGGCTACCCCACCTTTTTTCAATGCGGTGCGAATCTGAGGGGAAATAGCTTTTGCTGCTGCTTCATTCCCAGAACCTGACGGAACCAAAACCTCAACAAATCCATTTCCATCGATATCAGCTTGTTTACCAAACGCAGCAACTGCCGTTTTCATGGACCCATTCAAATTACGCATCTCCCCAGCTACGGGAATATCAAAATTTTCAGGCGCTTCTGTAATGACAATCGGATGCCTTTTCCGATAGTCAAAGTCTGCAATCGACTGATGTTCGACATATGATGGTTGTGACTGACATGCTCCAAGCATAGCAACTGTGCCAAGCACTACTGAAACTTCTCTCAATTTGCCTACACATTTCAAAGTGGGTGACAGTAGGGTAATCATTTCACTTGTCCTCACTCGTAAATGTAGCCAATTTTGCCGTGGTAGTTTCCTTTCACAGGAGCATCTGTTCCCCTGTAAATCCGGCTTAATTGGTTTAGAAAGATTGTTGACTGATCACTTGGTGCTGCAAAATTATCATCAGGTCGCGCAACTTGAGATCGCGCGATTGGTCTCACAACATAAGGCGTCACAAAAATTACAAGCTCAGTTTGGCGATTGATATAATCGCGGCTCTTAAACATGGTACCGAGAATTGGGATATTCTTTAAGCCAGGTATCCCGTCAATCTCCTGCCCATAATTCTGCTTCAGGAGACCTGCCATAACCAAGGTTCCTCCAGAAGGGAGCTCGAGTGTAGACTCCGCTCGGCGAACTTTAAGTGCAGAAACGGCAATAGCACCTGCGATACTTACAGCGCCCTCAGAACTTAACTCACTGACTTCGGTTTTAACTCGCAGCTTGATGCGTCCTTCTGAAAGAACGACAGGAGTGAAATCCAACCCAACACCAAAAGGTTTAAATTCAAGACTTACTTTATTGTCTTCGTAAGCAACCGGGATCGGGAACTCACCACCGGCGAGGAAGCTAGCGTTTTCGCCAGAGACCGCTACAAGTGTTGGCTCCGCCAGTGTTCTCATTACCCCTTCACGCTCGAGCGCTTTGATCGTGGGATTAAGCGTACCGCCATCGAACCCTAACTTACCTGCCAGCGATCCTGCATTTACGACAGAAGGGTTGATGTTATAAGCAGGCGACGTATTGAAATTGACATCAAGAGCACCAATTTTGAGTGAGCCTTGGAGGTTCACACCAAGCTGCTTAATCGTCGTCCGGTCAACTTCAGCGACTGTTACTTTAAGCTGGACCTGATCTTTCTCGGCAACCGCAATTGTATTGACAATTTTTTTACTATCGTTGCCCACAAACTGCAGCGCGATATCGTAGGCTTGTTGTGCTTCAAGGGCGGAGATTGCTGTTCCTGAAAGGACGACACTCTGATTGACGACGTCAGCATTGATCGCGGAGTTCGGCAGCAGTCGTTGGATGAGGTCGACCAATCCGGATGGATCAGGCTGTACATTTAGGTTAAACGATGCCAGTTGGCGGCCACCGTTGCCAAACAAAACCAGCGAGGCTTGACCGATTGTATTACCAAAGACGAAAACGCGGGTTCTGGTGCGGACAACAGCATCTGCAATATCTGGATTTGAGACAAGGACGTCGCGAACTTCCTCGTTTGTGTTGAGGACGATAGATCTTCCTTTACCAACATTCAGTTGGCGGACATGGTCGCGATGCTGGGAAGTGACTTCCACTGTGGCTTCAAAATTGTTCTGAGCGAATGCGATCTGCGGTCCGACAAGCGCTAGAGCAAAGATCAGAAGGAACTGCACGAGAGTTCCGCTGAGGCGACATTTTTGCGGTAAACTTCTCGCCAGACTAATTTGTCGATGAAAAACCATAGTTTACCTACTAATTTCCGTTAACAGACTGGGAGGCAATCCCGTATTTTACGAACTTCACACCACCTTTGACGCGCGGCGGTTGCTTCAAACCGTCTCTGGAATCTGCAGCACTGCGCAATGAGAGCGAGAGAGTTCCCATCTGGGTTGCGCGAGCGATAGCCTCAGCCTCGTGGGGCAAGAGTTCCAGTGTAGCTGTCTGGTCTGGAGACATCGCCTTCTCACTGTTTTCAGAGGCCGTCGTGGTATCGATAGCGAGCACCTTGATATTCTCGAGGAGCGTTTCACTGATGAAGCCGTCTTCGCGTTTTTTGGCTTGCATGCTGATCAGCACGTCAACCTTGTCTCCTGGAAGGATGAAACCACCTGCGGTAGAGACTGCATCAACCGGAACAGCAACGGCGCGTTTTCCTTTTGGGAGGATCGCTGCCAGGAAGCCTTTGTCCGTATCAATGAGACGCTCTGCACGGATTGGTTCGCCGCTGAACATCGCTGCTTTGATAATCTGTCCCAGAAATTCTTCATCTGCATTTGGGCTTGAGCCGCGCAAGATTACGCCATCAGTTACAGATTCTTCTGGCCATTTAGCCCAAGCTAAATCGCCTTGGGTAAGAGATGTACCGACTTTGAGATCCTGCGCTGCAACAAGAATATCCAGTGACGGAATTTCTTGTACTGGAGCAACAATGGTTGGCGACTGCTCCCGGGAACCAGAAGACAGGTTCAGCCAGGCGGCCAACCCACCGGCGCTTAAAGCGATAATTAAAACTAGTAATCTGGAGGCCTTCATGTGGCACCCACCCTCTAAGAGATTTAGCTAAGCAGCATTCGTTAACCCTAATTTGAGCAAAAATTGTCAAGACATAGTTAATATTCCGTAACATCACTACATTTGTATTTTTTACTTATGTGCATAGAGTCAAATTAGGAATATGCATGAACAGCAATAGGTTAGCTCCAGTGAAAGCACACTAGTTCAAAACATTAATACTTTACTAAGATGATTTGCTCGCGAAATGCTCAGAAAGTTGGAATTTGAGCAAACCAGAAGGTCTTCGGGTACACCTGAATCCCCGCAATTGCGATTGCAATCCCGTATGGAACGCCTGCTTTTCTGTCATGCAATCTTAAGAGCCATTCCTGCCCCTGCATGAACTGCGGAAAGTACGGAACCCTACGCAAGGCCAGGATAACCAGTGTTAATGCTCCGCCATAAATGCTGGTCAGCAAAATAAAGTCCAGCATGTTCATCGAGAGACCGAGCCAAAGAGAGATTGCAGCGAGGAACTTCACATCACCGCCGCCCATAACACCGAGCGCGAACAGACCGAAGCCGACAACCATCACACCGAAGCCGAGTGCGAAGCTCATGCCAACCTGTTCTAGGGGCAATTGCAATAAGAAGGCCAGACTGACAAAGGCAACGACTATAATCAGGTTGAGCTTGTTCGGAATCGTCATTGTGAAGAGATCAAAGAATGCGGCGATTGCAAGCAGCAATGGAAAAATGATCAATAGTCCATTTGCAATCATGTCGTGATCTCCCCCACAAATACCATGTTATGGTTTTGCAAGGGTAATTCCAAAGAAGGCCTTAACACTTGGTAGTTTTGTCTCGCTAAAATTCATTTATTTACAAATTTAATTGTTTGGCTTCACCAGTTCCCACAATTGAAGATCACGCTCGGCTGCGTTTGGCTGCGCACTGGTATTCTTAGCAATAAAAGAGGTGCTGGTGAGCGTTGGTGCGGACACCATGGCAAGAATCGCCAGAGCGATGAGGCCAGAGATGAGGCTGAATTCAATAGTCGCGCTGCCCAGATCTCGCTGGAACAAACCTCGGATTATGGAGAGCATCAGGTCACAACTTAATTGTTATAGTTGTGTTTGATGCTACTCCTTGCAGCTAAACCTTAGATTGATCTCCGCACTCAACTTCTTCCGTTATTTGGCACTCTAAACTAAGGTTTCATCAAGAATCAGGTGAACTTAATACCCGACTTCCAAATCAACTAGGTTCTCGAGCGCTTCACCTCGCTCAAATCCCTTGATTTGCTGGGCAACATATTCGGAGAGAGCTTGCGGGTCGCTCTCAGCTGCCACATGTGGTGTGATGATGCAATTTCTCTGCTGCCAGAGAGGACTTGTGTCAGCCAGAGGCTCGATTGCGAACACGTCAAGGCTGGCACCTTTGAGCTGGCCGGATGTCAAAGCTGTGTCGATCGCAGCTTCATCCTGTGTCGCACCACGTCCAGCGTTGATGTAGACAGGCCCTCCTAATGCGCCAGATTGAGACAACATGGCCAATCGCTCTGCATTGACCAGCTTGTGCGTGGCAGGTGTTGAGGGCAGCAGATTGATCAGGATATCAGTACGATTAAGGAACGCCTCAAGCTGGTCTTCACCGGCAAAGCTCTCAATGCCGTCTACATCTTTTGGCGAGCGAGACCACCCGGCAACGTTGAAGCCCAGCGCTTTGAGGGCTTTTGCTGAATCCAACCCCAGCTCGCCAAGACCCAGAATACCAACGCGTACGTCCTTTGCCGCCCACTGCCTGTGTCCATTCCAAACACCTGCTTCCTGCTGAGCGGCATAGGTTAAATGTTGGCGATGGTGGAGTAACGTTTGGAAGACCACCCATTCTGTCATGCGGCTGGTGAGGTCTGGGTCAACAATCCGGACCAACGGGAGGTTGGGGAGTTCCGGCAATGAGGTCAGATGATCGACACCTGCGCCCAGTGAAAAGATCACCTTGAGGTTTGGCAGGGCAGAAAAGACGGCAGGGTCCGGTTTCCAGGCAAGGAGATATTCTGCTTTTTCGGGCTCAGCGACGCCGCCGTTCCAGCCCTCAATCTTTCGATTGGGAAGAAGTGCCTGCAAACGGTCGATCCACTCAGGTTCGTTGAAGCTTTTGAGAGATAAGACCAGGTTCATGAGGCACTCCGTTGTTGAGCGTATTTTTGTTTGAGAACCAGCAGGCTTATCTCACAAATACGTTGTAATATATCAATCTGCGATTTGTTTTATTCAGAGTCGACGAATTCAACAAGCTGTTGGCGCTTACGATCGACGACGAGACGTGTGACATCCGGTCGGCTGTAATGACCGGTCGGGTCAAAGAGTTGGCGATCAGCCCGCACCAATGCGTGATCTAATTCTGCTGTGATCAGGAGTTCTTTGCCTACCTGTGGTGCGACCACCCATGATCCATCAGGCGCAGCGATACAGGACCCACCATCAGCGAGAAACTCACCACTGTTATCGAGTATTTCTGCTAGTTCTGGCGTATCCTTTGGAAAGTCTGCAGCACGCATCAGCCCTGAGACTGATAGTACGTAGCTTCTGCTTTCTTTGGCAACAAAACGTGTTGGATCCTCTGTGTTCCGCAGGCCACCCGGCCAGACGGCCACGTGCAGGTCTTCTCCTTGCGCATACAGGGCGACACGTGACAAGGGCATCCAGTTTTCAGCGCAGTTCAGGCCACCAACTGTAAAACGGCCCAACGGATGGACACGCAAACCGTTGCCATCTCCCGGTGCCCACGCAAGACGTTCAGCATAGCTTGGCTGCAGTTTGCGATGGGAAGAGCCGATCTCTCCGTTTTGATCAATGTAGACCAGTGTGCAGTACAGACTATGCCCGCTTCTGTTTGCTGCTCTCTCCATAACACCGAGATACACGGAAATGCTGTGCTTCTTTGCTGCTGCACAGACAGCATTCAGATGACCCTCCTCAATCACCACGGCTTGATCAAGGCATTTGGCGTACATGGCTTTTTGCTTTGGATCATTGAAGCGTGCACCGTCTGTGCGTTCAATCCAGAACGGATAGCCCGGCACTAATGTCTCTCCAAATGCAACAAGCTGGCAGCCCTGCTTGCCAGCAAGCTCTACCGCATCAATCACTTTGTCCAAGGTCGCTTCACGCTTCAGCCAGACTGGAGCGATCTGCGCGAGGGCGACTTTGATTTTGTCAGATGCGGACGGGTCGGGAGATAAATGCGTTGCTTCCAAAATTTCCATAATTCAATACTCAGCTTGCAGATGCGAAGATCACACTCGGGTTTGGCGGGGCTGCAAACAACAGAGTCTATCATTCAGGCACTGAAGCACGTCAGCATTACCTGCTTTGAGATTCTGTTATTTCAAGTCTTGATCTTACTATGAGGCAGGGGTGCCTGTAGCTGGTCGTATCCCTCAACTTTACTGAATTTTTTGAGAGACAAAACCTAAGCTAATCAAAACCCTGCCCCAATAAATCTGCCTGAGTACTTAATTTTATTCAGCGTCGATGAAATCCGCGAGTTGTTGACGTTTCCGATCAACGATCAAGCGTGTCACATCTGGTCGGCTGTAATGACCCGTTGGGTCAAAATTCTGGCGTTCACCACGTACCACGGCATGGTCCAATTCTGCTGTAATCAGAACTTCCCTACCGACTTGCGGCTCAACAACCCAAGACCCATCTGGCGCAGAGATGCAGGAGCCGCCGTTTGCGAGAAAGTCATCGCTGTTCTCAAGGATCTTGGCAAGTTCCATCGTGTCTTTCGGGAAGTCCGTTGGGCGCATGAGGCCGGATACCGAGATCACATAGCTTCTGCTTTCTTTGGCAACAAAGCGGGTTGTGTCTTCGGTGTTGTGTAGTCCACCTGGCCAAACTGCGACATGCAGGTCTTCTCCTTGCGCATAAAGGGCAGCGCGGGATAGCGGCATCCAGTTTTCGAAGCAGTTGAGGCCACCCACGGTGAAGCGGCCCAGCGGGTGAACACGCAGGCCGTTGCCATCGCCCGGTGCCCAGGCAAGGCGCTCCTCAAAGGTTGGTTGTAGCTTGCGGTGCGAGGAGCCGATCTCACCATTCTGGTTGATGTAGACCAGCGAGCAATAGAGACTATGACCGCTTCTGTTTGCAGCACGCTCCATGACGCCGAGATACACAGCGATGTTGTATTTCTTGGCGATCGCACAGATGCCATCGAGATGGCCGTCTTCAATCACTACGCCTTGCTCAAGGTATTCCGCGTAAATCGCTTTTTGCTTTGGATCGTTGAAACGTGCCCCGTCGGTGCGTTCAATCCAGAACGGGTAGCCCGGGACCAGTGCTTCGCCGAAGGTGACAAGCTGACAGCCCTGTTTGCCTGCGAGCTCTACTGCATCAGCCACTTTTTTCAGTGTTTCTTCTCGCTTCAACCAGACCGGAGCGATCTGTGCGAGCGCGACTTTGATCCGGTCAGATTCGGCAGGATTTTGTGTTGTATGTGTTGCTTCTAAAATTTCCATGGGGATCTACTCAGGTTGCGAAAATGTCAGAGTCACTGGCGAATGCCTTGAATTCGAGAGCATTGCCCGAGGGATCTTTGATGAAAAAAGTTCCCTGCTCTCCCGGTTGCCCTTCAAACCTGATTTTCGGTTCCAGCAACCATTCAATAGTTTCATGTGTTTTCAGTCGATCAGCAAGCGTCTTCCATTCATCCATTGGCAAAACAACGCCAAAATGAGGAATGGGAACTGCATCTCCATCAACAACACCAGTGACTCCAAGGGGAAATTGTGATTTTTCACGAAGGTGCGCGGACATCTGGTGTCCAAACAAGTCAAAATCGACCCATTTGCCTTCAAGTTCACGGCCCTGTTTACACCCAAGCACGCCCATGTAGAACGCTTTGGTTTGTTCCAGATCATCAATCGGAAATGCCAGATGGAATGGACGCGCCATGTTCAGCCTCACCTTATTTTCAAACTAAAAACCGTATTCAGGTAGGGGCATTGAGGGCCACTTACCTAGAATAAGATCTATACTCAAAACTCATGTTGGAGTTGTTTTAAACTACGTAAAACCTCATAGATAGACCAATGACAGTCACATAGACATGAGTTAAACTCATAGCATGAGCCGACATAGTCTTTCGATCACTTCGCAGATCCTTGCCGTTCTTCCTGTTTTTGATGCAGCAGCACGGCATGGGAGCTTTACCCGCGCGGCACGGGAGCTTGGCATCACGCAAGGCGCTGTGTCCCGCCGCATTCAGAATTTGGAAGAGCAGCTGGGGTTGGTGTTGTTTTCCCGTCAGGGAAAAACGCTGGCACTTACTCAAGATGGGTTGCTGCTGAGCCAGAAGGCCAAGAACGCGTTGAAGCTGGTGGAGGATCTTGAGCATGAGCTGAAGGGTTCAGTCTCTGGTCAGCTGCGTATCGGCACGCTTCCCTCACTCGCCAATCTCTGGTTTATGGAGCGGATCAAAGGCTTTAAGCGGGCCTATCCTGCTATCAGCGTTGATCTTGTTACCATTCCAGCCGACTTTTCAGCTGGTCATAAGGATCCAGTTAACTGGGATCCGTCCAGTGTGGATGTGGCGCTTACTGTTGGGCGTGGCAGTTGGCCTGCTCTGGAAAGTCACCGGATTTGTGATGAAGAGATGGTTTTGGTTTGTCACCCAAGCCTTTTGGGAGAAGCAAAACCGGCGAGTATAAAAGACCTTCTAGGTCTGCCCCGCCTCATTCATTCCACGCGGCTTGGCAGTTGGGAATACTGGGCGGAGGCACACAAGCTATCAAGCTACCTGCCTGGAGATACTTCCCTCTCCTTTGAGCACTTTTTCATGGTTCTGGAGGCGGCACGTCAGGGGCTTGGCCTTGCCTTGCTTCCTTCATTGCTGATTGAGAAAGATCTGGCAGATGGAACGCTGATCGAGCCAGTCCCTGCACGGCATATGACAGGGAACACCTATTACATCGTTGGAAGTTCAGCTGTCTGGAGGCGTCCGGCAGTGGCGGCCTTGCGTGATCATCTTCTACAGATCGAGTAGCTGCTTATCGCCGATCAAACTGAAAGGGTGATGGCAACTCATCTTCTGCCAGGTGTGTTGTTTGAGGGGCTTGAGATGCGGATGATGAGACGTGGTCTGTTGCTTTGCCGCCCAATTGCATCTCATCAATCTTACGAGCCCGGCTGCCGATTTTGTCGCCTGAGATCATGATCTGATCCAGATCCTTGTTGGTCTGCGCAAAGTGGTTTTGCAGTTTGGAGACACGCTCCGTCAGACGTCCAACATCCAGCAGGAGCTTACCAACTTCAGCCTGAATGAAGTGAGCCTGTTCACGCATGCGGGCATCGCGCAGCACAGACTGGATCACCTGCACAGCAAGGACAAGCAGAGACGGTGATACGATGACCACGCGCAGGCGGTGGGCTTTCTGCGTCAGGTCCGGGAAGCCTTCGTGGATCTCCGCAAAAAGGCTTTCGGAGGGAACGAACATCAGCGCCGTGTCCTGCGTCTCACCCGGAAGCAAATACTTGCCTGCGATGTCTTCCAGATGCTTAGAGATATCCTTTCGGAAGCGAGCAGCTGCTTCTTTCAGGTCTTGCTTGGTTTCGGCATCCTTGATTGCAGCAAAAGCTTCCAGAGGGAATTTGGCATCCACCACCAGCGGTGGTGCACCCGTCGGCATATGGATCAGGCAGTCGGGCCGCGAGCGGTTGGAGAGTGTGCTTTGAAACGAGAAGCTTGTTGGTGGCAATGCGTCATCAATGATTGCCTCCATACGCCCCTGGCCGAATGCGCCGCGGGTTTGTTTGTCGTTCAAGACCATCTGTAGGTCAGTCACCTGCCCTGCCAGCTCACCCATGGTTTTATTCGCTTTGTCGAGCAGTGCCATACGTTCTTGCAGGCCCGTGAGGCTGGCGTGGGTTTGGCGGTGGGTTTCCAGAACAGACGCACCCAGCGTTTTTCCAAGACCATCCAGACGATCATTCACCACACGCATGAGATCTGACTGACGGGAGCCAAACACTTCTGCCATGGTTTGCATGCGGCCTGTCATTTCACCCTGAGAGCGCACTAGGTTTGCCAAGGCAGCTTCGGTATCCTCTGCCCGCTTTTGCTCCAGCACCGATGTACCACGCACTCTGTTCAGTTTTGCCCGCAGGCTCATGATCCAGATGAGCAGCAAAAGGAAAAAAAGGCCTCCAGTAACTATGGTTGCCTGAATATATGAGAGGGTGAATGCACCGTATGTGAAGACTGTCTGTTCCATGAAACAAACATAGAACACTTTGCAAGACCGCGATACCTCTCAGCTTTCTTGGATGCACTGCAACCCACATCCTTCAATTGATGGGGAGTATCCATTAAATGCTGCTAGCCAAAAGCCTATAGTCAACGACTTGGCAAAGTTCTCATAAGAGGATATGAAGCCTAAACAACACTATCAGCTGGCCTCACGTTGAGCAGACAGCTTTGCAACGAGAACAACTTCAAAAGTAATTATGACGATTCGCGAGATAAAATTTGTCCCGGAAAACTGCCTTCGCGAGAAGTGCGCTCCGATTGAAGACATCAACGACGAAATCAGAAAACTTGCCGACGATATGCTGGCGACCATGTATGACGCGCCGGGCATTGGCCTTGCTGCAAGTCAGATTGGCGTTTTGAAACGTATGTTCGTTCTTGATGTTGCAGAGCGCGAGAGCGAAGAAGACGATTCCGTCGAGAAAGAGCCAATGGTGTTCATCAACCCAGAGATCACGTGGTCATCTGAGGAGAAGAGCACTTATCAGGAAGGTTGCCTGTCCATTCCTGGCGTTTACGAGGATGTTGAGCGCCCAAGCGAAGTGCGCGTTTCCTTCCTCAACATCGACGGTGAGAAGCAGGAAATTGAAGCTGGCGGTTTGCTGGCTACCTGCATTCAGCACGAGCTGGACCATCTGAACGGTGTGCTGTTCATCGATTACCTGTCCCGACTGAAGCGTGACCGGATCGTGAAGAAGATGATCAAGCAGGCAAAACAAGCCTGATCAACTCAGTACTGCAAGCTGAATAAGCGGCCTTCTTTGGAGAGCCGCTTTTTTTGTTGTTTTTTCCTTGTCCTTCCCTACCAGCTGACGCATTAAGTCTGGAACACAAGAATTACAGCCAGGCAGGTCAGCTATGTCATTGCGCGTCATCTTTATGGGTACTCCTGATTTCTCCGTTCCAACTCTCTTTGAGATCGTCGGGCAAGGTTGGGATGTGGTCGCTTGTTACTCGCAGCCCCCACGCAAGGCCGGACGCGGTATGGAGCTGAAGAAGACGCCGGTTCATGAAGCTGCTGAAAGCCTTGGCATTCCTGTCTTTACGCCAACCTCCCTGAAAAGCGAAGAGGAACAGGAACGGTTCCGCTCGTTTGAAGCTGATGTCGCTGTTGTTGTGGCCTATGGCCTGTTACTGCCAAAAGCCATTTTAGAAGGCACTGAGCACGGCTGTCTGAATGGCCATGCCTCTTTGCTTCCACGCTGGCGCGGTGCTGCGCCGATTAACCGGGCGATCATGGCTGGCGACAAGGCATCTGGCATTCAGGTGATGCAGATGGAAGAAGGGCTAGATACTGGCCCTGTGTGCATGTCTGAAACCGTTGCGATTACTGAAGACATGACAGCAGGCGAGTTGCATGACCGTCTGTCTGCTTTGGGCGGTGATTTGATGATGCGCGCGCTGTCTGCTCTGTCTCGTGGTGGTCTTGGTGCTACGCCTCAACCTGAAGAGGGCGTGACCTACGCCAAGAAGATCCAGAAGAGCGAGACGCGCATTGACTGGTCTTTGCCAGCTGAGCAGGTGCACAATCACATTCGCGGCCTTTCTCCATTCCCCGGCGCATGGTGTGAGATGGATTTGGGCGGCAAGAACCCTGAGCGCGTGAAAATCCTGCGCAGCAGTGTCGCTGAAGGTTCAGGCGTTGCTGGAGAGGTCCTGGTTGTTGATGAGACCACGCTGACGATTGCGTGCGGTTCTGGTGCGATCAAGCTGGTTCAGGTTCAACGAGCGGGCAAAAAGGCGATGTCTGCTGATGAATTTTTACGTGGCTCTAAGCTTAGTGCCGGAGACACGGTTTCCTGACCCTGTTTAATCAGATAGGCTTTTCTTAAGAAACATCAGGAAGCACGGAGGCATCATGGTTGAGTTCCACCAGATTGGAGAGGATCAAGTTGGTCTCCGTACGCCTGAAAAGAATGACGAGCCTGCGATTTTGTCTTTGCTCGTCAAAGCCTTTGGGCAGAGCAACGAAGGACGCCTGGTTGAGCGACTGCGTGCTTGTGGTGCGCTGGTTCTTGAACGAATTGCGACGGACGATGACGGTAAGCTGCTCGGCCACCTTGCATTTTCCCGTGTGACGGGAACGGGAGAAGGACACCGCCTGAAAATCAGCTGCCTTGCACCGGTTTGCGTTGATCCATCCTCTCAAAACAAAGGTGTTGGCACAAAGCTCATTCAGGAAGCATTGGATGACTTGCAGGGACTGGGGGAAGACCTGGTTCTGGTGTTAGGGGCTCCTGATTACTACTCCCGCTTTGGTTTTGACAGCGAGCTGGCAAAGAAGGTGCAAGGACCCTATGCCGGGTCAATCTTCATGGCATTGCCTTTTACGCAGGCAGGACGAGAAGACCTGCCGGTTGAGGTTACCTATGCCACACCTTTCCGAGAGTTCGAGTAGGTTCCTTTACGCCTCACTGTCGGGTCTGGCCTTGCCCATTCAAATCTGATAGTACAGCGCAAATTTCAGAGATATCCTGCAGGTTCATGCCTGCCTCACGCCCTGCAAACTGGCTTACAGTCTGCTTGCCTAACCTTTGCAAAGAGCAAGAATGCCGCGTTACAAAATTACCATTGATTATGACGGACGCCCTTTTGTAGGCTGGCAGCGTCAGGACAACGGGCCGACAGCCCAGGGTGTTATTGAGCGCGCAATCAAGTCCTTCACGGGTGAGACAGTGACCATTGGCGGTGCCGGACGCACGGACTCTGGTGTGCATGCGACCGGTCAGGTGGCGCATCTGGACCTTGCAAAGGATTGGCCTGCAGAAACCGTGAAGAATGCGCTGAACTTTCATGCGCAACCGGACCCTGTTGCTATTCTGGCTTGTGAAAAGGCAGGTCTGGGCTTTGATGCCCGGTTTTCAGCAATCCGCCGTCATTATCGCTTTAAGATCGCAAACCGTCTTGAGCCGCTGACACACGACCTTGGGCTGGCATGGCATGTGAAGCCAGAGCTGGATGCAGAGGCCATGAACGACGCTGCGCAAGTGCTGCTGGGTCATCATGATTTCACGACCTTCCGCCATACGCGTTGTCAGGCGAAGAGCCCGTGGAAGACGATGGAGCGCATCTGCGTTTATCGTCAAGGCTATCATGTCTTCCTTGAATGCAGCTCCCGCTCCTTCCTGCACAATCAGGTTCGTTCCATGGTGGGTAGCCTTCGTCTTGTGGGTGAAGGCCGCTGGACTAAGGACGATCTGAGAGCAGCACTGGAAGCCTGTGACAGACAGGCGTGCGGCCCTGTTGCCGTGCCTGAGGGGCTGTATCTTACGCAGGTCGATTATCGCACCCCGGAAGAGGATGAAGCGTCGTTCCTTGCCTATCAGGACAGCTTGAAAAACGTTGGTGCTGATGAAGCCCCAGCGGATGAAGAAGACTAAGTCTCTCTTCATTCCGTTAAGTCGTTAGGAAACCGGAGGCCGTCCACCTCCGGTTACACAAGGTCTTACTTTTCTTCGAATGACACGACCCGTTTGTAAAGATGCCATGTTGTGTGGCCGAGCACTGGCAATGTAACCAGCAAGCCAACAAACATAGGGATCATTGAAGCCATCAATATCGCTGTGATGAGCAATCCCCAGCCTACCATGATCACCGGGCTTCCCGTCACCACCTTGAAGCTTGTGATCATTGCAGTCACAAAATCCACTTCCGTGTCCAGCAGCATCGGGAATGACACCACACTGACTGCGAACAGCAGCATGGCGAAAAACGCTCCGACAAGGTGACCAGCCAACAGAAACAGGAGACCATCAGAGGTCTCAAAGATCGTCTGCGCAAACTGCAGAAATGTGCCGTAGCCCTGCATTCCCAAAAAGAGGGCCAGCAACAGGTGGACCTTAAACATCCATAGGAACTGGATGAAGATGACGACAAAGGCCATCCAGGCAATTTCACCGCGGCGTTGCTCCCACATCAGCGTAAACAGGCCGCTCATGCGCGGTGTCTCGCCTGCCTGCAGTCGTCTGGAAACCTCATAGAGCCCTAAAGCTGCAAATGGTCCCAGAAGCAGGAAGCCACAGGCCAGTGGGTAGCTGATGTAGCTCATGTCCACCCAGAACGAGAGCAGCGTGACCAGTACCCCTCCGACGACAAAGAAGGCGCCAAAGGTCAGGCCAATAACAGGCGTCTTCACAAAGTCCAGAATTCCAAGCTTCAGGGAGCTTGTTATATCCTCCAGAGTAACCTGACGCACGATCGGTTTCGCCAGTTTGTGCTGTGAGTTTTGCGCACCCGCAGGCACAGTCAGATGATTGTCTGACATTCCGTCCCTCCCAATTTTCCTCCACGTTAAGTGTGCGCGGAAACTGGGATGAGCGCTACTGAAAATTTAAAGGGGTGCGTGAAAAATAGGTATTATTACGCAAATAGTCGGTCAAGCGACGCACTGATCAGGATGGAAAGCACCAGATCCAGAACCACCAGACCAATCGAGATTGAGAAGCTGCAGTCCCCTGCAACACGGGCAATCTGGAATCTGTACCACAGCACCCACCCGATGATCGGGAAGGTCAACATGATCAGCAGTTCTGAGGGAATGAGCCCCGCCATATAAAGCAGATACAGCAGCGTCTGCGGGAGCAGGATGATGAGCGTGCTCCAGTTGCGGACGATGATGTATGGTCCGTAGTTGCGTTTCAGCCCCAACGATCCAGCGAGAAGCCCAACAACGATCGGGAATGTGATCCAGTCGACAAACAGGGAGAGGAATTTACCGAAATACAGCTGGAAGCCCCCAGCAACCATCTCAGTGCTCTCTTGTCCCTGCGTGGTGAAATGCTCAACCATCAACGCATGCTCTGCGATCAGACTCAGCAGATAGAACGGAAGCAGGAGGAAGATGACCAGAAAGGAGCGCCAGAAGCCATCTGCAGACAGATCAAACTGCTGCAACGCTTCCGTCTCGCCCTTCATGATCCTCCAGGATGCAATGCAGGACTGGCGAATTTCCTGTGTGCCAAGAACCATCACAACACCCTGTTCCTTATTAGCTTATGCCTGAAAGTAATCTTGCAGGAAGCGGAGGTAAATGTCTGCGAGCTGCTCGATGTCAGCCACAGCAACGTGCTCATCAACTTTGTGCATGGTCTGACCAACAAGGCCGAACTCAACTACAGCACAATAGTTCTTGATGAAGCGTGCATCTGAGGTTCCGCCGCCAGTGGACAGCTCTGGTGTGCGACCAGTGACCGTCTTGATGGAATCAGACAAGGTCTGGATCAACGCTTCATCATGAGTCAGGAAGCTGTCGGTGGCTTCTCTGGCAAACTCTATGCTCCAGTCGAGGCCGTCCGGGGCCGCATCATTTAAAAGCTTCTCGATGTGCTGGCTCAGTGAGCTGACAGACCATTGATCGTTGAAGCGAATATTGAATTTCGCCATGACGTGGGCTGGAATGACGTTGGTTGCGGTGTTGCCAACATCAACAGTTGTGATTTCCAGATTGGATGGCTGGAACCGCTCGTTGCCTTTGTCGAGCTTAACCTCAGCAACGGCACTCAGTAGCTTGAGCATGCCTGGGACCGGATTGTCCGCAAGATGTTGATAGGCAACGTGGCCTTGAGTTCCGTTGACTTTGACAGTGCCCGTCAGTGACCCGCGGCGGCCAACTTTGATCGCATCTCCCAGCGCATCCGGATTGGTTGGTTCACCAACAATGCAGGCATCGAACACATGTCCCTGCTCTTTGGCCCATTCCAGCAGTTTAACGGTGCCATTGATTGCCGGACCTTCTTCATCGCCTGTGATCAGGAAGGAGATTTGGCCGGGAATTCCATCTGGATGCGCTTTAACATAGTCGATTGCAGCAGCGGCAAACGCTGCTACGCCGCCTTTCATATCTGCGGTTCCGCGTCCATGAAGCATGCCATCTGCGATGGTGCCGTCGAACGGACCGTGGGTCCAGGCTGCTTCATCTCCGACTGGCACAACATCAGTGTGGCCTGCAAACACGAAGTGTGGTTTGCCAGAGCCAATGGTTGCAAACAGGTTCTCGATGTCGGGCGTGTTCTCGTCGGAGAACATCACACGGGAGACGTTGAAACCGGCGCCAGCGAGCAGCTTTTCAAGCGTGGTGAGAGCACCACCTTCAGCTGGCGTGACACTTGGACAGCGGATTAGGTCGCGGCAGATCTGTACCGCAGGAGAAAGCGTATCAGTCATACCTCGAGATTTAGCTGTGCTGTGCCTGATGGTCAATCACGAGTTGCCAGCACTTCGTGATTTTCACTGGCACATAGCAACGCAAAATCTCAACATAAACACTTATTTTTTGCGTTGTAATGGGCGGGTGTTGGATGCCGGACCGTATTTATTCGGGCCTTCCTGGCTCTTGAGGAAACCAACAATGATTGGCACGAGAAGATTCAGGAATGGCAAGAAGAGTGTCAGTGCAACGAAACCAGTGACACCACGGTCCTGTAACCGCTTGATCACCAGCATGAACACCATAAAGTTTGCGATAAGCAGCAATGGGTACAGCAACGGATTTGTAGTCAGCAGGTCACTGTAGGCTTGTGCCAATGTGAGATCTGATGTTCCGTTTTCGATATAGGTGTCGGCAAGCGAACTTGTGGCGACATTTACTGCGATGGATAAAACACAGAAGATCAGTGCCGTTGCCAGCCAGTAGACGCCTTTGGAGATGCGTCCAAACGGATTGCAAAATAACCACAGAAGGCTTGTTTTTCTTAGATTTTGCTCTGGCATTCTTTGATCACTTAAAGCAGCCGCCTTTCGTCAGACTGGCTGTGCTGCTCTAATCCCTCGTGGTCTCGCGTGTTGTTATCCGTAAACCGTTCCCCACCTTACGGGAATACGCTTTAAGAAATTTCAGTTCGCAAGGATGTACGCATATTGTGGGCCGCTTTCAAGAGGGGCATTGCGGCAAGACACAAGTGGCGGGAAAGATCTTTCCCCGTCACTACATAAAACATAGGTTTCTGAGCGTGTTAGCTGATTAGGAGCCAACCTTCACAGTATCGAGATATCCGCTTAGTGCTTTGGTGCAATTGATGCCCAGATCCCCAACAGCGTATCCGCCCTCCATCACAAACAAGGTTGGCTTACCTAGTTTGGCAATGCGGGCACCGATTTTTGTGAAATCATCCCTCTTCAGCTTAAACTGAGAGATCGGATCATTCTCATACGGATCCATGCCCAGAGAGACTATGATGACATCCGGCGCAAACTTCTCGATGGAGTGGCAGGCGTCTTCCATCGCCTCCTCCCACTGAGCCCATGCAGTGCCGTGTGGCAGAGGATAATTGTGATTGTACCCTGCGCCCTCTTTCAAGCCCCGCTCATTCGCATGGCCGAGATAATAAGGAAACTCAACCTTCGGGTCTGCATGGATGGAGAGGAACTGCACGTCAGCGCGGTCATAGAAGATTGCCTGAGTACCGTTGCCATGGTGGTAATCCACGTCAAAGACCGTGACCTTGGCAACGCCTTGATCTCGCAGGTATTGCGCGGCAATCGCTGCATTGTTCAGGAAACAATAGCCACCATAAAGGCGACGATGTGAGTGGTGGCCCGGAGGACGACAGAGTGCGAAGGCGGAGTTATCACCTGACAGGATCAATTCCGCCCCTGTCAGAGCAGTTTCCGCACTTTTGCGCGCTGCGACCCATGTGTGTTCGCCCATGGGAGAGCCAGCATCGAACGAGTAGAAACCAAGCTTTCCGTCGATGTGATCCGGCACAATGTCATGTCTGAGACCATGTACGGGCCAGACGAACGGGAAGACCTCTTCTACTGTGCGCCCTTCTGCCAGCCAAAGCTTCCAGAAATCCTGCAGAAAGGTGACATAATCCGCATCATGTACCTTCAGGATTGGGTCCAGAGAAAACTCATTTGGTGTAAGCACCTCACCGAACTGCGCTTTTTTGAGGTGCGCAAGAATAATTTCGGCACGAGATGGGATCTCATTGGCGGGAACCAACTGCCCATCAGAGATTTCTTTGGTCGGGGCATGCAACAGCTGATCAGGTGAGAAAATGGTCTTCACTGTTATCGTCCTTTACAACAACTGATGTGCTGTCTCTCCTTTGCACATCAGATGAAACGGTACTCGGTTACTTGTAGATAGTGCTCAGTGGGTTGAAGCGTGGAACACGCAAATTCTTCATGGTTTGGACTGTCTGGCCAGCATTGAGGTTCCAGACACAGACCCGCTCTTGGGCCATACATTTTGCCGCCAAAGCCCGGAACCGGGGTATTGAGGGAACTGCCGTCGTAGAACTGGATGCCGGGTTCAGTTGACCAGACTTCCATCTTGAGCTCGGTCTCAGGCTCAAACACCACAGCGGATAGCTCAGGCTTTTTCAGACGGAACTGCCTGAGGCAGAAATTGTTATCGAAGCGTGAATCCTGCGCGTCGGCAATCTCGCGCATCTCACGGAAATCATAGGGTGTTCCCGCGACATCAACGATCTCACCAGTCGGGATCAGCTGATCAGAAACAGGGAGGTAAGAGCGCGCAGGAATCATGATCTGATGCCTGGTAACATCCTCATGATCGCCCAGATTGAAGTAGCTGTGGTGCGCCGGATTCAGCAGGGTTGGCTTGTCTGTGGTGCCGGAGAATTCGATGCGCAGCGTGTTGTCTTTGGTCAGGGTATAGCGGCAGGTGATCTGGACAGTGCCCGGATATCCCTCTTCGCCATCCGGAGATTCCAAAGAGAGCAAAACACTGTCCTCGCTGGCTTCTTCAATGGTCCAGATCCGATGGGCGAAGCCTTTGTGCCCACCGTGCAGGTGATGTCGTCCGCCTTCGTTCACAGAGAGCTGAAATTCTTCAGAGCCAATTGAGAAACAACCGCTTGCAATGCGGTTGGCGCAGCGGCCTGCAGTCGCGCCCATGTGCGGGGAGTGGAGTTCATAGTCGCGCAGATTGTCAAAGCCGAGCGTCAGGTCGCGATCTCCCAGTTGCAGTCTGCGAACTGTGGCGCCATAGGTGAGGATGCTTGCGGTAAGGTTGCCGCCATGCAGTGTCACTTCTTTGACAATTTCCCGGTTTTCCAGTTCACCGAAATCACGAATAGCCACTGCTTTCCCTTTCCATTGCAGACCTGCCTCCCCTCAGGTCATTCATTCCATACCAACCTCCTATGAAACGAGAATTCGTACAAGCAAGACAAAAGGATACCGCCAGTCTAAGAGCAGCAGAAAGCAGGGTTTATTTTTTTGGTTATCTTGGTGCGATCACGAGCTCTTTGTTGCCGAGCGTGATTTTGCCAAGCCTGTTCAACGCAGACATCCCTAAAAGCACCTGTGAGAGCGCTTCATCTTTAAGGATTAGGCTTTTAACGTTGCGTATATGAATTGAACCCAGATAGAGATTTGAAATAGAGGCTGATGCCCCCGACGTGATGCCGTTTGCTGTGCGCACTTCGACAGTGAAATCTTCGTTGCGCACCCTTATGCCAGCCTTACGTGCGATGCTGTAAGGTATAGCGAGCAAACTTGCACCCGTATCAATCAGAGCCGAGGTCTTGTGACCATTGATCTTGATGGTCGCCATGAAGTGGCCGTTGGGAGACTTGCGAATTCTGGTGATGCGTTTTGAGGTTTTCTGAGGTTCGTTTACTGGCTGAGATTCGTGCACCTCAACGACGCCCAGCAAGCGCTCTTCGAGCACCTTGGGTACGATCAACGCGACACAAATGACGACAACCATGACCCAGATATAACGTTGCACGTGCGCCCCCACATCTTCTGGGCACCACAACATCCCGGTCTTTCGCCGTGTTCAGAGATCACTCAGTGTTTTGCCCATTACTTTTCATAGGTATACAGCCGAGCCGAAGAAAAAGGCAAGAATTCTAATTAAAAACCTAAGATTTCCGGAGATCTACCTAGAACTCAGGTACAGGCGATTGCCGCAGCAAATTCTGACAGTCGAGTTCGGTTGAGGCGACCATTCACACGTACGCCGCTGCAAACATCTACGCCGTAGGGTTTTACAGTCTCAACTGCTTCGATGATGTTCTGAGGGGTTAGCCCACCGGCAAGGAATACCGGAATATCGAGCTTCTCGACAATATGGCGACTTAGATCCCAGTTGTGCGTTCGGCCTGTTCCGCCGAGTTCATTTTCTGAAGGGCGGCCTGAATCGAGCAGAACCGCATCCGCAACGCGGTTATATTCCTGTGCGATTTCAAAGGAGTACTCATCTTCGACATGAACAACTTGCACGATGCGTGTGCAGGCAGGCAGGTCCAAGCGCAGTTCCTGATATTCGCCCGGATCAATTGGTTTGACAATTTGAACCGTGTTGGTGCCGCAGGTGAGCACATGCTCGACGATGTCTTTTGCAGTGGTGCGTGATGTGAGGAGCCAGGTTGCGACAGCTGGCGGGACTTGCCGGGCAATATTGAGAATGAGGTCATCTTCGATCACACCGGGACCGGACGGCATGTGGGCAACAAGACCGACAGCATCGGCGCCGCAAGCAACAGCGGTGGCTGCTTCACCCGAAGTTGAAATACAGCAAACCTTCAAACGGGTACGAGCTTTATTTGGCATTCCATCATCCCCTTGCGCGCATGACCTTACAACACGGTCTACACCTCATAAAGGACGAATACACAGTTTTGAGATGCGTATCGTCTCCGGTATTTCTGTCTGTATTTCTTGAGGATGCCTTCAAGAAAAAAGCGCCAGACCTGATGCCTGACGCTTCTAAACCAAGAAAGTTTATTTTGTACCGTACATCCGGTCACCAGCATCACCGAGACCCGGGATGATGTAGCCCTTTTCGTTGAGCTTTTCATCGATGGACGCAGTGTAGATTGGCACGTCAGGATGTGCTTCGTTGAAGCGCGCAACACCTTCAGGAGCAGCCAGCAAGCAAACGAACACCATGTTCTTTGCGCCGCGCTTCTTCAGGCGGTCTACAGCAGAAATCGCAGAGTTTGCAGTTGCCAGCATTGGGTCAACAACGATCACCAGACGCTCTTCCAGCTCTTGAGGCGCTTTGAAGTAGTATTCAACGGCTTCAAGGGTCTTAGGATCGCGGTAGAGACCGATATGTGCAACGCGTGCAGATGGGATCAGCTCAAGCATGCCTTCCAGCAGGCCGTTACCAGCACGCAGGATGGAGGCGAAGCAAAGCTTTTTACCAGCCAGAACCGGTGCATCCATTTCAGCAACTGGTGTCTCGATGGATTGGGTGGTCATCTTCAGGTCGCGTGTTACTTCGTAGCACAGCAACAAAGAGATTTCGCGCAGCAAGCGGCGGAAGTCCTGCGTCGGGGTTGTTTTTCTCCGCATGTGGGTCAGCTTATGCTGGACCAGCGGGTGTGCGATTACGGTTGCGCCGGACATCGTGTTCCTCTTTTTCAACCCAGTCGGGTCTTTTATATGCAGCTGCCTTTTGTCAGCATGTACATGGCAGTGCGTGTCTTAGTTAGGCACCTGATATTCTCAGGTGCGATTGACGAAAGGTTATAGATCAAAAAACGGTTCCATCACTGATAATCATCAGGGGTGGAGATCCATCACCTCGTTTTTCAAGGGCAATTTGTCGTCCTGCAGCCCAAGACCCACCTTCCAGCACACATGCCAGTGGAAGCTGATCCCGGGAGACAGACAAATCTGCCCGAATCCAATCCGCGAGCTTATCGAGAAGAGCGATCGTGAGTGCTCTCCATTCAACAACCAGCTCGCTGCTTACTTCGTGTTTGTTCAGGGACTGCTTTTGATCTTTCAGGCGCAGCACGCCCGTGTCCAAAAACAATCCGCCATTGCGATGCTCAGCAAGGCCAGTCAAACCATCAATGTTTGTCATCTCAATACCAGCCCACGACAGAGGTTCAACTAAAGAATAAGCAATCCATTGAGAAAGTTTGTGAAGAGGGACAAGATTGGTGGTTTTGTCCTGAGTTGTGACCTTGGAATGACGCCATGTGTCCCCGAGGATTACACCATCGATCTGCTCACGATTGGGCCAGATCGGCCCTAATCCATCCAGAACCAGCTCCAGAATACGTTCTGCATCCAGAGGACCCGTTTGCCCTTCCTCATAGAGGATATCAAAGAGACCGCCCGGACGTGGCTCATCTTCTTTACCAAACAGATCATCACGAAGAGAAACAGCCTCTCCCAGACGGTTCAGCAAAGACAGTCGCCCATTCAGCCCGATGAGCTGGTTCTTCTCTGTGATTTGTAGGCCTTCTGCGAGCTCATCTTTGTCCAAACGGAACAAGGTGATGGCATCTGCCCTGAGCGGGTCCAGCGGCTCGTGAGAAAAGAAGCCAGCTGAGAACATGGCCAGTGAACCGATCGCCAATCCTTCAGAGTGCTTGAAGGTCTCATTGGTGATTGCTTCGCGATACGTCCAGTGCTCACCAGCGGCGGCATCAAGCAGCGCTGAAACAATTGCCAGATCGCAGGCTGCTCGACCCATGCCCTGCACATCAGAAAAGCGTCGCGCACCAGCCAGCATTCCCCAACGGTCGATACCGCCGGTCTCAAACTGGCGCCAGCGGGCATGAAACGGAATTTGCCGGTCTGGATAGGTGTTGTCGGTTGCAGCGAGTGTTCTGCGGGCAGCTTCTGCAAGGTGAGACAGATCAACAGCAAAATGCTCAAGTTCGCCCTGCAATCCCAGCTCCAAAAGCACATGTGAGCGTTCACGTACTGCTTTTGCGTTGAGCAAGGACAAAGCCTGCGATGCTTGCATCTCCATCTTCGTCGGTTCCTATCGTTTTGCCTAGTGAGGCCTGTAAAGCACTCGTATTTCTGGTTTGCCGGAGTGGGCCTTATGCAACGTCTGCCCCGAAGCCTAAAATGCCCCAGTGATCTACGCTATAAAGCCCGCACCTTTTTATGAAGGTACGGGCTTTTTGCAATCTATGCTCTGAGGTTTTGAGCATAAGAAACCCGGCTATGCCAGTTTTCCTGCTTATGCACACTCAACTCAAGCAAAAACTCATGCTTCTTCAGTTAAAGTGTCCAAACGCTTTAGAAGAACAGCACGGGTTTCCTCATCAACAAACGCTGCTTCCAGCGCATTCTTTGTGATGGATTTCTGGATGTCACGCGTCCAGCCAAACACACGAGATGTTTCAACATACTCGTGGCCAAGCGTTGTGTGGAAGAATGGCGGATCATCGGAGTTGAGAGTGATACGCACACCTGCCTGACGCAGCATGTTTACCGGATGGAAGCGCAGGTTTGAGTAGACACCGAGCGCAATGTTGGAATGCGGGCATACCTCAAGGGTGATTTCCTCATCCACAAGACGCTGAACCAGTGCGTCGTCTTCTACGGCACGCACACCGTGACCAATACGGGTGATCTTCAGATAATCCAGTGCATCACGCACGCTTTCAGCACCACCGAACTCACCAGCATGGGCTGTGAGGCCGAGACCAGCTTCACGGGCCATAGCGAAGGCTTTTTCGAAATCCTTTGCCGGGCCAATGCGCTCGTCACCAGCCAGACCGAAGCCTGTTACCATTGGGTGTGGGTTGTCGATGACAGCCTTGACTGCGCCTTCAACGGATTCAGCGCCTTCATGACGCACGCCGAGTGGAACCAGACGACCTTCGATGCCTGTGTCAGCTTTTGCGCGTTCAAGACCGGCTATGAGGCCTTCCAGATAGGAATTGTAGCTCAGGCCTGCTTTGATTGCATGATCAGGAGAGATAAACACCTCCGCATAGATCACGCCTTCAGCTGCCAGCATCTTGTAGTAGGTTTCAGCCAGTTCTGCATAATCGCCCGGGCGGCGGAACAGAGATGCTGCAACATCGTACTGCTGAATAAAGGTGGTAAAGTCATGCCAGCTGTAGGCTCCGTTGGTGTCGAACAGATCACCCAGATCTACATCATAGCGTTGAGCCAGCTTTCTTACGAGCGTTGGAGGTGCTGCACCTTCAATGTGGCAGTGCAGTTCGGCACGTGGCACCACGTTCTGCTTTGGTCTCATTTCTTAAAATCCGTGCATTGGCTTGTCTTTAGCCCGAGTAATCCAGTTGTCATCCGACCATTTTGCGGTTCCGTCTACCATATGTACAGCATAGGCATGGCGGGACTTATCAGAGCGGTTCGGAGCAGATTTGTGCGGCACAAGTCCGTGAAGGATAACAAGGGTCCCTTTGGGGGCAACAAGTGGCGCCGCATCATCTGCAGATTTTTCGAGTGGGGTTTCGTCTAGGGTCTCCATCACAAGGCCTTCGCCGTTGTAATGGAAGCGTTTGCGAAGCGGTCCTTGATGACCACCTGGAACGCCATACAAACCACCGTTGGTTTCATCCGCATCTTCCAAAGCGAACCAGAAGCCTGTGCAGGTCAACGGCGCTGTGTGGAGGAATGTGGAGTCCTGATGGTTGTTTACTTCTCCGCCGATGTGAGGCGGTTTGAAGATGTACATGGACTGAGCGAGCAGTGGCTCTGTCAGTCCGATATCTTTGGCCACGCGTTCCATTTTCGGGGAGCGTGAAAACTGTTCAAACACAGGGTCATAGTCATGCAGAGCATGACCGACTTTGTTCAGTGCCTGATGTTTGTCTTTGGTCAGAGCACCATTTTCGTCAAATGCTTCTGCCTCGAAGAAGAAACGGATTTTATCACCGCTTTCACGGAAATAAGCGTCCTTCGCATGCGTCTGCGCATTGGTTTCAAACACGGACGCGACTGTTGACGGGTCAAACTCGTCAATCAGGTGAGCCATGCGTGCTTTCAACTGATCGCACTCTTCCGGCGATGCAAATCCTTCAAGAACGAGGAAGCCGTCCTCTTCAAACGCCTGCTTCATCTCAGGCGTTAAGCTTCCATCTTGCTGTGCAGTAAACGTGCGAGCCTGCATGCTGCATTCCCCTCTCATGTAACACGACGGATGCCTCTCCCAGCATCCTCAGAGCATGCCGCGTTCCTTTAAAGTCACGCATCATGCTCCAACATTTTTATTGGAGTGAATTCTTGCCGTTTGATTGTGTCCAAACAAACGGAACGCACTCTAACAATTGCAAATCATAGGCAATTCAGAAATATATCGCGGTACACTAAACCGGGCAAACAATGCTTGCCCGGCTTATTTTCAAAATTTCCTAGTGGATCTACAGAAAACTATTTCCGTTTTCGCCAGTTGAAATTCCAAGATGTTTGGCAACGGACTCGCCCATATCAGCGAAAGTCGGGCGTTTTCCGATGTTGGAACCCTTCTCGCCTTTCACCAGAGCCAGTACAGGAACATGCTCACGTGTGTGGTCTGTGCCTTTCCAGGTTGGGTCACAACCGTGGTCGGCAGTCAGAATGAGCAGGTCGCCGTCGTTCATCTTTTCGATCATCTCTGGCAGACGCTTGTCGAAGTGTTCCAGAGCTGCGGCATAACCTGGCACGTCACGACGGTGGCCGTAGAGCATGTCGAAGTCAACGAAGTTGGAGAACACGAGGTCTCCGTCTTTCGCCAGATCCATTGCTTCCAAAGTGCGGTCAAAGAGCTGATCGTTGCCAGCGCCCTTCAGCAGTTTGGTGATGCCCTGTGCTGCATAAATATCAGAGATCTTGCCGACAGCAATCACCTGACGACCAGCATCTTCCAGACGATCCAGAACAGTTGGAGCCGGTGGCAGAACAGAGTAGTCGCGACGGTTTGAAGTCCGCTCAAAGCCTGCTTCAGCAGAGCCCTCAAACGGACGGGCAATCACACGACCGATGTTGTATTCGTCTACCAGTGTGCGGCACTTCACGCAGAGATCCAGCAGGCGCTCAAGGCCAAAGCTCTCTTCGTGTGCAGCGATCTGAAGAACACTGTCCGCAGAGGTGTAGATGATTGGCTTGCCGGTCTTGACGTGCTCTTCACCGAATTCCTCGATGACAACAGTGCCAGAACCATGCGTCAGACACAGAACGCCCGGCAGTTCACCAACTTCGATGATCTTTTCGATCAACTCAGCAGGGAATGACGGGTTTTCATCCGGGAAGTAGCCCCAGTCGAATGTGACTGGTACGCCAGCAATTTCCCAGTGACCGGATGGTGTGTCTTTGCCGTTGGAAACTTCAGCAGCAAAACCCCAATGGGATTCTGGCGTGCCGGAGAAATCCAGACCTTTAATGTCTTTACCAGTGGATGCACGAGCGGCAGCACCCAGTCCAAGACGATCCATGTTTGGCAAGGAGAGAGGACCGCTGCGCAGACCTTCTTTATCGCCTTTACCTTCTGCACATGCATCGGCAATGTGACCAAGGGTGTCGGAGCCGACATCGCCAAACTTGTCAGCGTCGTCGGCTGCGCCGATACCGAAGCTGTCGAGTACACACATAATTGCGCGTGGCATTCGCGTTTCCTTAGTTTTTGGAGGACAGCTCTCAATCAGATAATTGTCTGCTCAAAAGAGGTGAGAGGCTGTCCTGCCAGTTAATTATTGCTGCGCAGATTAAGGCGCAATACGGTCACGGATTGTGTCGAACTCTTTAACGTCCGCCGCAGAACCAAAGGTGTAAGCGTCACGCAGAACTTTCTCTGCACGCTCTACCTGATCTTCGGTGTGTGCGTGGATGACGGCGATTGGAGTTTCGCTATCTACGGACGTGCCAACACCAGCGATGTCTGTGAGACCAACAGCAGGATCGATTTCGTCCGCTGCGGCACGACGACCACCACCAAGTTCAACAACTGCGAGACCAACTGCACGTGCATCAACACCAGTCACCAAAGATGCTTCTGGCACATGAATTGCGCGCTGGATCGGAGCCTTTGCAAGGTATGCTTCCGGCTTCTCCATGAAGTCGTTTGGACCGCCGAGTTCGCCGACCATCTTGCCGAAGAGTTCAGCTGCCTTACCAGAGGTGAAGGCTTCTTCCATCTTCTTCTTACCGTCATCAACGCTATCAGCAAGACCTGAGTTGGCAAGACCTTCTGCACCAATTGCAACGGTCACATCCCACAGACGATTGTCAACGTGGGTGCCTTTCAGGAAGTCTACAGCGTTCTGAACTTCGATCGCGTTACCAGCTGCAGATGCCAGAGACTCGTTCATATCTGTGAGCAATGCGGTGGTTTTGAGACCTGCACCGTTTGCAACAAGAACGAGGCTTTCAGCCAGAGCTTTCGCGTCTTCGTAGTTCGCCATGAATGCGCCGGTGCCCCACTTAACGTCGAGAACCAGAGTTTCAAGGCCAGCCGCCAGCTTCTTGGACAGGATGGACGCGGTGATGAGATCAATGCTCTCAACAGTCGCGGTCACGTCACGAATACCGTAGAAGCGCTTGTCAGCAGGTGCGAGGTCACCAGTCTGGCCGATGATCGCACAACCGACTTCACGAACAACCTTGCGGAACAGTTCGTTGGATGGTTTTGCGGAATAGCCCGGAATGGTTTCCAGCTTGTCCAGAGTACCGCCGGTGTGGCCGAGGCCGCGACCGGAGATCATTGGAACAGCAGCACCGTTTGCAGCAAGTGCAGGCGCAAGCATCAGAGAAACGTTGTCGCCAACACCGCCCGTGGAGTGCTTGTCAACGATTGGTGCGCCGATGTCGGACCAGTCAAGAACGTCACCGCTGTCACGCATGCCGAGTGTCAGTGCAACACGCTCGTCAACACTGAGACCCTGGAAGAACACGGCCATTGCCAGAGCAGCAACCTGTCCTTCGGTTACGCTGTTATCAGTGATGCCCTTTACAAAGAACTGAATTTCTTCAGCTGTCAGGACTTCGCCTTCACGTTTCTTACGAACGATTTCTTGAGGAAGCATATCAGTAGGTCTCTTTAGTGTCGTTATCACGGCCTTCGATGCCAGCGAGCACTGCATCAAGCAGGCCACTTGCGCCGAAACGGAACGTTGCTGAGGATACCCAGTTGCTGCCCATCAAGTCGTCAGCCAGTTTCAGGTATTCAGCTGCTTCTTCTACAGTGCGCACACCACCAGCTGGCTTGAAGCCAACAACGCGGTGATCTTCCTTGGAAGTTTCACGCAGTACGTTGAGCATGATTTCCGCAGCTTCGAGAGTTGCGTTGACTTCCACTTTACCTGTTGAGGTTTTGATGAAGTCTGCGCCCTGTGCAATTGCAATTTCAGAAGCCAGGTGGATCAAACGAGGATCTTTCAACTCACCGGTTTCAAGGATAACCTTGAGCTGTGCTGGAGCAAGAATTGCGCCACGAACCTGTTTGATCTGATCTTCAGCGAAACCACGACGGCCTTCTGCGAATGCGCGATATGGCATGACGAGATCAACTTCGTCCGCGCCGTCAGCAACTGCCTTTTTGGTTTCTTCGATCACTGCAGCAGTGTCTTCACCGCCAGCAGGGAAGTTCACAACAGTCGCGATGCGAACTGGAGAGTTCTTCAGAAGCTCAGCAGCCTGCTTTACAAAGCGAGGCCAGATGCAGATGGCTGCAGTGTGACCGTAAGGTGTAGTTGAGCGCTCAATAAGTGCTGCTACATCTTCTGCAGTGCAGTCATCATTCAGGTTGGTTAGATCGATAAGTCCTAGAGCACGCTTTGCTATTTCTTTTGTTGATGCTTCGGTCATTTTGCCAGTTTCCTTCAAGCCATGTTTTTGAGGAAGGCACGCAAAATCTTTTTGATCTTGGCCGCTCCGAGCGGGGCCATTTCCTTGGTTTCATCATGAGAGAGGCCGTGGGCTTGTAGGCCAGCTCCCATATTGGTGATGGTGGAGATTGCTGCGACGCGCATGCCGAGGAAGCGAGACATAATCACTTCCGGTACAGTGGACATGCCAACGGCATCAGCACCGAGCACCTGAGACATGCGAATTTCTGCCGGTGTCTCGAAAGACGGGCCGGAGAACCACATGTAGACGCCCTCTTCGAGGTCTTCACCTGTTTCAGCAGCTGCTTTTTTGAGCTGCTCACGAAGCTCTGGATCGTATGCGGCGGAAAGATCGAGGAAACGGCTCTCATCTTCTTCGCCGATGAGCGGGTTCAGACCAGACCAGTTGATGTGGTCATTGATCAGCATTGGAGAACCCGGCTTGATGTTTTCACGCAGGGAGCCTGCAGCGTTGGTTGCAACGATTGTGTCACAGCCAAGCTCTTTGAGGGTCTCAAGCGGAGTGCGCATCACGGATGGGTTGCCGCTCTCATAGTAGTGTGCACGACCGGACAAAATAACAACCGGGACACCTTCCAGAGTGCCTGCAACCAGCTCACTTGCGTGCGCGGTAACAGAAGAAACAGGGAAACCAGTGAGACGGTTGTAAGACACGCGAACCGCGTCTTCCACTTCCTCAGCCAGAGAGCCAAGACCAGAACCGAGGATCATCCCAACTTTATAATCACCAGGGCGAGCAGCGCGTACAATTTCCGCTGATTCCTTACCAAATCCGCTCATAATCAATCCTCAATCTGTTCATTCAATTCAAAGCCAGCAGGCAGCAGTTCTTCCATGGTGAAGGTTTTACGCAGACCTTCGAGGTTGGCTACATGGATCTTGATCTGCTTGTTGCTTGCAAATTCAGAAAGTTTTTGACGACACCCACCGCATGGTGTGCAAAGCGCGGCGTCTGCCAGCACTACAACCTCATTGATCTTGGTGGAGCCACCGCGGATCATTGCCGCGATTGCTCCGCCTTCAGCACAGGTGCCTTCCGGGTAGGCGCCGTTTTCGACGTTACACCCTGAGACGACTTTGCCATCAGAGGTGAGCAATGCAGCGCCCACCTTGAAGTTGGAGTATGGCGCATAGGCGGTTTCTCGCGCCGCCTTTGCTTCTTCAAAAAGCTTGTCAAATGCGCTCATTATTATTGTCCTTATGTACGCTCTTTAACATATGGGATACCAGATGCTTTCGGTGGGATTGCGCGACCGATGAAGCCGGCAAGAAGAACCACAGTCAGCACGTAAGGCAGAGCCTGGAAGACCTGAACAGGCACTTCACCAATTCCAGGAATTTCCTGGCCCTGAAGACGGATTGCCAATGCATCTAGGAAACCAAAGAGAAGGCATGTGAACATGGCGTTCACTGGCTTCCACTTTGCAAAGATAAGAGCTGCCAGAGCAATAAAGCCCTTGCCCGCACTCATATCTTTAATAAATCCGGCGCCCTGAGCAACAGACAGGTAAGCACCAGAGAACCCGCAGAGAATACCACAAATGATTGTCGCACGGTAACGTAGCAGTGTTACTGATAGACCTGCTGTATCAGCTGCGGAAGGGTTCTCGCCTACAGCACGAAGACGCAGACCAAAGCGGGTTCTGAAAATGATCCACCAGGTCAACGGTACGGCAGCGAAAGATGCATAAACCAGAATGTTGTGACCGGAGATCAGATTGGCATAGATCGGACCCAGCACAGGCACGTTTGCCAGAGTGTCGGCGAATGGCAGCGTGAGGCTTTCAAAGCGGGTTGCCGGAGACAGAGCCGGTGTTCGTCCACCTTGAGAGAACCATGCCTGACCCAGCAATACTGTCAGACCAGCTGCAAGGAAGTTGATCGCCACACCGGAAACCACCTGGTTGCCGCGCTGGCTGATAGATGCATAACCGTGCACCAGTGCCAGCATAACGGAAACCATGATACCCGCCAGAAGGCCGATCCACGGGCTCTGGAAGACGTAGGCTGCGGCAGCGGCAGCAAAAGCTGCGCCGAGGATTTTACCTTCCAGACCGATATCAACAATACCGGAACGCTCTGAAAACAGGCCAGCAAGGCACGCAAACAGAAGAGGAGTTGACAGGCGGAATGTGCTGTCGAGAACGAGAATGATTGTGTCTAACATGTCCGTCTCCCTATGCTTCTGCTGTGTTTGATGAGAAGCGATCGAAGAACGCTACGACTGCTGGGCGGAACATATGCTCAAGAGCACCAGCGAAGAGAATAACCAGGGCCTGAATGACCACGATCATGTCACGTGAGATTGTTGGGATTTCGAACGCCAGCTCTGCGCCGCCCTGATAGAGCAAACCAAAGAGCATGGAGGCGAGAATAATCCCGATCGGATGCCCTCGTCCCATCAGCGCTACCGCGATACCAACGAAGCCTGCACCACCTGCGAAGTCGAGAAGCAAGCGTGTCTGCTCACCCATCACAACGTTGATGCCCATCAAGCCAGCAAGAGCACCGGAAATCAGCATGGTTACAACAGTGATGCGCACCGGGGAGATACCAGCGTAGGCAGCTGCATCCGGGTTTGCACCGAAGCTGCGGATTTCATAGCCAAGCTTGGTGTGCCAGATCAGAAGCCAAACCACCACGCAAACAGCGAGAGCGAGGAAGAACGCGAGGTTCACAGGAGACTGACCGAAATCGAAGCTTGTGAAGACGTTTCTAAGCAGTGGAAGCTGACCGCCAGCCTCGAAGTTACGAGAGGATGGGGACATCGTGCCCTGAGGGATCAGGATGTTAGACAGCAGGTACACCATCAACGCGGATGCGATGAAGTTGAACATGATCGTCGTAATAACGATGTGAGAGCCGCGCTTTGCCTGCAGGTATCCCGGAATGAATGCCCAGGCTGCACCGAATACAGCACCACCGATAATCGCGAATGGGAACGTCACCCACCATGGAACAAAGCGGTCCATGGCAAGGCAGACCAGAGCGATACCCAGGCCGCCGACATAGGCCTGACCTTCACCACCAATGTTAAACAGACCAGCGTGGAAAGCGACTGCCACAGCCAGGCCCGTAAAGATAAAGTTGGTTGCGTAGTAGAGGGTATAGCCAAAGCCTTCACCGTAACCCAGCGCGCCCCAGACGAGCCATTTAACGGCTTCGAATGGATCTTCGCCAATTACTACAACGACCAAGCCAGAGATGATAAATGCCGCGAGCAGGTTGAGGGCCGGTAAAACACCGTAGTCAACCCAACGAGGAAGTTGCCCCTTACTCATTTCTGTGTTCCCCCAAATGTCAGGTCAAAGCAAATTTTGTTGTTAAACAGGGAGTTCATGATCATTCTGCTGCCTCTTGATTGACACCAGCCATGAGAAGACCAAGATCCTGCTCTGTTGCTTCTGGCCCGCGTTCACCAACCACGTTGCCATCAAACATGACAATGATGCGGTCGGAGAGTGAACGAATTTCTTCAAGCTCCACGGATACAAGAAGGACAGCTTTGCCCTGTGCGCGCATGTCCATGATCCGGTTGTGGATGTACTCAATCGCACCAATATCAACACCGCGTGTCGGCTGACCGATCAGAAGAACGTCCGGGTTGCACTCAATTTCACGTGCCAGAACGATTTTCTGCTGGTTACCGCCAGAGAACTTTGCAGCTGTCATTTCGGTGGTTGGAGGGCGAATGTCGTATTTCTCAATGCGTTCCTTAGCTTCCTTACGGATCGCATCTTTATTGAGGAACATACCTTTTGAGTATTTCGGTTCGCGATGGTAGCCGAGAATGGAGTTCTCATATTCTGCGAACTTGTTGACCAGCCCCATCCGGTGGCGATCTTCAGGTACGTGGCTCATTCCCTTGGTGCGCATTTCAGCTGCATTATGTGCCGCTGAGAGGTCCAACGACTCGCCTGACAGCTCCATCTTGCCGCTTTCGGCGCGGGTGATGCCGGAAAGAGCTGCGAGGAGCTCAGACTGACCGTTACCGGAAACGCCTGCGATACCAAGAACTTCACCTGCACGCACTTCGAAGGAAACATCCTTCACGCGCATCACGCCGCGATCATCCCGAACGTTGAGGCCTTCTACTTTGAGGAGAGGCTTGCCAACTTCGACTTCAGGCTTGTCCACTTCCAGAAGAACACTGCGGCCAACCATAAGTTCAGCCAGTTCTTCCATGGAGGTTTCTGCAGTTTTGCGAGAGGCCACCATTTCACCACGACGCATCACGGACACCGTATCGGTCACATCCATGATCTCACGCAGTTTGTGGGTGATAAGCAGAACTGTTTTACCCTGATCGCGCAGTACGCGAAGAATGCGGAAGAGGTGATCAGCTTCAGATGGTGTCAAAACACCGGTCGGCTCATCAAGAATGAGAATGTCTGCGCCACGGTACAGAGCCTTCAGGATCTCTACTCGTTGCTGCAAACCAACTGGCAATTCACCCACGACTGCGTCCGGGTCAATTGTCATGTCGTATTCGTCTGCCAAACGCTTAAGTTCGCGACGTGCGTTTGCTACACCATCTTTCAACAGTGCGCCGCCCTCAGCGCCAAGAATAACGTTTTCTAGAACTGTGAATGGATCGACGAGCATAAAATGCTGGTGCACCATACCGATGCCCTGCGCAATCGCGCTCTTCGAATCAGGAATAGTGGTTGTCTTGTCATCGATCTTAATTGTTCCGCTATCGGCATGGTAAAAACCGTAGAGGATCGACATCAAGGTGGATTTGCCCGCTCCGTTCTCCCCAATGATGCCGTGAATGGACCCTTTTCCTACAACAAGGTCAATGTCCTTGTTTGCTTGAACAGGCCCAAAACTTTTACTAACGCCAATTAACTCGATGGCAGGTACATTGCTTTCAGCCACTGTTGCCCGGCCTTTCTGGTCTATCAAATCAATAACTTGCGCATCAATCTCGTTCTTGCTTTCGAAGTACACCGTTTCAAAAGCGTTGCCCCACCCCCAGGAGAAGCAGAGAACAGATCCCAATGCAGTTATCCTCGTTTCCCCTTCAACCTTCGCTCCCAAAGGCTGAAAACTCTACTCGGGCTACAGGGGCGCAAGTCCCTCATAAATCCCTTCAAGACCGAAAGTCTGGAAGGAGTGGTCGTTCCGAAGAACCACCGTAAGCGAAAATGCCCACACCAGATAGTGCGGGCACTTTCCATTAGATTAGAACGGGCAGGAAGAATCCACCATGTAATCGTGAACTTCTACTTTGCCAGAAATAATATCCATCTTTGCCTGTTCAACTGCAGACTGCATTTCTGCTGTAATGAGAGGCTTGTTATACTCGTCGTATGACCAGGAAACACCATTCTCAGCAAGGCCGAGAACTTCAACACCGGATGTCCACTTGCCTTCTTTAGCGTCTGTCAGCGTCTTATCGACAGCAACATCTACCGCTTTGATCATGGAAGTCAGAACAGAACCCGGATGCAGGTGGTTCTGGTTGGAATCCACACCGATGCCCAGCTTGCCTTCATCAGCTGCTGCCTGAAGAACACCAGTGCCGGTCAGGCCTGCTGCATGGAACACAACATCTGCGCCACGCGCGAACTGTGAACGAGCAAGTTCACCGCCCTTAAGTGGGTCAGTCCATGCTGCGCCGGTGGTTCCGGTCATATTTTCGATGATTTCAATGTCAGGCTTCGCGTATTTCGCGCCCTGCTTGTAACCACATGCAAACTTGCGGATCAGCGGAATGTCCATACCGCCAACAAAACCAATGGTGTCGGATTCAGTTGACATTGCAGCCAGAAGACCAACGAGGAATGAACCTTCACCTTCTTTGAAGACGATGGAACGTACGTTTGGCAGGTCTACAACGGAATCAACGATTGCGAAGTGCGTGTCAGGAAATTCCTTAGCAACTTTCTCCAGTGCAGCTGCCTGAGCGAAGCCAATCGTGATGATTGGATCGAGACCACGTCGCGCGAAGTTACGCAGAGCCTGTTCACGCTGAGATGGATTCTGGATCTCAAAATCGCGGAACTTGATGCCTGTGCGTTCTTCGAACTGCAACGCGCCTTTGTAAGCTGCTTCATTGAAAGACCGGTCATTACGACCGCCGAAATCATAAACGACTGCGGGCTTGAAAGTTTCTGCCATAGCTCCAGTCGTCATGACTGCTGCTAAAGCAACTGCACCGAGGATTGTTGTGGTTTTCACGGTTTCTTCCTTATTATATCTTCCCGTAGAGCGGAAAGGACTCTCCCTTAAGAAGAACAGACTCCCAACTTATGTCGTTGCTTCGAGCTCGTTCTCTTTCAGCAGGCCAGCGAGTTCTCTGGCCAAAACCTCATCGATGATCAGATCCTTGATGATGCCGGTCGCCAATGCTGCCAGTGTTGCTTTCGCCTTGCGGTAACCGCCAACGATCGCGACAACATGCGCCTTGCGGACGTCATCAAAGTGCAAACCAACTGCTTTTTCGTTTAGAGAACAGGCTACTTCGTTGCCGTCAATGTCGACAAAGCGGCCCATCACGTCAGAACAAGCGCCACTTTCCAGCAGTTCTTCACGTTCTTCAGAGGTAATCAGCTTGCGTTGTACAAGGTGGCCTTCCTTCTCAACGGACCCGATGCCGATGATGAAGAGTTCTGCGGCCTTAGCTCTTGCGAGCAGCTCCTGAACAGCGCCCTGAGAGACAAAGGTGTCTCTTTCTGCTTTGGTTTCAGCAATATAAGGAACAGGAAGATAGAAACCTTCACCGCCCGTCTTCGCACATAGCTGCTGCACAACATCATACGGGTTGGCAGAAAGACGACGGGTGAGCGAGCCGGATACGGACAGCAGCTCAAGCTCAGGAAGGTGAACACGAGGCATTGCCTCGATGGTGGACTGGAGCGTGCGCCCCATGCCTACACCAATGCGCTTAGGTGGATTCGTTGTAAAAAGTGAATGAAGGTATTGGCCAGCAAAAGATGAAACTGCCGTGAAAGAGTCTGTTTCGTCACCGCTGCCAAGATCCGGAGCAATAAAGCAATTTTCCAGATTCATTCGCTTACAGAGAAATTGTTCTAATTCAACGCATTCAGAAGGCCGGGCTTCGATATGAAATTTTATCAAGCCTTCTTTTTGAGCATGTGCTATTAGGCGATGAACTTTTGCAGGGGAAACCCCAAGGCGGCCAGCAATCTCTCCCTGAGTGCTTCGGCCAATGAAAGACATCCAAGCGGCCCTAATGGCCAAAGATGTGGTCCATTCGTCTGCCTTCATGGTCTAGCCTCTTATATTCCTATATGGCTTTCTGGAAATACCTCCAGAATCCATTCCCAATTTTCCTACCGAAATGCTCAGTTTCAGAGCTTCTGAGCACTCCCCCAAATCAGAGAAGAATATTTCTTCACCACGTGAGAAATATTTCAAACACACATTTGCATTAGGTGAAACGGAAGGTCAAGGAAATAAACTGCGCGATTTGCAGAATCTTATTGCTAGCTAACTAAACCACTGTTTTTGCCATACTAATAAAATCAAATAGTTTCAATTCAAGTACTTGCGGAAATTACTTAGGTTACGACTCACGCCTCAGGTCAAATTTGCAAAGCGATCATGAAGAAATTAATCAACTTTATGTAACATTTGATCAACTCTCAATATTTGTAAAATAAACAAAATATTTTCAACGCACTAACTGGCACAACATTTGTCGCCGCAAAATCTTCAGATTGCGTTTACTGGCAAATCAAACAGTTATTTTCCGCAGAGCCAGCTTAATACAACCCTATATATATCAATGCTAGTGAATGGTCTTCCACATTCATGGATGACCGTGGGAATACTATGGATGTAACCTGTTTTCGTTAGCTCAGTGCCGATTGCAGCAAAACAAAAAAATTGAGGCGGGGAGGTCCGTGACCGGGACACCTTGAACCTTGCAAAAAAGGAGGCTGAAAATGCGGCCCATGTGCACAAAACCCCTCACTGCGATTGCGGGCGCATTCGCACTTGGTGGTTTCTTGTTTTCTACCCCCATTCTGGCAACTTCCAATACTCATGCATCTTTGAACTTCGATATGTCCAAGGAGGTGGACCTTGAACTGGTTCTGGCCGTGGACATTTCTCAAAGCATGGATCCAGAGGAACAGCGCATTCAAAGAGAAGGGTATGTTGCGGCACTGACATCTGACGAAGTGCTTGATGCGATCAAATACGGCCCCATCGGTCGCATTGCTGTTGCCTATATGGAGTGGGGTGGCAAAGACGAGCACTTTGTTGTTGCGGACTGGACCATTATTTCGGACGAGGCAACTGCGGGTAAGTTTGCAGGCAAGATTGCCGAAGCCCCCTTGCGCCGGGTGCAGCGCACTTCCATCTCCTCTGCGCTGACACAGGCGGTCAATCTGGTCATAGCGAACGAATACAACGGCATGCGTCAGGTCATCGACATCTCTGGTGATGGTCCGAACAATCAGGGCAGTGCTGTCACCGAAGCGCGTGATGCTGCGATCGCGCAGGGTATGACAGTCAACGGTCTGCCTTTGATGCTGAAGGAAGAGAGCATTTCGTGGCAATCCATGCTGCATCTGGACCATTACTATGAAGACTGCGTCATTGGTGGACCTGGGGCGTTTTCGATTCCAGTCCGCTCCAAGGAAGGCTTCAGTGATGCCATCCGCATGAAGCTTGTGCTGGAGATTGCCGGTCTTGTCGATGACAAACCCAAATTCATCCGTGCCAAGTCACGCAGAGATATGGTCATGTGCTCTTTGTTCGACTGATGCTGCTGGCTCCGAAATGTTTTTGAAACCTGTGTATGACCTGCTGCCGTTTGTCGCCGCTCAGATATCAGGCACAAACGGTGCAAGTTGACTCTTTCAAAGCCTGTCAAGACGCGCTAAAGGATAAGTAATCCCAAGAGACTTAGAGCATGCCGTGCACAGTTTCAGGCAAGCTCTAAGTTTTTGTTTCTGCGTGTCCCTCTCCGAAAAACGGAACCACCTTTCAGGGATGCGCTCCAGCGACGTGTTGACGGAGCCCAAATGACCGAGCGTAGAACTCTCGCCCTTATCGCCCACGATGCAAAAAAAGACGAAATGGTCGCGTTTGCCAAACTGCACGAAAGCAAACTCGCTGACTATAAGCTCTTTGCGACAGGGACAACGGGTGGCCGTATTCAGGATGCATGCCCATCTTTGGATGTAGAACGCATGAAAAGCGGCCCGCTTGGTGGTGACCAGCAGATTGGCGCAATGATTGCTGACCGTGCGCTGGATGGTCTTTTCTTCTTTGTCGACCCCCTCTCCCCAATGCCGCATGATGTGGATGTGAAAGCATTGATGCGTCTGGCGCTGGTCTACGATATTCCAATGGCGTTGAACCGCAGTACAGCAGACATCATTTTGCGCTCTGCACGCTTAGCGGGACTTTCCACTTCCTCGCAGACACCAGAAATTTCCAGCCAACAATAAAGTCAAACTTATAAATGCTGCACTCTGCTCCGCTTACAAGAAACCTACCCTACCCGGTCCTTGTCGCTGACATCGGCGGCACGAATGCTCGCTTTGCGTTGATAGAAGGCCCCAATGAGCCAACCAAGCTTTGTGGTCAGGAAGGAACGAAGGCGCATGCAACCATTCAGGATGCCATTCGTGCCGGAGTTCTGGAACAAGGCTACGCTGCGCCACGGTCTGCGGTGCTGGCTGTTGCTGCTCCCGTTTCCTGCGACCGGATCGCCCTGACCAATGCAAGCTGGGTGATTGAGCCTCCCGCTCTCATCAAAGAGCTTGGTCTGGAACAGGTGGTTCTTCTCAACGACTTTGAAGCACAGGCCCTTGCCTTGCCATCCCTTTCCCCAGTCGATCTGGATCAGGTGGGCGGCGGCGTGGCTGAGCAGAATGCGACCAAGTTTGTTGTTGGTCCGGGTACTGGCCTTGGTGCTGGTGCGATGATCCGCTCCTGCGGAAAGTGGATTCCGGTTCCCGGCGAAGGCGGCCATGTTGAGCTTGGCCCGCTGAGTGAGGAAGAATACCGCATCTGGCCGTATATCGAGCGCATTGGCGGGCGTGTTGGTGCCGAGCAGGTTGTCTGTGGTGCCGGCCTTGTGCGCCTTGCTAAAGCTGTGCTGCAGGCTGATGGGGTGCATCGTACCTATGAGAAGCCATCGGATGTGCCTTTGGCGGCGGATGATGGTGATGAAGTTGCGCAAAAAGTGCTGCGCTTGTTCAGTGCTGCACTTGGCCGTGTTGCGGGGGATTTCGCGATCACCAATCTTGCGCGCGGCGGTGTGTATCTGGCGGGCGGCATTCCGCCGAAGATCTCACATTGGCTGCATGGTGGTGAGTTTCGGGCTGCTTTTGAGGCCAAGGCTCCGCATGAAGGCATCATGAAGTCTATTCCGACTTACATCATCACGCACAAAAGCCCTGCCCTTGAAGGTCTTGCGGCTTATACCCGCGCACCTGATGAGTATCTGGTAGATCTGACGGGCCGTAGCTGGCACCGCAAGGACGCCAAGACTGCAGATTAGCCTTGTGCTTAAATTCCAAATTGACTGGGAGCAGCTTTGCATAGATTAAGGTCTGTGGAGCTGCTTTCTCTTTTTTGACGCCTACTTTTTTGCGGAGCCCATGACGTCTTCCTCTTTGCCAATCGAAGCGATCCTGCCGGACTTGCTCTCTGCTCTTGAGCAAAACACCAATGCGGTTCTTGTTGCCGAGCCGGGTGCGGGTAAGACAACCCGTGTGCCACTCGCCCTGCTGGATGCTCCATGGCGAGGCGATGGTAAGATCCTCGTGCTGGAACCTCGGCGCCTTGCAGCGCGTGCTGCTGCGCGACGTATGGCGCATACGCTGGGTGAGAGCGTTGGCGAGACGGTTGGTTATCGTGTGCGCATGGACAGCAAGGTTTCAGGCAAAACACGCATTGAGGTGGTGACGGAAGGTGTCTTCACCCGCATGATCCTTGATGATCCTGAGCTTTCCGGCGTGGCTGCCGTTCTCTTTGATGAATACCACGAGCGCTCCATGGACGGAGACCTTGGGCTGGCGCTTGCTTTGGATGTTCAGGAAGCGTTGCGCGATGACCTGCGCATTGTGCCGATGTCCGCAACACTGGATGCGGCTGAAGTTTCCAAGCTTCTGGATGATGCACCAATCCTGAAGAGTGAAGGTCGGCAGTATCCGGTTGAGACGCGCTACATTGGCCGTGATCCGCGTGGAAGGCTGGAAGACCAGGTGGCGCGGGCTGTTCGTTCAGCCTTGGCTGAAGAGACAGGCTCTGTGCTTGTGTTCTTGCCGGGTCAGGGGGAGATCAAGCGCACGCAGTCCTTGCTGGAAGGACGCGTTGCTGCTGATGTGAGCATTGCACCTCTTTATGGCGCTTTGGATAGTAAGGCGCAGGATCTGGCTGTTCGTCCTGCCAAGCCCGGTCAGCGAAAAGTGGTGCTGACCACAGCCATTGCGCAGACATCCCTGACCATTGAGGGCGTGCGTATTGTGATTGATGCGGGTCTTTCCCGCGTACCGCGTTATGATCCGCAAACGGGACTGACACGTCTTGAGACCGTGAAGGTTTCTCGTGCGACAGCGGAACAGCGTAAAGGGCGCGCAGGCCGTGTGGAATCGGGCATATGTTATCGACTTTGGGAAGAAGCGCAGACGAAGGCCCTTCCTGCTGCTGAAAAGCCAGAGATTTTGGAGAGTGATCTTTCCGGACTTGTGCTTGATGTCGCCAATTGGGGTGTTTCTGATCCCGCTCAGCTGAAGTTCATGACACCGCCGCCTGCTGCTGCCTGGTCTGAGGCTAAAGAGCTGCTGGAAGAGCTCGACGCGCTGGATGCAGATGGCGGCCTGACCAAAGCTGGTCGTGACCTTGCGGGACTGCCGCTGCACCCTCGTCTCGGGCACATGCTGGTGCAAGCCTCGCAAGAGGGACAAGCCGAGCTGGCATCGCTAATTGCCGTGATTATTGGTGAGCATGGTTTGGGCGGTCGCTCGACTGACCTGCGAGATCGCTTACGCCGTTTGATGCAAGACCAGAGCCCACGAGGCAAAGAAGCCCGAGCGCAGGCCAAGCGCTGGGTGAGGCTTGTTGGCGGACGCTCCTCTGAGCGTGCCAACTTTGAAGATGCCGGTGATATTCTGAGCCTTGCTTATCCTGACCGCATTGCACAGCAACGTGGTGCCCGGGGCAGCTTCCGCCTTGCCAATGGGCGTGGTGCACAGCTGGAAGAGAGCGAGGCGCTTTATGCCGAGAAATTCTTGAGTATTGCTGAAGTGACCGGTACAGCAGCTCGCGCACGCATTGTGCTGGCTGCGCCACTTTCCTTCAGTGAACTCGAAGCTCGTTTTGCCTCGCACATCCGCGAGAAAGAACAGGTGCAGCTGATGCCAGATGGCGCCATCAAGGCCGTTCGGCAGCGGGTCCTAGGCAAGTTGGTGCTGAACGAGAAGAAAATCTCTGATCCCGATCCAGAAGCGATTGTTGATGCACTGCTTGACCAGATTGCCCGTAAAGGTGCGGCCCGTCTGCCATGGAGCAAGGATCAGTTACGCTATCGCGGACGGGTGACTTATCTGCGCGAGACTGCTGGGAAAGAGTGGCCGGACTTGAGCGATAAGGCTCTGAGTACAGACTTTGAGTGGCTGCGTCCGTTTCTGGCAGGGAAGACGGCGCTGTCTCAAGTGAGTGCGGGCACGTTGGGGGACGCGCTTGCAACGCTGGTTCCGTGGGAGTTGAGTTCGGAGCTGGACAATCTGGCCCCCTCACACTTTGTCGTGCCCACCGGATCGCGCATTCCGATTGATTATGATGGCGAGCAAGGGCCGATGCTTTCCGTTCGGGTGCAGGAGTTGTTTGGCCTTGCGGAGCACCCTAGCATTTGCGGTGGGAAGGTTCAGCTGGTGCTGCAACTGCTCTCCCCTGCTCAGCGGCCTATTCAGATCACCAGGGACCTGCCTGGATTCTGGCAAGGGTCCTGGGCGGATGTGAAGGCTGATATGAAGGGGCAGTACCCAAAACACCCGTGGCCTGATAATCCGCTGGATGCAGAAGCCACGCGCCGGGTGAAACCGCGCAAATAAAAAGCCGAAGAGCATAACGCTCTCCGGCCTTCTAAAACTCGTAGGTGAAAAGCTTATTCGCCTTCGTTTGCAGGAGTTGCCTGCAGCAGGCCGTAGCGCTCGACGCCAATCTTTTCCAGAAGTTCCAGCTGGGTTTCGAGGAAGTCGATGTGACCTTCTTCGTCTGCCATCAGGTCTTCAAAAAGCTTCATGGTGACGTAATCACCTTCGTCACGGCAAACTTCGCGTGCTTCTTTGTAAAGAGCACGAGCGGAGTATTCACCTGCCAGATCGCATTCAAGGCATTCCTTGAGGTCCTGACCGATGCGCAGCGGATCGAGTGTCTGCAGATTCGGGTGACCTTCGAGGAAAATGATACGCTCGATCAGTTTATCGGCGTGTTCCATTTCCTCAATGGATTCTTCACGTTCTTTTTTTGCAAGCTTTGTGAAGCCCCAGTCTTCAAGGAGACGGTAGTGCAGCCAGTATTGATTTACTGCGGTCAGCTCGTGGCGTAGAGCCTTGTTGAGATATTCCAGTACTTTAGGTTCACCCTTCATGTCACTCTCTCCTTGACAAATTGAGGTATTGACCTTTTTTAGAATAATTCCAAGTTACTGTCCAGAGTCATCTTTAACTTGTTCAGCCTCAGCGTATACAACTTCGATGATGCTTTTAAAGCAACCACCACATTTTGGCCTGTACCCAAGGTGACGAAATACCGCGCCCGGAGTGGGGACTACCCCCTCAGGATTCTCGCAAAGCTCACGTGCAGCTTGTTTTATTTGTTTGTCATTAATGACGTTGCAGTGACAAATGATCATTGTTGGTTGCTTTCGGGCTCCCAATTTCGCTTGCAAAGCATTATATAAACAGTAGATCTTTTAAAACTAGAGAATAATACTCCAGTTTCCTGCAGTCCTATCACGAGCAAAGCCCCTATGAACACCAACCAAACGACGAAGGATCTCCGCAAGACAATCGTCTTAACGGGCGCAAGCCGTGGAATCGGCCACGCAACCGTAAAGAAATTTTCTTCAGCGGGTTATCGGGTCATTAGCTGTTCCAGACAACCATTTTCTGACAAATGCCCTTGGCCATCCGGGCCGGAAGACCACATTGAAGTGGACTTGGGTGATGCAGGTAATCTGGAAAACGCCGTTCTCCAGATCAAAGAGCGTCTGAAAGACAACGGCTCCATGCTTCATGCCCTTGTCAACAATGCGGGTATCAGCCCGAAAGACGAGGAAGGCCAACGCCTCGATTCCCTGACAACCCCAATGCAAACATGGCGAGATGTGTTTCAGGTAAACTTCTTCGCGCCAATTATGTTGGCTCGCGGTTTGTTTGATGAGCTGAAGGCTGCGAGAGGTTCCGTCGTGAACGTCACGTCCATCGCCGGGAGCCGTGTGCATCCGTTTGCTGGAACAGCTTATGCGACTTCCAAGGCGGCTCTTGCTTCCCTGACACGTGAAATGGCTGCTGACTTTGGGCCACATGGCGTTCGTGTGAATGCGATTGCTCCGGGTGAAATCGACACTTCGATTCTCTCACCGGGTACCGAGAAAATCGTTGAGACCATTCCAATGCGCCGTCTTGGCAGCACCACAGAAGTGGCAGACACCATCTACTTCCTGTGTTCTGCTCCATCTTCTTACGTGACAGGCGCTGAAATACATATCAACGGCGGTCAGCACGTATAAACGCGTTCTTATGTGAAACGTGAAAGGGGCGCTTTGGGCGCCCTTTTTTGTTGCAAGCTTGCGTGCTGAAGAGCGCCAATCATTGGCAATATTCCTTAGCTCTTTTTTATTGATCCTCTGATTTAATTAGCTGGTTGCATCAAGAAGTGTTGGGGGATCAAACACATGCCAGCGGTCAACTTAAAGAGGGTGCCCGTCGTTTTGTACGGCATGGTGTTTCTGATAGTGCTGCTCGGCATTGTTCAGCAGGTGTTCGTTGATACCATTGGCATTGAAACGCCTTTGAAAGACCTGCGGCATATCTCACTGGATGAAGAACTCAACCTCGGCGCATGGTTCTCCTCCATGGTGATGCTCTGCATTGCCGGTTTGACTGCTCTGATTGGCATCATTGAACGACATTCCAAGAAACCGCAAAACTGGCCCTACTGGTTGGTGCTCGCCTTTGGTTTTCTCTACATGTCCGTTGATGAGAACATCGCAATCCATGAAGTCACAATCGATCCGCTACGCAATGCATTCAACCTGAGCGGTGCTTTTTACTTTGCGTGGGTGTTGCCTGCTGTGGTTCTGGTTGGAACGCTTGGGCTGATTTATCTTCGCTTTCTCATGCGGTTACCAAAACGGTTTGCTGTTTTGTTTGTGCTGTCAGGCAGCATCTATCTGTCTGGTGCAATCGGTTTTGAGATGCTGGGAGCCGTGTTTGCTGGCAGCGAAGGCTATGACGCGCTTGGCTACAAGATCTTCTACATTTTGGAAGAGACATTTGAGCTGGTTGGCCTGACGACCTTTCTCTCTGCCCTGCTCGCCTATCTGGGTGAAGTTCACCAGTACGCGGCCATTACATTCCAGCGATCAATTCAGGCTGGTTATGTCACACCCGAGAAGTGAGGAGAAGGGACAAAGCCCCTTCCCTCAATGTGTTAGCAGGATGCTGCAACAGCACGCTTCGCCATGACCGTCACCAGATTAGCGCGATAGGCAGCGGTACCGTGAAGGTCTGAAAGCATGTTGTCAGCAGATGGTGCCATGCCTGCAACCGCATCGGCGGACCAGTTGCCATCTAGAGCTTTTTCCATGTCAGGCATGCGGAAAACACCATCCTGACCAGCACCTGTCACAGCCACACGAGCACCCGCTCCGGTCTTTGCTACAAAGACGCCAGCCATTGCATAACGCGAGGCAGGATTAGGGAACTTCGCGTATGCAGTGTTCGATGCGACCGGGAAGACAACCGCAGTCACAATCTCATCTTCATCCAGCGCTGTTTCGAACATGCCAGTGAAGAAGTCCTGCGCAGAAAACTCTCGCTTGTTGGTCTCAATGGTTGCTCCAAGAGCCAGCAAAGCCGCCGGATAATCCGCTGCCGGGTCATTGTTGGCGACAGAGCCACCAATCGTGCCCATGTGGCGGACATGCGGGTCACCGATTGTGCCGGCCAGATCAGCCAGTCCTGGAAGGACAGCCTTAATATCTTCATTGGCCGCAACATCTGCATGGCAAGTTGCTGCACCGATGCGGATAGAGCCATCAGCCTGCTTCACAATACCGGAGATTTCTCCGATGTGGCGCAGGTCAATCAGATCACTTGGTGCTGCAAGGCGTTGCTTCATGGTTGGGATCAAGGTCTGACCACCAGAAAGCAGTTTGCCGTCATCAGCATTTTTCAGCATTGCCGCAGCATCTGACACTGTTGATGCGCGATGATATTTGGTCTCGTACATTTTTAGCCTCCCATCCCCTAAAGGGGTCTTTGGCAGAGTTGCTATGAGTTAAGTTCAGACAATTCAGTTTTCGGGTACGGAATAGCTTCCAGATCGGAAAAGAAAATCTTGCGATTTTGCTCACCGTGGATCAGTTGGCCAAGCCGTGCAGCTCTTTCAAACAGAACTGAGGCTTCGCCTTCTTCCCCTGCCAGCAATGTGGCGCGTGCCAGAAGTTCAGAGGCATAGGCGTGGTCAAAGTCTGCCATATCCTCTTGATGAACCTCTGTCAGATCCATGGTCTGCCGGGCGTAACGCATTGCTGCTTCACGGTTTCCAAGCAGAACATGGATACGACCCACGAGCCACAAGCCACGTTGGTGATGGACTTTCGTTCCGGCCTGAAGCCAGTGCCAAAGGCTGGCGTGGGCGACATGGAGCATCTCGTCATTTTCCTCGGGCGAGCGGCTCTCATTTTCTAAGAGAGCCCATGCGCGCTGATTGAGTTCGATGGCGATGAACTTGTGATCCAATGTCAATTTAGCGCCAGCCTGTGCCATTGATTACTCCGCTGCCTGCTTCATGCCGTTGTCCTGAATGAGCTGCCAGACGCGGTTTGGCGAGGCAGGCATATTCATGTCACGAATGCCAAGGGCGTCCGTTACGGCGTTGATGACAGCAGGTGGTGACCCAATCGCGCCAGCCTCACCGCAGCCCTTCATGCCGAGCGGATTGCCCGGGCATTCAGTGACTGTGGTTTCCAGCGTGAAGGATGGCACATCATCCGCACGCGGCATGGTGTAGTCCATGTAAGAAGCTGTAAGCAGCTGACCGTCTTCGTCATACTGGGTGTGTTCCAGCATGGCCTGCCCGATGCCTTGCACCAAACCACCGTGCACCTGACCTTCCACAATCATCGGATTGATGATGGTGCCGAAGTCATCAGCTGCGACAAAGTTCTCGATGGAGACAACGCCCGTATCCGGATCAACTTCGACCTCGCAGATGTAACACCCTGCAGGGAACGTAAAGTTTGTTGGATCGTAGAAGGCACCTTCTTTCAGGCCGGGTTCCATGCCTTCCGGCAGGTTGTGGGCTGTGTAAGCTGCCAGAGAAACTTCGGTGAAGGTGAGTTTCTTATCGGTTCCGGTGACTTTCAACTCACCGTTCTCGATTTCGATGTCCCCTTCGGACGCTTCCATCAGGTGCGCTGCGATCTTCTTCGCCTTGGCTTCGACTTTGTCGAGTGCCTTAGCAATTGCAGACATACCAACGGCACCAGAGCGGGAGCCATATGTGCCCATACCCATCTGCACTTTGTCGGTATCACCATGGACGATGGAGATGCTCTCCGTTGGCAGGCCAAGCCGGTCAGAGACCAACTGAGCGAATGTGGTTTCGTGACCCTGACCATGGCTGTGCGACCCAGTCAAAACCTCAATGGTTCCAACGGCATTCACGCGAACTTCAGCAGATTCCCAAAGACCTACACCTGCGCCGAGTGAGCCGACAGCTTGAGATGGTGCGATACCACATGCCTCAATGTAGCAAGACATGCCGATACCACGGAGCTTGCCAGCAGCTTCGGACTGAGTGCGACGCTGAGCAAAACCATCATAATCGATGGCCTTCATAGCTGCATCAAGAGAGGCTTCGTAATCACCGGCATCATAAGCCATGATCACTGGTGTTTGATGCGGGAACTCGCGCACAAAGTTGATGCGGCGGAATTCAGCTGGCGCCATGCCAACTTCTTTTGCAGCCGTTTCCATCATGCGCTCAACCACATAGGTGGCTTCCGGACGTCCTGCACCGCGATATGCATCCACTGGAGTGGTGTTGGTGTAGACCGCTTTCACATTCGCGTAGATGTTTGGAATGTTGTACTGGCCCGACAGCAACGTCGCGTACAGATAGGTTGGTACAGAAGATGAAAACAAAGACATGTAAGCGCCAAGGTTGGCGACTGTCTTCACACGGAACCCGGTGATTTTGTTGTTCGCATCCAGAGCCAGCTCTGCGGTGCTGTGGTGATCACGACCATGCGCATCTGTCAGGAAGGCTTCTGTACGGTCGGAAGTCCACTTAACGGGACGGCCAACACGCTTTGTTGCCCAAAGACAAGCAATCTCTTCGGGATAGATGAAGATCTTGGAGCCGAAGCCACCGCCAACATCCGGCGCAACTACGCGCAACTTGTTCTCAGGTGCCACGTTGTAGAACGCGGAGAGTACCAAGCGTGCCACATGCGGGTTCTGAGAGGTGGTGTAAAGCGTGTAGTGCTCTTCTGACGGATCAAAATGCGCCAGAGCAGAGCGTGGTTCCATCGGATTTGGAACAAGGCGGTTGTTGTCGATGTCCATCCGGGTGATGTGTGCTGCGTTTGCAAACGCTTCATCCGTTGGAGCTTCCTCGCCGATCTCCCAATCGTAGATGAGGTTGCCAGCGGCTTCCGGATGGAGCTGTGGTGCGCCATCTTTCAGAGCGTCAAGACTGTCAACGACAGCTGGCAAGTCTTCATATTCCACCACAACAGCTTCTGCTGCATCACGTGCCTGCTGCTGAGTATCAGCAACAACAACTGCGATGGCCTGACCGACATAACGGACTGTTTCCGACTCCAAAGCATGGTAAGCGCCCATGTTCATTGGAGAACCATCTTTGGAATGGATCATCCATCCGCAAATGATGTTGCCGATGCCATCTGCAACCAGCTGGTGTCCGTTCAAGACTGCATCAACACCCGGCATTTTCATCGCGTCATCTGTGTTGATGGACTTAATGCGTGCATGAGCGTGTGTTGAGCGGACGAAAGCAGCGTGGCCCATGCGTTGCATGGTCATGTCATCCGTGTAGCGGCCATTTCCGGTAATAAATCTTTTGTCTTCTTTGCGCAGCACTCGTGCGCCGATTCCTTCTGCTGTCATTTCCATCCCCTCCCGGAAGGTTGACTTCAGCAACTGTTCATAGGCTCCAGCAGTGCAACGCACCTGAAATAAAGTGCAGCTGGATCAATGATCAGTTGAATTTCCGAATTATTCTGCGGCTTCGAGAACTTCGGCCATTTCGTCAGCTGCGGCTTTGATTGCCTTGACGATGTTGTGGTAGCCGGTGCAGCGACAAATGTTGCCTTCCAGCTCATGGCGAATTGTTTTCTCGTCGAGATCTGTACCCAGGCGATCAATCATATCGATTGCGGACATGATCATGCCAGGGGTGCAGAAACCGCACTGAAGACCGTGGTTTTCCTTGAAGGCTTTCTGCATGATGTGCAGTTGGCCATTTTGGGAAACACCTTCAATTGTGGTGACAGCAGAACCAGTTGCCTGAACAGCAAGCATACTGCAGGACTTCACTGCTTTACCGTCCATGTGCACAAGACATGCACCACACTGTGAGGTGTCACAGCCGATGTGTGTTCCGGTCAGTCCCTGATTTTCGCGCAGAAATGTAGACAAAAGGGTGCGGTCTTCGACCTCACCAGAAATCTGCTTTCCATTCACCGTCATAGAGACAGTCGTCATGGTTTTCCTCCCTCAAAAAAGCCTGCAATTTCGCGTCCGCAGACTATGAAGCCAACAGCCTTGGTCAGGATCTCCCGTCCTATCAAGGCAGTTGGTTGTAATTTAGGCCATTGGCCTTGTTATTCGGCGGGGCCGTTAGCTTACAAAGCGCCCTCTACGCGCCTTGCAAAATCCGACCGCCAAATTCCTAGTTTCAAAGTAACCAATAAAGAGCAATCAAAACAACCAGAGCCATAAGGCCCCAACCCAGCGGACCACCTAAGAATCCCTTGCCCGCCGCAACTTCTACCTTCTCCTCAACGTCTTTGACTGCATCTTCCAACGCATGTTCAGCATCAGCCATGGCTTCAACTGATCCTTCGATGGCGTGCTCGTTTGCGATAGACTTGGCTTCCTCGATCAGACCCTGATCCAACTCAACAGCTTCTAGCGGCTCATCCTTGCCTGCTACCGGAGTTCCACCGAGTTCTCTGTTCAGATTCGAGAAGAACTCCTCAGCCATCTTCTTGGCAGTTGAATCGATCAACCGGTTTCCCAATTGAGCAAGTTTACCACCGACCTTTGCATTAACCTCATAACTTAGAAGAGTGCCATCCCCACTCTCTGACAGGGTTACATCTGCCGAGCCCTTCGCAAACCCTGCAACACCGCCTTTGCCTTCTCCGGAAATTTTGTAGGACTTTGGCGGGTTCAGATCGGAGAGGGTTACTTCTCCTTTGAACTTGGCTTTGACCGGTCCCACTTTTGCTGTGACCGTGGCAGACATCTCAGTGTCGGAGGTTTTTTCCAGACTATCGCAACCGGGAATACACTTTTTCAGCAATTCAGGATCGTTGAGAGCTTCCCAAACCTTTTCCTGACTCGCAGGTATTTGCTGCTCTCCAGACATTTCCATGGATTGGCCCCCTCGTTCTTTTCAGTGCTTCCTTTAGGTAGGCTCCACGCCTTAAGGTCACTTTTGCATTCCACATCATGTAGATTGGACTTAAATCGAGGGAAAAGACAAGTACCTCTCGTGTTAAAATTGTCATGGATGCTCAAAACTTCTTTTCAGAACACAACGACGTTTTATACGTCCTGCATTATGCTAGTGTTCCCACGCTGTGGATACTCACTTAACGGTAAAGAGCTTGTTTTGCGCTAAAGCGTTGACCCGAGGCCCGCATCGCCTTAATGCCTTTTCATTAAATAAACGAATTCAGCGTGAGGCTTTGTCTCGCGTTTGTGCGCAGAAAATCAAAGGCAACATCCTTGAGCAAATCACCCAAAGGCGGCGCTCCACGAACCCGCAATGCGCAATCCAAAAAAGGCGGAGCACGGAAGGACAACGGTCCGAAGCGTGGTTTTTCTGCCAAACGCGATACCCGAGATAATCGGGACCAGAGAGAGGCGCGCAATCCCCGCGACACTCGTGGTGGCAAGAAAGATAGCGCAGCAGCAACGCGCCCGATCCGGCGAGACCAAACGCGCAGCGCTCCAGCCACCACGGTTGTTGAGCCCATTGTACGCGAACATAAGCCAACATCTGCCCGCTTCACCACCCCTGCCAGCGTTTTGCCTGTGATGGTGGAAATGAACGGTTGGGACGATTATGCCCTGCTGGATATGGGACACGGACAAAAGCTTGAGCGCTACGGTCGCTATAAACTGATCCGCCCTGAAGCGCAGGCTATGGGGGCCCCTCGCCTGCCAGAAAGCGAATGGAAAAGCGCAGACGCTATCTTTACCGGTGACGTTGAAGAAGAAGGCCCAGGCCGCTGGAAGTTTGCCAACCAGGTTGATGAGATCTGGCAAATGAAATACGGCCCTGCCACCTTCAATGGCCAGTTCATGTCTTTCCGCCATGTGGGCGTGTTTCCTGAACAGGCTGCACACTGGGACTGGGTTGGCGAGCAAATCAAAAAAGCAGATCGTCCGCTCAAAGTTCTCAACCTGTTTGGATACACAGGAATGGCTTCGCTGCTGCCTGCTGCTCTTGGCGCGCAAGTCACTCATGTTGATGCATCTAAAAAGGCCATTGTCTGGGCACGTGAGAACCAGGAGTTATCCGGCCTTGAAGACAAGCCAATTCGCTGGATCTGTGATGACGCCATGAAGTTTGTGGAGCGGGAAGTGCGCCGCGGAAACACCTATGACGGCATTATCCTTGACCCGCCGAAATATGGTCGCGGGCCGAATGGAGAGGTTTGGGACTTCTTTGAGAGCGTGCCGCACATGTTGGCGTGCGTGCGAAAGCTGCTCTCGCCCAATGCGCAGTTCCTGCTGATGTCCAGCTACGCTATCCGTGCCAGCTTCCTGTCTTCTCATGAGTTGATGCGTGAATGCCTTGATGGCCTGCCGGGCACGATTGAATCCGGTGAGCTGGCTATTCGCGAACTTGATGGACCACGATTGCTCTCAACCTCCCTATTCAGCCGGTGGAGCGCACCTGAAAACAATAAGGCTGAGGGAGCATAACCCGATGGAAACCAGAGATAATCACCGTGCCGGTGCAGTAAAGCAGATCACCTCACATTCCAATCCGATTGTGAAGGAAATTAAAGGCCTTGTTGCTCAGCGCAAGAATCGCAAACAGTCCGGATTGTTCGTTGCTGAAGGCCTGAAACTGGCAACCGACGCATTGGAAGCAGGCTGGGGTGTGCGTTATCTAGCGCTTGGTCCTGAAGCTCGTGAGAACAAGATTGCGCTAGAAGCGGCTGCGAAAGCAAAAGCCCGTGGCGCCCTCATTCTTGAGGTGAACACGGCTGTGCTTGGTGCGATCACCCGCCGTGACAACCCGCAGATGGTGGTTGGTGTTTACGAACAGCAAACTATGAAGCTGAGTGACATTGACCCGAAAAGTGCCACGACGTGGATCGCGCTCGATCGTGTCCGCGATCCCGGTAATCTGGGAACCATCATCCGCACCGGCGATGCGGTTGGTGCGACTGGCGTTATTCTGATTGACGAAACAACTGATCCATTTGCTGTTGAGACAGTACGTGCGACAATGGGCTCTCTGTTCCATATGCCACTTGTGCGCTGTACTGCTGATGAGTTCGTTGAATTCCGCAAGAGCTGGTCCGGACCTGTGGTTGGCACTCATTTGCGGGGCACAAAGGACTATCGTGCTGTAGATTATAAAGAACCTGTCATTTTGTTGATGGGCAATGAGCAGGCTGGCCTGAGTGATAAACTGGCTGATACCTGCTCTGATCTGGTGAAAATTCCGCAGGCGGGGCAGGCTGATTCAATGAACCTGGCTGTTGCAACGGCTGTGATGCTTTATGAAGTGCGCAGGAACTATCTGAAGCTGTAAACGTAAGCCGGGGGGCTTGGAATGCGCTTGTTGATTTTGGGAGCTGGATATTCAGCTCGCCACTTTGTGAAAATGTACGAGACCGAGTTTTCCTGGATTGGTGGAACGACCCGCTCTCCTGAGAAAATGGAGGAATTACGGTCCAAAGGGGTTCAGCCGATCCGCTTTGACGGACAAACAGCAAGCGATGAGCTGTTGGAGGCTATTGCCACTGCAACTCATATTCTGGTTTCTGCCGCGCCAACGGACGATGGTGACCCTCTGCTGAATGCTGCGCGTGACGCAGTTGCGAAAGCAAAGCCAACGGCGATCTGCTATCTCTCGACCATCGGGGTTTATGGCGACCACGAAGGTCGCTGGGTGACAGAAACAGCAGATTGCAATCCAACCTCCAAACGCTCCAAGCAGCGCCTGGAAGCCGAGCACGAGTGGCTCGCATTCTCAGAAGAAACCAGCATCCCAGTCAGCATTTTGCGCCTTGCCGGCATTTATGGCCGTGGCCAGAATGCGCTTTGCAATCTAGACAAAGGTAAAGCTCGCCGGATTATCAAAGAAGGTCAGGTGTTTAACCGTATTCACGTGAGTGATATTGCTGGTGCTGTCCAGCATGCGTTTGAAGACAACGCCTCCGGTATTTTCAACGTGTGTGATGATGCACCGTGTCCGCCAGAAGATGTGGTGGAATATGCTGCTCGTCTGATGGGTGTAGAGCCACCGCCAGCAGTCGCCTTTGAAGATGCTGATCTTTCGCCTATGGCGATTTCGTTTTACGGCGAAGTGAAACGCGCGAGCAATGCCAAGCTGAAAGGCGCATTGGGGTATAAATTCAAATTTCCGAACTACCGGGAAGCGTTGGATTATATGTGGGAGAACGGCTGGAGCTAGAGCGTGTGAAGAACACGCCTTGATCCAACCGCTCACCTTGCACCGATTTTGACCGCAGAGCGGATTTTTATACTGTTTCGTGTTGAGGCAGGTCTCCTTCTATCTCGTAGTAATCGCCTTTGCTGGCGCAGAAGATGTGACCTGCCAGTTTCGAGCCTGTCGTTTCTTCCAAAAGCCCAGCGCTGAAGTAAACTTCATGAGCAATCTCGGGGATTTTGTCTCCGTGATAAAACAGGCTGCTGCCGCAGTTGTTGCAAAATGCGCGCTTCGCGTAATCAGAGGAGCGGTAATATGAGATGTTCTCTTCTCCGCTCTCAACCTTCAAAGCATCAAACGGAATCGCGATTGCATGGAACGGTCCGCTGTTCCAACGACGGCACATTGTGCAATGGCATAAACCAATATCTTTTTGGGGCGCTTCAGCCTTGAATGAGACTTCGCCACAAAGGCATTTCGCTTTATAAATCCGCAAGTCAGACATATCTCTCTCCCTTAGAGCTTGTTGGGTAACCTTAGCCGAGGGTCACGGTTTGGGATAAGATCAATTTCCTCATCAATCTTCGTAGGCATATTGAGGGCGACCATCTTCGATCTCGTAGTAGTCACCCTTTGTGGCACAGAAGATATGATTGCCTGCTGAGAGGCCTGTTGGCTGCTCCAACGTACCCACGGCAATCGCAATTCGGTCTTTCCATTGAGGATGGCGGTCTGCATGCCAAAACAGGTTTGATCCGCATTTTGAACAGAAGCCACGGCGGGCAAACTCAGAGGATTCATAGTATTTGACGGCATCCTCGCCTGAGGTGAACTTCAGATCTGCCAGCGGCAAGCTGAATGCCTCAAACGGGCCGCTGCCCCACTGACGGCATTGCTTGCAATGGCAGCTGCTGACTGGTTCATTTGGCGCTTCACCTTCAAAAGTGACCGCGCCACACAGGCAGCGTCCTTTAAATTCAATGGTCTTCGTCATCTGACTTTCCAATACCTACTGAAGTAAGATGGCCTCTCGAATCGAGGGCTATGCGATTCCTTAAAGAGAACATATAGCGAACATTTGTATTCAGCAAGCGTTCAGGTTAAGTCTCGTATCTGGATTTCATAGATTCAATTTTTGTCCAATCAGATGTGCGGGCACTACAAATGCGATTGGGCTTTAGGGAAGGCATGTTGGGGATGCGGGTACTATTTACTGTTGTTGGACTTGGGCTGGCGCTGAGTGGTTGCGCCTCCCTTTCTGAGGAAGATTGCAAGGTCGGCGACTGGCAGGGCATTGGTGTTGTTGATGGGCGCGCTGGTTACACCTCTGACAAGCTGAATGAACATTCAAAAGCTTGCGGCAAATTCGGCGTCACACCGGATGTGAGTGCGTATAGGGCTGGGCGCACCATTGGCCTGCAAAGCTACTGTACGCCAATTTCTGGCTTTGAGCAGGGCCGTGAGGGTAAGAGCTATCGTGGTGTATGCCCAATCTCCACAGAAGAGAGCTTCAAAGTTGGCTACTCCCTGGGCAACCAGCTTTATTCAGCCAATGAGACTGCCAGTGAAGCTCAGGAAGCAGTCTGGGAAATTCAACGCCGTATAGACCGGCTTGAAGAAGAAGCGCGCGGCGAAGATTGTAAGTCTGGCAAGGAAGGCAAGGCCTGCCGGAAAGCTGCTGATGCCGCTCGGACCGACTCGTATCTGGCTCGTGCGGATCTGCTCCTTGCACAAAACAGGCTATTCTCTCGCGAGCGCCAACGCGATCGTGTTCGAAAAGAAGTCACCAATAAGCTGCTTGACCTTGAACCGAGCTACAACCCCTCTTAAAATTTGCAGGCAAATGCAGATTCTTAGGGGAAGGCGAGCCGATGAAAACGTGGCGTGTTTATCTTTCAGGTGAGATCCACACCGATTGGAGAGAGCGTATTGAACATGGTGCGGCTGATGCAGGCCTACCTGTTCATTTTGACAGCGCAGTGACCGATCACGAAGCCAGTGATGATTGCGGTGTCGAAATTCTAGGCCCGGAAGAAAACAACTTCTGGCGAGATCACAAGGGGGCAAAGGTGAATGCAATACGCACTCGCACGCTGCTCTCTGAGGCCGATATCGTTGTGGTTCGCTTTGGCGACAAGTACCGGCAATGGAACGCAGCCTTCGATGCAGGGTTCGCCTCAGCATTGGGCAAGAGCATCATCGTGTTGCACGAACCAGCTCTGACGCACCCATTGAAGGAAGTGGATGCAGCAGCCCTTGCTGTTGCCGAAGACCCTGACCAGGTGGTTGATCTGCTTCGTTACGTGATCCGCGGCGAGCTGTAAGCCCCTCCCAATTCAAGGGAAGACGCTGTTTCACCACGGCCTTACACTCTCACCTCACTATGAGGGATGAGTGTGGGGCTTTTTTGTTTTTGGGGCTCTAAACATCAAGTATTGAATGCGATGAGGGTGTTGCCCCAGTGGCGGCCTTTGACCCAGATTGGGGCTGAGACCAGTTTGATCATCATTACTTTGCCGCCCCCCATATCTCGGCGATACGTTTGCAGGCTGTATTCCTTGGTGTTCTTGCTTGCGTTCAGGCCAGCATGGTCATCGAACATTCTACGGTTACGGCAGTTTGCTGCATTCCAGACCGGGTCATTGCCTTGCGGTATGGAATAATCTTTGCTGTGTGTTGGCAGATAAGCGTTCTTATCTAGCGCTGCGCAAAAGACGATGTGGTCATCGAGATCTTTGACTGGCTCCTGAATAGCTGGAAGCACCCGGTCGGTCATTTGGGTGAAAAGCGCCATGAACTGAGCTGGATTGGAGCCTTCAATTGGCGTGTAGTTGAAATCGAAGAGATCATTCACAGAGATCCGGCCTGCGTCCACTTCAGCTTCAAACGCTTCCATGGTCTTGCCAGCAGTCTCTTTTGCTACTTCGATCATCTGCTGATTGAGGTTATCGCCATGTTCAACAGCCACTTCGGCGAGAAGCGCGTCGGCGGTCTGAGAGGTTCCCAGCATCTGGCCCGAGACCTGTTCGATGCTTTCCGCATTTGTTGAGACAACACCTATCACTTCATCACGGTTGCGCAGAAGCTCTTCGGTATCTGCATCGTTGTTTGCACAAGCCGTTCGTATGGAGTCCGTATTCACGGAAATGTTGTCTACCATCGCTTCCAGTTCATGGAAGAGGTCATTGATGGATTGTGTGCTGTTCTCAGCAGTTCCGACTGTGCTAAGCGCGCCCTTGCCTAAATCGACCAAGGTGTCCGCTTCTTTGCCGAGTTGGAGAATCGTCTGGTCGATCTGCTCCGTCGCAACAGTCGTTTGTGTTGCAAGAGCTTTTACTTCACTGGCTACGACAGCAAAACCCTTCCCTGCTTCACCGGCACGGGCTGCTTCAATGGTTGCGTTGAGCGCCAGCAAATTGGTTTGGCGGGCAATGGCATCAATAGAGCTGGAGAACTGGCGAACGTTGGCAAATGACGCCTGAAGGCCTTCCAGCTGCCTGTTGATGCTGCTGATGGCTGTCGACAGGCTGTTGATGTTGGCAAGAGCGTCGGTCACCACCTCCTGAGACTTAGACATAGTATCGCGGGCGTTAGACGTCTGCTCAGCAGTTTGTTCAACTGCGGCACTGACTTCACGGTTACTTTCGACAACGCGCCCAGACGCGTCCTGGAGGCTTTCCATGGCCATTCTCAAAGCGCCTGCGGTGTTATTCACGGCGTCCAGCTCTCCCGCAGCTGATGCCATGTCCAACGCGAGCGCATCCAATTCGCCAAACAAGTGTGCGCTATCAATGGAATTCTTAGGTTCTGTAAATTCCACCACTGCAGACTGACCGATTACTTCTCCTTGGTCGTTTGCAGCGGCTTCAGCAAGCATTTGTGTATTACGCTTAAAAAAAGCCATATCGAAAACCTCTCAATCGCGCAAAGATTTTCATATTTTTACTTATAGATTATTAACCTTGTTATTATTCCTCTTCTCAATTTCAAGCCACTGTATTAAAAAGGATAATTACAAAACATCCTGTGATTATTTTTCTATTTTCGAACTACTATGCGCGGTACATATGATTTGTCGTGAAATGTGCTTATCAGATCAGGACGCAGTTATTGCTCTCTGGAAAGCTGCCGGGGTCTTCCGTGAATGGAATGATCCGATGCGGGATATCGAAAAAGCACTGGAAGGCGAACACTCTACGATCTTAATCGGTGAGTTGGATGGCGCTATTGTTGCCAGCATTATGTGCGGTGAAGACGGGCATCGTGGCTGGTTTTATTATGTAAGCACACATCCAGACCATCAGGGAAAAGGGCTGGGCAAGGCAATCACGGCAGCAGCAGAAGAGTGGTTGCGGGCTCGAGGTATTTGGAAGGTCCAGCTGCTCGTGCGTGGTGATAACGCGCAGGCTGTCAGCTTCTATGAAGGACAGGGGTACAATGACACCCACGCCATCTGTTTGCAAAAGGTGATTGAACCGCTGTGAAGCAAAGTTTTACGCGGTTTTCACAAGGCTCTTGGAAACAGTTGAAAGCTTACCTGCTTGGTTTGAAGCATTCCTGAAATTTACTTGCGACACCATATCATTAGACGTCAATACTTAGTTTTCTGATCAGCTACAGCACCCTGACAGAATTATTCCTATAAATTCAAGTAATCAGCAAATTTAAATAATAAAAACCAACAATAGTTATCATCTTCAACAACTTAACTCTAAGATCCATCACAGATCCTTACTCCAACATGCGACGCACTTTAACTTGAATACGATATTCATATTACATCTGCAGGATTTTCATCGCCCTATTGCTTCGTGAAGATGTCATGTTAGCGCTCTAGTGTGCGCTCACCTTCTTCTACGGGATTTTTTTCTACGGGATTTTTCCAATGACGAATGAATTTATGAATGAACTCACAGCAGATGAATGGGATGAACAGAACTTCCCACGTGCTGAAGAAAATGAATTTGACCGCGTTGTCGAGCGTGCGATTTCACGCCGCGGGTTTCTGGGGGGCGTGTTGGCATTTGGTTCCGGCGCAGCTGTGATGGGCACTGGTGTCCTCAGCCTCTCCATGTCTGAGGCCAAAGCTTCTACTTCACGTTTCGCGTTCAAGCCCATCCCAACTTACACTGATGCGACTGTACATGTGCCTGAGGGTTACAACTGGGAAATACTGGCGCGCTGGGGTGATGCATTGGTGGATGGCGCTGAAGCCTTCAACCATGAGACAGGTGGTTCTGCTTCTGGTACTGACAAGGTGTTTGGTGAGAACACCGACGGCATGGAAAGCTTCCAGTTTCAGGGCAAGCAGTTGTTGGCGATCAACCATGAATACGCTAACCGCAAGATAAACCTGCCTCAGAACGAAGATGGTGCTCCTAAGAGCGCCGAGGATGTTCTGAAGCTGCAACATCTGCAAGGCGTGGTCGTCATTGAAGTGGAAGACGGGGACAATGGCTGGGCTATCGTAAAGAACAGCCCGTTCAACCGCCGCATCACACACAACACCCCGATGACGCTGGCAGGCCCTGCTGCTGGTCACCCTTTGCTGCAGACGGCTGCTGACCCTTCCGGTACGCAATCACTTGGTACCTTCAACAACTGTGGTTCCGGCAAAACACCGTGGGGCACGTATCTGACTTGCGAAGAGAACTTCAACGGGTACTTTGGCGCGACTGAGGCTGCTCCTGCAGCACGTCTGGACGGTGTTGATGCTGGCTATAAGCGTTATGGCATCAACGAGACGGGTTTCAACTATGACTACCATAAGTTCGATGAGCGCTTTGACATTGAGAAGAACCCGAACGAACCGCATCGTGCTGGCTGGATTGTAGAGATTGACCCAACAGACCCAACCTCAACACCGGTGAAGCACACTGCTCTGGGCCGTTTCAAGCATGAGAATGCAGAAGCTGTTCTGGCACCAGATAGCCGCGTGGTCGTTTACATGGGGGATGATGAGCGCGGTGAGTTCATGTACCGCTTTGTCTCCAACGGCGTTTACGCTCCAGGGCAGCCAACTGATGGCTTGCTCGATGAGGGTACGCTCTATGTTGCCAAGTTCAACGATGACCAGACAGGTGAGTGGCTGGCACTAACCCCAGAGACCACTGGTATGGACGCGGCGAGCATCCTGATCTTCAGCCGCATTGCCGGCTCTGCTGTTGGTGCGACTACTATGGATCGCCCGGAATGGATTTCTGCCAATCCTAATGCAGTAGAAGCTTATTGTTGTCTGACCAACAACAAGAATCGCGGAGTGAAGCCAAACGCCGGGGGTGACGACACTTCCGTCAACGGGCCCAACCCACGTGAGACCAACAAATACGGCCAGATCGTGCGCTGGCGTCCGCACAATGAGGATCATGCCGCTGATACGTTTGACTGGGATCTTTATGTGATGGCTGGCAATCCGGCTGTTCACGAAGGTCCGACAGCCGGGTCCGCAAACGTCAATGCTGGCAATATGTTCAACTCACCAGATGGTATGGCATTTGATGAGACAGGCATGGTCTGGATCCAGACGGATGGCAACGACAGCAATGAAGGCGATTTTGCCGGAATGGGCAACAATCAGATGCTGGTTGGTGATCCCGTGACAGGAGAGATCCAGCGTTTCATGACCGGACCAACTGGCAGTGAAGTCACTGGCCTGACCTGGTCTGCTGATCGCCGCAGCATGTTTGTGGGCATTCAGCACCCGGGCGGTAACTGGCCAGACGGCGGCAAGCTGCCACGCTCTTCCGTCATCGTCATTAAGCGTGACGATAATGGTGTGATTGGGTAGGCCTCAAGCCATTTCTCAACGAAAGTTTCGCTCCTCCGGGCTTTACCCGGGGGAGTTTTCATCACTCCAAAGAGCACGCTGATCAGAACTTTTCGATCTGTGAAGCTCCATCAGTGATCTCGTAGTAGTCACCTTTGTCTTTCACAAAGATATGTTTGCCAATTTCGAGGTTTGTTGGCGCATCAAGGCAACCTGCCGCGATGGCGACACTGTTCTTGTCATTCATTTTGTAGAACAAACTTGAGCCGCAGAATTTGCAAAAACCTCGCTTTGCAAAGTCTGAGGATGCGTACCAAGCCAATCCTTCGGCTGCTATGAAGGATAGCTCTTCAGAAGATGCATGCGTTGAGGCCCAAACATGACCGCTTGTGCGCCTGCATTGGCTGCAATGGCAGATTGTGACCGTATCCCTCACCTCTTCCACCTGAAAGCTCACTTTACCGCAGTCGCATTTCCCTTTGATCATAGTTCCCCCAATGCGTCAGAGCGCTAAATGCGCCTCTTTCTGATGTTCCGCTATTTCTTCACAATCCATAGCAGAAGAACAGATAACATCCATCGAGCATTGAAACGCGCACAAAAAAAGCAGGCTCCTTTCGGAACCTGCCTTTTTCAAAAAATCTTCTGCTTTCTACTATAGCAATTAAGCTACAGCAGCCTGCGCCTTTTCAACCAGTGCTTTGAATGCGTCTGGCTGATTGATCGCGAGGTCAGAAAGAACCTTACGGTCAACTTCGATGCCAGCTTTGTTCAAGCCATCGATGAAGCGGCCGTAGGTCATGCCGTGTTCACGGGTCGCTGCGTTGATACGCTGGATCCAGAGTGCACGGAAGTTCCGCTTGCGAGCTTTACGGTCGCGGTAAGCGTACTGTGCCGCTTTCTCGACTGCCTGCTTAGCAACGCGGATGGTGTTCTTACGACGGCCATAGTAACCTTTGGCTGCCTTAATAACTTTTTTGTGACGAGCGTGGGCGGTAACGCCTCTTTTTACACGTGACATGGTAGTCTCCTAGTGTCAGGTTTTAAGGCTTAGCCGTAAGGCAGATATTTTTTCACGATACGTGCATCTGCATCGCACAGAGTGGTTGTACCACGTGCGTTACGGATGAACTTAGTCGTGCGTTTAATCATGCCGTGGCGTTTGCCAGCCTGGCCACACTTAACTTTGCCAGTCGCGGTCAGCTTGAAGCGTTTTTTAGCTCCAGACTTCGTCTTCAACTTGGGCATTTTGCGTCCTTTCTTGTGATGATCAGTAAACTGATCAAAAATTTGCAATGGATGCATCAGAAGCCGCCACGGCATGCCCTGTAATTCCTGCCTGATTTCCTATAAATACCTAGGAGGCAAACTACAGCCGGGCGACTTTGAACGAGGCCTTATAAAACTGCCAGCATGGGAATGCAAGAAGATTTCAAGAGAACTTGCTGACTGGAACCCGGTCTCTGCTGATAGCCAAGAATATCAACATCTGACCACAATAATATAATGTCCAAAGTGCTACTGAAACCGGTAACTGGAGAGGGCTGATGTCGTCCAGACGGAAGAGTTGGATAGCTAACAGAGTGTCAGACATCATGAAGGCGAGAGCGCCTATCAAAACCCAGCCACCAACCTGTGCTGCCATTCCTCCCATAGTTGCTATCAAAATTATATAGATCGCAACTGGAATCATCAGATCACCGGTAAAGGGAAGCAACCACCAACCGGTCGAAAGCACCAGAACGGAGAGAGCAGCTCCTGACAATACGAATATCCTGGAATCGAAATGCCTGATTTTTCGAGAGAACAAGAGGATATAAAAAACATGTGCGATCGCAAAACTGCAAAGCCCAACAAGGAACCGAACTTCACCCGGCACAGCCAGCGCTGCATCTCCCACTGATGATGTCGTCAGGGCCAATGCAAGCAGGAGCGGAGCTTGCGTTACAAAAGCCCAAAGAGCGATAACTCCGAGAGCAGTTGTTTTCACAACGGTTTTCAGTAATGACGGGTCTTGCCAGCAAAAATACACTCCATAGGCAAGCGCAAAACTAAAGCTAATTAAGAAAATAACCTGTCGCATTATCATCGCCCAATTTCAAAACATGTCGAAACCAGGCTAAGGCGCCTTTTGATCGAATGAAATAGACTATGCGGCAAATAATTTTTTACAAAGAATGCTGCCGACCATGAAGTGCTCTAGATTTCTATCCCAAGCCTTTGCATCGCGCTTGCACACTGCGTGAAGAGCAGCTTACAGGCTTCACGCTCAACCCCTTCAATCACTGTAATCTGGGGGCGTTGCACCATATGACCTGTCACATCCTTCGTTCTCAAATCCATTTCCTGAGGCCAGAAGTGAGTTGCATCCTCATTGGTGAAAGCGCCGAAAACAACCTGATCAATGCCAGCCCATATGGTTGCGGCGGTACACATGGCACAAGGCTCACAGGTGCTGTACATGGTGCAACCGTCAAGCCAGCGAGAGCCCAATACTTTGCTGGCCTGCCGAATGGCATTGACCTCTCCATGACAGGTCGGGTCACACTCCCGGATCACACTGTCGTAGGCCTGAGCCAATAATCTTCCGTCTGCGGTATAAATCGCCCCACCGAATGGAGAAGGATGCGAGGTTTGAAAGGAGGAAGCAGTGAAGGCAACAAGCGCTAGCATTCGCTCGTGATGTAATTTCATCTCGTCATTCATAATCAGCCTCCACTCTCAGGTACAAACGAAAATACCCGACACAATGTGCCGGGTAATCTCAAAATTCTCTGGGGCTGCGGTTGAGTAGCTACACGGAAACAAAGCCGGAGCGCTTCAACCAACCCTTATTAACGAGCGATAGGTGAGAGCACCATCATCATCTGGCGGCCTTCAAGCTTTGGATGGGACTCGACTTTAGCGATGTCCGCAGTCTCTGCTTTAACCTTCAGGAGCAACTTCATGCCGAGATCCTGGTGAGCCATTTCACGGCCACGGAAGCGAAGTGTCACCTTCACTTTATCACCATCTTCAAAGAAGCGCTTCATGTTCCGCATCTTCACTTCATAATCATGAGTGTCGATGTTCGGACGCATTTTGATTTCTTTGATCTCAACGATCTTCTGTTTTTTGCGTGCTTCTGCAGCTTTCTTCTGAGCTTGGTACTTATAGCGACCATAGTCCAGAATCTTACAAACAGGTGGCTGACTGTTCGGAGCAATTTCGACCAGGTCCAAACCTTGTTCCACCGCCATTGCGAGGGCTTCTTCGGTTGGAGTTGGGCCGAGGTTGTCACCCTCGGTGTTGATCAGCTGCACTTCGCGAACGCGAATCTCTTTATTGGTGCGCGGCCCTTCCTTAGTGGGTGGCGGTGCGCGAAACGGACGGCGAATGTGAGTATCTCCTCTTTAGACTGCCGAACTTGCGAATATTTGGTAACAGTTCAATGACTGGTTCCGACTGTTTCGTCAAGTCGAGAAACGCGTGGGAAGGGCATCAATTGCACTGCATTGCTAGAATCAGGAAAAATGCCACGTAAGTCAACACTAGTTTTGTAGGTTCTGACGCGACATTTACAACCAGTTAGCTTCCTGTTGGTAACAGCTCGCGGTAAACGTTTAGTGTGGCATCACACATAGCCTGCTTGGTGAATGACCGTTCTACATGGTCATGAGCCCGTTTGGTGAGTTTGGCACGGTCTCCAGCGCTCATATCCAAGGCCTGAGCCATCAACTCGCAGAGTTCTTCAGCATCACCATTTTCAAAATGCCAACCAGTACGCTCTTCAGCCTTTACAACAGGTGGTACAAGAACTGTTTCCGGTACTGCGCCAATGTTGGAGACGATGATCGGCACGCCAGCGGCCTGCGCTTCTACAGCTGCACGACCAAAAGCCTCGGCCTCAATGGAAGCAACAACAGAAACATCTGCTATTGCGAGGGCTGCCGGAACATCTGAACAGTGCCCAACAATGCGCACGCGTTCTGTCAGATCAGATTCTGCAATCTGAAGTTCCAAAGACTGGCGATAGGATTCGCGCCCCTGATCATCGCCCGCCAAAACCACAAGCACGTCATCATAGCCGCCACGTTCGATGAGCTGGCGCGTTGCTTCAATCAGCACGCGCTGGCCTTTCCATTCGGTCAGGCGGGCAAGGTTTATCACCACACGGCGGTTGTCGGAGACGCCCCAGCGCGCGCGCAGGTCTGTGGTACGCTCATCGCTGATATTGTCGGGGTTGAAGGATTCCACATCCGGGCCGCGATAGATAACCGAGGTTTTGCCTTTGGTGCGCGGGTCGCGTTTTTCCACCAAATCCGCTGTGAATCTGGAGTTGGCAATTACCTTGTCCGCACGGGTCATGGAGGAGTTGTAGAACGCCTTGAACTTGTTCGTTTCCTTATAGATGCCGTGATAGGTGGTGACATAAGGAATGTTAAGACGGTGAGCCGCCCACAAGGCCGACCATGCGGGGGCACGGGATCGGGCATGCACCAGATCAACTCTGTTCTGCTGGCAGATACGCTCAATCAAATAGGAATTACGCCACATGGTCCAAGGGTTCTTGGACTTCACTGGCAGTTCAAAGTGCACCGCCCCTGTTGCTTCCAACTCGGGGACCATGCGTCCGCCCTGCGAAATCACAAGGCTATTCCAGCCTTCGTTGACGATCGCTTCTGCGACATCCACTGTGGTGCGCTCGGCTCCGCCGGTTTGAAGGTCGGGGACAATTTGCAAAATGGTCGGCACTTTGGACATTTCTCTATGTTTTTTGAGAGCGATCCAACTATGCTCGCCAAAATGTCCGGCGGGCAACTGTGGAGGCACTGTAATCAGGTTTCCGAACAATTGCCGGCCAGTATAAGCCGATAAGTGTTTGGAGGTTATGAATGAGTGCTGACTTACCGCAATTCATCAGCGTTGGCAAAGGAGACAGTGCACGGAAGATCGCAGTGCGACATGATGAACGCGGTGCGCCGGGTGTTCTGTGGCTTTCCGGTTTCAAATCCGACATGCTTGGCACCAAGGCCGAAGTGCTTTGTGAGTGGGCTGAGAAGCAAGGCCTGACCTGCACGCGCATGGATTACTCCGGTCACGGTGAATCCGGCGGTGAGTTTGTTGACGGCACCATCTCTCTTTGGTTGGAAGAAGCCGTTGCTGTGTTCAGGCAGTTCTGTAAAGGACCGACCATTGTTGTTGGCTCTTCCATGGGTGGCTGGATGGCACTGCTGCTGGCAAAAGCGCTGCATGAAGCCTCCGAGACCATCGAGGGCACCCCCTCCGGCATGTTGCTGATTGCCCCTGCCCCGGATTTCACCGAGGAGCTGATGTGGAAGCATGAGTTTACCGATGAAATCAAGCAGGAGATCATGGATAAAGGCCGCTTTGAGCGCCCATCTGAGTATGAAGACAGCCCATACATCATCACCCGCGATCTGATCGAGGATGGCAGGACAAACCTTTTGCTTGGCGCACCGATCATCACCAATTGCAAGACCATCATTTTGCAAGGTCAGAAGGATGATGCAGTGCCATGGCAGCATGCGCTGCGCATTGTTGAAGGCATGGCCCATGACGATGTGGTGCTGACGCTGGTGAAAGACGGCGATCACCGCCTATCTCGCCCGGAAGATCTGGACCGCATGATTGCTGCTGTGGCGGAACTGGCGGGGCGCTAATCTGATTTTATGGTTAGGCTTCTGTGATGGTAGCCTAACTGCTGCTCATTTGACCGCATAGTTCTGCGATTTTCTTGCTGAACCAGTCATAACGCGCTGCCAAAGTGCGATGTTTTTTCGCCGTCAGATAGAGCGAGTCACTGACGGGTTCTTTCAGCTCCACAATTTTGATGTTCGCTTGTGCCTCAAAACTGCGAACGGCGGTTTCTGGTAAAACCGTGTATCCGAGTCCTTGCGCAACAGGCACAAGGATCTGACTGAGCTGGTTGATGTAACCAGTTGTTCTAAGGTCAGCAGAAACAGTACTTATCTCTGGAAAATTTGGCGTGAGCAGGCGCTCTGCATAGTGTTGTCCATCCGGATGATCAATGAAACCCAGCGCCTCCAGGTCTGCGAAGACCGACGGGCTCCCCTCGAAATCGGCTGGCACCACAAGGCAAAGCGGTTCATCGCCGATGTGGTGTTGCACAAGTGAGGACTGAACAGTCTGCTGAGTAACGATGCAGAGATCAACCTCATTGTTTTGCAACAGTTGGAGGCTGCGATGGTTGGGAGCCACTTCGACTTTCAGCAGTAAACCGGGATGAAGGCTCTGTTGCTTGAGAAGCTTGGGATAGAGGTAGAGTGCCATGGACCCGGAACACGCAATGCGGACTTCACCGGTATTGGGATCGTCTTGCTGTATTGCCGCACGAAGGTCTGCTTCCTGCCTCTCTGCTTTCAATGCAAAGCCCAGTAAAAGCTCTCCTTCTCGCGTGAGCTCAAAACCCTTGCCGATTTTTGTGATCAGCGGTGCATCGATTTGCTGCTCCAGCTTTTTCAGGTGCTGGCTTACACCCGGCTGTGTCATGCCAAGTTGATTGGCTGTCTGGGTAAAATGGCCAGTTTCGGTTAGTTTAACGAAGGTCTTAAGCCACTGGGAATTCAACATGGCCCAAGCATACATAACATTAAATTATCATAAAACTAATAAATGATAATTTCTGGTTTTCTCACAGAGTTGCTACATCCAACGTATCCAAGGCATTCCGCCTGTAAAGTTTAGCGTAGCGAGGTCTGTTATGTCCGCACCTTATCCAAGACGTTTCTCTCACATCGGTCTTTCCGTTCCGGATGTAGAAGCTGCAGTGAAGTTCTATCGTGATGTGATGGGCTGGTACATCATCATGGAACCAAGCGAGATTGTTGAAGATGATAGTCCGATTGGTGAAATGTGTACTGACGTGTTTGGTAAAGGCTGGAAGAGCTTTAAGATCGCTCATCTTTCCACCAGTGATGGCATTGGTGTGGAGCTTTTTGAGTTTGCGCAGAACGAGACCCCGGAAAATAACTTCGAATATTGGAAGACCGGTATCTTCCATTACTGTGTTCAGGACCCGGATGTGGAAGGTCTGGCTGCCAAGATTGAGGCAGCTGGCGGTAAACGCCGCATGAAGGAGCCGCGCTACTATTATCCTGGCGAAAAGCCGTACCGCATGATCTACATGGAAGATCCGTTTGGCAACATTCTGGAAATCTACAGCCACTCCTATGAGCTGCATTATTCCAGCGGAGCCTATAAGGAATCCTAGGCAAACGGGGATGTGCGTGAAGAATTTTAATCGAGCACATCTAAATCTACCCGAGCTATCTTAGAGTAGCTGAAAGGCGTTTGCTCCCAAATAGACCGGAATTCTGACAGGCTTTGAAGAGTAACGGTCCATGTCAAAAGACATTCTGGTAGCAATCGCCTTTTTTTCTGCCAACGGACATACCGAGGCACTGGCACATGCAGTCGCCCGTGGTGCCAGTGAAAACGGTGCCACGGTCACTTATGTGCCTGTCAGCGATTATGAGGACACAGATTGGGACACTCTGGAAGCCGCTGATGCCATCGTTTTTGGAAGCCCGACCTACATGGGCGGCGTGGCTGCCCCCTTCAAATTCTTCATGGATGCCTCCGCAACCGTTTGGTACAAACAAGGCTGGATCAACAAGATCGCCGGTGGTTTCAGCGTATCAGGTTCCATGAGCGGCGACCGGCACAACGTCTTCCTTCAAATGGCAGCCTTTGCAGCCCAGCATGGCATGATCTGGGTAAGCCTTGGCATGCCGCCGGGCAATAATTACAGCTTTGGCAGCGACGAAGATCTCAATCGCCTTGGCGTGTATTATGGCGCGGCAGCGCAGGCCAACATGGATCAAGGGCCAGAAGTGGCTCCTCCTCAATCAGACAGAGACACAGCCTTTGCCTATGGCGCCCGCATTGCAAAGGCGACACGCCGATGGGTGGAAGGTGGAGAAAACCACCCATCTCAAGGAAAGAGCCCTTTACACTGAGGGCTTAAACCGCGTTTCTTGTAGGTGACTTAATTTGGAGTGGACCGCTCAAACGGCATCAAGCTTTTGTTTCGTCGCGTATTCTCATTGGTGCACCGTTGGTGGTGACCAGAGGTTACGCTGTAGACGTTGCGTTGGAGGCACCTGAATGGCATGGATCTGGCTCATCATCGCTGGCCTGTTTGAAATGACCTTTGCTGTCTGCCTCAAGCTGTCTGACGGCTTTACCAGACCGCTCTATACAATAGCCTTTATCATCACAGCCTTGCTGTCACTTTACTTCCTGACCAAAGCCATGGTGTCCATACCGCTTGGTACAGCCTATGCCGTGTGGACGGGGATCGGAGCTTCTGGCATCGCCATCCTTGGCATCTTCCTCTTTGGAGAACCAGTCACCTTCCTCCGCCTCTTCTTCATAGCCATGCTCATCGCTGCAATCGTCGGGCTGAAGTTTGTTTCGAATGGGTAGGTGGGTAGAGAGACAGATTTTTTAGATACGCTCAAAGTGGGCATCAAACATATCGGCCAACTCTTGCGAAGCTCTGATCGAACCGGGTGATTGCCCGCCGAAGCTGCCACCAACACAGAACAGATTGTTCTCCAGTATCGCTGTGCGTAGCATTTCCGTTTCCAGAAGTGTTAATTTCGGCTTGTAGCACACCACTCCGTGTATCTTATGCGTCTCTTTCATGTGTCTGATATGCTGCGAATATTCCTGCAGATCATGCAGAAGCAAGACCCTCACTTCAGGCATATCTTTAGCGCTTAAATCTGCTTTCTGAAATGGAACTTATAGTTCCTTCCGAAGCCAACAGCAGAATGGCCACGATAAAGTATTGCTGCGATTGGACCACTGGTTATGTACGCTAAGTGCTGACTACTTTTGCAGATAAAGTTGCCTTCAAATTCTGCAGAACTCAGCTACCTATTTCTAACTGCAACAATCTCGTATCCGCTCTCCAAGAGGTCAGCACTGATGGCCTCGACAAACCTTTGTTGATTAGACGGGTCTGGCTTAACGAGGATCATGTTGTGTTCCATCAAGGCTCCTCCCGTCAGCAAGCTGCCTAACCGCCTAGATTGTTACCAGATTATTATCCAAAGTTTCGACGACCTCTACGCGTGCCGGGTCTCTCAGCAGTTTTGCAAACTTATATTTAAAGCTACCACCGGAGAGCTCGACAATTTGTTCTGATACCCAGGACGGATCTAGCATCGTCTCTGTATCTTCCTCGGTATCAGCCCAGAATGGCGTTTGAATTCCCGACGGTGCTGCGACAAGAACTTTGCCGAGGCCTTTGTCACGCACGAGTGATGCGCCTAGCATTCCTAGAGCAGATTTGGTCGCGCAATATGCTGGCTCCAACTCACGAGGCGTATACTGCGAACTGGAGGTGATGAGCATGATCTTAAGAGGATGATCTGATCTTCTTTTCAGGCGCTGTAGCAACATCATAGGTGCCAGCAGTCCGACATTGACCATAGTCCCGAGTTGATCATCAGCAAGCTCGTCAATATGCCCACGTTGAAGGAAACCTGCGGCGTAGATAAGCGTATGAACATTGTTGAAGCCGTCCAACACCTGATCGATGTCACGGGCTAACTGAACCGGGTCATCTGTCATCGAGAGTTTTTGAAAGGCTGCTCCTTCAAGCTCAGGATTTTGGCGCCCAGTAAGCCCAACATTATGGCCTTCTTTTACATAATGCTTCGCCAGCTCAAGACCTACGCCAGACGTACCACCAACAATCAGAATATTCTTTTTCACGAAATGATGCTTTCTCAGATTTGCATTGAGCTTCAAAGTTTCTGGTCAGTTAAAGGAGATTGAAGCGTAGGTCCGAAACGATTCTGCAGAGCGTCCTACTCACTTGCTCCCTCGATTTCCAAGTGTTAACACTACCACCATCAGCTGCAACGTATTGGCATCATCTTCATTTGCGAAAAAAATCAGATCATATTTCTTTGCATCGGCAAAAAGACGTTCGGTGGGGGACTGGGTAGAAACCTATCAAGCGGTTACCGGGGATGTGGTGAACAAAGCCTATTGCCCGCCCGTAGAGAACTTTTCTGCATCTGTAAGCGCCCGATTTCTTCCAGATGCCAGCCTTTGTCTGATTTCCGGTGGTCACTATTATGTCGAGCGAACTGAGAAGCGAACTGCACAAGACAACATCGATGTGTATTGCATTCAGTTCTACTGCCATACCGGAGGAAGCGAACTTGAATGCTCCAAAGGGAGCTTTGGACTGCAGAGCGGTGATCTGATTTTTTATGATGCTACACAGCCCATGTCTGCACATCACGCAGATTATCAACTTTGCAAGTTGATGCTGCCACGCGAGAAGTTGAGTGGTTACATTTCAGCCCAGCGTAGCCACCCTATCCAGATCTTTCGCGGGAATTCTACTCCCTTGCCAATCATTCGGCAATTGATGCTCAGTCTCAGCACAGAGATCAACACGCTTACGGATGACCAATACACCAGCATTGTTGATTGCATCGCAGAGTTGGTCGGACAGATCGTGTCACATCAAGACAATGAAAACTCCAGCTTTACACTTTCCCGTTCAGTTCAGCATCTCCGCAGACTTCAAGTAAAAGGCCTGCTCCGACACAACTTATCTAACCCTGATCTGAGCAGTGATGATCTTGCCCACTTGATGGGTATTTCGCGAAGTACCCTTTACCGTCTGCTTGATCCAATGGGAGGCTTTGCGAAGTACCTACGCACCATGCGGTTAGCTCGGGCCCGCCAGCTCCTACGCCTGCAAAATCGGAAAGAAATTGGAGAGCTCGCTGAGGCGTGTGGCTTTAAGCACTTATCGACATTTTCCAAGGTGTTTCGAAGCGAGTTTGACATGAGCCCCAGTGAAATGCGGAATGAACTGCATCGGAGCAAGGGGACTCCGCTCAATACTTATATTCATTGGGCCAAAGCACAATAATTTCTGTGTGCACGAATTTAAACTGTTGATAAATAAAAGAAATCACCTCTTCACTGACAACACCTGAGTGAGGCTTACTTTTGCTTCATCGTGTCAAATGAGCCCAAAGACCTCCGAACTATTTTCTCTGGTGTTTCATGGCAGTCCTTAAAGGTGAGCTTTTCCGTAATTGTCGGACACTTCATTTTTGCCAGGACTTCAATTTATGCTCATCAGTGAATGAAACATATATTTGCAGTGCTCTCTATCTCGGTACTTTTGGATGATTAGCGGCCAAGATTGAGCCTCGCTTTTTCGGACTCTTATTGCTCATGCACTTTTCACCTTTCTCGTCAGAATTTCGTCTAGCAGGTTTGGCGCTTACTTTATTTTGGTCACCTTTTACCATCACAACGAGCCTTGCACAAAGCCAGCTTCAATGGCCACCTTTGGAGGTGGTCACTTCTTTACCTCACCCACAAGACCCTTCTGTAACTCTCTCTCTTGCTAACGCTATCAATGCAGATGGGACAATAGTCGTTGGCGTACAGGGCCTGGCAGGGGCCTCTAGCGCAGCTGTCTGGAATACAACTCAGTCCCCCCCTGTCCTTCTTGGCAATCTTCCAGGATATTCGAGCTCATTTGCGACAGGGGTCAGCGCTAATGGGCAAGTTGTTATTGGCAACTCTATAAAATATTCAAATTCGAGTGTGGTACGTGCATTCCGTTGGGAGGGAGGTCACTTACAGGACCTTGGACACCTTCCTGGAGGAAACGAGGCATTTGCAACCGCGACCAATGCATCTGGAGAGATTGTGGTGGGCAACGCAGATAATTCCAACGGCCTCACACGCGCATTTCTTTGGCAAAATGGCATCATGCAAGACCTAGGTACGACTGGGGGCGCTAGTGAAGCAGCAGCAGAAAATGTAAATGCCGATGGAACCGTAGTCGTCGGCACTTTAAATAAAGGAAACCAGATCTCCGGAGCGTTTCGATGGCAAAATGGCCTGATGGAAGAACTCAATCCTCTCACAGGGGATGTTGAGGCTGATGCAAAAGATGTAAGTGCTGATGGGCGGATCATCGTAGGGCATTCTGGAGACCGCAGCACTCCCAATGCCACGAGATGGGTCAATGGCAAAGTTGAAAGTTTGGGGACTCTTCGCGGAGATTCCTACTCCTATGCTTTGGGGGTAAGTGATAGCAGCGGTGTTGTTGTCGGCAACTCAATCGGAGCTGCCAGAACACGCGCATTTCGATGGCAAAATGGAGAAATGAAAGATCTCGGCCAACTGACAGGGGCTGTTGCTACTCATGCGATTGACATTAGCGCTGACGGTTCAACGATTACCGGCTACTCATATGATGGAACCACGTACAGCGCCTTCATTTATCGCACAGCTATTCAAGATCTCACTAACGTGCAAGCTTCTGCCATTGAGGTCGCAAATGAATTTGCGAATGCCGTGGATCTGAATAGTCATTTAGCGAGGAAGCTTAGGGAGGAAGAGTGCCACATTTCGCAGGGCCGCAATGCCTGTTTGGGTGTTCGGGCTGGCGCAACTAGTTTGTTTCAGGGGACCAATGCTTTTGGTGGTAGTTTAACTGGTGCGGTCAACATCAGCGATGCTTTCAAACTCGGTGCAAGTGTTGGGACCTATGGAGAAGGGAATACTGGTTCAACGTTGGGCTTGAATTACGGTATTGGCGTCGGTGCATTCGCCGAGTATTTGATTGGTTCGTTTCCTCTCGGTTCTAAGGATACGCCTGTTCGTGCCCGCCTTGATGGGGCATGGCTTTATAGCGATGCAGATGTCACGCGTGGGCAAGATTTCACTGATGTACAGGTAGGAAGGGGCTCCACTCATTTCAGCAGCAGGACTGTGGGCGCACGACTTATTGCTGACCATCAATTCTCAGAGAATTTCATGATCTCCCCCTATATCGGTGCATATTGGGAGAACACCTATCAAGCTGGATATGACGAGCAAACAGAGCTGGACACCATCGCCCATATTCACGGTAGCTCAACAAGTGCAGCCGCTGGTGTCTTTGGCCTCCGGTCCCGATTTTCAGTTTTTGAGCAACTGGAACTCGGTTTTGGTTTGCAGGGTGAAGTGGACTTCTTTGCAGATGACGTAGAGGTATCAGCTTCTACCAATATCCCCGGTCTGGCACATTTTTCTGTTGGTGCAGATCGTTCAAAGAACAGAGCTCGTTTTGTTGCCGAAGCAAGTGCAGCCTATAATATGACTGAGCAAAGCCGTGTTGAGGTCTTGGGGAAGGTCTTTTCGGCCCGTTATCAGGACAAGCTTGGAGGCGATCTTGCTGTCAGGTTCTCAAGCAGTTTTTAAGTGCGTGGCATACATCGTCACTTTAGCTACCGGTATTGCTTCGTAGTTTCTTTCATCAGGTCGCGGGTCCATTTGATCATTGGGTCGTGGTGGTAGCGCTCGTGCCAGTAGAGGAAGAATTCCTGGTGATGGTCTTTGAGGAAGTCCGGCACTGGGGAGGAAACAGTGTTGTGGCCGGTGTAGATTTGGGTGTCGAAGATGGAAGGCACCAGAAAGAGCATGTCGGACTGGCCGCAGAAGTGCATGGCCGCAAAGAAGCTGCCGATTTTTACCGCGACGTTTCTTTTGTGGCCCAGCACTGCCAGTTTCTCGTCAATGATACTGTGTCCAGAACCCGTGATCATAATCGAGATATGGTCCTGACTGAGGTAGTCCTCAAGCGATATAGGCTTGCCTGCAAGAGGATGGTCTTTGCTCATCAGGCAGACGTAACTGAAGCGGCCCAGCGAGAAACGATGAAGCTGGCTTGTCGCTGATGCTGGGGTTTGGCCAGACAGGACAAAATGCGCCTCTCCACTTTCCAGCGGTTCGAACTGATTGCGGATGTCACTTTTCAGCTCGAGCTTTAAGCCGGGAGCATCCTGCTTCATACGCTGTAGCAGTGGCGGCCCGTAGAGGTTTACCTCCAGCTCCGGGCCTGAAAAGCGGATGGTTTCTTCCGCAGTGGCCGGGTCAAACTGCGGTTTAGCGATGACGTCCTTTATCGTTGCCAGAGCAGAGGGGAGTAGCCTTTGGATCTCCATGGCTCTTTCCGTCAGTTCATACTCTCCGGCAATGCGCACCAGTAATGGATCTTGCAGGGCATCACGCAAGCGTTGCAAAGCACGGCTCGCTGCGGGTTGGCTCATGTGCAATTGCGTGGCAGCAATAGACACGTGGCGTGTTTCCAGCAGCTTCTCCAAAACGACGAGGAGGTTCAGATCTACATTGCGTAAATTCACCTGACGCATAATGACTATACCTTACATGCATTAGACGAATGACACATAGCTGAATAGACAGGTGCTGTCGAACTCACAGTGCAGGAAAAAGGAATTTGCAATGAGCGTGCAGAGCAAGGTCATCGTCGTTTATCATAGTGGGTATGGTCACACTCAAGTCCTAGCAGACGCCGTGCTGCAAGGTGCATTGGATGCTGGTGCAGATGCTGAGCTGATGTCAGTCGGCACATTAGATGATGTAAACTGGGACAAGCTGGCGGCGGCTGATGCCCTTATCTTTGGCTCGCCAACATACATGGGCAGTGCGAGTGCGCCGTTTAAAGCCTTTATGGATGCCAGTTCCAAAGTTTGGATGGAACGTGGCTGGGTCAATAAAGTTGCTGGAGCGTTTACAGTATCGGCTTCTCGCAGTGGCGATAAACTTGGCACGCTAACACAGCTGAGCGTGTTTGCTGCTCAACATGGCATGATCTGGGTTGGGCTGGATCTGATGCCCGGCAACAACAGCAGTACAGGTTCTGAGGAAGATCTCAACCGTTTGGGCAGCACACTCGGCGTCATGGCACAGGCCAATGCGGACGAAGGACCGGAGGTTGTTCCACCGAAAGCCGACAAAGATACAGCCAAAGCACTTGGTGGCAGAATTGCGAAGGTGGCAGTATCCCTCACCCTTGTGAGTGAAGCGGCTTAACCCTTAATTCACTGCAATTGCAAGTGCTTGGATTTGTGCGGGCGCAGGTGCCATCTCTTCACCTCATTTTTGGACAAACTCGATACGTATAAGAGCAAATTAAAACACAAGATCACTGTATCGGGTTTGTCTATGAAAAAAAGAAAACGCATTATCCTTTCCATTGACGGTGGCGGAGCGCGCGGCCTTATTCCCATTCGTCTGCTGCGCGGCCTTGAGACCAAATTATATGAGCGCGGAAAATCCGCTCCTCTTTGCCGATACTTTGATTTGATCTGCGGAACATCCAGCGGCGGCCTGATTGCTGCCGGGCTGACGGCGCCGAACCCAGACCGTGACAAATCCGGCCAGCCAGCGATGACGCTCAGCGAACTGCAAGAGTTTTTTGAGATCGAAGCCCGCGAGCTTTACATGAACAACCGCAGGCACTGGCTGCCTCGACGCCTCTACCATACTTTCGGGCAGTTCAATAAGGGCATTCAGGAGCGGCCCATTGAACAAGCTATCAAGCAGCATATTGGCTGGAGTGCGCTTTCCTGCAGTATGACGGCTATTCTGCTGACTGCGTATGACCTGAAAAACCGCCGTGTTGTTTCCATGAGCAACAACACAACTGGACGGGACGACTATTACTTCTGGCAGGCTGTGCGGGCAACGACCTCCTCCCCATCGTGGTTTGAACCAGCCCGCGTTGAGAACCTGACGACCGGCGATGAAGAAATCATGATTGACGCTGCCGGCTTCCTGAATGATCCAGTTCTTGCAGCCTATGCAGAGGCACGTCGTCATGGATGGGCGCCTAAAGACATCATTATTCTCTCGCTTGGCTCAGGTAATCCGGTTGAAGAGAAGCATAGCTTTAATCAGGCAGTGAACTGGGGCACGAGTGGCTGGCTTTCTCCTGAAGAAGGCACGCCCCTGCTTTCTAGCTATATGCATGGGCAAACGGCCTCCACGGGACAGTATGCTGACGTGCTGTTTAAAGACATGCCGGGGATTGAGTATATTCGCCTCAACGCTGATCTTCCACACTTTGGCAGCGACATTTATAGCGTGCGTCCGGGCGAGGTGCTTCAGCTCAACCGCATTGCAGATGACCTCCTTTCCGGCCACGGAGATGAACTCGATAAACTGGCAGATATTATGGAAGAAAGGCAGGATGGCCCTGGCTTTTAGGCTTCACAATCCTTCCGCCCCTGCTACAACCACTAGGACGAATAGTGAAAGTGATTCACGCTATAGCCGTGGATCCATCGGAGGGATCATGTTTGGGTTGAGAGGTCATCAGCGCACAATTGCCTTAATGGCTGGTGGAATTGTTGTGAGCCTACTTTCTGCTGGTGCTCATGCTGTGCCTCTTCCTGACACGAAGCCTCCGCTCTCTGCTAAGGATTATCGCGACGCCCTGAAAAAGCAGCCCGAATTTCCGGGAGCTGCCAAGTATCACTTCGGGCACAAGAAAACACCTGCCAAAACGAAACCTCTCTCCTTTGGCAGCTATGCAAGAGGTTGTGTTGCAGGGGCTGTCTCTATTCCTAAAGACGGTGAGAACTGGCAGGTCATGCGCCTGTCTCGTAACCGCAATTGGGGGCACCCTGTTCTCATTGATTTCCTGAAGCGTCTGGCTGCTGATGCACCTGATCTGGGCTGGAATGGCTTGCTGGTTGGCGATCTTTCGCAGCCGCGTGGTGGCCCGATGTTGACGGGTCATGCTTCTCATCAGATTGGGTTGGATGCTGATATCTGGCTGAGACAAATGCCAGACACACGCTTCAGCGCCAAGCAGCGCGAGTCAGAGAGCGCAATTTCCATGCTGAATGGCAACCTGAGCAAACCGGGGGCGGACCGCCGCGTCAACCCGAAACGCTGGACGAATGCCCATGCAAAACTAATCCGCCGCGCTGCCCAGGACGATGGTGTGGCTCGCATCTTTGTAAATCCGACAATCAAGAAAGCACTGTGTGAGTTTGAGAGTGCTGATCGCGACTGGTTGCGCAAAGTACGGCCCTGGTGGGGACACCACTATCACTTCCACGTACGGATGGCCTGCCCAGACGGCAGCACACAGTGTAAAAATCAGGCCGTGCCACCTGCTGGCGATGGCTGCGGCAAAGAGCTGACTTATTGGCTTTCTGATACTCCCTGGGTTCCTAAGAAGCCGAAACCAGGTGAGAAACCAAAACCACGCAAGCCAAAGCCTCCGCTTGCTGTTGCTGACCTGCCTAACAACTGTGCAACGGTTTTGAGGTCGGAGTAAGGTTGGCACGCACATGGTGATGTAGCTGATCGAACAACCTCCAGTTTATTCAGCGGTGACTGCTTTCTTGTACTGGAGTTTAATCCATGCCTTTCGAAAGAGGCTGAAGTAGAAAAAACCATATTCATGACCGTAGAGAACTCCCCGGCACGTTTGCAAGCAAACTACTGAGTTCATTTACTCCACCATCTTAGGAGATGAGTGGTTGCTCAGTACAGATTTGCACTTTTTAGACAAGCGGTGTCGGCAGAAACCGGTATTCTTCGAGCTAGCCAACTGACAGAGTATTCATAATCAATGCATCATGACATAGATGAATTATGATCATTCATAGTAAGCTCTATATGAATACGTAAACAGCGCCCAACCTGCTAAAATACATCCAACACGCTTACAACATTAAAATTGTAGTAAAATCAAATAAATTCAAGTATTTGACTCCACATACAAACACGTTTACTTATTTCTCAGCTCATGTAAGAGCTAGATTTTGCTACCTACAGATATGATGTCTGTTGTTTCAGTGCGCATGCTGATTTCAATAGCAATTTATTGATATTCTGTAGAGGTATTCATTATGGATGTTAGTGGCGTTCGCTTATCCTTTTCATTTACTAATTTTGCCGGAAATTATGACCCTGCTCCAGTTATGACGCAGGACGAAATTGCGATTGGTCTGCTTCAAGACATTGTTCGGTTTACGCCAGACAACGAGCTTCGACAGAAAAGTCAAAATGCAAAAACTGAGGCTGAAAACAGCAACGACCCAGCGAAGAAAGCCATAAGCAAAATCTTTGAAGTCCTTGTTGGGCTTAATCTTGACGCAATGGACAACGTCATACAGTCATATCTATCGCAGCAAGACCGTAAGGCTAAAGCTATTCAGAAATTCTTTGATATATCCAAAGATTGGACAGATCCGAATAGTGAAGTTGTTTTCCGAGAGGTTATGAGCGCAATCAATGCCAGTGCAAAGACCGGCGATCCTATTGCAATCGAGATAAAAAAAGCGATGCAAGACGGCACGCTCCAGATGGAAGATATGGCGGATTATGGGTTTGAGACAAAATCTGATTACATCGTCTATCTAAATCCTGATGGAGAGTATGTCGTAGGAATGTCTTCGATTACTCACGTTGGAGAGTATGCGAGTGCTGATAGTCTGTTCGCAGATCTCACCTATGTAAATGACGAAGGTCGTTCAATTGATAAGAGAACAGGCCACAACGCGTACTATGTGCAAGTTGCCAAAAATCTGGCCTTCTACTTCACGTGGCCCTAAAGATATTCGCCATTCATTCTTCTATGATTGGACATATATATCGGGGAGCGCTATCGCTCCCTTTTTCCTCAATCATGCATGTACGCAGCTGGGGCTTTGTCGTTGTTCAGGATGAGCGTCATCAGGGTCAGGTCCAGCCAGCGGCCGAATTTGAAGCCGACTTGGGGGAGCTCTCCGCTGACTTTGAAGCCGTAGCGTTCGTGCAATCGGATTGAGCCTTTATTGTCGCTGTCGATGGCACCGATTAAGACGTGTTTCTGATCTTGTTTTGCAAGTTCGATCAGTTTTTCAAGCAATACGGATCCAGCCCCTTTTCCACGAGATTGCGGCGTTACATAAACTGAATGCTCCATGGTTTTGTTATAGCCTGGCTTCTCACGGAACGGGCCATAACTGCCGTATCCCAGCACATTACCGTTGTCGTCTTCAGCCACGATGATCGGAAACCCGCCAGCAATCCTGTTTTCGAACCAGGTCTTACGGTCTTCCAAAGTCTCCAACGCATCCGTCCAGATTGCAGCCAGAGTTTTGACTGCATCATTGTGAATTTCCAGGATGACAGGAAGATCAGAGTTGGTTGCATGACGCAGTTTCATGGAAGCCCCTTTAAAATGCCCGGTGCAAATAACGCTAGAGTGAAGGTATGCGTGTTGCCCCGGAAATCTACTTTTTGCGTAGTTTTGATAGATACGCCTTAACTTTCAGCAGAATTGTCATATTTTACGACAGGCCTCAAGAACACACCGCGCGCAAACACTTGAGTTTATTGCAGGATAGTCTGGGATCTGGAGTTAAAACCGAGCAGACATCAGATAGGTAAAATTTACTAAACATCAAATTATTTTACGTAAATTTAACCATAGTTTTTGATGATTACATCAAATTTCAATGGTTGATTTTAAGGTTATCAATTAATTACTGCACCTACGGGTAGTCGTTACTTAACAGAGAGTAAACACGTTACTCAGCAGCAATTATCTCACTCCTTGAATATCAATCTGCTTACACTTTCATATCTGGAGTATTTGAAGTGAAACAGGTTCTGTGTATTTCCACCCTTATTGCGGGCGTTGGATTAATAATTACCGGAGCATCCGCTGCGCAGGCTCAAGACAGTGGCATGTATATCTCGCTCAAAGGCGCAAAGGCATTTTCACTTCGTAGCACCTTTGACCCAATCGGAGGTGTGCCAACTGATAGCTATGATTTTGACTATAAAAGCGAATGGTCGGCAAGCACTAGCCTTGGATATAGGTTGAATGAGTATCTTCGTCTTGAAGGTGAACTAGGATATCTTGTCAACTCGGTCAAAGATATGAGCAGTGACACCATTCCAATCGATTACAGCTCAAGAGGAAAAATCTTTGCCAGATACACTATGGCAAACATACTTGCTGATTTTGCTCTTACAGATCAGCTGACGGCCTTCGCGGGAGGTGGTATTGGCATTGCAAAGCCAGATATGGATAAAACAATCCTCTCAAATGCGCTCTTGGGTCAGACACGGCAAATCGAGATCGAAGATCAATATGTTTTTGCATGGAAACTCACTGGCGGCCTTTCTTATGAGGCGTATGAAAACACTCACCTTTTTGCAGATTATACTTACTTCCAAACGGCCGATTTTGACATCAAGCAAAAAACAACCCAAAGCGGCGTTTCAGTAGAAAACACACTGGAGTCAGATCTAAGTTCTCACCTTATCGGCGTTGGTCTTCGCTATGATTTTTAGCGGGTAACATATGTAAGAACTTCGCTAATTTTCACTATTGACAGAGGCGGCAGGTTGCCGCCTTGTTTTGCGCGTAGCGACTACTGGTAAAATCATCAGACTTTATAGATACCAGACAAGTTATATCATTGTAATTGATACCTATATTTTACATGTTCTGTGAATTACACCATTAATTATTTGGTAAGACTTGTCTATTTGCGCGAATCTCCCTTTCAGGACTTCAGGAGATAGTGCGCAATGGGAAAGTTTTCCTCTACTGTGATCATGTTAGTTTCTGCGTTATTGGCGACAGGAGCACTCTCTGCCCGTTCCTATGCTGCGGATTTGGCGGCGGCTGCGCAAGAAGCAGCGGCAGCAGCGGCTGAAAAGGCGGCGATGGGCATGTTTCCACTCAAACCTTATGCAGGTGCAAAGGGCTTTATCTCTTACGCACCAGACGGAGACTTGAATACATTTGGGACAGGTCGGACACGATTTATCGATTATAATATTGGATGGAATGCAGCAGCCTTTGGTGGAGTAACAGCTGGAGATTTCGTCAAACTACAGCTAGACACTGGCTACATCAGTAACGGCATATCAAGCCTTTCTGGAGTGCCGGGTGGAAGTGGGACTGTTGCTGCAGCTTATGTTATGGGGGGCATCGTATTATCAGCCCCATTGTCCCCGTTAACAAAGAAAGTCATTCCGTTTGCCGGTATTAGCGTTGGTGCAGCTTTTCCAGTTATCGGCACAATTACCGGCGGCAACGGCACGGATGCATTCACATTGAAGGGTGAGCAATCAACGGTTGCAGCACTCCTCGCACGAGGCGGAGTGACAATCGCAATAAACCCAAAGCTGGGTGCAACACTAGAGTACGGTTTCTTCCAAACTGCAGATTTCACACTTAGTGCATCTGATAATATCTCAAGTACAGGCTCCGCATCTACGGATATTTCAGCTCATTTGTTTGGTCTTGGCTTTGAGTATCATTTTTAGCCAGATAACAGCGAAAACCTGAGAGAAAGCCAATTGCTATTCACTTTATTGGCTGGAAAACGGCAAAAAAGCGCGTGGGCGCTTATTATGTGCTTTGCCATAGAGCAAAGCAGTGGTAATTGAGCGCCCATGACGACCAAAACTTTGTCCAATATTCGCAATTTCTCGATTGTCGCGCACATCGACCACGGTAAGTCCACCCTGGCCGATCGCCTCATCCAGTCTACCGGCACTCTCACTGATCGTGAGATGACGGAGCAGGTTCTCGATTCCATGGATATCGAGAAGGAGCGCGGCATTACCATTAAGGCTCAAACCGTTCGCCTGATCTATAAGGCAGATAACGGTGAAGAGTACACGCTGAACCTGATTGATACCCCAGGTCACGTGGACTTTGCCTATGAAGTTTCTCGCTCCCTTGCTGCGGTGGAAGGCTCCCTGTTGGTGGTTGATGCCTCCCAAGGTGTGGAAGCGCAGACGCTTGCGAACGTCTATCAGGCGATCGACAACGACCACGATATCGTGACCGTTCTCAACAAGGTTGACCTGCCTGCTGCCGAGCCGGATCGCATCAAAGAGCAGATCGAAGATGTGATCGGCCTTGATACGTCTGACTCCGTGATGATTTCAGCGAAGACCGGACTTGGTATTCCTGATGTTTTGGAAGCAATCGTCAAACAGCTTCCTGCACCAAAAGGCAATCCGGATGGCCCGTTAAAGGCTATGTTGGTGGACAGCTGGTACGATACGTATCTTGGTGTGATGGTTCTGGTTCGCATCATCGACGGTGAACTGAAAAAAGGCGACACCATCAAGATGATGGGCACTGGCGCTGTTTATCCAGTTGACCGCGTTGGTGTGATGACCCCAGCCTTCGTTGCAACGGACCGCCTTGGACCGGGTGAAATTGGTGTTCTGACAGCTTCCATCAAGGAAGTTGCTGATACCCGTGTGGGCGACACCATCACTACGGATAAAAAGGGCTGCACCGAAGCACTGCCGGGCTTTAAGCCTGCTCAGCCTGTTGTGTTCTGTGGTCTCTTCCCGGTTGATGCCAACGACTTTGAAGACCTACGCTCTGCTATGGGCAAGCTGCGCCTCAATGATGCGTCATTTTCCTATGAGATGGAAACATCGGCTGCGCTTGGTTTTGGTTTCCGCTGTGGCTTCCTTGGTCTGCTGCACCTTGAGATTATTCAGGAACGCCTGTCCCGTGAGTTCAACCTTGATCTGATCGCAACAGCGCCATCTGTTGTTTATGAGATGGAGATGACAGACGGTTCTCAGTTTGAGATGCACAACCCTGCTGATATGCCGGATGTTGTGAAGATCAAAGAAATCCGCGAGCCATGGATCCGTGCGAACATTATGACACCAGATGAGTACCTCGGTGCCATCTTGAAGCTGTGTCAGGATCGCCGTGGTGTGCAGGTTGACCTTTCCTACGTTGGGTCTCGTGCAATGGTCACTTATGACTTGCCGCTCAACGAAGTGGTCTTTGACTTTTATGACCGCTTGAAGTCCATCTCCAAGGGCTACGCTTCGTTTGATTATACAATCAGCGAATACCGTGCTGGTGATTTGGCCAGGATGTCCATTCTGGTGAACGACGAGCCGGTTGATGCGCTTTCCGTGCTGGTTCACCGGTCACAGGCGGACAAACGCGGCCGTGCGATGTGTGAGGTTCTGAAAGAGCTGATCCCGCGGCACATGTTCAAGATTCCTATTCAGGCAGCACTTGGTGGCCGCGTGATTGCGCGTGAGACCCTTTCTGCCCTGCGTAAGGATGTGACCGCGAAATGTTATGGCGGTGATGCTTCCCGTAAACGCAAGCTGCTGGACAAGCAGAAGGCGGGTAAGAAGAAGATGCGCCAATTCGGTAAGGTTGAGATCCCTCAGGAAGCGTTCATTCAAGCGCTGAAGATGGATGACTGAGCACCGGTCTTGTTTTAACAAGATCAAACGATCCAGTGAGTCGTTTGAAGGTGCGAAGGCCGCGCGCGAGTAAGCAGCTTTTCTGCGGCGAGCTGGCGAGCAAAAGGAACGGTCGGGCCAGTAGGCTCGACGCAATGATCCAGTGAATCATTGCGAGTTTCGAAGGCACGCGAGGGTAAGGTGCAAAGCACCGTCGAGCGGGCAAGCAAAACCTCAGGACAGGTGAGCTTTGCGGCAAGCCAACTTTACGGCAAAGAATTTTAAGGCGGCCTCTGGTCGCCTTTTTCGTGAAACAACGATCTAAAGGCCTTTAGCCATGTCCCTTGAGAATGACCTGCGCAGCCGCGCAGACGATAAATGCGAGCTTTGCGGTGCGACAGAGGATCTTGCTGCAGTCGCAGTTGGTCCGGATAGCGATGGCAGTGCAGAAAAATCCATTCTGGTTTGCGGCACTTGCTCCGCGCAGTTGGAGAGTGAAGCTGAGCTGGATGTGAACCATTTGCGCTGCCTGAATGAGAGCGCATGGAGCACTGAGCCAGCGGTTCAGGTGAGTGCATGGCGTCTGCTTGGCCGCCTCTCCGGTGAGGCGTGGGCACGAGACCTACTGGATACGCTGTATCTGGATGAGGAAACGCTTGAGTGGGCTCAGTCCGGCATGCCAGCGGCAGAGGATGAAGACGCTATCGTGCACAAGGATACGCACGGTGCTGTGCTTTCTGCTGGTGACACCGTGACGCTGGTCAAAGACCTTAAAGTCAAAGGCGCGGGCTTCACTGCTAAGCGCGGCACAGCGGTGCGGAACATTACTCTGGTGCAGGATAATGCAGAGCACATCGAAGGCCGCGTCAACGACCAACGCATTGTTATTCTGACGGAATTCGTAAAGAAGTCCTGATGGGTTAGAACTGAAAGCCTAAGACGTAGAAAGCGGCCTAAATGGCTGCTTTTTTTATGACGCAAACTCCTCGTTTGAACGCCTGACCTGCCCAAAATCACCAGAGCACATTTGCATAAGGCGCCGTTAGGCTAGTTCTCTCCGCCATTACGCTGCAGGCGGACCTGCGTGTGTAACAAGATCTGCTCGGGGGTTAAGCGCAGGAGGGGTTGGTTGTCTTTCCATTGATAGAGGCTTGAGCCGAGGTTTGAGGTTTCGATGCGGTAGTGGCGGCCGCCTTGGCGGGCGTACCAATCTATGCGGTCTTTGTTGAACCATTTGTTGGTCTTGAGTGGGTGCAGCATGGTGAGGTTGCCGGGGTAGTCGGCGAGGAGCAGGTCTATGGCATTGGCGGCATCGGTTTCTTCAGCAACACGATGAACTTCGCAGATCTGCGGTTTCCTGATGGTGGCGAAGCGTTTGCCGACATGGGCGTATTCATTGAAATGTGCCATGCTTTCATTTTGCGGCAGATAATCAAACACCACGATGGCACCATCACAGATGGAGGAGAAATAGAAGGATTTGTTGGTGTATTGGAGCGTCACCCGCTGCGGTTGGTTGGCGATTTTGCGTTGAACGGTGTTGCCGCTTCCTGTCAGGTACTCGTTGCCCTTCTTTTTTTGCAGTGCGAGGCCGAGGCCAATCAAGTAGTCATCATCAAGAAAACGCGCGGGTATGGACCTGTGCGGCTTCCTGTTTGAAGCTGCTGGCTGGCCAGAAAATACATTCCTCCCAAAGCTTGTATCCATGTCTGTTCCCCGTCCCCACAAGTGGTCGATGTTTCAAACGTGGAACAATTCCTAGGCAAAAGCAGTCCTTCAAATGCCTCAGATGGATAGTCTCAGGTCACATCTAATGGGGTGGATCTCATGGTCTCCCACCGTCTCAGCCGTGGTCTTCCTCTTTCTGGTTCACGAAGATCAGCCCCAGAAATGCGATGATGCTGATGTTGTAGGAGGTGTCTATGGCCCCTCTCCCGAGTGGAGATTGCCATGCGAGGAACCACTCTCCTGCTCCTGTTACAAAGATGCCAAACCAAAGCAGAATGGCGATGCAAAAGCCGAAGGAGACGGTGGATTTGGAGCGATTGAATGAGGCCGCTGGCCGATGAATGCTGGCCAGCATGCGCAAGCTTCCCAGAACCAGCAAGAGAGCAATGAAGCCTTCTATGGCCAGAATAATGGTGAGGAAGGTGGGTGCGGTTTCCAGAGGAAACACAGCCCGGAATTTGGGGCTGGTTGGGAACGTGCCCACCATGGAAATGACGCTTTCAATATACGCCAGATTGGCCGGTGCATCCTGATAATTGTTGAAGCAGACCAGAGCAGCAAAACCGCCGAACGCCAAGGAGACCAGAACTTTGATCAGTCGAAGAAGCATGGGACTACCCACTTTTTCGCCAGTAAAGCAGATTGGCGCTAATGCGTGGTTAGGTGCTCTCGTCAGCTCTGGTCTTTTTCATTTGCCCTTTGTTAGTGGAGCGGCCTGCCTCAAGAAATATCCAGAATCTCAGGCCACAAGACCGCGTTTTGCTTGGCGAAGGCCTTCAGATGCCCAACTTCCTTGAGCTCGAAGTCTGCCGGATTAAGGATTTGTCGCGTGACCTGCGCATCTTTGTAGAGAGGCGGAAGGCGTTCAACTGAGGCATTGGGGGCAAGATCATCATCGGTGAACGACATGATTTTGATCGGGCCAGTGAAGGGCTTCGGGTTCATGGAAGGTAAAGCACTACCGATGTCATCCTTGAAGAAGGTTGGAGAAGTGCACCATTTACGCCATTGCCAGTAAACACCAGCAGGAATATCTGCGCCGATCCCAAGTGCCTTACCAGGCAAATAACCTTTCATACGTGTGACAGCTGGCCCTAGCAAATACCAGAAGGCAACAACAGTCAGGAAATATGGCATATGGTGGTCACGCCAATAAACCTGACCGCAGGCAACTGTGGTGACCTTATCGACCATGTCCAGGTTTCGATGGAATGGCAACATGAAGCCGCCAAGAGAGTGACCAATCACGTGAGTGCTGGGCGTATCAGCCAGTTTCAGCAGCGCATCAAAGGCAGCTTGCTGATCATACAGGCCCCAATCAGACATCGTGGCGGAAGAGTTGCGTGGATGTATCTGTTTAGAGGCGCCAAAGTCGCGATAGTCATAGGTGAGGCAGAGATGGCCCTGCTCTGCAACCCAGCGGGCAAATTTTGCATAAAACAACTGCGGCACACCGGTTGCGCCGTGAATAATGACTGAGGATTTTGGGTCACCCACTGGCCAGTAGGCTTTGCCAATCAGTGTGGCCCCTTCGCTGGGAATTGTGATTGTTTCCACGCGCTGCTCACTTTCAGCCATCATTTCTTCCAGTTGCTTCATAGCGGTATCTTTTCAACTTACGATAGCCGCATAGGACCACATATTAACGTATAGGTAAAGTCAGAAGGTAAAATATACCGCTCGCTTTTAAGAGAAGGTTTCATGAGTTCATTCTCGGAAACTCTCTGATTTCAGAGCATGTTGTGTAATTTGTTAGAGATAGGGCTCAAGTGAGACCTGCCTTATTGCAGCGCTTTTGCCAAGGCCTGCTGAATTGCCGTGATTGTCTCCTGCACCGATTTGGGTGGCAAAGTATCATAGCTGTGCACGGCATAAATTGGTGTTGGTTCTGGCTCTGACAGAGTACGTAAAGGCTGGAGGGTTCCAGTCTTCAGGTCCTGCGCAATCGCGATATCCGGTAGGAGCGCAACGCCCAGGCCGTTTCGGGCAAAAGCTGCGATGGCTTCAATGGTGTTGGCTTTGACGGCAGATCTGAAGCTCACCTCAATGCTCTTTGAACTTTCCTGAACCGGGAAGCGGTGCCGCACCACAGCAGGCTCTCGTGAATGAGCGATGTATGGCAGTGATTGCACCCATTGCCAGTAGAGCGGGTCATCAGCGGAAGGCGCTTTTTCAATTACAGCTGGCGCGGCACACAGAATATCGCGCAGCGTCCCTATGCGACGCGCCTGAAGCGTGCTGTCTGGCAGTTGGCCAACACTGATCGCAACATCAATCCCCTCCGTGATCAGATTGAGGCGCTTGTCCTCCGCTATTACTGAAGGCTGAAGGTTCGGGAACTTATCTTTCACAACTGCCAGAGCCGGTGCGATGACAGGCGTGATGAAAGCGTGAGGGGCTGTGATAATGATCGGGCCAGACGGGACCGCTCCGAAACTCTCCATCTCGGTTTCTGCCTGTCGTGAGAGCGCGAGGATTTCTTTACAACGCTGGTAGTACCGCTCCCCTGCCGGGGTGAGAGAGAGGTGGCGCGTGGTGCGGATGGCGAGCTTCACATCCAGCTGTTCTTCCAGCCGTTTCAGATTTTGGCTGACGGCAGATTTGGCGATATTCAGCTCATCAGCAGCGCGGGTAATTGAGCCGGTTTCAACAACTGTGACGAAGGAGAGCGGAAGCGTTGAGAGCATGATTGTTCTCTTCATATGAATAGTGATTTCTGAAATAGAGTGTTTTTCAAACAATACAAGTACGGCAAAAGACAGTCATCAACATCGCATCTGAACGGAGATCACGTGATGACTTTCATTAAATCTATCGCTCTTGCTGCTACTGTCGCAGTTGGATTGAGCGGACAAGCCATCGCTGACGAAGCAGGAAAACTGGCAGAAGGTGAATACAAGCTCAACACCGCTGTTGCCACTGCAAGCCGTGCCTGGCGTGACGCCTTCAACGCAGGTGATGCAGCAGGTGCTGCAGCGCTTTATGAGGATGATGCCGTGATGGTTGTGAAGCCATTTGGCACGTTTAAAGGGCGCGAAGCGATTGAGGGCTTTTGGACAGACATCATCTCCAAGGGATTTGATGATGTGGTTTACAGCAGTACCGTCACCACTGTTCTGGACCAGACCTCTGCCCGCGTTGCAGCCAACTGGAAGATGAACAACGCCCATGGCGTCATCACCAATGAGCTTTGGGTTTTGCAGCCGGATGGCCGTGCTTTGCTGCGTGAGGACCACTTCGAGATCGCTCAATAAACACGCGTATTTGCCTTGTGCCCTGATAAAGGACAGCCCGTTATGACAAAGCTTGATACTCTTCGTTTGCGCGTCCGTGATGTGGCGGCTCAAAAGCGATTTTATTGCGATGTCCTGGGTATGTCCGATCAGGGTAACGGGCGGGTCGGATATTGTGCGGAAGAGACGGCACTTCTGTTCATCGAGGCGGAGGCGCCTTACACGCCGCAAGCTACCGATCTTTATTGGAAAATCGCACTCTCAGTTCCCAATATCGAGCTGGCTTGTGCCCAGCTTCAGGCGCGCGGTGTCTATGTTACAGGACCGCAGCAGTTTCGGGATGTTGGGTACCTTGCCAAACTCACAGATCCGGAAGGTTTTGTGATTGAGCTGATTGACCATTGGTTTGAAGGCGATCGGCCTGATCTGGAGTTTGATGAAAGCCAATTAGGTGGAGGTCCGCATCTCAGTCTTGTGACCTTGCGCACTGGCGACATTACGGCAATTGAGCCCGATATTCTCAGTTGGGGTATGACGCCGCTCTCTGTTCAGCCTGTCGAGCCTTTTGGTTTCACGCTTTACTTTTACGCCTTCACGACTGAACAGCCTCCAAACCCTGATCTCACCGGAGTTGAGAACCGGACCTGGACCTATCAGCGGCCTTATACGGTGCTGGAAATTCAGCATGTTTCTGCAGTGAAGACGGAGAGTTTGCCGGAGGTTGGTGCAGCAGGATATGGCGGCCTGATACTTAGCTCAGCCGGTGCACCTTTACATTCTGAGCGGCTGATGATTACGGCAAATTGAGACTGCGGCATCTCCCGCCCCCACGTGCGGGTTGGCTGAAAACGAAGAAGGCGGCAGAGCTAGAGTCCCCCTATACCCTAGCTCTAGCCGCCTTATCGTTATGAGGTGATGCCGGCTTCAAACCGTCCTTTAAAGTCAGCGCCTCACACTTCGACTGGATCTCTGTCCGAGTTATTCTTTGCTGAGATCAGCGTCTAAACCCGCGATCATGCGATCTGCAGTTTTATTCCGTGAAGAAAACTCTGAAATCACAACCATCCCAAGGATCGCCAAGAATACGCAAATGAATAATATCAAGCCGAAAGTCATAGTGCCTCCACTTCAATGACATTTAAAGCGTAGATAGCATTTTGACCTATGTCAATATGAATTTATAATTTGACTAATGTGAAATTTACTCATGGTCAGAAGCGATATTTCTTCATCATTTCATTTCGCACCGCACAACTTAGTATAATTATTTCTTTTATTATTCTTGACCACAAACTTTCTAGCACTGACCTCACCTTTACTCGCAGCTATAGTACATATACGTAGATTACCTAAGTTAAATCGATTTAAGAGCCAGCTGAAAATCAGTCACTTTTGCAGCGCGAAAACCTGAGCTAAGGTCGTACATCGAGCGATCACCCGTATTTTCGGAGTTACCTTCATGCCTATGCCTCAGGAGTATCAGCTGGCCTCTCAGCAGTACGAATCTTTCCTTGCTGATGCTCAGGACGCGCTTGGTCTGACCACTCGCAATCAGACCTACACAAGCGTACAGGCTGTTTTACTGGTGTTCCGCCGGAGACTGGACGCTGAGCAGGTGCTGTCCTTTGCAGATACGCTGCCAGCGGTTCTTCGGGCGATTTTCACGTCTGGCTGGAGAAGCAGTGACTACACTGCGGACTTTGGCGCTGAACACGATTGGGCTGCTGAGGTAAAAGCTCTCAGGGCACATCACAACTTTGCGGATGATGAGACGCCCGCACGTGTGGTTGAGGTTTTGCGCAGCCGCGTTGACCTTCCCCGCTTTGAGCAGGTGTTAGGTCAGATCGGCCCTGACGCTTTACGGTTTTGGGGATTTGAAGTTTCGGCTGAAGCAGAGGCGAAGAGAGATTTATCAGAAGGCACTCCCTCACAGACTGAGACTTTGTAAAACCTTTAGTTTCTTCAGTAGATCCGTTGACTGTAAGGGGTGGCTCAGGCAGGGAGGGAAAGATCTTGCCTCCTCTCCTTTAACTTTCCAGAGGCCAGGCGCTCATCTCTCATTACCCGCCCATATTCAGAGTGTTGCAGGGCGGAAAGTTGCGAAGGAAATTTCAGCCATGTTTATGAAGCGTTTCGGACTGTGTTTTGCTGTTTGTGTGTTGGCTACTGCCAGCAATGCAGAAGACGCTGCAAGCCCTGTTTATGACGCTGCCTCAACCACCTCAGCTCAGAATGTGGTTGTCTCTACACAGCCGCACCATGTTGCCATCGGTGATATGAGCGTTTCCTGGCAAGAGAGGCCTTCATTTCAGGAGCAAACTGGCAGCACGCTAAGCCTGGTCGCTGTGACGTTTACTGAACTTGATCCTGAGACCCGTGCGCCCATCGCCTCACCAAGCTTGTCTGTGAATGAGAGATTGAAATTAGCAAAGACAGCGATCGAGCTCTCGCCCGGCTGCGCTTATTACGGCTACGACCCTGAAATCAATGTCATTGATGGCTTCAGGTGGAAGGATCATGACAACATCATCGTAGTGCTGGCTGGCTGCTAAGCGCCAGCCTGATGCACTTGCTGCCTATTTAAAAACGCAGCGGTTGATGGCCGGATCCTTACCGTCCAACTTTTTCGAGAGCAATGTAGCTACTCCCAGGGGCGCGCCTACCATGAGTTCAGTTCCCGTGGAATTGACTGATTTGACCGAACAGAGCTTGTCATGGAACGACTTGTCACAGCACGTGCCATCGGTATTGCGATCGCCGGGTGCGCATAACCAGGGGCCAGCCATCTGAAAGCCTGCGGAAGGGCTAGGCACTGAGGGGCAGGAACAGATGATCTCATCTTCCTTAACTGCTCCGATGCCGGGAAAGTCCTTGCCTTGAGTGCTCTTAAAACAGAAACCACCGTCACATTGGGCAGAGTAGCCAGCGGGTGCGCTCTCGGTGTTAGGGCAGCTGTACGTCGCCATGGGTGGTCCCAGCTTTTCTGTATCGGGATCGTAGTCCGTTTCCATCTGGCGCGGTGTGGCATAGGTGCTTACCGTGAACCCATTATCAATGCCGGCCTTTAACAGATCACAGACATCCTTTTTCTCGTCACCCTCTTTATAGTGAAACGGGAGAGAAATGCTCTGTTCGTTCATCACATCACATTTGCAGTAGGCAACAGTGTCAACGGTCCAGCATTTGGCTGTGGCACATAGAGCGAACGTGTTGGGATCATCCTGAGATACCGGGCATTCCTTGAAAAGACTTAGGTCTGTGCTTGCGTCTGTGCCGGTTTCAGCGTTGGCTGCACCTATACTGAGCAGAGGGAACGCGAGTACGAGCCATAGCGTTGCTAATCGTGAAGCTGATTTCAGCGGCATTTGTTATCTCCTTTTTGCGCTGAACGGTTGCCGTCTTATGGGCTAACAGTCAGGGATGCTTATCTGCTTGCTTATGGTGTCGTGATGTCGCGGTCAGAGTGTTCATCAGCGCCGCAAAGGTCTGGGGCTGGAACTGTCTTCATTGTTCAGTGTATGGGGAAGCAGACGTTTCTTCAGGCGCTGTTCAACCGGCACCTGTTCCAGTGCGTGACGGATGTCATTACCAATACCCGGCGTTTGGCTGACACCGGGTAATGATGGGTACTGGCCAGTGTAAATGCTGGTTCGGCTGGGAACGCAGGCTGTGGTTGCAGTAGGGTGGTTGAGAAACTCCAATCCGTGTTGGCGCATCTTTCCAAGCGCAACACTGCTCTGCAACCGGTACTGCTTGGCTCTGTCATTTTCATAGACCGGCGGGAAGCGCTCTTCATCCGTCGTAATAATCAAGAAGTTGAGAGGCTTACCGTTAATTTTCATGCTGTGTCCTTATCGTTTTTGTTCGTTTTGGACATCGTTCGCTGGAATGTATGTACTCAAGTAAATCTGAGTGACCGACGCAGATATAGAGCTGAAGCACTCTGAGAAGCGGGTGGGAAAGTTGTATGACAGAAACATGAATCACAACATAAAGTTGTTACGTGTTTTCATCTTGAAATATTGGGGGAGATATTTGCGTGAGGAGCGGTTTGAACAGCATGATAATCAGTTAGCCTCACCGACCTTCGCTCTAAACAAGTCACTCCCTGCGAGAGTAATAATTGAACCTTATCCGGGTCTAATTCGGCAACACGTAAAGAGTAGGAAGTAGGCTTTACTGAGTAATAACCTACTTCACTTCAGGTCAAGAACTACCCAAATCAGTTCGCATTTAGGTTGAAACACATGAACTGCTTTAGCCTTTGTTTTTGCGGATCTTTATCCGAAGACCGATTTCCACTTTTCGGAGATACGCTGTAGCAAACGATTGTAATTAGCCCACTTGCTGTAATGTGTTGATGCGATTGAGGCCGAGTTCAACGATCTTCAAGGCAACCTCAGAATGTGTCATCGCTGACGGCCTGTTCGTCTTCGGTTTTGACCCAGTTTGTAATGAACAAGCCCTCGGGAAGTAACTTGAATCGGGCGTCATACCCGGCACTAGGTTTGCTTCAAGAAAATTGGGGTTTCCTTCTGCATCAAGCTTGATGTCAATCCGACCAAAACTCTTAACTCCTAATGCCGTAAAAGCACTGCCTGCAAGCTCGGAAACAGCGCTCAAAGTGGGTTCAGTAATAGTTCTGAGTAACTCATGATTTTGCTGCTTTGCAGCACATCCCAATATTCGATCACCCTTTTCATTCTTGGGAACTATGATTTCTACAGGCATAATAGATCTTGAATTGGTTTCCGGGTCGTCAAAGATTGCAACGGTAAACTCTCGTCCCGGTAGCACCTCCTCGACCAGAACATCTGCGCCATAGCTTTCGAAAAGTTCTTTGACTTTACTTTGATAACTTTCGAAGTCGCGAACTATCGAGTTTTCATCAATTCCATTTCCATTAGCAGCATCTATCGGTTTAACGAAAAGAGGAAGAAAAAGAGGGAGTTTGTCTTCTGTTTCGAACTGGCCAGGGCAGGCTTGGAAAAACTTTGCAGTAGCAATACCGTGGTTTTGTATAGCCGTCTTAGCCTTTCCTTTATTGGAATCGAACTCCAGGCTGTTGCGATCAGATCCGGTAAAAGCAATTGCATGCTTAGAAAAGTAATCTGAAAACCAAGTTTTTGTATTATTACTTACATCCAGGAAGTATTTACTGCAAAGGACAACAAGATCTGGTCTAGACGTAACAATATCATTTAAACTGGATATCGAAGAAATCTCGTGAAACGTAACCGTTTGATATTTTTCTTTTAGAGCATCGTAAAAGAAGCGACATGTCTCAATCGATCCAAATCCGGTTTCTTTCAAATCATGTGTATTGGTCGCTACAACTGCAATGTGGTTCTTCAATTTTGAGGAGTGTTCCTGCAAATTTTGCCGATGGTTATTGTTTGCAATTGGATTGGGAAACTGGAGAGGACCAATTAATTCTGCGGTTAAGCCAATTTTAGCAAGATCAGTTCGTTTTGTCATTGGACCATTCTTTCGTTGCTCAGTCATCAGTTGACAAGCAAATTGCCGGCCCTTTGTTTAGAGCACGGGAAGTGGCGAGGATAATTGACCGGTAAAACGTGGATTTAACTCACACAGTGCCGGGTGAGGATGGCTGTATTCACGGCACTAAGATCTTGTAGGAATAGGGAGAGCAGCTGTGAGGTAGTGGATATGACCAGCTGCAGATCTGATAAACACCACTGTCATGAGTAAGGAAGTTACGTGTCCAGGGACCGTCTTTTGTTAGGCAACTTCGATATTGTTGACTTCTATTTTCCCGTTTGCAGGATTTGTAAGCGTATCGAAACGTACTTTTTGGCGTTCAGCCAATTTCTTAATACCAGCACGATTTAAGGACGCACGAAGGACGCGAAACTGTGAATTTGTACCTTCCTCCTGAATGTAGCCAAAGCCTTGCTCAGAATTGAAGAATTTCACGGAACCATTGATCATTTAGGATACAATCTGTGATGACCAAAAACGCTTTAGTACTTATGTACAGTCGCTTGGCCAGAGAATACTACTTCCCCAAAAGCAATATTCCATTATGTACATATTGCACATCTTATCGCACTGGTTCAATCAATTTAAATTTTAATACGGATTTATTTGGATAGTATAAGTAAATCTTAGAGAAACATAGTTTCTTGAACTTTAGATCTACTAGATCAAAGAATAGATCTTAGCCCAAGATATTTAGCGATATCTTGTGCACTCGCTGACTGCCAATCACTTGGTAGACTATTTTATCAAAGGGCGAGGCTTTTTATCGGTAGCTTCTTTAGCAAGACGGAGTTCTTTTAGGCGAGACGTTTTTTCACTTAATTGCAGAGCCCGTTCCTCTTCATCGGTGAGTTCTTTTTTTTTGTTTTTTTCAATCGCAGCAAATCGGTCTTTTGCACATGACATTGAAATATTAGGCATATTTTGGTTCTTTCTATAAGGACTAGGGCTACGCAACAGGCGCAGCCCTGATCTTTTATTAGTCAACCAGCTGCAAATTCACAGCTGAAGCTTTGCCATCGCGGCCGCTTTCTAGTTCATAAGCAACTTTTTGACCTTCTTCGAGACCCATAAGTCCTGCCCGCTCAACAGCAGAAATATGAACAAATGCATCCTTTCCGCCATCTTCAGGAGAAATAAAGCCGAAACCTTTTGTGGAATTGAAGAATTTTACAGTGCCGTGTGTCATGGTTGATACCTTGTAACTTTACCCGGGCTAAGCGGGCGTATTTCCCATGTTCGATATGTACATGGGGTGCAACATTCTCAAAATCAGGGGGAACCTAGCAAACCGGCAAGCCGGAAGAAAAGATAGCCAATGATGGCTGTAAACGCGCTTTGTTTATGTAGTTATTCTCAGCTCTCTTTTCAAGAGGCTATGTAAGATATGCTAAACAATCTACAATTCTTGCTACTCTGATCGGTCCTGAAAGCAAGAAAAACTCGTTCTCCTACAACCCTACACCATGATCATTTAGTGCTTCGACTGCGTGAATATTTATTTTCGAAGAAAATACCGGAGGCGTGTATTTTATAATATTGAGGTAGTACGATCTCAAGCCTTGATTGACGCTATCGAATGTCCACTCTGGCCCGACACTCCAGCTCTGGCCTTGTTATTGGCGCGGTACTTTGCAAATGCAACAATGGACAGCTACCCCGCCTGAATTGCCGATCTGATATTTGGCACTCGGTGTTGCTTTGCGTTTTTGGTGAGAGGTTGCCTGAGGGCAAACAGTCGTCCTCTTAGAGCGCGGTTTTACTTTCGACGACACCTGATCAGTCATTGTTGGGGGTTACGCCAACACCCCGAACCTGCCTCCCAGTGGGTTCGGGGTGTTGAAACGGACAAAACTTGCCGCAGCGGGAAGGGCTGCGGCAAGTCTTTTGCTGACATTTGAGGGTCAGTTGGTTTGATTGCGGGGGCTTGTGGCTTGCCTCGCAATCAGGTTTTGCCCCGACTGAATAGTCGTCTTTATTGCTTTCTCTTCAAACGGATTAGCCGAAGATTGGCAGGTTGCCGGTCAGTTCGAATGCAGTGATGATGAACACCAGGATACCGAAACCGAACACCATTGCCTGACGGGCGTTGCCGCCTGGGACCTGGTACATGTCCGGGTTCCGCTCACGACAGATGCGAACCATTACGATTGGCGCCAGCAAGGAGAAGATCACCAGAACCACACCAGCATAACCGATTGCTGCGATGAACCCGTGTGGGTACAGGATAGCAAGGATGATGGTTGGTACAAAAGCGATGCCTACAGTCTTTGCTTTGCCAGCAACGGTAGCTGTATCGAACTTGAACAAGTCGGAGATGTAATCATACAGGCTGAGAGAGACACCCAGGAAGGATGTTGCAACAGCCATGTTGCCAAAGATCTGCAGGATTACAGAGATGTTTTCACTGATACCAGACTTACTCAGAGCACCGATGATGTTACCGATGTTGCCACCTTCAGCGATGATCGCAGGGAAGTCATCACGGGAGATGTTTCCGAATACTGCAAACATCCAGAGGAAGTAGAAGAAGCCTGCAAGGAAAATCGCGATCAGCAGCGCTTTGCTTGTCCGCTTCGCATCCAGACCCAGGTAGTTGGTTACAGTTGGAACTGTAATCTGAAGACCAAAACTCGCCACCAAGAAGGAGATGGTGTAGAACGCATATGGCATGCGATCGCCGAGAGAGATCTCTGGGAACAGGTTCGTTGTAGATGAGTTGCCGATCAATGAACTCAAGCTGATCATGAACGTGATGATCATGCCGCCGATGAGAACAGTGTTCACACGGTCAACAGCTCGGGTCCCCATCATCACAATCGATAGTAGCACGACTGCGAAGATCAAACTCGCCACCCCTGATGACATGTTGACGTCACCAAAAATCGACAGCGAGTATGTGATGATCGAACTACCACCTGAGATGTAGGCGTAGGTGAGAACGTAGCACAGGAAGGCAACGGACAGACCGTTGACCACACGGCCCACGTTACCAATGGTGCCCTTGGCAAGGCTGTCGTAGTTGGACCCTTCAGGGAAATGAAGCGTGATTTCCATGATGTACAACGATGCAGTGTGCATGATGTAACCAACAACGATCATCAGAACCAGACAAACAGAGAACCATACGCCACTGTTTGCAACAGGGAGCGAGAACATGCCCGCGCCGACGGCGGTGCCAGCAGCGATCACACTGGCGCCTAAGATTGTGCCCTGGCTTTTCTTGGTAGATTTTGGTTCAACTGTCTCTGCAGTAGGAACCTGCTCAGAAGCAATGGTCATGTTGAGCCTCCCAACTCCGGCATTTGCCGTGACCAATTGAGAAAACGCCTGCCGATTTTGTAAGTGCCCCGTGGCAGAGCTTTCCCGAAAAGCGCACATAGACTTACGATGGGTAAGATTTGTGCTTTGATAACAACAGAGGAGAGCACACGGGCTCTCCTCCAATGCAGTTTAGTCTTTGACTATTGCTAGTCAATTCAATGGCTTAGTTCTTAGATTTCTTCGAAACGGCCAGTGAAGAAGCGAAGTACCTTAGGTTCGAATACGAACTCGAGACCCTTGATGCTTTCGCGGTTTTTGTAGAGCTCGATGATCGCATCTGCGACGTAATCCATGTGTGCGTATGTGTATACGCGACGTGGGATAGTCAGACGAACTGTTTCGAGCTTAGGAACGTGGTTCTCACCGGTCTTAACGTCGCGGCCTGCGGACACGATACCGCGTTCCATGGTGCGTACACCGGAAGTGCGGTAGATCGCTGCGGCAAGTGCCTGTGCAGGGAGCTGCTGCTGGTCAAGATGTGACAGGAATGCGCGTGCATCGAGGAAGATTGCGTGACCGCCGTAAGGCTTAACCATTGGCACGCCAGCTGCATCCAGACGTTCGCCGAGGTAGCGGATCTGGTTTACGCGGTGTGAGATGTAGTCAAACTCTACGGATTCCTTGATGCCGATTGCCATTGCTTCCATGTCGCGGCCAGCGAGACCACCGTAGGAAGGCATACCTTCGAACTGAACAACCATGCCTTTTGCTTCAGCAAACAGGTCGTCGTCGTTCATGCAGAGGAAACCGCCGTTGTTTGTCAGGCAGTCTTTTTTGCCGGACATGGTGCAGCCGTCGCCGTAGGAGAACATTTCAAGGAGGATTGCCTTGATTGTTTTGTCTTCGAAGCCAGCTTCACGTTCTTTGATGAAGTATGCGTTTTCTACACAACGGGTTGCATCGTACATCACTTTGATGCCGTGCTTGTGGCAGAGTTCGCTTACTGCTTTGATGTTGCCCATGGAAACAGGCTGACCACCAGCCAGGTTCACGGTTACAGCAAGACAGATGTAAGGGATCTTTTCGCCACCAACTTCGTCGATGAGCTTCTGCAGTTTTGCAAGGTCCACGTTGCCTTTGAATGGCACGTCAGCCAGGTCAGGGTTGTGGGCTTCGTCGCAGATTACGTCAACAAATGTTGCACCGTTACGTTCCTGGTGGAAACGTGTTGTGGTGAAGTACATGTTGCCTGGAACGTAGTCACCTGGCTTGATTGTGAGCGTGGACAGGATGTTTTCTGCGCCGCGGCCCTGGTGAGTAGGGATGAGGTGTTTGAAGCCGAAGTGCTCTTTAACAACTTCTTCAAGGTGGTAGAAGTTTTCGGAGCCAGCATAAGCTTCGTCACCAACCATCAGGCCAGCCCACTGCTTGTCGGACATCGCGGATGTACCGGAGTCAGTCAGCAGATCGATGTAGCAGTCTTTGGACTTCAGCAGGAATGTGTTGAAGCCAGCTTCCTGGATTGCCGCTTCGCGACGCTCGTCAGAAATGAAGTACATTGGTTCAACAGATTTAATCTTGAACGGCTCTGGCATAAACTTAGTCATAAGAACGTCCTCTTACTTGCTTCTTTACCAATAGGGCGGAGGGACCATGTCTCTCCGAATTCTCAAGGAGTGAAGAAGTTATCGGTTTCGAAGTTTATTTACTTACGAATCGAAAACAATTTCGCTTCACCAATCTTCGTATTCATTAATTATCCAAATATTCGATCATCACAATAAGTAACAATATGGATATGTGAATAAATAATCGTTTATATATACAGATCACAGACACATGTACCTTTATGCAATACACAAGGCGCTGATTTTTACATGAGCATTACTTGATCGTGCAGAGTTATTGCCTGCATAATCTTGGCTGTGCTGTGATCTGTATATTTCCCCGCTGCAAGTCTCAGGCATGGCGGTGCCGTTCTTCTGCCCCAAGCGCGCTCAACACTTGGGAGACAGGAGCAAAGACAAACGTCATTATCTGAAGCAATCACGACACACCTGCAGCGCAAACCGGAGGTGCCGATGGTATTGCCAATATCAAAGCACAGTTCTTCTGCTGCGTAGGGGATGCAGTGTTGGAATGAGTGCCTAATATTACCTGTTTTGGGGGTGTTGCATGTTTTGGCTGGCCTCTACACTCTGCATCTTTGGTGGACTATAGGAGGCAGGAGGCTAGCTTACATGCGGCCGTGCAGCAGGAGCGACTCCACTGCAGGCGGAGGTCGTCAGACGAGATGCAGGTTATTGGCCATGGAAACATCTTCGATGTGCCAAGGCAGCTTATCTCTCTTTAAGATATTCAAATACAGCTGATACCAGCGCATTTTCCTAGTCCCAATGTAACTTCAAGACCTAATTGATTACACACAACGGAGTTTGGGCGAATTGCTCTGAAAGTCAAAAGGAAAAACTACTTAGAGACAGTGACTTGACGGGGGTGCCTTGCCGCGGCGCGACACAACTGCCGTTACAAGCTCCCTGAAATACCAAGGGTTTTTGGGTTTTACGGGGTGTATATCACCCGGTTTGGCAGGCTTCACGATTCGTAAAAACATCCTATTTATTCCACAATAAACTTATATATTAGCAACTCCTGCCATTATTTTTAGATTGATTGGCATGAATCACTTTCACGTTCAGAGAGCCTGATCGTGCTGTGTTTAATCAGATTGGAGTGCATCCCCTGCCCTTTGGGATGCTGGCCTGCGGGCGTTTGTTGCCCGGCCGCAGACCAGCAGGGTGCTCATTTGCGGGGTTGTGCCTCTTACCCGAGGTTGGAGGCCTTGGTGTGGAGGCTTCCCTGTGGCAGTGAACACGGGGTGCGTGTGACACCGCCCGAGCACCTGTCACAGTGCGTTAATCCAGAGACACAACATTGGTGTTGACCGGCTGCGGAAGGGCGACCCGCTCCAATAATCCGCAGGACTTTTTCAGTGCCTCCAGGCGGTCACATAAAGCGTGGTGCAAAGTGAGCAAAGCATCCCGCTCGCAACTGTTCTTCACGCGCTCGCTGAGTACAAGCTGTTGCATGTACGCGAGGTTCTGAAGATCAGAGACGACGATCTGGACTTCGTCAATTTCATTCTGAAGAGTGTTTGTGGCGCTGCATGCGCATGCGGAGTCGACCATATTCAATCCCTCTGTTTAGGGTGTTGAAGGCCGCGCGACAAAGAGCTTTTGGGACTCGCTGGCGAGCGGGAGGCCAAAAACCTGCAAACAGACAGGCGGGTTTATTCCCCTCCGAAGAAGGTATTGTATTCACCGCCCTCCCGCTCATAACGAAGGGTTTGCGCACTTTTGGAAAAAAGGCACAAAAAATCCGCTAGTTAACGGGAGCGGGTACCGCTGTTTGGAGAGGTTTTGGGCCTCACCCAAGAGCATGCAACCAGATGCATGCGGTGTCAATGGTCAAGGTTTGCAAGCGCGCGTTGTGTGGCGGAGGGGAGACGGTTTCAAGGGAATGTGAGAAGCCCTTAGGGCGTCATCCCGCACTTGATGCGGGACCCAGCTGGATGTTCCCAACTTCCAAGAACGAGGTGTTGTTGCACCTCCAGTTCGACCGCTCTGCCTTTTCGCTCTGGGTCCCGCATCGCGCTGCGCTTGTGCGGGATGACGGCGGTGGGGGAAGTGCAGTGACGGTTTAGGTGGAGCGCTTGCGTGGTTGTAGCGACTGTGGATCCAGCTCACCCAAAGCCATCCGGGCATTCACCGTTTGTGCTCCAGCACCAGCTGCGAGCCAAGGCTTTGCTGCGTCCATAGAAAACCGAGGGCGGCGCGCTCCTGCTGTGGGTTGCTCAACTTGCTGTTCAAGCGATTTTGCCAGTTCAGTTACCCGATAGAGGCCTTGCACTGCAGGTTGTGGAACCTTGCGCTTTTGTAAGGCTTGCCGTTGCACACTGAGTTTTTTAGCAACATCGGCCAGACTCACCAGATCAGGCCGCACTTCTCTCAAAGTGCTTCCTTTTGGAAGATGCGGGATAATGGCGCGTGCGGCCTCTAGGATCACCATATCAGGTTGCTCACCTTCAACTTCCAGCGCCACGGCGAGCAGACCCGACTGCCCTGTTCCGACAACAGCATCATCAAAACCCGCCGCGTAGACAGCATCAGCTAGCTCAAACACATCATGCTCCCCTTCTCCCAGAGCAAACACGAGATCGAATTCAAACAGGTTCGACATCCTCAGCTTCCTTCTGGTTCAGGTAAATGCAGCTCAGCGCCTTCTTCTTGAGTTTGACTGCATGCGTTGACGGATTTTGCGGTGTTGAACTGATCGACATTTGACAGAACTCACCACAGCGGCATTGCTCATCATTAAAGGGGCACAACAGCAGCCCCCAAGCATGGCCTTTGCCATTGCGAAGCCTGACCGTCCATCCAAGCTCTTCCAGCTCGCAAAGGACCGCCTCAACCTCCTTCTTGGCATGCCGCCTTCTCCCCAAAAGCCTAGTCCCTCTGCATTTAGGTTGTCAATCGACAACTTTATATCCTTGCCTAGTCATTCTTACTGCGTACATTTGTCAGAGAATAAGATGCGTGATGGTGTTGAGGTAGCCGTGGGATTTTGTGGGGATGTATTCTGGGTTATTTTTAATTAGCTTTACCAAACACCTATTCAATTCGGGGCGATACAAATGTCTGAATCAAAGCGGCATCATTTTATACCAAAATTTATTTTAAAAAACTTCGCTGACGAATCTAACTTACTTTGGGTGAAAAGAGAGGGAGAACCCTTCCAGACAGGGATCGTTAATGCCTTTGTAGAAAGCGAGCTGAATACGTTTACTGACAAGAAGGGGAACAAAGATAAAGCACTTGAAGTGAATTATTCTCAAATTGAGTCAGATGCAAAACCGTTAGTGGAAAGAATAATCGAGTTTTCAGAAAAGAAAATTTGCCTACCTATTTCTGAGAATGATAAATACACTTGGAATGTGTTTTTTTACCACCAGTATGGACGTGCCCCAGATATATTTCGCAAGTTAGGCATTGAGGCCGATTTTGAAGACGTATGGCAACAAGCAACGCAGAAGTTCGAAGAATATGCAAAAGCAAACAATATTCAAATCGATGCTGAAGAATTAAAAAACGTAAAAGACCCTGCAAATTTCGATAAATTCAAGCAAAACACCAGAGTTACGGCGCGTAAAAATCATGATCCCGAGATACTTGCTACTCTTAATCGCCGCGGGCTCGCCTATGGGGTCGTTACAAAAGAGTCTGACGAACTGATAATTGGTGATCATCCATTTGTTAGATTAGGACAGACAGGCAACCTAGAAGACCCCACAACAGAATTCTGGCTCCCCATTTCATCTAAAGTGGCGGTCTCGCCTTATGGCCAAGCTTTAGACAGAAAACTTATCGAGCTAACTTCCTCTCAGGTTCACTTAATTAACTCTACCATTTTTGAGCAGAGCAACATTATAGCCAGCAAGCAAAGATCAATCATCGATGGTTTACTGCCTCAAACGTCATCTTGAACGCGATGCGGCCCCCTGCTGTACACTCACAGATTTCAGGCGAGGGAGTTGTTACATCCTTAAACACAGCCTCTTTACCTTCTCACCCTAGGTCCCGCATCGCGCTGCGCTTGTGCGGGATGACGGTGGAAGGCAGCGCTGTGAGTGCAAGGGGATGGTGAGGTATCGGCAAGGTGTAAGATTGAGCTGGAGAGTATATGAAACGGCTGCAGCAGCGATTGAGACGAGAGCCGCAAAGGACGTCATCCCGCACTTGATGCGGGACCCAGCTGGAAATTACCTCTGATAACGAGCTGGTTATTTCATGATGTTGCGACCGCACTTGCTTCAGCGCAGAGTGAGGTATGGCCTATTACGTCTACATGACAGCCAGCAAGAGAAACGGGACCCTATACACTGGCGTAACCAATGACTTGGGGCGGCGGGTTCATGAGCATCGGGAGAAAGTGGCGGTGTCGTTTACGACTCAGTTTGACGTGTCGCGGTTGGTTTACTTCGAAGAATTTGAGCGAATTGGAGATGCAATTGCTCGAGAGAAAAAGCTGAAGCGCTGGCGGAGGGCGTGGAAGCTTGATTTAATTGAGGGTGTTAATCCAACCTGGCGGGACTTGTATCTGGAGTTGGTTCGATAGACTTCTGGGCTTGGCTCTGGGTCCCGCATCAAGTGCGGGATGACGAGATGGAGGTGTACGGGATGATGAGACGGGGTGTGTGGAGTGACGAGAGGGAGGTGTGTGGGATGACGGTGGAGGGAGAGGTGGTTTGAAGCGGGTTGAGTGTGCGGGGATAAGTTGGATTTTGAGTGGTGTGGTTGGTGCACTGTATGAGGCGAAGCGCTGTTGCACTTATTCCCCTTTTTTGCCGTAGATTTCGGGTTTAGCGGTGTGCTCAGGTTCGTTGATCTCCCGAATTTCATAGGAACGCAGAAAAACGCAAAGTTGCGCATAGCAACGCAAAATGATGTTTGCCGGGTTATGCCCGTTGGTGCACGTGGGCGTGTGGTGGTTTCTTCCACATGAAGTGTGCAGGCTTTTTTGCCGGCTTTGGTGTTTGGTGTGCACTGAGGCGCCCTCTAGCGCTTTGATTTAATTTCGTAATTCCCTCTTTCTATTGCCCCCTGACAGTTCTTACACGAGTCTTATCTCAGGTTTACAGGGCTGCGCTCTGGCGGCACGCTCGGCTAAGAGAACGAAGTTCTATTCCCAGTTAAGAAGAACTCGCTATGCGTTGCATTTACGGAGCAACGCAAACCAACGCAAAGGGGCATAGATTTGCGAATTGTGCACGTTATCCTCGCTCTGGGGCTTGGGCTGGTTGTGGCTGGCTGCGCTTCTGTTGGTAATGAGAGCCTTCGGCATTTGACGCGTGAAGGGCTGGAAAGCCAGTTGGAGAACGGCAAGACAACCAAGGAAGATGTGCGCGTTGCGTTGGGCGATCCGAACACCACTGATTTTACCGATAGCGGCAATGAGATTTGGAAATACAGGCATGTACGGACGCAGGCGAAGGTTGAGAACTTCATTCCGGTGGTTGATTTGCTTGCCAGCGGGCAGGATGTGACCACCAAGGAAGTGGCCCTGTTTTTTGATCAGGACGGTTTGCTGAGGAACTACTCCATGATTGAGGTGGAGGACGAGGTTCGTACCGGACTTATTACCGCGAACATGTAGCATAGATTTTTAGATGGGTTGGCGCGCTCGGGGTGGAAGCTTCGGGCGGTTTTGCTGCTTATGCCCCTGTGTGTTGCTGGTTATGCCCGTTGTGGTGAGGTGGCATTATGAGCATATGTTCTTTTCCTAGCTTGTCAGAGACTGATGAGAGGCGCAGTATAATGAACATATGCTCATTAGAGCTGGCCGCGTTCTCTTTTCCTCACGCCCCCTGCTCTAGATTTATGTTGCTGTGCGTCTCCCCTGCCTAAATCATTGGTGGTTCTTATGGGAGAGGCTGTGAAAGGAGTGTTTGTTATGCCACGTCCAAGAAAACCACGCCGAATTCATGGAACCGCAGGAGTGCGCTTTTTCAAGCCGCAGGGGGTGCCGCTGCGCACGCTTCAGGCGGCGGTTTTATCGCAGGACGGGATGGAGGCGTTGCGTCTGGCTGATGCGGAAGGGCTGGAACATACGGCTGCTGCTGATCTGATGGGGATTTCGCGGCCTACGTTCTCCCGCCTTGTCTCCCACGCCCGCACGGTGGTTGCGACGGCGCTGACGGAGGGGCTTGCGCTGAAGATTGAGGGTGGTGCTGTTGCAGCCGATGGCTCCTGCCTGCCCGAAGCGGAGTTGAGCGACGAGGACTGCCAGCGTATGCAGCGGCGCCGGCGGCGCGGGTTCTGCGGGCGGGCGAGCGTGATCTCTGAGCCTGTGCAGCTGGATGAGGCGGACGGGCACGAGGGGGCGGTTTAGGCCGGCGCTGGGTGGTTGTGGTTTGTGGTGCTGGGGCTGGGCTGGGCTGTGCTTGACGGGCTGGATATCCCCGTGGGCGGGTGAGGTTATGCCCGTGCTGACGGGTCGAATTTCGCCGATTTCGCATTAAAAAACGCGGATTCCGAAATTTTCCGGAATCCGCGTTTTTGTGTTTCGTCAGCGCTGTTCAGCGGGAGTTATCCGCGCAGGGTACCGCCGGTAGCCTTTTGAACGGACGCAACAATTTTGTTTGAGACCGCCTCGATATCCTCATCGGTGAGGGTCTTCTTGGTCGGCTGCAGGGTTACATCGATCGCGAGGGAGCGCTGGCCTTCCGGCACGCCCTGCCCTTCGTAGATATCGAAGAGATTCACGTTTGTGATCAACGCCTTATCCGCACCTTTGGCAGCTTTCAGGAGCTTCTCAACCGGGATAGAGCTGTCTACCAGGAACGCAAAGTCCCGTTTTACCGGCATAAGATCCGCAGCATTCAGCGCACCCTTGGATTTGGTCGCTTTCTTCTTCGGCTGAGGAACAGCGTCGATGAAGACTTCAAACGCCACGAGCGGGCCTTCAATGTCCAATGCTTCCAATGTCTTAGGGTGGATCTCACCGAAGTACGCCAGGGTGTTTTTCGGGCCCATTTTGAGTGCGCCGGAGCGGCCTGGGTGGTAGTAATCCGGAGCGTCGGTGAAGACCATCAGGTTGTTTACCTGCGCACCAATGGACTGCAGTACCGCACCCGCATCTGCCTTCGCGTCGAAAACATCAATGTTTTCAGCGTTTCCGGACCAGTGGCGACCAGAACCTGTTGGTTTGGCGGTGCCACGGCGGATGCCGGCGATGACCATCTTCTGGCCTTTTTCGCTATCGTTTTCAAAGACTTGGCCAACTTCGAAGAGAGCGACGTCGGCGTAGCCGCGGTCTGCGTTGCGCTGTGCTGCAGAGAGCAGGCCAGGCAGCAGGGACGGACGCATGTCGGACATGTCTGCGGAGATCGGATTTGCCAATGATAGCAGTGAGTTACCGCCGCCGAAGTGCTCTGCGTGGGCTTTGGGAATGAAGGACCACAGAACGGCCTCGTCCATGCCGCGTGTTGCGAGTGCGCGGCGGGCATTAGAGCGGCGGATCTGGCTAACAGTCAGAACCTTCTGGGAGATTGGCTCCATGCGCGGCAGGGTAGCAGTTGGCACTTTGTCGATGCCGACAATGCGCATAACCTCTTCTACCAAATCAGCTTTTCCGTGGATGTCCGGACGCCAGCTAGGAGGAGAAACCTTGACCACATCGCCGTTGCCAGCGACCCAGAAGCCGAGCAGGGAGAGGATAGCTTTGATCTCACTGTGGGATACTTCCAGACCGGAGAGGCGTTTGACTTCGCTGAGTGGGAAGTCGATGATACGCTCTTCCTGTGGCACTTCTCCTACAACGTGCGCGTCGGATGCTTCGCCGCCGCCACACAGGTCCATGACCAATTTTGTAGCAGTTTCAAGGCCTTCCACCATGTACGCCGGGTCCACACCACGCTCAAAACGGTAGCGGGCGTCGGTAGATACTCCCAGTTTACGACCTGTGCGGGCGATGTTGAGCGGATCCCAGAGTGCGCTTTCGATCACCACGTTTGTGGTGTTTTCGTCGCAACCTGTTGATTCTCCACCCATAATTCCGCCGAGGGACTCCAAACCGTTGTCGTCAGCAATGACAACGACGCTCTCGTCAACGGCATAAGTTTTTCCGTCGAGGCCAACAAGTTCTTCGCCAGCCTTACCGTGACGAACGGTCAGGTTGCCGGAAACCTTATCTGCATCAAAGACATGCAGCGGGCGGCCCTGATCGAAGGTCATGTAGTTGGTGATGTCCACGAGGGCATTAATCGGGCGCAGACCGATAGCAACCAGACGCTTCTGCATCCACTTAGGAGACGGGCCGTTTTTGATGCCACGGACCACACGATAGCCGAATGCAGGGCAGTGTTCCGGGCTATCCCCTAGATCCAAAAGGATTTTTAGGTCGTTTGCGTTGCTATGTGCGTTCACTTGCGTTTTTTGCGGGGTTTTTAGCGTTCCTAAGCCGGAAGCAGCCAAATCACGTGCAATTCCGAACACGCTTGCACAGTCGGAGCGGTTCGGCGTCAGGCCGATTTCGATGACCGGATCGTCCAGACCAGCATATGCAACAAACGGGGTGCCGACTGGTGCGTCTTCTGGCAGATCGATGACGCCGTCGTGTTCGTCGGATAACTCCAGCTCGCGCTCGGAGGCCATCATGCCGTGGCTCTCTACGTCGCGGATTTTACCGACGGACAATGTTACGTCGAGGCCGGGGATGTAATCGCCCGGTTTTGCGAACACGCCAATCAGACCTTTGCGGGCGTTTGGGGCGCCGCAGACAACCTGCAAGGGCTCACCTTCGCCAGTGTCCACTTTCAGCACGCGCAGACGGTCCGCATTCGGATGCTGCTCGGCTTCCAGAACGCGGGCGATTTTGAACGTGCCAAGGCGATCAGCTGGATTGGAGATTTCTTCCACTTCCAGCCCGATCAGCGTCAGGCGCTCTACAATTTCATCAAGGCTTGCATCGGTCTCAAGATGGTCCTTGAGCCAGGAAAGGGTGAATTTCATTTTATTAGCTCTTTACGTTTGGACCAAATTACTTGGAAAGACCGGAAACCAGCGCTGGCATATCCAGCGGGCGGAAGCCGTAGTGCTTGAGCCAGCGGACGTCTGCATCAAAGAAGGCGCGCAGATCGTTCATACCGTATTTCAGCATGGCCAGACGGTCGATGCCGATGCCCCATGCGAAGCCCTGGTACACATCCGGGTCGAGACCACAGTTGCGCAGAACGTTGGAATGCACCATGCCGCAGCCGAGGATTTCCATCCAGTCGTTGCCGGTTCCGATTTTCACTTCAGCGCCGGAGCGGTCGCACTTCACGTCCACTTCCATGGATGGCTCGGTGAACGGGAAGAAACTTGGGCGGAAGCGCAGCTCTACATCATCCACTTCGAAGAACGCTTTGAGGAACTCTTCCAATGTGCCCTTCAGGTGGCCGATATGCGTGGTCTTGTCGATCACGAGGCCTTCCAACTGGTGGAACATTGGTGTGTGGGTCTGGTCGCTATCACAACGGTATGTGCGGCCTGGCATGATCAGGCGCAGCGGTGGCTCCTGAGATTTCATCGCGCGGATCTGCACTGGAGATGTATGCGTGCGCAGCAACATGCGCTCGCCGTCTTCCTTCTCGTTGAAGAAGAAGGTGTCGTGCATTTCGCGGGCCGGGTGGCCTTCCGGGAAGTTGAGCGCGGTGAAGTTCAGCTCATCCGTCTCGATGTCCGGGCCTTCAGCAACGGAAAAGCCCATGTCAGCGAAGATGGCGATCAGCTCGTCAGTCACCTGAGAAATCGGGTGAATGCGGCCTTCTTCTGCCGGAGTGGTGCGCAGTGGCTGGCTCACATCAACGGTTTCAGAGGCGAGGCGCGCGTTGAGTGCCTCAACCTTCAACACGTCTTTACGAGCGGTGATAGCCTCACCAACGCGGTTTTTCAGGCCGTTGAGCGCAGGACCCATTTCCTTGCGCTCTTCCGGGCTCATTTTGCCAAGCGTTTTCATTTTTTCAGAAACGCTGCCCTTTTTGCCAAGGGCGGCAACGCGCACGTCTTCCAGTGCGGCTTCAGAGTCAGCACCGGCAATCGCGGTGTTAATCTCGGCTTCGAGTGTTTCGAGGTCGGACATAATCCCTCAAGGGTTTGGATGTGCCAGCAGCTGATTGGAACTTGAGTCCCGGCCGGGCAAATAAAATTCGTGGAGGTCTTTTAGCGAATGCTGGCAGCGCAATAAAGGGGCTGATTGATAATCGAGCTCTTAGATTTCCTCAATACTCCCGTTTTTCAGCGGAAACTTCAGGATTTGCGATGAAAACACCCGCTGGGGCTGCTCGTGGATTGGCACGCCCTGCCCCGCTGCCTAAACGCTCTTGCCTGAATGAAGACGCACAAACGGGCGAGCACAATAGCTCTGCGGTGCGGTTCTCACTCGTGCATTAGGAGCTTTTAAGCCAAGCGCATAAATCGCCCACACGCCGGACCATCATGGACACGGGCGGTGATTTTCACAGCGATGTTCACGCGCAGCGGCATTAGAAATCCTTTGAGGATTGGTGGTGGTGTAGCGGAGGGTAGCGGAAATGGTGGAGGATGGGAAGGGCAGGTAAAACATTCATGATTAGAAATCTTCAAAAATACCAATCCCAGAAAACTCAACCAACTTACATTCAGTATAGCCGAAGCCGTTTCGACCGAACTAACTCCAACGAAGTGGAATACCGGAAACTTTGACTAGCTCTTTAGGATTTCTAAATCCACTTTTTTCCAGTTTATGTTCAATCGCCTCTGCTGTGTCGTAGGGATTATCTGACGGACCAACAATAACCTTTTTGAGGAGGTTGTTGATTGTTAAATCAGGAAGATCTTCGGTGGGTTGAATCGGTAACTCATAAACTATCTCCGGCACACCTCTTACTATTTTCACATCCTTCTCAAGTATCCCAAAAGGATCAAAGTCAGGTGTATGATAGAGTCGCCATTCTTGTTCTTCAGCAAATCCCGGGTGCTTTGTAGCAATTATTAACTTTCGAAAATACTGAATACAACTATTTACAAACCAGACTTCTTCGAGCTGTTTTATCTTCTCTGAATATTGCTCTAGCCGTGAAAGGAGATTATCTATCTCCTCGCCTATTTGCTTACCTGTCAGATAACTTACCTGCGTAGAGAATGCCCCAAGAGAGTTGGAGAAGTTAGCAAAAACAGAGCCGTCTAAAACCAACGCAACTCCGCTTTGACCTCCATATGCTCTCCACATCGATAGTCTACCGGTATCATCTTCACTAGCTTCGTGCACCGACACACAAGTTAAGTACGTGTGATATTTATGATTATAAAGCCAGCCTTCTAAGTTATCAAAAACGGCCTTAAATGCCCCTTCTTGAATAGAGTTAAGCACACGCTCAACAGTATCCTTTTTTGTCTGCATGTATTCATTGATCAAATTAATTCCGTACTGCACTTCTTGATAATCATTCATTGAAGAACAGCGACGTAACCAAACCCGCTTATTCTCAATGATGCTACAGGCCACTTCAGCCGAGGTATAATGAACAAAGTTAGGTTTAGCACCACCCATTACGGCAGAGAAAAAATCATATTGTTTCGGTGAAAACACACTCATTAAGAACAATAAGGTTTCCTGCATTGCTTCTTTACCAGCATGATCCAGCATTCTCTCACACCTACAATAAATAATAATCAACGAATCAAATAGTTACAGAAATTTTTTACTATTGAAAGTACATCAGACATTCCATCATCAATCAACTTGGTGACACTGAGAAATTACTTTTTTAGCCCATTCTAGGTCCAGATCTTCATCCAGGATGGCGCCTCGTCTTTTGCTGATGCGGACTTCATTTGATGACTGCAGGCGTTTGCTGAAGTGGCGGATGCTGAAGAGGGTTGTGCCCTGTTACTGCAGCCTGACATTGCCCGCTGAGACCGGGGGTATAGGTCCCGGGTCTGCGCCCGGGAGGACACCGGGAGAGGATGTGGGGTTTTAAGGGGTGCGGGCTCTGAGCGGAGGCTTGGGGTGTGAGGGTGTTGTGGTTTGAGGTGGGGCTGGCTTTGCAGTGGCACTGATGAGCAGAGCGGGTGCCTCTGATGTCTTCCCGGCCAAGGAGCCGGGATCTATACTCCCTGTAATCATTGGTGAGTTTGTGCAGTGGCGGCGGGGGATTGCTGGCTGCATACTTGGTGCATGTCTTATTACATGTACATTCTTGCGAGCCGGAAGCATGGGACGCTTTATGCGGGCGTGACTAATAATCTGCCTGAGCGTGTACATCAGCATAAGACGAAGATGAATCCCGGTTTTACGGCCAAGTATGATGTTTCCAAGCTTGTCTACTATGAGGTTTATGAGGAACCTCATGAGGCTATTCGCAGAGAGAAGCAGGTGAAGCGCTGGAAGCGGGACTGGAAAATTCAGGCCATTGAGGAGATGAACCCCCATTGGGAGGATTCGTCACTCTCCTTACATTTTGGGTGAGGCTGGTGGGCATGGATCCCGGGTCTGCGCCCGGGAAGACACCGTGGGGGATCATTTTGCCTTTTATCGCGAGCGCTGTGGTTGGGGAGCTTTCGGGTGTTTGTGGTGAGGGCTTTGTTGATTGGCGAGTGTGACGTTAGTGGTGAGGTGGATTGGGTCCCGGGTCTTCGCTACGCTTCGCCCGGGATGACGCCGTGGGGAACGGCACCTTCAAACCGTTGAGGGAAGTCCCTCACCAAACGTTGCAGAAATGCATGAGTGGGGGAGGTTTTGGGTTTGGGCGTTGACAGGTTGTGGGGTTGTGTTTCACACTCATATGTAAGGCCTAGAAACCTCACGTCAGCGGTACCCGCTCCCGTAGTCTAGCGGTTTTTTTGTGCCTATCTTATAGTGCGCAGACCCTTTGCTATGAGCGGGAGGGCGGTGAATACAACACCTCCTTCGGGAGGGAATAAGCTCGCCTGTCTGACTCAGGTTTCTAGCCTCCCGCTCGCCAGCGAGCCCTAGGAAGCTTTTTTGGCGTTGCGGATCTTCAACACCCTAGTCAGTAAGGGGATTGGAATGGACGATTCTGCATGCGCGCCAAGCGCCACAAATACTATCGATAATGAGTTAGATGAAGTTCTCATCGCTGTTTCTGATCTTGAAAATCTTGCTTATTTTCAGCAGCTTGTGCTGAGTGAGCGGATGAACCAGAGCAGTGAGCGGGATGCTTTGTTCACTTTGCATTATGCCTTGCGAGACCGCATAGAAGCGTTGAGAAAGACCTGTGGGGTCCTACAGCAGGTCGTCGACCCACAACCGATCAGTACAACATTGACGCTTCTTGAGTAACGGGTTGGGCGCGGGGCGCTGAGCCCCCTGCCCTGTTCGGCTGCGTTGGCGCCTCTTCTCGTCATTCTACTCGATGTATGAGGTGCGCCTTTTCACTGTGCCGGTGCAAAGTGGCGTTTCGCCGTGGGCGGAGCCTCACCACCCTTTGTCTGCCGCCCTCTCGCTTGTTGTTTGCCCGCGACCGGCATTCGCAAGCGCTTGCACCCTGCTGGTCTGCGGTGAGTAACGCGCTCCGCAGGCCAGAGCTTTGTGCTGGTGTTATGGCGTAAAAACGCAGAACAGCGTGAAGACGACCGCCATGATGGAGGCCAACGCGATGTAATAGGGCCGTGCGCAGGCGCTGGCGTAGTTGGTGTAATAGTCTTCCAACTGCCGCGGCGTTGGGTTTGGTGGGTGTCTGTCTGGTTCACGAAGTGGGAAAATCAACATTCTGGCTTCTTTTCTTTGAGGAGAACTAAGCCTATCTTTCCCTGTGTTCTTTCTGCCGGATAGCGGCCAAATTTCAAAAGCAGTTTTCAAAAATGAAGGTTCGATTGCTGGATAATCTCAATGCATTCCTCGTGCTTGCGGCTTGCGGTACGCTGAGTGAAGCCGCGCAGAGGCTGTCGTGTAGTCCTGCCACGCTCAGCCGCCGTATGCAGCAGCTGGAAGAGGATGTGGGGCTGAAGCTGTTTGATCGGGTGCAGGCCGGGTATGTGCTGACCGAGGACGGGGGGGATGTGCTGGAGCAGCTGGAGCCGTTTCAGTGCGCCTATGCCGGGTTTGAGCAGTGGCTGAGCGCGAAGTCTCGCAGGCCGCAGGTTCGGGTTTCTGCCGGAAGCTGGACCATGAAGTTTCTCAGCATGCATATTGGTGCGCTGTGCAAGCCGGAGGATGGGTTTGAGGTGGTGTTCATTACCAGCGAGGACCGGCTGAACATCAAAAAGCGCGAGATCGATATTGGGCTGCGCAGCTCAGCGCCTGCGGAGATCGGGCTGGCGAGCAAGCGTCTGCCGCCCGTGGAGTTCGCGCCCTATGTGGCGGCGGGAGCTGATGCGGCGGTGGAACAGCGGTGGCTCGGCATCGCACCGGAATACGCCACGACAAAATCCTCACGCTGGCTGCTGGAGCAGCATGGCAGTGAGATGGTGATGCAAGTGAGCTCTCAACACACCCTGCTGGACATGCTGTGCGCAGGCGCTGGCGCTTCCATTCTGCCAAGCTTTCTGGGGGATACGTCGCCTCAGTTACGGCGATGCGGGCCGGTGATTGAGGACCTGACAAAGTTCCAATGGGTGACAATGCATGACGACCGGCGGCACTTGCCCGAGGTGCGGATGATGACGGACCGGATCGTGCAAGTGATTGAACAGCATCGCGGGCGCTAGTTGAGCGCGCAAAAGGTATGGATATAAGGAGGATAGTCGCAGAAAAGCGATGCCAGTTGGCGTTGGTATATTCTGCTTTTCAAGGGAAGTTATGGCGGAGAGACAGGGATTAACCTGTCGACTTAAAATCAATGCTTTAGTTTGCCCAGCCTCGGCAACACCCCCACTGAAACTATTGGGCTTTTTCTCAAAACGACCAGCCTCTTTTTCTCCATTCTCAGAGGGGAGGAAACGGCCATGAACAGTCTGCAAACAGCCTCCCTGAATGTCCCGCAAGAGCTGAAGGCCATCGCCTATGAAGTGCGTAGGATCGGCACTCGCCGCAGGTCAAATCCAGAGACGTTTCTAGTCGAGAAAGAGGAAGCCAGCGAACGCCTGCTGAAGCTCGCCAAAGTGCTGGAGGTGATCCAGTGAGCAACGTCACCAAAATCCAAGCCAAGGCATCTCTCGCCAGCTCCTTCGCTGTTCAGTACTCGGACAAGCAGAACTGGTGTGTTGCCATCACCAAGGACCGCAACCTCTCTGCAAACGATGTTCGCGTGGGTATCATCCTGTGCGAGCACATCAACGCCAGGTCAGGCAGAGCATGGCCGTCTATGGAAACGCTCGCCGCTGAAGCCAACGCCAGTCCACGAACTGCAAAACGTGCCATCAAGAAGCTTTCAGAGCTTGGCTACATCACCATCAAACGGAAATCCGGCAGAGGTCATTCCAACGTTTACGAGCTGGTTTTGGCCTCTGTAAAAGGTGACACCACTGACACCATTTATGAGGAAAAGGGTGACACGCCTGACACCTTTTATACCCCTAAAGGTGACAAAACAGACGAGAAAGGGTGCCAGAACCTGCCTGAAAAAGGTGACACCGCTGGCACGCTAAATAAAACAAATAATAAAATAAAAATAACTAAACACGCGCCCGCACACGAGGCGCCACCAGTTGCCAAGAAGCATTTTGTCAGCACCAACGACCCAATCTGGTCTCATGTGCAAGCGGCCTACCAGCTGCTCAAGGACGAACGCCTGCATCCGCAGCAGTTCCGAAAAGGCTTTGGAGGAATGGTAGACACCAAGGTTTTCTCCAAAGCGTATCTTCTGCAAGCTGGGACAGACCTCAAGCCCAAGCCCACCAAGCGGCCCACCACCCAATCACCAGCGGCACCCGCTACCACCCACCAGCAGCAAGTCGCACCGCCGGAGGGCTGGATCGATCCGCAGCTGGCGGGGGCGGGCTAGGTTGGGTCCCTCCCATCAATGCTCAATACGGGTATGCGACATCCCACGCTTTGGTCACAGATCGTTTTGAAATTGCCTAAACGAAACAGCAGTTTAGAGAGGAATTTAGGGCTAAACCATGCATTCAGCGCATAGCTCGGGCGAGCAACAAATCAGCATTTTCGGGCAAGTTGCCGAGCCAGAGCAACGCACCGCAACCAAGGCACAATTCGCGGACATTCTGGGAATGTCCCGGGGCCGCGTGTCCCAGCTCATCAAGGAAGGTCTGCCAACGCTTGGCAACGGGCGGATTGATATCAAGCTCGGCAAAGCCTGGTACGTCGCCAACACCAGCGCCGCCAAGCGCAAGTCTCTGGTTGATGCACCTCCCCTCACCCCAAAAGGCGAGCTGGAGCGCATCAAGGCGGAGCTGGCAAAGTTGGAGCTGGAACGCGAGCTTGGCAACATCATCGACAAGCACGCCGCACAAAAGGCGATCTTTGAGCGGGCCAGAGGCGAGCGCGATGCGTGGATGGGCTGGGCGAGCCGCGCTGCCTCCACCCTCTCCGCCGAGCTGGGCAGCGATCCGCGAGAAACCTACGCCATCCTAGACCGCATCGTCCGTGATCACCTCGCCGACCTTGCAGAAACGCCGCTGAAGGATCTTGCCAATGTCTGACCTCGCCACCACCACCGCTTCATGGGCAGACGCAATCTGGCGCGAAGCGCTGGCACCGGAGCGCCAGCTCACCGTCAGCCAGTGGGCCAACGCCTATCGCCAGCTGCCACCCACCAGTGCCGAGCCAGGGCGATGGAAAACCGAGCGCGTGCCGTATCTGGGCGAGATCATGGATTGCCTCTCCACCGCCTCACAGGTGGAGCGGGTGGTGTTCATGGCGGGCGCTCAGGTGGGCAAGACGGAGGCAGGGCTGAACTGGATCGGCTATGTCATCGACCATGCGCCAGGAATGATGCTGCTGGTGATGCCTTCGCTGGATATGCTCAAGCGCAACAGCCGCACGCGCATTGATCCGCTCATCAACGACACGCCAGCCCTCAAGGCCAAAGTGGCCGCGCCTAAAACCCGCGAGAAAGGCAACACCATCGCCATGAAAAGCTTTGTGGGTGGCGAGCTGGTGATGACAGGTGCCAACGCGCCAACAGGTCTGCGCTCAACACCCGTGCGCTACATCTTTCTGGATGAGGTGGACGGCTATCCGGTGGATGCGGATGGCGAGGGCGATCCGGTGGAACTGGCAATCCGGCGCACAGCGACTTATGCAGGCAAGAAGAAGATTTACCTCTGTTCCACGCCAACCCTTTCCGGTGTCTCGCGCATCGAAAAAGCCTATGCGGAATCCGATCAGCGCAAGTTCTTTGTGCCTTGCCCGCATTGTGGCGCCCTACAAGTCATCGCCTGGGCGCGGATTAAGTGGCCGGAAGGCGAACCGTTAAAGGCGACACTGCATTGTGAGCATTGCGGGGAGCCGATTGAGGAACGCCACAAGCTGAAGATGCTGGCGCAAGGCCAATGGCAGGCGACGAAGGATGGCGATGGCCGCACGGCGGGTTTCTGGTTGCCGGGGCTGTATTCTCCGTTTGAGACGTGGGGCGAGATGGCAGCGGAGTTTCTCACCGTCAAAAGCGATCCGCCACGGCTGCAAACCTTCGTCAATACGCGGCTGGGAGAAGCCTATGAGGACCGCGACACCGCACCCATTGAAGCCGAGCGCCTGCTGAGCCGGTGTGAGCCGTTTGGTGAGATCCTGCCGGATGAGGTGGCGCTGATCACAGCGGGCGTGGATACGCAGGACGACCGGCTGGAGCTAGAGATTGTGGGCTGGGGCAAGGGCGAGGAAAGCTGGAGCCTTGATTATCAGGTGCTTTGGGGTGATCCGGCGTTTCCTGAGGTGTGGAAGCAGCTGGATGCTGTGCTGTTGAAGCGCTACCCACACGTACGAGACGTGCCCCCTCTGCCCATTTCAGCCGTTGCGATCGACAGCGGCGGGCACAGGACACCCAACGTCATGGAATACGCTCAGACGCGCCAGAGCCGCCGTGTGTGGGCGATTAAGGGTCGCGGTGGCCCCGGAGTACCCTCATGGCCTAAACGCCCGCCTAAGGCGAAGACAGGCCAGTTAGCACCACTCTACATTGTAGGCGTGGACAGCCTCAAACACACACTGATTTCACGGTTGCGCATAGAAGCCGCAAGCGCGGGCTACTGCCATTTTCCTGAGGGGCGAGATCTGGACTACTTCCGAGGCATCACCGCCGAAAAGCCCATTCGGGTGTACAAAGGCGGGGTTGCCAAAATCAAATGGGTGGCTGACAGCGGCGTCAGGAATGAGCCGCTGGATTGCCGTGTTTATGCCAGTGCTGCGCTGCACGGGTTGGCAGCGAGCGGTGTTAGGGTGGAGCAGGCTGTGAAGGCGCTTATGGAGAAGGCAATGAGGCCAGAGGACTGCGAAGGGTTGCTCAGTTCAAATAAGCAACAGGACTCCGCGGGATCTCGGAGTCCTAAGCTGAAACGAGAACACCCAGTTATCAAATCTAGGTGGGTAAGTTAAATAAGTTGAATCGCGAGCTTTACTATACTTCAGATCATTCATCTTTTAAAATTTACAATCATGTTAACGGATTAGGTAGAACCACTCGTTTTCTTTATCATTTCTATTATTTTACTTAAAGGCTCCGAAATTGCATTTAGCTGTGAGCCCAACTGCTTAGTACTCAGCTCCTGCTCTTTCTCAATAGAAATTCTAGAATTGAAAAACTTCTCAGCCATCTCTCGCCGCAGTAAATTTGCATCTTCATCGTTTAGTCGGTTCAAGTAGGGTTCAAATGCTGCCATTTTCAAACCAAGAGAACGAAATGAAATCTCCATTTTTCTATGTTTACTTGCTAGTCCACTCACGTAAATTGCTGGGACTAAAAATAATGCAGCAACGGGTAATCTCTTCAAGAGTGACATCCAGTCATTCAGATCGATATCAGAGAAACCAACAAGAACAACAAGGATACTAGGAGAAAGCAAGTATAAAAATAATGCGACCTTGGTGTAAAATCGATATTCAACTTCTTCTACTTTTGCCTGCTTCAGCATATCTCCGGACATGAGATCTGCCCCTGCCGCACTTAATAGCTTCCTTATTTCCTTAACAAAATCGCGAGCTTTATCACTAGACGTTTTGGTGGCACTTACTGCTTCCTGAGTTTTTTCCTCAATTTCTCTCAACTGGAATCTTAAAGTTTCATCAGTTTTTTTGTCAAACTTACTTATTCTACTTGAATAATTTTCATTCATTTTCAATAGAATATCTTTAAATTCTACTCTAAAACCTTCAACTTGATTATCAAACAGAGCCTTATAACTATCTGCTAAACTTTCAGCATGGCCTTGTTGTACACTGACCTCAGACCGTAATGTTTCGAGTTGCTTTCTTACCTTAACAGACTCTCGTCGGTTCTCATTGAGAAGCTCTCTTTGCTTCTTTAATTCCACGTTTAAGTCATGCTGTAACATTTTAGTGCTAGTACGCGCATGGCTGAGAACTTCATCAACGTTTTCAATATCTACAGAGATTTTTCGCGGAGGTGAAAATAAAGATAATGCAGTAGTAATAATACTATCCAACTCCTGCAACGTCTCTTCATCTGAACTTGAAAGTAATATATCAAGAAGCGAAACAATTTCATCACAGATACTGTTTAGTCGAATTAATTCTCGAGCGCTAAAAAGCACCTTATCAGATGTTTTTATACACCAGTTTAGATATTCAATCCGGCTTGCATAAATAGAAACACTATCATTACTGCGCTGTAAGACTTTAGAATTATTCTCAATTATTTCAAGATTTTTAAGAACTTCATAATAATAGCTTTCTAATTCTGCCAAGTTTTATACTCCCAACAACGCATGAAGATTATTATTAGTTTCCTTACCGCACTCCAGCGCCACCGCCGTGCTCCGATATAAATTCCACACCAGCAGATTCCATCTCAGATTGTAAGTCAGCAAGAGTTATAGCGTAAGGGTTGCGCACACTTCTTTCAAAGTCAGCTATAGTTTTCATGGTAGCTTTGGGATTTTCTTCTAAACCCACTTGTGAGCTGCAGATTACGGCTCTTTTGATGCAAAAATATTGACTTAGTCGTTCCGTTGAATACGTAAAAGTCCCAAGTGAGCTTTGATAACTCACTTGGTTAAATTAAAAGCAATTATCCAATTACTGGCATGACTGGATCATCCAAGTCATCTTCATGGATCAACACTGTAAGCGGGTACTTCTCCATTACCATTTTTTTATTGTTATCTTGCCAAACGACAAACACATGTCCGTCTTCAATTGTAGAAACTGTCATCGGATGATTCTGCGAAGACTTTAAAAAAACAATGCAACCAGGTTTGATTTCCATATTTAACTCCATTTCTATACAATCTTAAGTAGAAATAGAAATTTGATTCTACAACTTCTTTCTTAGCCGCACCCCAACACCACCGCCATTCTCAGGAATAAACTCCATTCCTAATTTCTCTAAAGCCGTTTGCAACGCTTCAATGGTTCGCGGCTTCAGTTCTTCTCCGCGCTCAAAACGAGTAACTGTATTTGTAGAGACTTGAGCGAGCTCAGCTAGTTCCCGAACTCCCATTCCTAAGCCAGCACGGGCCATTTTGCATTGAGCAGGTGTAATATTCGCCTCCATGTAGCGAAAACGCCTTGACGTAGTGATAAATTTCAATATGGTTACATTGTAGCGATTTCGAGACAAATATCAATCATGGAGAACGCGATGAAAGACCTTTTTCGCGAACGGGAGAAGTGCGCCCAAAGCCCGGATCGCCGCGCGGTGCTGACCGGAAGCCTCGCCAGCATTGCCGTGGTGGCAACACCCAGCGCCAAAGCCACCCCACACGATCCCCTCCCAGACTTGGCACAGCGCTACAAAACCGCCTGCCAGCACTATCGCGAGCTGGAGATCCCAAAGTCCGCCAGCTTTACCGAGGAAGAAGCCCTCCTGCGCCCCTATGGCGATGCAGTCACCACCACCTACCAACAACTCGTCAACACCCCCGCCCCAACCCTCACCGGCATAACCACCAAACTCCGCCTCTTCCTGGAAGAAATGCAATTCGCCGGAAAACTAGACCCAGAATTCGACCTCATAGCTTCAGCGTTGAAAGATTGTGAATTTCAAAGTGTCACTTGACACTCAAAATCATGTCGCTATATTTAGTGTCAATCGACACCGAACAAGGAGAGCGCAGTGCCCCTTAAACGCAGACATTACCTCAAGCTTGCTGGCGTAGATGACCAGCTTTTCAAAACCCTTCAGCGCAGAGAGCAAGTGCCCGGCTTTGCCCGCCGCATCTCCGAGGACAAGAAATCCAGCGACGAGCTGTATTCTGTTGTTTCAGCCTTTCAGCTTGCACTGGCAGATAATCTAGCGAGCCAAGCCTCAGTAGACCGTACAGAAGCCGCCGCGATCTCCACCGCTTACGCGCTTTACTTCTCTGACCTCTGGTCAATCTTCAAAGACACCGGTGACGTGTGGATCTGCAATTACAAAGAATGCACCATCCAGAACAGCGACGGCACAGAAGTCATCAAGCAGGCACCGACAGCTTTTGGCGGAACCATTGAGCAAATTCTTGCCCAGATTGCACAGCGCAATGCCGATACAGACAAAGAAGTTCGCTCTCTTGCTTTCGTCAATGCAGGGGCAATCTTTCGCCGGATGCAGCGAGTTGCCAAAGACGATGACCTCAACATCGGGCTGGAGTAAGCACTCATGATCCAGCCCCGCCGCCCACTTGCAAAACGCCTTCAACACCTCGTCGCCCGAATGATCGGGCTGGAGGCTGCTGGACGGGGGCACAGGTGGCAGGGCATCGCGGGGATCGGCAACCTTTCCGAGGCAACCGCAGCCGGATCAAAGACCATCCAAGAGCGCGGGGTTGCGCTTTCCACCAACAACCCATGGGGACACGCCGCCGTTTCCGGCCTTGTGGCCAACTACATCGGTGCCGGCATCGTCACCCGCCCCAAATTCCCGACAGACACCATCCGCGACACAATCCAGAAAGCCCATGAGAGCTGGCTGGAAGCCTGCGACTTTGAAGGACGCCAAGACTTTTACGGTCTGCAAGCCCAACTCATGCGTGAGATCGTGGTAAAGGGCGAAAGCTTCGTCCAGCTGGTACAGAGCGGCACAGACCTGAAGCTAAAGCTCATCCCCGCCGACATGGTGGACGCCACTTTATTCCGCGAGCTGGAAGGCAAAGGCCACATTTTCGCAGGTGTTGAGTTTGATGCAGACGGCAAGCGCATCGCCTACCACGTGCTGCCCCGCCGCCGTGGCACCGCCCTGCTGCAAAACCTTGGACACATCCGCGTGCCTGCAGAAGATATGCTGCATGTGTTTGTTCCGCTGGAGCCAGGACAAGTGCGCGGCCTTTCATGGCTCTCCCCCGTTCTGCTCCGCGCTCAATCGCTGGACAGCTACGAAGACGCCCAACTGGAACGCCAGCGGGTTGCGGCCTTGTTTGCTGGCTTTGTGAGAGACGTCAACGGACAAGCCAATCCATTCGATGGCGAGCAAAAGAACGGCCTGCTGGAAACTGGCATGGAACCGGGAGCCCTGCACTTCCTGCCACCGGGATCGGATATCGAGTTCCCCAACCTGCCAGACGTGAAAGACTTCCCTGCCTTCATCCAGTGGCAACTGAGAGCCATGGCAGCAGGGCTTGGCATCACCTACGAGCAGCTAACAGGCGACTATTCCAACTCCAATTATTCCTCCAGCCGCGCCGCGCTGCTGGAGTTCCGCCGCAAGGTGGAGAGCGTCCAGCACCTTGTGCTAGTCAAACAGTTTCTACAGCCGATCTATGAGCGCTTTGTGGGATTGCTGGCCGTGCGTGGCACGCTGGATCTAGGCGCCTATTCCGCAGAGCCGGAAGCCTTTCATGCTGCCGAGTACCTGCCACCCGCTTGGCCTTGGGTAGACCCTGAAAAAGATGCCAAAGCCGCCATTCTTGAAATTCAAAACGGACTGACCAGCCGGACCCGGGTTGTCGCGCAGCGCGGCTTCTCCGTCGAGGAAATCGACGAGGAGCGCAAACGCGACACAGACAGGGAGCGGGGTATTGGTCAACAGATGTCCGCTGGCACCAACCCCGCTCCCTCAACTTCAGGAAAAGCCGCATGAATGCCCCAGCCTTCCTCACCCGTGATCTGACTTTCAAATCCTCCAGCCTCGACGAAAAACAGCGGACCGTCGAGGCAACCGCCACCGCCTTTGGCAGCGTGGACCGTGGCGCTTACATCGAGCGACTGGAACCCACAGCCACCACAGCGGAAGCCTTTATCGGCCTTCCGGTTTTAGACAGCCATCGCCAGGACAGCCTGAGTGCCGTGCTTGGCACCGTGACAGCAGCACGAGCGGACAACGGCTGCATCATCGTCACCATCAAGTTTACATCTGACAGCCGCGCCAACCCCGTGATTGCCGACATTCGCGAGGGAATGATTACAGGCGTTTCCATCGGCTACCAGATAGAGAAATGGGCGGACAGCAGAGATCCGGACACCGGACGCTCCATTCGCACCATCACCCAGTTCAAACCAAGAGAAGTCAGCTTTGTCAGTGTGCCAGCGGACCCAGACGCAAGGATCAGAGCAATGCCAACGGAGAACCAACCCAACTCGCAGGAACCACCCAAAACACCCACGCCAGACATGGCACAACGCAACCAGCAGATCCGCTCTATCGCAGGGACATTGAACCTGACCACTGAGTGGACTGACAGCCAGATCGACAGCTCAGCCACACTGGACGAGATCCGAGCCGCCGCAATTACCGAGGCCGAGAAGCGGACAACACCGCCGATCCGGACGCAATCGGCGCAAATTCTCGCAGATCACACCGATCCACATACACGCGCCGAACGCATGGCCGACGCCATGATGACGCGCATTGACCCAACCCATAAGCCGGAGGACAGCGCCCGCGACTTCATCGGAATGTCTATTCCGGAGATGGCTCGCGATTGTCTGCGCAATGCCAATGTTTCAACCACGGCCCTTTCCCAGGCAACGATTGTCTCTCGCGCCCTGCATTCTACCAGTGACTTTCCCCTCATCATGGGAAACACCGTGGGGCGGACACTGCGCCAATCCTATGAGAGCGTGCCAAGCGCTTTGAAGAAACTGGCACGACAAACCACCGTGAAAGACTTCCGCGCAAAGCACCGAATTATCCTTTCTGAAGCGCCGAATCTGGAGAAGCTCAACGAGCATGGTGAATACAAACACGGCACCATGAGCGAGAGCGCCGAAAGCTTCAAAATCGACACCTTCGGACGGATGATCGGTGTCACTCGCCAAGCACTCATCAACGATGACCTTGGCGCTCTGAACGATCTACCGCGCAGACTAGGCATTGCAGCAGCAGACTTTGAAGCAGAGTTCTTTATCAAGTTGCTGGAGATGAATGGTGGCAAAGGCCCAAAGATGGGAGACGGTAATCCGGTTTTCCATGCAGGACACCGCAACCTTGCGCAGACCAAGGGCAAGCCGTCCATTGAAACACTCTCTGTATTGCGTCAGGCACTGCGCCACCAGGTGAGCCTGTCCGGCAAGCGCCTCAACCTCTCCCCTCGCCATCTGATTATTCCAGCCGAGCTGGAGACGCTGGCACAGAAGTTACTTGCCGAGATCACACCAAACCGCATCGACGATGTGAACCCGTTCTCTGATCTGGGAATGGTGGTGGAAGGTCGCTTTAACAATCCGGACCGCTGGTATCTGGCAACCAGCCACAGCCAGATGGATGGCCTGGAGTATGCCTATCTGGAAGGTGAGCCTGGACCGCAGACCGAAACCAAAGCCGGATTTGAGATTGATGGCATCAAGATCAAAGTCCGTCTCGACTTCGGTGCCTGCTTCGGCGACTGGCGGGGCTGGCAAATGAACGAGGGCAAGTGATGGCTAGCCTGGAAGAGCTGATTGCTTGTCGTGACAAGTTGGAAAAGAAAAGAGCCAAGGGTGTCAAAACCGTTCGCTTTGGTCGCGATGAAGTCACCTATAAATCTGACAGCGAGATGGCCGTCGCCCTTGCAGATCTCAATAGGCAGATTGCAGCAAGCCAAGGTCGCACAGTTCGTCGGGTTCGTATTATTTCAAACAAGGGCGCTTAGGCGCGGAGATTGCACATGAGGAATTACATTCAGGATGGCGTTGCCATCACGTTGACTGCACCACATGACGTTTCCAGTGGTGAAGGTCTTCAAGTTGGCTCTCTGTTTGGTGTGGTCGCAACCAATGCGGCCTCTGGTGAAGAAGTAGAGACTGTCATGCAGGGGGTATTTGAGCTTCCCAAAACCGACAGTGAGCAGGTTGCACAGGGTGAGCCTCTTTACTGGGATAAGGCTGAAAAGCGTCTCACCACCACTGCATCAGACAATCTGAAAGTTGGTGCAGCAGTGCTGGCAGCAGGCCCAGCAGAACCAATCGTACGCGCTCGCCTCACCGGCTACTCAGCATAGGAGCAGGCATGGCACGGCAAACAGTTCCATTTAAACAGGCTGATGTTGTTAGGGCTTACAAGGCAGCTGAGAAGGTTGGTATTGCTCCCGAACAGTTGCGCGTCACGATCCGACCGGAAACCCAAGAGATTGTCATGGAGCCACTCAAGCAAGAGGTGAATGACAATACTCCTAATCCTTGGGACGACCTCCTATGAGACGGAACCGAAGCGGACTGCCGCAATATTGCAGCTGGAACAAAGACAGGCACGGCACCCGCCGTGTCCGTTTCCGCAAGTCAGGGTTCTCAACCTATCTGACAGGCACACCCTATGGCGACGATTTCATGCGCCAGTATTACGGCGCACTGGAAGGGGTGAAAACACAGAGTGCCAACATAGCAGCAGAGCGCACGAAGCCAGGAAGCTTTGATGCTCTCTGCGTTGCCTACTATCGTTCACCTGAGTTCCTCGGTTTACGAGACAGCACCAAGCACACCTACCGAGGAGTTATCGAAAAGCTCAGGGAAAGGATTGGCAAGCTTCCTATACGCCGCCTGGAACGCAGACACATCAAGAAACTACTCGGAGAGATGGAAGACAGGCCACAAGCTGCAAATCGGGTTCTATCTCTCCTGAAGATCCTGCTCGACGTTGCCATGGATCTGGGAATGATCGCCAACAATCCAGCGCGTGGAGTGAAGGGCTTCAGGAAGAAGACAGAGGGCTTTCATAGTTGGACTGAGGAAGAAATAGAGCAGTTTATCGAAAAGCACCCAGCAGGCACCAAGGCGTATCTTGCGCTCACTCTACTTCTCTATACAGCTCAGCGGCGATCAGACGTTGTAAACATGGGCTGGCAGCATATTTCGGGAGATAACTTGAGGGTCACCCAACAGAAAACCGGAACCACTTTGCTGATTCCGCTGCATGGCATCCTCCAGCATGCACTTTCACAAACACCAAAGACGAACATGACCTTCCTTGTCACCGAGTTTGGAAAACCATTCTCAGTGGCAGGCTTTGGAAACTGGTTCAGAGACAGGGCGAAAGAAGCGGGATTATCTAACTGCTCTCCCCATGGTCTGCGCAAAGCAGCAGCACGAAGACTGGCAGAAGCAGGTTGTTCAGCAGACGTGATTAAAGCCCTGACAGGACACCAAAGCTTGAAGGAGCTGACAATCTATACCGCGGCAGCTGATCAACAGCGCTTAGCCACTCAGGCAATTGGAAGCCTGAAAGCACAAGACGAGAACAGATAATTGTCCAACCAACTCAAATGAGCTGGACAAAACGTCTACTAAACAACTGAGATGTAAGGGAAAAGAAATGGTAATGGCGGAGAGACAGGGATTCGAACCCTGGAGACGGTTCCCCGCCTACACACTTTCCAGGCGTGCGCCTTCGACCACTCGGCCACCTCTCCGCATTCCGCTCACCGAGTATGCCCGGCGGCGTGAGAGGGGGTATATGCAAAACTATTGGGGGGCGCAAGAGGTCTTTTTGATTTTTTTGCCATGTATCCCCACTCTGTGGAACCAGAATGAAAACAAAGGCATTTTTCTGCCCGTCTACGGGTAGCCAATCACAATCCATTACGCAGTTTTGACTGGAATTTAAGAGCGTCTGGCATGCTTGTTCTGATAGGTTGCACCTTAGATTGCATGAGGTACTGTGGATACACGCAGGCTCATTGCGAGTTTAAAAGATAGCTGACAGAAAAAGGAAGCAGACACGTGGTTGGATTTTTTCTGCGTTTTATAGGTGTGTGGTTTGTCGCCATAGCGCTGGTCTCATTTGTCGTGGATGCCACTAAGAGCATTGCGACCTCCAGCTGGACCTCTTCACCACTGGGATTGATCTGGTTTGATCTGTCACCAGAAACGCTCAATGCATCCCAGGCGGCCATCCAGCGGTACGTGAGCCCTCTTCTCTGGGATCCGATTATTCAAAGCCTTTTGCTCATGCCGCCGTGGGTTATATTCGGACCTCTCGGACTAATTATGCTATGGTATGGCGACAAGCGGCGTCGCATCAGCACAACCCTGCTGTGATGCAGAGTTCTTACAGGTAAGTGAATATGTCGTTTCTCAGAATGCTCTCAAACAAGTTTAAAATGCCGGATACAGGTACAGCGCTGCCAGGCCGGGATACACCAATCATGACTCCCGGAAAGCACTTCGTGAATGGTCATGATCTGAATGGGCCATATCCTGAAGGGATGAAAGAGCTCTATGTGGGCATGGGATGTTACTGGGGTGCGGAACGCGCCTTCTGGGAACTGCCGGGTGTGTATGTAACAGCTGTTGGCTTTGCAGGTGGCGCTACAAAGAATCCGACCTACCACGAAACGTGTACTGGTCAGACCGGTCACACCGAAATTGTAAAAGTGGTCTACAATCCAGAAGAAATTTCTCTGGAACAACTTTTGAAGGTATTTTGGGAGCGTCACGACCCAACGCAAGGAATGCGGCAGGGCAACGATGTGGGGACACAGTATAGATCTGCGCTTTATTTGATGAGTGAGGCAGATATTGAGACGGCTAAAGAAACAGCTAAGTCTTATCAGGATGCCCTTAAGGAAATCGGCAAAAACGCAGGGATTACCACGGAAATCGGTCCGCTCGACGTATTCTATTACGCTGAAGAATATCACCAACAATATTTGGCAAAGAATCCAGATGGATACTGTGGCCTTTCGGGCACAGGTGCGACCTGCCCATTGCCGGTTTCGCCCCAATCCCCTAAGCAATAGGTGATCAAAAATAATTTATGGATAATTGCAACCTGCTAATAATCAGGGACCAAATCGGCGGTTTTTATTGATTTTGCAGGTTGCATGGTTTCGAAATACTTATTATTTTCAATTTTATTAAACTTGCATTTGTTAAATTGCAGTTTTAGGATTAACTCTAATGACGCTAAGTCAGAATCGTCAGGACAGTATTTTAGAGATTTAATTTATGATGAGAACCAATCATATTGCAGACCAACTTTCCGCGGTAAGTACAGCACTTGAAGATGCGAGTGTTGATGCTTACGGAGATCTTTCAACAAGTGCCGTCGCGGCTCTTCTTATTATGCGACGCTCTCCGGCCATCTCCATCGGTACAGTTGCGAAAGAAGTTCGTTTAAGCCATTCCGCCACCGTGCGCCTGATTGACCGTCTTGAGAAAGACTGGTTGGTCCGACGTCTTCGCCGCAGAGGCCGGGAAGTTATGGTAGAACTCACCGTTCGCGGTAAGCGTAAGGCCGTTGAAGTGGCTGAGGCGCGCCGTAAAGCAGCTCATGCGCTGCTCGGTGACATCGATGAGAGCCAATTGGACAACCTCTCCTCTCTCCTCAAGTTCATCCTGAATGACGTGGAAAGCTCTGCTTGCACACGTTTTTGCTATGATGATCCAATGGAAGATGAACAGGTTGAAGAGAACGAACCAGCCTAAGGCTTAATTTTACTGGTTTAGTTTTTTTATTGATTTCAGTTTATTTTCAACGCAGAAACACCGGAGTGAACGCTTCGGTGTTCTTTGCTTTTTACACTTCCCTTCCGCTCCATTAAGCTTCTCTTAAGCATAAATCTTATACAAATTACAACTAAGATTTGAATGGAGTAATTTACGCAATTCAATTTTGAGGGCCGCCTCTTTTAGAAGCGATTGCTGTGTGATTTCGCCCTTTCGTGCGTATTATTTCTTTCATTCAACCAAGTGGTTACGGCTGCGATTGTGCTGTCTGACTGCTTGAGGTTGTGCGCATTCCTCTTTGTTATCAGAGAGTTATAAATCCAGAATGCGTTTAATAATTGGGTGGATGTATTTGGGTGTGTCATGCACCAATACAATTAAGGGAAGACCTGAAATGAGTGCTGCAGTCGGATTTGAAGAAGAGGTAGGCCAATCTGACACGGGTTCAACCAGTTGGCCGATTGCCTTGGGTTGGGTTCTTGCTCTCCTGAGCTTTGGGATGAGTTGGGCTGGTGATACCGGCACAATGAGCATTCTTTCGGGATCAGCTTTCCTTCTTGCTGCTATTCCAACCGCATTGTGGCTGAAAGACAAGGAATCCGGTGCAGCTGACCTGGCTTCCGGCATTTGCCTCGCCATTTTGGCCGCGGTTGCAAGCACTGCTGCTGCTCTTGGTGGATATGCAGAAGGCTGGCAAGTGGACTTCAACATCCTGTTCTTCGCCCCGCTGGTTGTTTTGGGTTCTTCTCGCAATGGCGGCGCGCTTGGCAGTTTCCTTGCAATTTCCGCAATTTATCTTCTTGGTAGCTTGTTCGTTTTGCCTGACTTCCTCGTGAGTGATCAGAGCACCATGTCTGGCAACCTCATCATTCTGGTTCTTCTTGCTGGCGTGACGATGGCCTTCCTGAGCGGTCAGGACGATGCTGAAGCTTCTAACGCGGCAGACAATGCTGCTTCCCCTCAAGCTGCAGTGGTTGCAGCTGAAGTTGCAGAGAACGAACAGAAGATTGCAGAGCAGTCCGAACGTATCGCCTTCTTTGAAAAACACATTTCCGGTCTGCGTGACGTGGTGGATGGGCAGCTGAAGAGCCTTTCACAAAACACGCATAGCATCGTATCTGCTTCCAAAGGCCTGGAGAACGCGACGCATAAATGCTCTGGTCATACCACTGAAGTTGTTTCCTCCTCTGATTCAGCATCCGGCAATGTTCAGACCGTTTCTGCTGCTTCCGAAGAGCTTTCCTCCTCCATTTCCGAGATCGCACGCCAGATTGCGCAGGCCAACGACATGGTTGAAGCTGCAACCCGCGGTGCGCAGGAGACCAACGACACCATTGGCAGCCTTGCAGAAGCTGCAAGCCGCATTGGTGAAGTGGTTACGCTCATTCAGGCTATTGCAGAGCAAACCAATCTGCTGGCCCTAAACGCCACCATTGAAGCTGCCCGGGCAGGTGAAGCCGGTAAAGGCTTTGCAGTTGTAGCCGCGGAAGTGAAAGAGCTGGCCAACCAGACCTCTAAAGCGACTGAAGAGATCGCGTCTCAGGTGTCCGCAATCCAGGGCAGAACCCGGGAAGCTGTGGACGCAATTGGCTCCATCACGTTGACCATGGATGACGTGAACGCCCACACTGGTGCAATTGCAGAGGCAATAACCCAGCAGGGTGATGCGACCAATGAGATTTCAGCTAATATTGCAGCTGCAGCTGACGGCACCATGGCAGTTTCCCAGAGCATTGCCAGCCTGAGTGAAGCCATGAACGAGGCAACAGGCTCCGTCTTCGAAGTGACTGAGAAAGCCAATAAGGTTGATGGTGATCTCAATGAAGTTCACGATACGCTGGAGCGCTTCTTCCACGACGTTGCTTAATTTGCGCTACAAATTCTGATGAAACGGGTCACCTTGGTGGCCCGTTTTGCGTTTGAGCGACGCTTCTGCTCTTCTGAAACGGCTGCCTTGAGGGGAATTTTCGGATTCTTGGGCTGAAATTGATCACAATTTACGCAAAATTACTCAAGAAACGGACTTGGAGACAATTTTATGATTGCCTTGGTCTGACGGGCTGGTATTGAGCATTCTTAATAAGGGTAACCCAAATAAGAATGGACAGGTATGGCGCAGTTTGCGTTTGGAACAGTACTTTTTGTCGACAGGCTTAGCCATGAGCCTGCGCGTCTCTTCCAAGCTCCAAAACGCGTGCTGACCTGCCAAACTCTCTCTGAGGTCCCTCAGTTTCTTCAGCAACTGGAACAAGAACGTAAAGCGGGCCACCATCTGGCAGGCTTCTTCTCCTACGAATTTGGCTTTGCGTTTGAAGAGAAGCTGAAGCAGCGTTTTAAGGGCACAGGCAATGTGCCTCTTGCCTGGTTCGGCGTCTACGATGCACCTCAGCTCTTGACCCGAGATGAAGAAGCCCGATGGCTGGTTGAGGCTGCAGGCAATGAAGCCGCCCCTTCCATTCACATCAACCGGTTTGACATGAGTAAAGGTGACTATGAGAGCGCTTTTGCCAAAACACAGCAGCATCTGGCGCAAGGTGACATCTACCAGATCAACCTGACCATGCGTGCAGAGCTTGAGCAGACTGGAAGCGCAGCTGCTTTGTTTGACAATCTGCTGTTCCAGCAACCGGTTGGATATGCTGCCCTTTTGCATCTGGGTGATCAGAAGGTTCTCTCGATTTCTCCGGAACTGTTTCTGGAGCGCAAGGGCAAGCAACTGACGACACGCCCGATGAAGGGCACAGCTCAGCGTGGGCGCACGAGCGAAGAAGATGCGCGTGTTCGGGACTGGCTGCAGAGTGATGTAAAATCGCGCGCCGAGAACACCATGATCCTTGATCTGATGCGCAATGACCTCTCTCGCATCACCAAAGCAGGCAGTGTTTGTGTTCCGTCTCACTGTGAGGTTGAGCAATACCGTAGCCTGTTCCAGATGACCTCTACCACCACTGGTGAGCTGGTGGATGGAGCTGAACTGCCCGAGATTATTGAAGAGCTGTTTCCGTGTGGTTCCATCACCGGAGCACCGAAGCTTTGGGCTATGGAGATCATTGATGAGCTGGAAAAGAGCCCGCGTGGGATCTACACCGGTTCCATTGGAATGATTGAGCCCAATGGCGATTTCACCTTCAATGTGGCGATCCGCACTCTGGTGATTGACGAGGATGGCGCTGCTGAAATGGGGACAGGCTCGGGTGTTGTATTCGATTCCGGTGCGTCACCTGAATATGATGAATGTCTGCTGAAACTGAACTTCCTGAAGGCGTCAGAAGAGCGTTTCACCCTGTTTGAAACTATGGGCTGGACGCCTGACGAAGGCTACACGTTGCTGGAACGTCATCTGCAACGGATGGCCGACAGCGCGTCTTACTTCGGTTTCAACTGGAACTTAGATCAGGCGTTGAGCGTGCTTTCAGACCATGCTGCAGTGTTTGATCGCGATATGCGGGTTCGGCTTGATCTTTATGAAGACGGACAGTTCATGCTGACGGCGCAGGAAATGCCAGCAGCAAGCGGTGATGACTGGCGAATCTGCCTTGCAGACGAGCGCGTGCATTCACAGGACCGGTTCCTGTTCCATAAAACCAGCCAGCGCGGATTTTACGATCAAACCCGCGCAGAGTATGCTGCTAACTATGGATGCTCTGAGGTCATTTTCCTCAATGAAGCTGGATATCTGACTGAAGGCAGCTTCACCAATCTGTTTATCCGCAAAGACGGCAAGTTGCTCACTCCTGCTCTTACGCATGGGTTATTGCCGGGAGTTTTCCGCGCTGGTTTGCTGGAGCATGGATATGCAGAGGAAGCGGATCTAACTGTGCACGATTTGCGGGCGGCAGACGCTGTCTATGTTGGTAACTCCCTGCGGGGATTGATGAATGCCAGCCTCGTCTCCTTCAGCGCTGACGTAAGCTAGCGCTTCTCTGTTTGGGATCGGCGATGGCATTCCGCTGCATCTTCAATACCTTCTACAAAACTGACCAATGCTATAGCGGAATCTGGCCCTAAACCCCTCCGCTGGCTCAGGCTAGGTTTGACTGCATATCAGAATGTGCAGATCACAGCCGAGCCTGTGACGTGATGGGGAGGACTTGTGCCATGAAAATGACGACCGAAGAGGCCTTTGTAAAAGTGCTTCAGATGCACGGGATTGATAACGCCTTTGGCATTATTGGTTCTGCCATGATGCCGGTTTCGGATCTCTTTCCCGCTGCAGGTGTCAAGTTCTGGGATTGCGCCCATGAATGTAACGCGGGCATGAGCGCGGATGGGTACTCCCGCGCGACTGGTAAGATGAGCATGGCGATTGCTCAGAACGGTCCGGGTATTACCAACTTCGTAACGCCGATCAAAACAGCTTACTGGAACCATACCCCTCTGCTGCTTGTTACCCCGCAAGCCGCCAACAAGACCATCGGACAAGGTGGCTTTCAGGAGATTGAGCAGATGGCTCTCTTCGAGGATATGGTTTGCTATCAGGAAGAAGTTCGTGATCCTTCCCGTATTGCGGAAGTGCTGAACCGTGTGATTGAGAAAGCCTGGCGTGGGTGTGCTCCGGCGCAGATCAACATACCGCGCGATTTCTGGACGCAGGTGATCGACATCGAACTGCCGCAGATCGTGCGCATGGAAAAGCCACGTGGTGGTGTCCAGTCTATCAAGAAGGCTGCTGAGTTACTTTCTGACGCTAAGTTCCCTGTCATTTTGAACGGTGCAGGTGTGGTTCTGAGTGGTGCTATTCAGGCGTCCGCTGCTCTGGCAGAAAAGCTTAGCGCACCAGTCTGTTGTGGTTATCAGCACAATGATGCGTTCCCCGGCAATCACCCGCTTTCCGTTGGCCCGCTTGGCTATAACGGCTCAAAAGCGGGCATGGAAATGATCTCGAAAGCGGACGTGGTGCTGGCTCTTGGGACGCGGCTTAATCCGTTCTCCACTCTGCCTTGCTACGACATGGATTACTGGCCGAAGGACGCCAAGGTCATTCAGGTGGACATCAACTCTGACCGGATCGGGCTGACCAAGAAGGTAAGTGTCGGCATTCAGGGAGATGCTCGTGCTGTGGCGGAGCAGATCCTTGAAGAACTGGCGGATCACGCAGGTAATGAAGGACGTGAAGACCGGGAAGCATTGGTGCACCACGCGAAGTCTGCCTGGTTGCAGGAGCTTTCCTCCATGGACCACGAGGATGATGATCCGGGCACAAGCTGGAACGAGCGCGCCCGTACACGTGAGCCTCAGAAGATGTCTCCACGCATGGCATGGCGGGCTATTCAGGCGGCGCTTCCGAAAGAGGCGATCATCTCCTCTGACATTGGCAACAACTGCGCCATTGGCAATGCTTATCCGAGTTTTGATGAAGGGCGAAAGTATCTTGCTCCGGGCTTGTTCGGGCCTTGCGGTTATGGCTTGCCCGCCATTTTGGGCGCGAAGATTGGGCGTCCTGACGTGCCAGTTGTCGGGTTTGCTGGTGATGGAGCCTTTGGCATCTCCATGAACGAGATGACTGCTTGTGGTCGTGATGACTGGCCACCAATCACCATGGTGATCTTCCGCAACTATCAATGGGGTGCGGAGAAGCGCAACACGACACTGTGGTACGATGATAATTTCGTTGGCACTGAGCTCAATCTGGAAGTTCAGTACGCCAAGATTGCAGAGGCTTGCGGCCTGAAGGGCATTCAGGTGTTCGGCACCGATGAGCTGACCAAGACCCTGAATGACGCCATTGAAGGCCAGATGGAGCGTAACGAGACTACATTCATTGAGGTGATCCTCAACCAGGAACTTGGTGAGCCTTTCCGCAGAGACGCCATGAAAGCACCTGTTGCTGTCGCTGGCATCAACGCGGAAGATATGCGCGAACAAGAACTCGCGTAAGTCCCCCACCAGTGCCCTTCTCGCCTCCTCTCAGAGGGGCATGAACCTTAAAGCCCGCGCAGAGCAAAGCTGCCCGGGCTTTTTTCTTTTAAGCGTCTGCAGAACAACGGAGGTTGCCTGACGATCAGGCTTCGAATAGGCTCACCAGTACACCTTCTCACGTGCATCCCTCTTCAGTCTGCTAATGCTACACCCCTTCTGGAACCTTCATTATGCTAATTGTTTTGAATGGCTATCCCGGTGTTGGGAAGCTGAGCATTGGCCGAGAGTTAGCGGACACTATAGATGCCCGTCTCTTAGACAATCACACCGTCTGGAATCTGGCCTTCGCTCTGACTGAACGGAAAACCCCTGCTTTTTACGAGAGTATTAAGGCTGTTCGTCGCCTTGCTGATGATCTTATATGCGAGCTGCCTACCGGTGTACCTGTGGTCATGACAGAAGCTCTTACCGTTGGGAGTGCATTTTGCGAAGAGTACTGGGCTGGCCTTGAACAGCTCTCGCTATCTCGCGGTCCCCTACTTGTTGTGCATGTGCATTGTGAGCTGGAAGAAAACCAGCAACGCATTCAGAGTTCAGATAGAGACCTGAAGCGCAAACCGCGTGATGCTGACTACGCAGCTCAAAACCACCAGAGAGCGAGAGGTCTCCTTGGCAAAAATGCAAAGCATTTTATGGAGCTGGATGTAACTGAGCTGACTGCTGTAGACGCTGCAGAACGGATTGCCGGCTGGATCAAATGCGTTAAAGCTGAGCAAATGAATGAAGCTGCATCAAACTCATCAGATTAGATTAGCACCTCGCACACAGCGCGAGGTGCTCGCTTAAGTTATGCGTCTTCGACTTCCTTCAGTCCCCGCATACGGAGGCTTTTGGGGTCGTACATTGGCTTGAAAGATGCTTCGGCATCGCACAGGGTGCCTTCTACGTCGATCTGGTAGCTGGAGGCGAGCATGTCTTTGATTGTTTCGCCTTTGCATGGCACGTAGCCAAGGCCAATGGCACCGCCCAGAGTGTGGCCGTAGTTGCCGGAGGTGAGGTAACCGACGATCTCACCATCACGCAGGACTGGTTCGTTGTGATGCAGAAGCGGTTCTGAATCTTTCAGCTTGAACTGCAGCATGCGGGATGAGAGGCCCTCTTCCTTCTTCCGTAAGACCGCGTCTCTGCCGATGAAGGATGGTTTCTTGGGGCTGACAGCAAAGCCGAGGCCAGCTTCCACGACGTGATCTTCCTCGGTGATATCGTGACCGAAATGTCGGAAGCCTTTTTCGATGCGCAGGGAATCCATTGCGTGGAGACCGCAGAGTTTCAGGTCGATATCAGCGCCTGCTTCCACGAGTGTCTCATAGGCATGAGCGGCCATGTCGGTTGAGACATAGAGCTCCCAGCCCAGTTCTCCCACATAGGACACACGATGGGCTCGGGCCAGACCCATGCCGAGCTCGATCTCCTGCATGGTTCCGAATGGATGGTTCTCGTTGGACCAATCGTGATTGGAGACTTTGGAGAGCAGCTCTCTTGAGTTTGGCCCCATCACCACCAATGTGGCTTCACCTGCTGTAATGTCGGTGATGACCACATTAGCGCCAGCCTTGTGCTTATTGAGCCAGCTGAGTTCCCGGATAACAGTGGCTGCTGGAGTTACGAGTAGATAAGCAGTCTCTGAGAGGCGCGTCACGGTGAGATCGGCTTCAATACCACCACGTTCATTGAGGAACTGCGTGTAGACAATTTTGCCGACAGGCACAGACATGTCTCCGCCGCATATATGATTGAGCAGGCTTTCCGCATCCGGGCCTTCAACGCGGATTTTGCCGAAAGAGGACATGTCATAGAGGCCGACATTGTTGCGGATGGCGAGGTGCTCACGCTTGGAGTTCTCAAACCAGTTTGGGCACTTCCAAGAGTATTCGTAGGTCGGGTCTTGCCCTTGATCGGCAAACCAATTGGCGCGCTCCCAGCCTGCAACTTCACCGAAGACTGCGCCAGCTTGTTTGAGATGCTCATGCAGCGGAGAGCGACGGACACCGCGTGCCGTGGCTTTCTGGCGGAAGGGGAAGTGATCGGCATATAGCAGGCCGAGCGTTTCTTTCGAGCGTTGATAGAGGAACGTTTTGTTGCCCATGAACGGCTGCATGCGCCGGATATCAACATCGGAAATATCAAAGGGTGGATGGCCATGCTCCATCCAATGGGCGAGCGCCATACCTGCACCACCAGCGGATTGAATGCCAATGGAATTAAAGCCAGCACAAACAAAGAAGTTCTTGAGTTCCGGCGCCTCACCCAGATGATAGGCATCATCCGGTGTGAAACTTTCAGGGCCATTGAAGAAGGTGTGAATGCCAGTCACTGCCAACTCAGGGAAACGGTTGACCGCTTGTTCCAGGATGGGCTCGAAGTGCTCGATATCTTCTGGCAGTTGGTCAAAACAGAAATCATCCGAGATGCCCTGCATGCCCCACGGCTTGGCAGTTGGCTCAAACGCGCCCAGCAGGATTTTGCCGGCATCTTCCTTGTAGTAGGCACATTCATCTGGCACGCGCAGCGTGGGGAGTTGTGGGAGGCCCACGATGTTATCTGTGACCATGTAGAAATGCTCACAGGCATGTAACGGCACGTTGACGCCAGCCATTTTGCCCAGTTGATGCGCCCACATACCTGCACAGTTGACCACATAGTCAGCTGCGATGTGACCTTGCTCATCACTGCCATCTCGCTGCCAAGAGACACCCGAGACAGCACCATTCTTCTTAGCGATGCCTGTGACTTTGACACCTTCAAACACCTGTGCTCCGCGTTGGCGGGCGCCTTTGGCAAGAGCAAGCGCGATGTTGCCCGGGTCACCCTGCCCATCCTTTGGCAGGTAGACAGCTGCTGTAACATCCTGCGCATTTACATAGGGGTAGCGGTCCAACAATTCTGAGGTGGTGATCTCTTCTACTTCCACCCCAAACGCCCGCGCCATTGCGGCTGAGCGTAGGATCTCGCTGCGACGTTCTTCGGTTAAGGCCACTGTGATTGATCCGTTGCGGCGGAAACCTGTCGCGATTTCGGTTTCAGCTTCCAGCTCGCCATAGAGCTCCTGCGAGTATTTGGCGAGGCGCGTCATGTTTTTGGATGCGCGTAATTGGGCGATCAGCCCTGCAGCATGCCAGGTGGTGCCGCACGTGAGCTGCTTGCGCTCCAGCAGCACGATGTCCTGCCAACCAAGCTTTGCCAGATGATATGCAACTGAACACCCGGCAATACCGCCACCAATGATCACGACACGCGCATTTTGCGGAATAGACTTCGTCATTGATCGCCTCCCCTCAACCAATTTGAAAAACAAAAGAAGAGCACAAATGTGCTCTTCTCAAAACAATAATTTCTTCGATCTATTCAGCTATGAGCGTTTTCCCCATTGCGTCTACGATCTCATCGACATGACTTCGCTCTGCAATAAACGCTGGCGCCAGGATGGCTGTGTCCCCCGTCCATTTGGCGTGACAGCCGTTCCAGAACAACCGCTTTTGCATCTCGTTGCCGCGGATGCCCGGTTTACCGGGAAGCGGGTGAACCTCTACACCGCCCATAAGCCCGTAGCCTCGGATATCCTTCACAATCGGGATATCCTGCAGGGACCAGATTGCATCAAGGAAGTAATCGCTCAGCTCAGCTGCTCGTTCGAACAGGCCTTCTTCCTCGTAAATTTTAAGCGTCGCCAAACCTGCTGCACAGGCTGCTGGGTGTGCCGAATATGTGTAGCCATGGAAGAACTCGATCGCATTTTCTGGCGCTGCTTCGGTGATGGTTTCATAAACCTGATCCGACGCTGCAACGGCACCCATCGGGATTGCTCCGTTAGTGAGTGCTTTTGCCAATGTGATGATGTCTGGCATCACGTTGAACGCATCCACTGCAAACGGTTTTCCGAGACGTCCGAAGCCAGTGATCACTTCATCAAACACCAGCAGAATGCCGTGCTCGTCACAGATCTGGCGCACACGCTCCAGATAGCCTTTTGGCGGGACGAGCGTGCCAGTGGAGCCTGCAACAGGTTCAATGAACACAGCGGCGATTGTGGAGCCGCCGTAGGTCTCACAGAAGCGCTGCAGATCATTTGCCAGTTCCACACCGGTTTCCGGCTGGCCTCTTGTGAAGGCATTTTCCTCGTTCCACGTATGGCGCATCATGACGATGTTTGGCATGACAACCGGGAAAGTTTCGCGGTTTTTGACCATACCAGCCAAAGAGACACCGCCCATATTCACGCCGTGGTATGCCCGCTCGCGGGAGACAAAGCGAGTGCGCTGTGCAGCACCGTTTGCACGATGATAGGCCATGACCATTTTCAGCGCGGTATCGATGGCCTCAGATCCTGAATTCACAAAGAACACGTGATTGAAAGGCTCTGGCATAATTTTGGTGAGTTTTGCCGCAAACTCAAAGGATGTCGGCTGGCCCAGCTGGAAGGGCGCTGTGTATCCGTTCTGCATCATCTGCGCATGAACGGCATCCGCAATCGACTTGCGCGCATGGCCTGCAGGCACGTTGAACAGCCCGGAAGAGCCATCGACCAATCTGTCACCGTTTTGATTCCAAAGGTACATTCCCTCTGAACGGGTGATGAGACGCGGTGCGCTCTTAAATTCTTTGTTTGCGGAAAACGGCATCCAGTGTTGCTCAAGAGAATTGGTTTTCGCTTGTTCAATCGGCTCTGCAAGGACACTCATCTCGATCTTTCTCCTAGAACACTGAGTTATTCGCCAACAGTTCCCCAGAGGTACTGTGAGAAATATCTTGTCGCCGAAATAATAGGTCAGATAGGTCCAGTTGTTCTTGACCATAGAGCCAGATGAACTCATGCTGATACTTCACTCGTGATTTGGAGGGAGGGGCCAGCCATGAGATACAGCTTGTTTTCCGTTGACCGGGATGACAGTACGACGCTGCAAAGCCAGATCAGGGAGATGCTCGTCTCTGCTATTCTTTCCGGCCAACTTGCTGAAAACACACCTGTTCCTTCAACGCGTGCGTTGGCGAAACGGTTAAGTGTTTCGCGCAACACGGTCATGCTGGCCTATCAGGCACTGGCGGCGGATGGGTATCTGATTACCCGTGAACGATCCGGGTTTTATGTGTCGCCAGAGGTGATTGAGAATCTGGGACAGCTGCCTGATCGGGTCCAGCCCAAGGAACAAGTTCCCGGTGATCGTGTGGATTGGGCTTCTAAGTTGCGGCTTACACCGTCCACTCAATTCAATATATTGAAGACCGAGAACTGGCACAGCTATCCCTACCCGTTCATCTACGGTCAGGTGGACCCAACGCTGTTTCCCATCAGCGCGTGGCGGGATTGTGTACGCCAGACAATGAGCATCAAATGGCTGGATGCCTGGACGGACGACCGCTTTACGGCTGATGATCCGATGCTGATTGAACAGATCCAGCGGCGCATCTTGATCCGGCGCGGTGTGATTGCCGAATCTGATGAGATTCTGGTGACGATGGGTGCGCAAAATGCTCTGTTTCTGATCGCGCATTTGTTTGTGAAGCCGGATACACCTGTTGCAGTGGAAGACCCCGGATATCCTGATGTGCGAAACATCATGCGACTCAGGAGTTCCGACATAAGGGCCATTCCTGTGGATGAGGAAGGCATACGGGCCGATATGCTTGGGGATGCCAAGCTGGTGTATGTGACGCCGAGCCATCAGTTCCCCACCAACACCACGATGACGATGAAACGCCGTCGCGAGGTGCTGGAATGGGCGGCTCAGTCCGACGCTCTAATTATTGAAGATGATTACGAGTACGAGACCAACTATCGCGGGCAACCGACCGCTGCTTTGCGGTCTGTCGATGCATCTGGGCGGGTGCTTTATGTGGGAAGTCTTTCCAAGTCCATCATGCCGGGGTTGAGGATTGGGTTTATTGTGGCACCGAAGCCGGTGATCAAGGAAATCCGCGCCATGCGGCGGCTGATGCTCCGCCATCCGCCGGGCAACAACCAGCGCAGTGTTGCGTTGTTTCTGGCACAGGGCTCACAAGATGCGTTGATCAGCAAGTTGCACCATGCCTATTCAAGTCGCTGGAATGCGCTGAGCGAAGCTATGGAAACGCACTTTCCCGGCTGGGCGCAGGTTTCTGCGTTTGGTGGGTCGTCCTTCTGGGTGAGCGGGCCACCTGAACTGGATGCAACGGTTCTTGCCCAAGAGGCGCTGAAGCAGGGTGTGCTGATTGAGCCGGGGAACGTGTTCTTTGCAGATGCGAACCAAGGTAAAAACTATTTCCGCCTTGGCTTTTCTTCAATCCACGCCGATAAAATTCCAAAGGGCATAGAATTACTATCGGAGGCTGCAGATAAATTGCTGCGTCGCAGCACAAAAAGTAGAGATTGCTCATATACATCAGCATAAACATAGGATTCTTCGTTTATTTATACAGAAGAATCACTGTTATTGAGAAGCTACGAGCCAATCTTCCGCAGAGATATAGAGAATAATATTGGCAGATTGGGCACTTATAAATGAATGCGGGTCGAGAAATACTGTCTGGTTCCATCGGGTTTCAGCAACTGGCACTACCGGGACCTGCGGTTTCATAGTGTCCTCAATTGCTGAAAGCTTAGGTTTAAGGAAGTCCCAAGAATAGGGAACGCGTAAAAATAACGAGGGAATAAGAACTTAGCACCGCAGAGGGGGAATAGAGATGGCATTGAAGAAGCTTGCAGGAAAACTGGCTCTTGCAGCAGGCATGGTCGCGAGTCTTGGTATGAGCTCTGCTCACGCGCTTGAGAAAATCACCGTAGCCTATTTTCTGGAATGGCCCACCGCGAACCAAGCAGCCCAGATTGACAAGACCTACGACGAAGCGCTGGGTCTGGAAGTTGAGTGGCGGGCGTTTGGCAACGGAAACGAAATGGTTCAGGCCATGGTTTCCGGTGATGTGCAAATTGCGTACAGCAATGGGTTCGTGCCTTTCGTTGTTGGTGTTTCCTCCGGTGCTCCAATCAAACTTGTCGGCGTCGCCGTGACTTATGCTGAGAACGACCTTTGCATTGTGCGCAATGACACCGGTATTACCAAGGCAAATGCCAAGGAGTTGGAAGGCAAGAAGGTTGCCACTCCGATTGGCAACGTCACCCATTACAAGCTGATCCGCACGCTGGACCATCTGGGCGTTGATATCAACAAGGTGAACCTTGTGCAGATGAACCCTGCTGATGCGGCTGTTGCTGTTGTACGCGGTGATGTGGCGATGGGCTGCGCCTTTGGTGGTGCGCTCGACCGGATGAAAACGGTTGGCACTCCGCTGATGACTGGTGCAGAGCAGGAGGCCGTTGGCATCAATACCTTTGATGTGGTGAACGTGACCAGCGACTTTGCTGCTGAACATCCTGATCTGGTGAAGAAGTTCATGGAGGTCACCAATCAGGCCAACACTGCTTACAATACAGACCCTAACGCCATGTACGACAAGATTGCGCGTGCTGCGGGTATGGATATTGAGCCTGCGAAGAGGATGATCGCGAACTTTGGCTTCCCAAGCAGTGAAGAGCAGTTGAGTGAGAACTGGCTCGGCGGTGGCATTCAGGCTGCAGCAAAAGGCGTGGCGGATGTCATGGTTTCTGCTGGCGGGCTTGATGAAGCACTGGATGATTACTCCCAGTTCGTCGACGCCAGCTATCTTAAATAAAAGACTTTTGAAAATGGCGGGCAATGTCCCGCCATTCTTCCAATAAAAAGACCGGGCGAACCAGGCATTTTCCAAAGAACCGGGAGAAGCGCTTTGAGTGGAATAGTTGCCGACAATATCTCTATGGTGTTCACCCTTCCCAACGGTGATCAAGTCCATGCTCTCAACAACGTCAATTTGAATGTGAAGGACGGTGAAATCGTCTCCGTTCTTGGTCCATCGGGATGCGGTAAAACTACTCTTCTCAACATCATTGCAGGCTTTCTTCGCCCCACCTCCGGTAAAATCATCCGTGAGAATGTGGATGTGACAGGCCCCGGCTCTGACCGCGGAATGGTGTTTCAGCAGGGCGCCTTGTTTGAATGGATGACGGTTGAAAAAAACATCGCATTCGGACCGAAAATGGCGGGGCGGCCTGCAGCGGAGACCAAACGCAAAGTAGACGAGCTTTTGCAGATTGTCGGCTTGCAGGATTTTGGCAAAAAGCCAGTCTATCAGCTCTCCGGTGGCATGCAGCAACGCGTCGCTTTAGCCCGTTGCCTTGCTAACGATCCGGAAGTGATCCTGATGGATGAGCCTCTGGGTGCGCTGGATGCTTTGACCCGCGAGAAGATGCAGAGCCTTGTGCTGAAGCTTTGGAAAGAGACCCGCAAAACCATCATTCTCATCACACACTCTGTTGAAGAAGCCTTGTTCCTTGGGGAGCGGCTTATTGTGATGGCCCCGCGTCCGGGCCGTATTCTACGTGAGTACGAGCTGCCGTTTGCGGATCGCGGATTGGTGGAGAGCCCACGCCAGATCAAAGCTTCCCATGAGTTTGTGGAGACGCGTGAGGAAGTCCTGTCCCTTATTTGGGGCATGGAAGAAGAGATTATGGGCAACGACCAAGCTCTTGAACCAGCATAGGAGGCCAACATGAGCAAACACCATACACCGCCTTCAGGAGTCTCTGTCTGGCTCGGGCTTAAAGACAATGTTTTCACGCAGCAGAAGACCGTTCGCTTTGGCGATGCCAGCGCGGTTAATTCGGGTCGGTTTTACTCGATCCTGACTGTTGTCATTTTACTATCTGCCTGGGGGATTGCCAGCGCCCTCGGCATGCTGGAAAGCTTCTACTGGCCGTCTGTCAATGCAACTCTTACCCGGATGGGCAAGCTGCTTTCTGAAGGGTTCCGTAATGTCGCCTTCTGGGATCACATCGGCATTTCAGTGTTCCGCGTCCTTGGCGGCGTGCTGTTAGGTGCACTTGTCGGCATTCCACTTGGGTTGGCCATGGGCCTATCCTCAATTGCGCGTGGATTATTCGATCCAATCGTGGAGTTCATGCGCCCAATTCCGCCGCTTGCTCTGATACCACTGATTATCCTGTGGTTTGGTATTGATGAGACCGCAAAGATCTTCCTGCTGTTCCTAGCGTCCTTGTTTATCATGACTATTGCAGCACGGTCTGGCGTGAACAGCGTCAAGATCACCAAGGTGCATGCCGCGTATTCACTTGGAGCGTCTCGCACACAGATCCTGTTTCATGTGATTTTGCCAAATGCACTGCCGGAGATTTTCACCGGCCTCAGAACAGCCATGGGTGTTTGCTGGGGCACTGTTGTTGCTGCAGAGCTGGTTGCTGCAGACAAGGGCGTCGGTTCCATGATCATGATTGCAAAGAACTTTTTGCAAACAGATACGGTGGTGATCGGGATCATGGTCATCGGGCTTATTGGTTACACCATTGAACTTGGTATGCGGTATTTGGAACGCTTGCTCATTCCGTGGCAAGGCAAAGGCTGATTGCAGTAAAAGGCCACTCAACACCAGAAGGGGAGAGCTGAGAGGCTCTTCCCTTTTTGTTTATCCACTTTGTCCTGAAACCTTGACTATGCACAAATAGCGGTTGATTTTATCCGCGGAAGCTCTCATTTTTGAAAGCGGGAATAAGCGTTGCTTGACCAAAATTCTGCGCGACCTCATCCCCTATAAACTTAAAGACCTCCCGCCTTTGAAGAGCCATTACTCGACGCAAGCACTTCCGGGGCGGAATACCCAAAAGGTACTCAGCGCCTCGTATTTTCATTGGCAGCAGACCTTTTGCGGCACCTGATCGTTTGAGGAATTGTAATGAAGACCGTCGTAATTGCAGGCGCAACCGGCTATCTGGGTTCTTATCTCACCTCCTATTATCAGCGCCAGGGCTGGTGCGTTCGTGCTCTTGTGCGCAATGAACAAGCAGCCCGCACGAAAGGCCTTGAAGCCAGTGAGTTTTTTGAGGGGGAAGTTACTCACGCAAACAGCTTGCTCGGGCTGATGGATGATGTTGACCTTGTCGTCTCTGCGCTTGGTATTACCCGCCAGAAAGACGGCTTGAGTTACAACGACGTGGATTATCAGGCCAACAAAAACCTGCTTGATCTCGCAGTGGAGAATAGCGTCCCTCATTTTGCGTATGTCCATGTGCTGAACGCGAGTAAACTGCTGAATGTGAAACTCGTGCGCGCCAAACAGCACTTTGTTGAGGTGCTTCAATCCGCGCCAATCAAAAGCACAGTTATTTCTCCAAGCGGGTACTTCTCAGATATTGAGGAATTCCGGGGCATGGCGAAATCTGGCCGGGTTTACATGTTTGGTTCTGGAGACTTTCGCATCAATCCTATCCACGGGGCTGACCTCGCCGCAGCTTGCTTTGAGATTATCGAAGAAGGGCAAGCCTATGCCGAGGTTGGTGGCCCGGTGAAGTACACCCACAACGAGTTGGCTGAGATCGCCTTTAAAAGCTTGAGCAAAAAAACCAGGATCACGCATCTCCCCAATTGGATCAGCATCGCACTACAGCGGATGCTGGAGACGTTCACTTCCGTGAAAACTTATGGGCCGATACAGTTTTTCCTAAGTGCTATGCGGATGGACATGATTGGGAAGTGCTATGGCAAAATCCGGTTGGAAGATCACTTCGCCCAACTGGAGCAAAAGGAAAAGCAAAATACTGGCTAGATCTCGCTAGTTGAAGGTGGGGGTTGCTGAACAGCGTGTTGCCATACGGTAACGGCTGCCTGGGTGCACAAGACGCACGTAAGTTATGCCCTGCCCTGAAATCCATGTGCGACGCTCAATCGTGAAAACAGGCTCACACTCTTGCAGCTGCAGGAGCCGTTGCTCCTCAGCTGTAGCTTTGTCGGCCCGGAAGACGTGCTCAATGTTTGGGTGTGGGACGCGTTGTAGCAGCCATTCATTTGGGCCGATATCAGCAAAACTCTCCTGTGAGGCTTCAGGTAATGCAGAAATGTTGATCCAGCGCACGTCAAGCTGCTGCGGAATGCCGTCACCATAATGCAAGCTTTTCAGAAAAAGAGCTTTCTCGTTTTGCTCCAATCCAAGCTGGGCACGAACATCTTCCGGCGGCAGGGCTTCCAAGCGCTCCAGTAGCAGGTACTTGTAAGACTGATCCTTGTTTTCGATTTCTTGCCGGATCACTGGAATGGAAATGGTTGCAGGATGGGATTTCGGTTGAACGACACGGGTGCCAGCTTTACGGCGGCGTTCGACCAGACCGGCGTCCGCAAGCTCTCGCATCGCGCGGTTGACGGTTGATCGGGTGCATCCGAACTCCTCAGAAAGTGCTTGCTCGCTTGGTAACAAATCACCGGGCTGCCATTGCTGGCTGGTGATCCGTTCCTGCAAAATGCCTCTAATTTCCTTATAGGATCGCAAGCGCTTGTCCCGTCGTTTTCATATGGAATAGATTGCGGCGTTGTTAGGCTGCTTCCAGCAAAACTGCAAGCTGTTCTCTGTATTTAGCCGTGATGGCTGCACGGTGGATGTGCTGTCCGTCTTTCACCATGTGACGCCCGGCCGACCAGACATCAGTCACGACACGGTCATCGCCTGCAAAAATCCAATAATCGAGATATTGGTCTGGTCTCAGACCTGCAAACTCAACGCGAGTGGTGTCGATTGCGACCACATCAGCCAAATGGCCTTCCTTCAGCTCCCCCGTATTGCGTCCAAGTGCTTGTGCGCCACCTTTAGCAGAGGCCTGATACATGGCGGTGCCGACAGAGCCTTCTCCACACAACATGACATTGCGAGACTGATCACGCAGGCGTTGGCTATATTCAAGAATGCGCAGTTCTTCAGAGAGCGAGATACGCAGGTTACTGTCCGAGCCGACACCATAGACACCACCAGCTTCGATGAATGTTGGGCCGTTAAAGGTGCCGTCGCCGAGATTCGCCTCCGTAATCGGGCAAAGACCTGCGACTGCACCAGCCTTCGCCATGGCTACCGTTTCCTCTGTAGTCATGTGGGTTGCATGCACAAAACACCAGTTGTTTTGCACATCAACATTGCTCAATAACCATTCGATTGGCCGTGCGCCCAGCCATTCCTGAACGGCTTCCACTTCCTTCATCTGCTCTGAGATGTGGATGTGAACAGGCTTGCCTGCAAACGTGGAAGCAATCTCGCGCAACTGAGATGGGTTGGTTGCCCGTAGTGAATGTGGTGCGATGCCGACCTGACAGTCAGCGGGTAGAGTGGCAGCCAGCGTTTTCGACGCCTGCTCAATGAGTTGCAGATGACGATCCAGATCATTGCCGAACCGCAGCTGACCGCCACTGAGTGGCTGTTCGCCTGCACCACCGTAGGAATAGAGCACCGGCAGATGCGTGAGGCCGATGCCTGTCTGGCTGGCAGCAGCAAAGATGCGATCGCTCATTTCTGCAAGGGTGTCGTAGGGTGTTCCATCTGGTTGGTGATGGAGGTAGTGGAACTCACCCACACTGGCATAGCCAGCCTCTAACATCTCCATATAGACCAGCGCTGCGATTGCCTCAGCTTGCTCAGGACCCAACTGCCCCAAAAAGCGATACATGAGCTCACGCCAGGTCCAGAAACTGTCTTTTCCCTTTTGGCGCACTTCTGTCATGCCAGCCATTGCGCGTTGGAAGGCATGTGAATGCAAGTTGGCAGGAGCAGGACAGATCATTCTGCTTTTGCCGGAAACCTCTTCGCCTTCAGGTTTTACCCCAGTCTCAACGGCTTTGATTGTGCCATTGTCGTCCAAGCGCAAGCGCACATTTTCAGTTAGACCAGTGGGAAGTAAAGCCTGCCCTGCAAAGATGGTTTTCATTGCTCACTCAATAGGTTTGATGTGAAACGATGATCAGCTCAGATCATTTTTACATTAATAAGCATATACATAAATGCAACTCACACAACCACATCATTTTTCTAAAATATCACCACATAATGGCATAAATGGCTGAACTTAGCTATTTACTCAGCCTTCTCAGGCGCATTGGCTCAAGAATTACGCACATTGCACATTTTTTATGTATAGACATTAAGCGATTTCCATGTAGATTTTTACTGAAGTGAATTCACGTGGAATCTCGGGAGGGTCCATGACAAGCGGGAGAACCGTACTCACCAACCTGACAGCTGCAACTCTTACTGAGCAGTCGGATGGTTATGGCCTGATCCATGACGCAGCGATTGCCATTGAAGACGACACAATCTGTTGGATTGGTCCTGAGCAGGATTTGCCAGAGGGCTGGAAAGAGGCTTCGCAAACCGATCTTAGCGGATGCCTCGCAACACCGTCTCTCGTTGATTGCCACACGCATATTATCTATGGCGGTTCCCGCGCTCGTGAGTTTGAGATGCGGTTGAATGGTGCGACCTATGAAGAGATCGCCCGCGCCGGTGGTGGTATTCGTTCCACTGTTGCCGCAACGCGCGCTGCCAGTGAAGAAGACCTGTTAGCCAATGCATTGCCACGCGTTGATGCATTGCTGGCGGAGGGTGTGACGCTTCTGGAGATTAAGTCCGGTTATGGGCTGGATCTGAATACCGAGCTGAAAATGCTGCGAGTTGCCCGCAAGATTGGTGAACTTCGGCCAGTCAAGGTCCTGACCACCTTCCTCGGCGCACATGCGTTGCCGCCTGAGTATGAAGGACGCAGTGATGCTTATATCAGCTTTGTTTGCGATGAAGTGCTCCCTGCTGTTCAGGCCGAGAACCTTGCCGATGCGGTTGATGCATTCTGTGAAGGGATTGCGTTTTCACCTGAGCAGGTCAGCCTCGTATTTGACCGGGCACAGGAGCTTGGCCTGCCAGTTAAAATTCATTCTGAGCAGCTCTCCAATCTTGGTGGCACGGCTATGGCAGCCAGCCACAAAGCGCTTTCTGCTGATCATCTGGAGTATCTGGACGCCGCCGGTATTGCGAGCATGAAGGAAGCTGGAACTGTTGCCGTTCTGCTGCCGGGTGCATTCTACTTCCTGCGTGAAACTCAGCATCCTCCTCTTCAGGAATTGCGCGATGTTGGTGTTCCAATTGCTTTGGCGACAGATGCCAATCCGGGGTCCTCTCCCCTCACCTCGCTTCTGCTGTGTATGAACATGGCGTGCACCTTGTTTCTCATGACACCGCAGGAAGCGCTGGCCGGGATTACTCGCAATGCAGCCCAAGCACTGGGGCAAGCGGAAACTTGTGGGACTTTGGAAGCAGGCAAGCAGGCAAACATTGCGATCTGGGATGTTAAGGAGCCAGCCGAACTGGCCTACCGGATCGGGTTCAACCCACTGAACCGCCTGTATTTCCTCGGCAAAGACATCACAAAAACACAAGCAAATTAAGCACTGAGGCATTTATGACTAGTTCCCCCACCGTCTTTTCCAAACCTAAGCTGGTTTTAAAACCGGGAGAAATTGCACTTTCTCAGCTTCAACAGATCTATCGCACCGAGGCCAATGTTGAACTGGACCGCTCTTGCAAAGAGGGCGTTGAACGGGCTGCTGCTGTTGTGCATGCAGCGGCACAGGGCGATACACCGGTGTATGGGGTGAATACGGGATTTGGGAAGCTTGCTTCTGTCAAAATCCCTAGTGATGATACTGCTACCTTGCAGAGAAACCTCATTCTTTCACATTGCTGCGGCGTTGGTGATGTGTTGCCGCAAAACATTGTGCGTCTGGTGATTGTGCTAAAACTCGCGTCGCTGGGTCGTGGTGCATCTGGTGTGCGATGGGAGTTGATTGAGTGTCTTGAGCAGATGCTGGCACACAATGTTGTGCCAGTGGTTCCGGGTCAGGGAAGCGTGGGCGCTTCCGGTGACCTGGCTCCACTTTCTCACGTTGCAGCTGTTATGCTCGGTGAAGGAGAGGCCTTCTTTGGCGGTGTGCGTGTTTCTGGCAAAGAAGCGATGCAGTTGGCTGGTATTCCGACTATTCAGCTGGCAGCGAAGGAAGGCCTTGCGCTGATCAATGGCACGCAGGTTTCAACTGCGCTTGCTCTTGCGGGTTTGTTCCAGGCACATCGTCTTGCGAAGACTGCGTTGATTACCGGTGCTATGTCCGTCGATGCGTTGATGGGCTCTGGCGCTCCGTTCCGCCCAGAGATCCAAGAGCTGCGCGGTCATAAAGGCCAAATCTCTGCCGCAGCTACCATTCGCGAGCTGATGTCTGGTTCAGCAATCCGGGAAAGCCACCGCGAGGATGATGAGCGCGTGCAAGATCCGTACTGCCTGCGCTGCCAACCTCAGGTGATGGGCGCTGTACTGGGGCTTCTTGCTCAGGTTGCTTATACGCTTGAGATTGAAGCCAATGCGGTGACTGACAACCCGCTTGTTTTCAAAGACGGCTCCATTGTTTCCGGTGGCAATTTCCATGCTGAACCTGTTGCGTTTGCTGCTGACCAAACCGCTCTTGCCATTTCCGAGATCGGCGCGATCTCGCAGCGCCGGATTGCTACGCTGGTTGATCCAGCGCTGAACTATGGTCTGCCGCCGTTCCTGACACCAAATCCGGGTCTCAACTCCGGCTTTATGATTGCAGACGTAACCTCTGCTGCCCTTTACAGCGAGAACAAACAGCGTGCGGCTCCGTGCTCCGTGGATTCGACGCCGACCAGTGCCAATCAGGAAGACCATGTTTCCATGGCAACCCATGCGGCGCGGCGTCTGATTGATATGAATGCGAACCTTTCTCAGATCATCGGCATTGAACTGCTGATGGCCGCTCAGGGCATTGAGTTCCGTATACCGCTCAAAACCAGCCCAATCTTGCAGGAGGTTATCGCAGCCGTACGCACTGAGGTGGAAGAACTGGAAGATGATCGCTACATGGCGCCAGATTTGGAAAAAGCGGCTGAACTTGTTGCTTCTGGTCGAATTTTTGATGCTGCCAGCAAAGCTCAGTTTTTCAAGTTAGAGGAGGCCTAATTGACCTATTCTTTCTCCCCCCTGATCAAACGAGGCGACAGCCCGATTGTGCTGGCTCAACCGCATGGGGGCACTGATGTGCCTTTAAACATCTGGGACAGGTTCAACACAGTGGGACAAGCGCTGGCCGATACGGACTGGCACATCAATCGCCTTTATGACGGTCTGCTGGAAAACGCGAGTGTAATCCAGACACCAGTGCATCGCTATGTGATTGATGCTAATCGCGACCCTTCAGGTGTCTCGCTTTATCCGGGGCAGAACACCACCACCCTTTGCCCGCTGACTGACTTTGACGGACGCCCGATTTACCGTGACGGGCAAGAGCCATCTGAGGATGAAGTTGAAGAACGTCGCGTTAAGTTCCACGCACCGTATCATGAGGCGATTGCGGAAGAACTGGAGCGTGTGCGGCAGAAGTTTGGTGTTGCTGCTCTTTACGACTGCCATTCCATCCGCTCCAACATCCCGTTTCTGTTTGAAGGCGAACTGCCAGTCTTCAACATAGGCAGTAATGTTGGACAGACGTGCGCTCCGATGATTGAGCAGATCACCGTTGATGCTTGCCGGCAGGATGACAGCGTGGAAACGGTGGTCAACGCCCGCTTTAAAGGTGGTTGGACAACACGCCATTACGGGAAGCCCGAGACCGGTATCCATGCCATTCAGATGGAGATTGCACAGCGGGCCTATATGTTTGAGCAGAGCCCGTGGGCCTACGCTCCAGAGCGCGCGGACAAGACACGCGCCACTCTCAAATCCATTCTTACTCAGTTAGAAGCGCAGGCCCTTGCAGGGGCATTTTCAAACGCCAGTACAAGTCGCTAACGGAGCCGACAATGACCGATACGCTCACTCAAGACCCTCGCAAGAATACGCGCGATATCTTTCCACCAACCGGGCCAGAGTTGAATGCCAAGAGCTGGCTGACGGAAGCACCGTTGCGCATGCTTATGAACAACCTGCACCCTGATGTGGCTGAAAACCCGCATGAGTTGGTGGTGTATGGTGGCATTGGCCGTGCTGCGCGCACCTGGAAAGATTTCGACACCATTGTCGAGAGCCTCAAAAAGCTGGAAGCTGATGAAACCCTGCTGGTGCAATCCGGTAAGCCGGTTGGTGTGTTCCGCACGCATGAGAATGCACCACGTGTTTTGATCGCTAACTCCAACCTTGTACCGCATTGGGCAAACTGGGATCACTTTAACGAGCTGGATAAAAAAGGTCTGGCAATGTACGGCCAGATGACTGCTGGTTCGTGGATCTACATTGGCTCCCAGGGCATTGTTCAGGGCACGTACGAGACCTTTGTTGAGGCAGGTCGTCAGCACTATGGTGGAGACCTGAAGGGCAAGTGGATCCTAACTGGTGGTCTTGGCGGTATGGGTGGTGCTCAGCCGCTTGCTGCAGTCATGGCTGGTGCGTCTTGTCTGGCCGTTGAGTGTAACGAAGACAGCATCAATTTCCGCCTGCGCACCAAATACGTCGATGAGAAAGCCAAGACGCTTGATGAAGCGCTGGAGATGATTGAGCGCTGGACGGCTGCAGGTGAAGCCAAATCTGTTGGCTTGCTCGGCAATGCAGCTGACATTTTTGCTGATCTGGTTGAGCGTGGTGTTCGTCCAGATATCGTGACAGACCAGACGTCTGCTCACGACCCGATCAATGGATACCTGCCACAGGGCTGGACCATGGCGCAGTGGAAAGAAAAACGCGAGAGCGATCCGAAGGCCGTTGAGAAAGCGGCCCGTGCCTCCATGAAAGTGCATGTGAAAGCGATGCTGGACTTCCATGAACGCGGTATTCCGACCGTAGATTACGGCAACAACATCCGTCAGATGGCATTTGAAGAAGGCTTAGAGAACGCCTTCGACTTCCCAGGATTTGTCCCTGCCTACATTCGTCCGTTGTTCTGTAAAGGTGTTGGTCCGTTCCGTTGGGCAGCGCTTTCTGGTGATCCTGAGGACATCTACAAGACAGACCAGAAGGTGAAGGAACTCATTCCTGATGATCCGCACCTTCATAACTGGCTGGACATGGCGCGGGAGCGTATTTCCTTTCAGGGGCTACCAGCACGAATCTGCTGGGTCGGTCTGGGTCAACGTCATCGTCTCGGTCTTGCATTCAACGAGATGGTTCGCAACGGTGAGCTGAAGGCACCGGTTGTGATTGGCCGCGATCATCTGGATTCCGGTTCTGTCGCGTCACCAAACCGCGAAACCGAATCCATGATGGATGGTTCTGATGCTGTTTCTGATTGGCCGCTGCTCAATGCACTGCTGAACACTGCTTCTGGCGCAACATGGGTGTCTCTGCACCATGGCGGTGGTGTTGGCATGGGCTTTTCCCAGCATTCTGGCATGGTGATATGCTGTGACGGGACGAAAGAAGCTGATGAGCGTGTTGGCCGTGTGCTGTGGAATGACCCTGCGACAGGTGTCATGCGCCATGCGGACGCAGGCTACCAATTGGCAATTGATTGCGCCAAGGAGAATGGTTTGACCTTACCATCTCTAGGTAAGTAACTGACTCGGGAGCACAAACCTTTCCTGATTGAGTCAGTTCCTCCATTTCCGGGCAAACTGGTCTAGCCGCGTATTCTGGCACTCCAGACTTTAAACAAAACCGATGAGGGACCGCAGTTCGCGGCCCCTTGTTATTCTAATTTTTGAGGGGAAAAATTATGAAAAGACGTGATTTTCTTAAGGGTGCAGGTGTTGCCGCAACTGGCGTCGCCGCTGCTTCTGCTTTGGCAGCTCCGGCTGTTGCTTCCGACAAGATCAAATGGAAGATGGTTACCTCGTGGCCAAAGAACCTTCCGGGTCCCGGCGTTGCAGCGCAGATGCTTGCAGATCGCATCACCATGCTTTCCGGTGGGCGCATTGAGGTGAAACTCTATGCAGCTGGTGAGCTGGTTCCGGGTCGTGGTGTGTTTGATGCAGTATCGGAGGGAACTGCTGAACTTTACCACTCTGTTCCGGCATATTGGGGCTCTAAGTCCAAAGGCTTCCTGCTGTTCGGATCTCAGCCATTTGGTTTGACCGCTGATGAGCAATATGGCTGGATGGCGCATGGCGGTGGTCAAGCTCTCTATGATGAGATGTATGCGCGCTTTAACCTGAAGCCATTCCTTTGTGGCAACTCTGGTCCACAAGCTGCTGGTTGGTTCCGCACAGAAATCAATTCTGCTGAAGACCTGAAGGGGCTGCGCTTCCGTACCACCGGTCTTGCTTCTGAGATGTGCACCAAGATGGGCATGGCTGTTCAGGCGATGGGTGGCCGCGACATGTTCCAGGCGCTTCAGACAGGAACACTGGATGCCGGTGAGTTTATCGGACCTTGGACAGACTCAGCTCTGGGCTTTTATCAGGTTGCCAAGAACTATTACTTCCCAGGTGTGGGCGAGCCATCTTCAGCTGAAGAATGTGCTGTGAACTCTGAGGCTTACAGTGCACTCCCAGATGACTTGAAGCAAGTTGTCGCGTTTGCGTGTTCCTCGCTCTACAACGATGTTTGGACTGAATACACCACCAACCATGCTAAGGCATTGAAGATGCTGGTTGCGGAAAAAGGTGTCATGGTTCGCAATATGCCAGAAGACGTTATTCTGGCAATGGGCAACGCTGCTGGTGAAGTGATTGGCGAACTGCGCCAGAACGATGATGAGCTGGTGAAACGCATCACTGAGAGCTTCCTCACCTATCGTGAAACCATGAAGGAATACAAACCTCTGGCAGATAATGGCCAGATGAATATGCGCCTTCTGGACATCAACTACGGTTAAGTTGCAGTGTTCTGGCAAACTGCCAGTTTGTCAGAATTTTCAGCGCGATATCCAGTCGGGGTACATCACCCCGGCTGCTCTCCTGCTTTCCTCAGTTTAGTACGCTCCTTTCTCCGAAAGCCAATAGCTATTTTTCGAAGGTGCGCTCTAGAAAGCCAAGAAAAAACTCTGGCCTGATCGGATTCTACCGATGACCTCTGTTGTCTTGAAACTCGACGCTATCAACCGCATGGTTGGCCATACCATTCGTTGGTTTGCGTTGTTTATGTTGCTTTTGCAGTTTGCGATTGTTTTGCTGCGCTATCTGTTTGGCATCAGCTACATCTTTCTCGGCGAAGGCGTGCTCTACATGCATGCCGCCGTTTTCATGCTTGGCGCGGGCTATACGCTTCTGGCTGACAAGCATGTGCGCGTTGACATCTTTTATGGGCAGGCCTCACCCAAGGCCAAAGCCATCATCAATCTGATTGGTGCTTTGCTCTTTCTGTTGCCAACTGTCGGGCTGCTGCTCTGGATCAGTTGGCCGTTCGTTTCCAACAGCTGGAAGATCCTAGAGGGGCCGATCTCTGTTGGCGGTATACCTGCGAGCTTTTTGCTTAAGAGCCTTATTCCAGCATTTTGCAGCCTCCTAATCATTCAGGGTGTTTCCGGCATTTTGCGCGACGGCCTCTTCTTGTGTGGTGTTGAGGTTGAGGAGCCAAAGCTGTGATTGAGTTTCTCGATATCTTTATGTTTGCCGGCTTGTGCTTTGCGATTTTGCTGGGCTATCCCGTTGCTTTCACAATTGCTGGTGTGGCCGTTCTCTTCGCAATTCTTGGAGCATTGGCTGGCACGTTTGATACCGGCCTGTTGGGTGCGCTTTCGCAGCGCATTTTCGGCACGATGACAAACAATGTGCTGATTGCGATCCCGCTCTTTGTCTTCATGGGGCTTGTGCTTGAACGCAGCCGCATTGCTGAAGACCTGCTGGAAGAAATGGGCAAGTTGTTCGGTTCTCTTCGGGGAGGTCTGGGTATTTCCGTTGTGCTCGTTGGTGGGTTGCTCGCAGCTTCCACTGGTATTGTGGGTGCAACTGTGGTGACTATGGCGTTGATTGCTTTGCCAACGATGCTGCGTAATGGCTACGATCCGAAACTAGCAGCTGGCACGGTTTGTACAGCTGGCACTTTGGGGCAGATTATCCCCCCTTCAACGCTTCTGATCATCCTTTCTGAGGTGATGTCCAACGCCTACCAGCAGGCTCAGTTTGCTGAGGGCAAGTTCACCGTTGAGACAATCAGTGTGGGGCAGACATTTGCTGCAGCGCTGGTCCCCGGATTGATGTTGGTGAGTGTTTACATCGTCTATCTGCTTGTCCGCGCCTATCTTCAGCCAAGCTGTGCGCCTGCTATGGACAAGCAAGTGCTGGGTACAACTTCAGTGCGCCGTATTGCGTCTGTGCTCATTCCACCTGTGGCTCTGATTATTGCTGTTCTGGGCTCTATTCTGGGAGGTGTAGCAACGCCAACGGAAGCTGCTGCGGTTGGTGCTGTTGGTGCTTTACTGCTAGCTGGTTTTCGGTTGAGCAACGGCAAATCCAACCTTCTGCTCGGAGCCAGCGTCATCGCATTGCTGGCAGTGATTACTCTTGCAGGCTTCACCACCATTCGCTTGCAAAAGAGCGAGCTGACTGCTGCGGACTGGGGTTTGGCGTTTGTTGCGATTGTGCTGTTGATCATCAGCATCAGTGGTCTGCTGCAAAGCGTGATGCGCATGTGGCGATCTCAGCTGTTAGCGCCAGTGATGACCAATACGCTTTCGATTTCGGCCATGATCTTTGCGACCATTATTGGTGCGAGTGTGTTCTCGTTGATCTTCCGCGGCCTTGGCGGTGATACACGTATTGAAGAGCTGATTTCTGCGATGCCAGGCGGTGAAATGGGGGCCTTACTGTTTGTAATGGCCTTGATCTTCGCACTGGGCTTCTTCATGGACTTCGTTGAGATCTCGGTGATCTTGCTTCCGATCGTAGGCCCTACCCTGCTGATGATGGGCTTTGATCCAATCTGGCTCTCTGTGATGATCGCCATCAACCTGCAAACCAGCTTCCTGACGCCACCGTTTGGATTCTCGCTGTTTTACCTGCGCGGGGCAGCACCTCCTGAGATCACGACAGGCATGATCTACAAAGGGGTGTTGCCTTACATCCTGCTACAGATTGTCGGGATGGCAATGGTCTGGTTCTTCCCTCAGATAGCGACATGGTTGCCGTCGGTGTTATTCTGACCGCAGGGCATCATTGGAAGTTGGGAAAGGCTGGATATCGCGTCCAGCCTTTTTTCATGGGTTCATTTCCATAAAGCTCTCCGGCGGGATCCAGGTTTCGGGCATATGCTTGTTGGCCCATCGGCACATTTCCTGAAGTACAGGTAGAATGTCCCTCCCCGTCTCAGACAAGAGATATTGGTAGCGCTTTGGGTTCGGTTGATAGAGCTCTTTTTTCACCAATCCAGCCGCTTCCAACTGGTTAAGGCGCACTGTCAGAACGCTCGTTGTTATCTTCTCCGGTGAGCTCAGAAACTCTGAAAAGATCTTCTTTCCATTGAACATATCGCGCAGGATCAGGAGGCTCCAACGGTCACCCACTATATCCAGCGTATTTGCGATCGGGCAGCCGGAACGGTTTTCGGTTGACATACCGCCAATCTCTCCTATGGTGAATAGTGACTTGCAATTTACAAGTCACTAAGTCATCTCTCAACACTGACTAAGGATAGTATCATGGAAAGCGCTTTTACAGGGTCCTGCCTTTGCGGGAATGTACAGCTGAAATCCACAATGAAGCCGCAGATTACCGCACACTGTCACTGTGATGACTGTCGCAAGTCGTCTGGAACAGGACATTGCACTCATGTAGCTCTGCCCAAAGAGGCGGTTGAAGTGACTGGGGAGCTCACATTTTTCGACAAGCCTGCAAATAGTGGAAATGTGGTCACAAGGGGCTTTTGCCCAACCTGCGGCAGTGCTGTTTACTCACTCAACTCAGCCATGACAGATTTGATCTTTGTGCGTGCATCTGCTGTTGACCAACCGGAGGTCATCGAGCCTCAGGTAAACGTGTACTCCAGCAGGGCGCCGTCGTGGGATGAGATTGATCCGAAGCTTCCAGCATTCCCGGAAATGCCTCCGCAAGGCTCACGAGAAGTTATCGAAGAAGGTGTTAGCAGCTAACACTTCATTCCTGTGAGGCAGGTAAGCGTTCACCCCCAACGC
>NZ_LMCI01000047.1:0-32578 GCF_001623145.1 Pseudovibrio sp. W64 | reverse complement strand
AAACAAATAGAAACGGGGGGAGCAAAGCTCCCCCCGTCGCAGGCAATTCAGAGATTAAGGAAGAAAACTCTCTTACATTGCCAGGGAGATAAAGATACCCGCGATCGCCGCGCTCATGAGGTTGGAGCAGGTTGCTGCCAACAGAGTGCGAGGACCGTACTTCGCGATGAAGTTCATGCGGTTTGGAGCCAGAACACCCAGACCACCAATGAGAATACCCATGGAAGAGATGTTCGCGAATCCGCAGAGAGCGAAGGAAACGATTGCCTTGGTCTTTTCCTGAATGACAGGCAGACCCATGTCGATTGCTGTGGCATCTACGAGGTAGTTCTTCAGGTCGAGATACGCCACGAATTCGTTGACGACCAGTTTTTTACCGATCAGAGAACCTGCAACACCGATGTCAGCCATTGGAACACCCAGCAGGTAAGCGATTGGAGCGAAGATCCAGCCGAGGATCATTTCCAGAGACAAGCTGAAGCCTGCCAGATCACCAACACTGCCGAGGATCAGGTTCACCAGAGTGATGAGACCGATCATTGCAACAAGGTTTGCACCGATCGCACCAGCAAGCTGAAGACCATTCATTGCGCCCTGACCAGCAGCAGCCAGCACGTTTTCTGGTTTTTCGTCACCAAAGTCAGCACTTGTGTCTACTGTGTAGTTCACTTCTTTGGTTTCAGGCATGATGAGTTTTGCGAAGAGAAGACCACCTGGTGCAGCCATGAAGGATGCAGCGAGCAGGAATTCGATCTTAACACCCATCAGCGCGTAGCCGCCGAGAACGGTACCAGCAACAGATGCCATACCACCGCACATGATAGCGAAGAACTCACTATCAGACATCTTAGGCATGTAAGGCTTCACAACCAGTGGAGCTTCTGTCTGACCAACAAAAACGTTGGAAACCGCAGACATGGATTCTGCCTGAGATGTACCGAGCAGTCTTGCCATGCCACCGCCGATGACACGAATGACGACCTGCATAACACCGAGGTGGTACAGAACTGCAATCAGAGCGGAGAAGAAAATAACGAGGCAAAGCACGTTGAAGGCAAACACGAAGCCAACAGTTTCAGAAAGTGAACCGTTGGTGAGGTTGCCGAAAAGGAAGTTAACGCCGGAACGACCACTGTCGATCACACCGGAAATGCCCTTTGACATTGCATGAAGAATAGCACGGCCAGCTGGAACGTAGAGCACGAAAGCGCCGATACCAATCTGTAGAGCCAGCGCACCACCTACGGTGCGGAGATTGATCGCCTTGCGATTGGTTGAAACCAATACAGCAATAACAATCAGTGTAGCGATGCCAAGAAAACCTGTTGCGAACATTATGAGCTCCTCCCAGAGGCTCTGAGGTAAGTTGTTGATTATGGTTGGGGAGAAATTTGAAGCGCCGGAAGGCGACTAACCGTACCCACCTTCACGTGGACAGTTGAGATGGCCACCCGCATCCAACAAATGCTTTGTCATTGAAAAACAATGCAAAACACCTGCGATTGTAGAACCTTCTAGTGCTTCATCAGGAATTGTCAGTGCTGAGGATATACACACGGTGGGAGTTCGCGAGTATGAGCCGTCAGTCTCTGTGAAAGCGCGGCATACGGCAGGCGCAGTACACTCACCTTGCGTAGGTGCGAATGTGAACTGACCCGATTGCATAGTTTGCCTCACCTTTTATTTAATTCCCTTTGGTGAGGGCAACCTAGTTGCCTGAGAGGCAATTATTAAGTTTTTTAAATATATCAATCGTTTCGAAGTTCGAAACAAACTAGAAAATATTACGTAGAAAACCACGCCACATACGGATTATTTCGTAGATTATAGTTCTTACAGAACATATAGAATAAAAATAGTAGAACTTTAAGAGCTACAACCTAGAACAAAATAAGAATAACAAAACAAGTTCATGCACGATCTAATCACATCAGGCCGCATTACTTTGCGAATGCTGCGTTACTTCCATCAAGTGTCAGTAAGTGGACACTTTGGGCGTGCGGCGGAAGAGCTGCATATTTCTAAGTCACCTATGTCCATACAAATCAAAGAGTTGGAGGTTGCCCTCGGTCTTTCTCTCTTTCAGCGTGACTCACGAAATGTTTCTCTGACTGCTGCAGGGCGCGTGCTGAAACGTGAGTGCGAGCAGATTTTCAATACGTTGGATTACGCCATCACCAACACCCAGCGGCAGGGACGTGCGGAAAACTCGACCCTCAGCATCGGGATGGTGAGCAGCGCCTTTCTGGATGGATTTGCGAACCTGCTCTCGGATTTCAAGAGCAAGCATCCGGATTGTTCTCTGAATTTTACCGAGTTGGCACCCAATCAACAGAAGGAAGCGCTGGATGGCGGCATCATTGATCTGGGTATCTGCCGCTATGGCGATACACTCAATGAGCCAGCCTTAAACTCAAAAGTATTGGTGAGAGAAAACCTTACTCTGGCAGTGCCTAGCACGCACCCTCTCAAGGATCGCAGGGTGGTGGGACTGGAAGAGCTAAAAGATGAGGAAATGGCTGTTTTGGACCGGAGCATGTCCAACTCGACGCCATTTTTGATTGCAAGATGTAAGGATCAGGGCTTCTACCCCAAAGCCGCTTTTGAGGTTCAGGAGCCGAGTACTTTGTTGGCGCTGGTTGCTTCCGGTCAGGCGATTGCTTTGGTTAGCGACTGTTTTCGTAGTCAGAAATCCAAGAATGTGCGTTTCATTCGCTTGAAGGAAGACATTCCGGCAGACCTTTGCGCAATTTACAAAAAGAACTATGAAACCGATATCTTACGCAAGTTTCTGCAGTTCATCGAGTTTGACTACAAACCGCAGATTGATGAGAGCTGAGGGAAATCTGCATGTTCCCTCAGTTTAAGCCCTAAGCAGTTTCCTGTTCAGAAATGCTGACATCCATCCGCTTGCCCGTATCAGCATTGAAGAGATGTACGCCCGACAATGTCAGCTCCACGTAGACCTGGTCACCAGCTCGGCGCGTTATCTCCGGGTCTTCGCGAACAACCATTTGTTCTCCAGTTTCCAACTCAACATGCACGTAAGTGGTGTCCCCCAGATACTCTTCCAGTAACACTTCTGCCTTCAGATAGCTCTCCCCTGCTTCATCGTGCAAAATGCTGTGAGAAGGACGGATACCGAGTGTGACATTTGTCGGGATGACCGAGGCCTTGTTGGAGATAGGGAGTAGTGTCCCATCCTTAAGCTGCGCGCTGTTTTCGCTCAGTTTTTCCAGCTGCAAAAAATTCATATTGGGTGAGCCGATGAAACTGGCCACGAACAGGTTTGCTGGGCGCTCATAAAGATCTCGCGGTGTGCCGACCTGCTGGACCTCGCCGTCATTCAGAACCACGATACGATCTGCCAGTGTCATAGCCTCGACCTGATCGTGAGTCACATACACCATGGTTGCTGACAGGCGTTGATGAAGGCGCGCGATTTCCAACCGCACTTGCCCACGCAATGCTGCATCCAGATTTGAGAGAGGTTCATCAAACAGGAAAATTTTGGGATCTCTCACAATCGCACGGCCAATTGCAACACGTTGGCGCTGTCCACCTGAGAGCTGAGAGGGCTTTCGGTCCATCAAGGCCTCCAGCTCCAGCGCACGTGCACTTTCAGCAACGCGATCCTTGATTTCTGCCTTTGAGTACCCTGCCTGCTTTAGGACCAGCTCCATGTTTCCCCGCACACTTAAATGCGGGTAGAGCGCGTAGGTCTGGAAGACCATGGCGATCTCACGCTTCGATGGCGGCAGGTGTGCGATGGATTTGCCTTCCATGGCGATATCGCCCGCGCTTTCGTCTTCCAGCCCTGACATTATCCGCAAGAGTGTAGATTTTCCGCAGCCGGATGGCCCGAGCAAGACGAGGAATTCACCGGATTGGATATCAAGGTTGATACCATCCAGCACATTCTCAGCACCGAAAGACTTGTAGAGGGATGAGATTTTCAAGTTAGCCATATTACAAGTCCAGTTTCTGAGCTGTGCCTGTGCGCACAGCCTGATCTGCCGCCAATACGACAGCCAGAGAATTTACCGCTGAATTCATGTGATCTTCTAAATCCAGCCCTTCACGGATAGCTGTAAGCACAAAGGCTTGCTCGCGATCACACAAGGCTTGATGCCCCGGTTCACCATCCATGCTGAGTACATCGTCTTTGCGTGTAAACTCGCCGTTCGCATCCGTTTCGCCGTAATGAACCCGGATGGTGGAGGTTTTGGTGTGCATGTCGATATCGTCCGAACGGGCCTCGCCTTCCATGACAATCGAGACGCTGCCATTCTTGGAGACGACATCTTTTACGAAGAACGCAGTCTCCGACATCATCGGGCCCCACCCAGCCTCGTACCAACCGACGGAGCCGTCCACGAACAGGACTTGCAGATGGCCGTAATTGTACATATCCTCGGGAAGTTCATCACTCAGGCGCACGCCCATGCCACGTACTTCGACCGGCTTGGCGTCGGTGATCTGGCACATGACATCGATGTAGTGGACGCCGCAGTCGACAATCGGTGATGTGGTTTGCATCAGTTGTTTGTGGGTTTGCCATGTTGCGCCGCTGGATTGCTGGTTGAGGTTCATGCGGAAGACGTAAGGCCCGCCCAGTTTGCGCGACTGCTCTATAAGGGTTGTCCAAGATGGGTGATGGCGCAGGATATAACCAACCACCAGTTTCCGTCCCAGCTTGCGAGCAGTTTCCACGACACTTTGAGCATCTTCCAGAGCGGTTGCCAGTGGCTTTTCTACAAACACATCCGCCCCTGCTTCCATCGCCATGACTGCATATTCAGCATGGCTGTCTGAATAAGTGCAGATGGACACAAGATCAGGTTTGGTTTCGACCAGAGCTTGCGCGAAATCAGATTGGATGGTGTAGCTACTCAACTCTTCAGGCAATTCCACCGGTGATCGATTGACCAGCCCTACGATCTCAAATCCCGAATTGGTCTCATACGCCAGAGCATGGGACTTTCCCATGTTTCCTAGACCAGCCACGAGCACGCGGATAGGTTTGTTACTCATTTGACTGCTCCAGATGTTAGGCCCCGAATGAGTTGGCGCGAGAAGAGCGTGTAGAGAATGAGGACCGGAATGACTGCCAGTGCCATAGCCGCGAGAATTGCGTTCCAGTTGTTGGAGTATTGCCCAACGAACACCTGAGCGCCCAGTGTGAGTGTTTTGGTATGCTCTGCGGGGGCCAGAACGAGTGGGAACCAGAGATCATTCCAAATCGGGATCATAGAGAAGACAGCCACTGTTGCCATTGCGGGTCTGATGAGAGGCAGAACGAGACGTAAGAAGATGGAGTATTCTGAAAGGCCATCAATACGGCCAGCAGATTTGAGGTCTGATGATACTGTCGACATGAACTCAGAGAGAATGAAGATCGCCAGTGGCAGGCCTTGCGCTGTGTAGACCAGTATGAGAGCCCAATGCGTGTTCACAAGATCCGTTGCGACCATCAGGCGGAGAATTCCGACAGTTCCCAGACGGATCGGGATCATAATGCCCAGTGCCATATAGAGGCCCATGAGGCGATTACCGCGGAACTTGTATTCACTGAGTGCAAAAGCTGCCATTGCCCCAAACAGGAGAATGAGACACAAGCTTGCGCCGGTCACGAACAGCGAGTTCCAGAAATATAGCGGGAAGTTGCCTTGCTGCAGCACTGTTGAATACCCAACCAGATCCAATGTTTCGGAGGTTGGGAGTTCCAAGGGCTTGCGGAAGATTGCTTTTTTGTTTTTGAGCGAATTGATGAGAATGAGAAGAACAGGGAAAAGCGCGATCACTGCAAACGTGAGCAGGATTACATGCGCTCCCAGTTCTGCCATTCGGTTTCGTCTTGCACGAGAAATAGCCATTTGCGCCTCACATCTCGTAGCGGGTCAGCTTGCGCTGAATAAAGAAGAGATAGACAGCAACACCCATCAGGATGATGAAGAACATCACCGTCGCAATGGCGGCACCCATGTTGGGGTCACCGGGTTGCAACTGTTGCCCGTAGAACGTTCGATACAAGATCGTGCCCAGCAGGTCTGTCGAGAAGTTTGGCCCCGCAAGCGGCCCCTGCGTGGTGTAGATCAAGTCAAATGCGTTGAAGTTGCCTACGAAGGTTAGGATAGAGATGATGCCGATGGTTGGCAGGATCAGGACCAGCTTGATCTTGAAGAACTGGGAAATGCCGGTCACGCCATCACATTCTGCGGCTTCAATCACCTCATCAGGAATGGAGAGAAGCGCAGCATAAATCAGCATCATTGGAATGCCGATGAACTGCCAGACAGAGATGAGAGAAAGTGTAGTCAGCGCTGTCTCCTCTTTACCGAGGAACGGTAGATACCAACTGCCAACCCCGACAGACTTCATCAGACCTTTGGAAACACCCCATAGCGGGGAGAGCATGAGCTTCCAGACGAACCCGACGACAACGAAGGACAGAAGGGTCGGCATGAAGATGGCTGTGCGATAAAACTTCTTGCCCGGCAGATGCCCCATGGAGAGCAAAGCCGCAATCAGGACACCGATCGGATTTTGCACCAGCATATGGATCAGGAAGAAATAGCAGTTGTTCCAAAGCGAATTGAGGAACGGCTTGACCCAGTACGGATCGAAGAACAGCTTGATGTAGTTTTCCAAGCCGACAAACGAGATCACTTGCGTGGTCGTATCCCTTTGGAAGAACGAAAAGCGCAGGGTTTCGGCCAGCGGCAGGATCATGATCATCGTGTAAATGATGACTGCCGGTGCCAGAAAGACAAGTACATGCCAGCGGAACGGCTTCTTCTTCCGCTCACTGACCATAAGGTCCTGTTCCAATTCCATCATCTCTCATTGCAATGCAGATGCGCGGTCAGTCCGCACATCTGCTATTTTGTGTTCAGTCAGAGAGATGGCTTAATCCATCTGAGGTTCGTACCAGGCGCTCAGCCCCTTCTGAAGCTGGTTCGCTGCATCCGCAGGTGTCTGCTTGCCATTGATGACGTTTGCAGACACGACCCACATTTCGTTCCAGAGGTTTGGAGTACCGCGAGAAACGATCTGTGCCGCAGAGCGGTTGGTGGACTGACAGTCTTTACGCCAGGAGATGAACTCGTCCGCCAGTGGATCAGTGAGCGAGATCTCATGCTTGGACAAGGAGAAGAAGCCCGGCACAGCGTTGGAATAGAGTTCTGCAAACTCTTTGGTGCCCATCCACTCAAGGAACTTCATGGCAGCTTCAGAATTTGGCGAGGCTGCATTCAGGCCAATGCCGATGTCAGTGTGGTCTGAGATGTAGCAGCTGTCCCCCTCTGCTGGCAGAGGTGGCCGGAAGGCGCCAAGCTCGAAGTCGGAATCGCGGTTGAAGCCTGCAATTTCCCAAGAGCCTGATGGATAGATTGCAGCGCGCCCCAGTGTGAACAGGGTCTGGCTGTCCGGATAGGATTGAGCTTCATAGCCATCCCCAAGGTACGGCCCCCAGCTTGCCAGCACTTCAAACGGCTTTACCCAGCCATCATCCGTCAACTTGCCGGTGCCAGCAACGACTGCCTTACGGCCTTCCTCACCTTTCCAGTACATTGGCCCAATATTCTGATAGCCCATTGCAGCGGATTCCCACTGATCCAACGTGCCCATCGCCATTGGGATGTAATTGCCGTCTTCCTTGATCTTATCGAGAACAGCTATGAACTCTGCCTGAGTTTTCGGTGGTTCAACACCGACTTCAGCAAAAGCATCCTTGTTGTAGATGAAGCCGTGGATCACAGCGGCCATTGGCACACAAAAGGTTGCGCTGCCATCATCTGTGCTCCACGCCCCTTTTGCTGAATCCGGGAAGTTGTCGAGGGTTGCCATGCCCTGCAGGTTCTTCAGGTAACCTTTGCTGTAAAGATCCAGCGACCCATCAAACGGACGGCATGTGATCAGATCACCAGCGGTTCCACCTTCCAGCTTTGCATTCAGTGCAGCGTTGTATTGAGTTGGAGCGGTTGGCGAGAATCTGATTTTGACCTCTGGATGCGCCTTCATAAACGCAGGCAGAATGGTTTCCTGCCAGATGCTCAAGTCGTCGTTACGCCAGCTCTCAATTGTCAGTTCTGAAGCAGCAAAAGCAAAGGATGCGGAGCCCAAAAGCAGGGATGCAGCAATGCCTGATGACAAATAGTATTTCATTATTTCCTCCCATAACAAATAATCGAATACCGCCTTGAAAAACCGTCGGTATCGCAACTCGCCTGCCCCCCAGCGGGCGAATATTCCTGTTGGCACATTACGATCTAAACGGATCGCAATGCGCGCATAAATCAATCAGGTTGATGTAACCCAAGCACCCGAAGAGATTCTCCCAAATCTCCCTGAGTTTCATTCAATACGTTGATGGCCTGTTGCTTTGTTGCTCCCAGCACCAGTAAGACAGCCAGCTTGATCTGACTGTCACTTTCATGCAGGGCAGCTGCGGCTTTTTCCTGCGAGCAAGCGGTGAGTGAGACCACCATGTCTTTGGCGCGCTGATCCAGTTTGATGTTGGTCAGCTGCATATCCACCATGTAACCGCGATACACCTTCTTCAACCGGACCATGAGCGCTGTAGAAAATAGGTTGAGTGCCGCCTTTTGGCTGGTTCCTGCCGATAATCTGGTTGATCCTGCCAACACTTCCGGACCTGTCCTTAAAAGGATTTCATGCTCAGCATCGGCCAGTAACGGGCTTTGCGGATTATTCGCCAGTGATATTGTAAGAGCCCCCGCGCCTCTGGCGGTTTGAATGGCAGAGCGGGTAAAAGGTGTGGTGCCGCTTGCTGCAATACCCAAGACGACATCAGAAGCGCCGACATTGTTCTCTAAAATGAAAGCACGGCCTGCTTCTTCGCTGTCCTCAGCGCCTTCCTGCGGGCGTAACAATCCAGCTTCGCCACCTGCCAGACCATAGATCAAGCGATGCTCTGGCCAGCCAAATGTGGGGATGAGTTCAATGCCATCCAAAACGCCAAGCCTGCCTGAAGTACCTGCGCCGACGTACACAAGTCTACCTTCGGTTCCCTGCAATCTTTGGGCAGCAGCATCAACTGCGGCTTCCAGCTCTCCCAACGCAGACCAGACAGCGTTGAGAGCTTGCATTTGCCCCCCCAGCAAGGCTTTGAGGACTTCGTCAGTCCCCCATGTTTCCAAGCCTGCATAACGTGAAGATCTTTGCTCAGTTTCACGCCACTCCTGCGGATTGGAATGTTCTGGAAACCCCACTTTTTTGGATATGCTGGACACGAGACTCTCCCTGATACCAATAGCATACCAACAACTCACGATATGGCAATGATATATTAGAAAAGACCCGCAAATTGCGTAATCCCAATAGATTTCTAACAGTTACCTGTGACAATTGCAGACCACAGGTATTGTTTTGGACCTAGTTTTTTCTTGGTCAATCCCAGCGTGCTTCTTCTTCGCGGCGTACAAAGACGACCTGACGTCCATCAGGCAGCAACTGGCTGATTTGATCTGGGCCGCCGTGTTCATCAAACTCAACTAATCCAATGCCACTTGCATTCAGCAAGCGTCGACCATGATGCGTGCCCACAGGTTTGCGCGGAATAACCTTCATGCCGCGCCGTCTGGTGAGCCAGTTCAAGGGAGAGCGAGGCGCATAGAGCCAGCGGTTCAGATGGTCGAGTTTATCAAGCAGTTTGGCCGGGAACTCGTTTTTGATGCCACTGCTGCAGATTTGCCAGATGTCAGGCCCACGAGAATGTCCGCGTAACTCGACATCGTAAACAAAGGAATAGTGCACATCACCAGAAAGGATCGTAAAACGATCTGGCGTTTTGCGGTGGCGGAACACGTTCAAAATGCCATCTGCCGTTCCCGGATGTGCCATCCAGTATTCCGCATCCACCATGAGCGGCTTGCCCATGAACGTGAGCAGCTTCTGCAGCGTTTCGATCAGCTTTACGCCGAAGATCGGAGCTGCTGAGACGAGTAGCACGGCGTCTTTTCCGCGCAGAGATCGTTGTAAATCTGTGACCGCTTCCCAGTCCAGAAGACCCGAGGGTAGATACCCTGCCCGCTCTGATCTCCATCGGCGTGTGCGCGTATCCAACACCAGCAGTGGTGGGTCTAGTTCCCAGTGATAGTCCCAGTTTTCAAAGGCGAAGAGATGCTCCAGAAACTCATCGTAGCTATTTGTGCCGGGCACCGTGACAGCTTGCGTCATCGCTTCAAGTGTTCCACCTGAGAACGCTTCAGGTCGGTTGCCCCACCCCTGATTGAGCATATAGGCACACAAGGCATTGCCAATGATCCGTCGGGAGAACGGATGGCCGTAGGCGGTCTCTTCCCAATCACGGTTGAGGTTCCAGTCATCAGTGACATCGTGGTCATCAAAGATCATCGCAACCGGAAGATGGGCAAACAGGCGGCGCACCTGGCTGAGACCCGCAACAAACTCCTTCAGGATTTTCTGTTCGCTCTCATAGAGCGCTGCTTCTTCTGGTGTCAGTCCTTCGGGTGCATCTGTCTCAACCAGATCCCATAGCGCTGGTGACCAGACAAGGAGGTACATTGCCAAGAATTCAGCAAGTGTGATCAGATGGTTATGGGCGTGATCAGCAGTGAAGATCGGTTTTTCTACGCCACCGAACAAGACAAGCCAGAGCTTTCGGTTCTTTTCCAGACTTGGGAGAAACTTTTCGCGGCGGTAGTAGGTGTCGCCGTGTTGGTAGAAATCTGATGCCTTTGCAGGCACTTTGCTTTCCAAGCCTGCCAGCTGTTCCTCAGTGATGCCGAGTTTTTCGATGAGCCCATGGATAGCTCGCAGCATGGGGCCAGCAACATCATCTGAGTAAATCTGATCGCCACTCATCACGAGGGCAGCTGGCCATTTTTCCTTATCAACTTTGGTGCCCTTCTCAGCTCTGATGTGCTTTGCCAGAAACTGATCGGCTGCGACCAGACCATCGCCGGATTCGTGATGTGGTTTGCGGCAGGACCCGTGCAGGAGCGAGGAAACTTTTGAGCTTAGCAGAAAGCCGGGAAGCTCCTGATTTTCATAGCAGAGATCAGGCGCCCATACGGAATGATCCTGCCAACCAGCCTCCTCGTCATCCTCCATACGCAGAGTGAGGCGATAGCTGATCCAAGTATCATGCGGTAAAGGGCTTTGGAGAGGTAGATCGATCAGGAGGTAGTGGAGATGTACCCCTGCTGAGATCAGGTTTACCTCAGTTTGCGCTTTCGTCAGCTCGTAGGTTTGCGGTTCACCACCTTGTGGGAGCAAATCCAGTTTCACATCTGCTGGAGCGCGCACTGCGAGCCAGAATGTTAAACGTGAGGTTTCCAGTCGACGCAAGATCGGGCCAGCTAAAACGGATGGGAGAGAATAGTTTTCAAGCATTCGTTGATATTATTTTTCGCGATATCCAGATGTGAAATTCTTAGATGAGAGATAGGAACGCAAACCGCAAAATCCAATAAGTGTCAGCGACTCCCCTCTCATAAAATCCAACTTACAAAAGATTTCTGAACCTCGCCTGAACCGAACCTGCCTTGACACTAGTTCATAATCGTTCTAGCAAAATCATGTATGCAGGGGAGTCTCACCAAGGAGACTGAGAGGCTGACAGAGCGCAAGCTCGGCGACGCGACCCTTAGAACCTGACCCAGTTGATACTGGCGTAGGAAGCACGGGTCGCGGGGCCTGTTTGAAGGGCCAGTGTAACAACCGCGATCTTAGCAGCAGAAGTTCTTTCTGCCGTTTCCCAGCCAAAACTCATCTGGTGTCTTTTTCGAGTTATGAACTTGAGGAGCACCATTATGACGACGCCGAACCCATCCATCACCACAGGCGCTTTGCCAGCAGCGCGCAAAATCTATGTTCGTGGCAGCTTGCACGAAGACGTGCTTGTGCCCATGCGCGAAATCAGCGTTCACCCGACAGCAGGTGAACCACCGCTGCCAGTCTATGATAGTTCCGGCCCATACACAGACCCAACGGCAACAACGAATATTTCTGAAGGTTTGCCTGCTCTACGGCGCAAGTGGATTGAGGTGCGCGGTGACACTGAGGAGTATGATGGCCGCGAGATTAAACCTGAAGACAATGGTTTTGTGAAAGGCGACCGGCTTGTTCCTGAGTTTCCGGTGAAGCCTCGCCCCTTGCGCGGAAAGGACGGTAAAGCCGTCACCCAGCTGGCTTATGCCCGCGCTGGCATTATCACACCGGAGATGGAGTTTATCGCCATCCGCGAAAACCAGTTGCGGGAAGCGGTTGCAGAAGAGCGGTGTGGCAATGACTGGGGTGCGAGCATTCCAGATTATGTAACACCAGAGTTTGTACGTGATGAAGTGGCAGCTGGCCGCGCGATCATTCCGTCGAACATCAACCACCCTGAGAGTGAGCCGATGATCATCGGGCGGAACTTTCTGGTCAAGATCAACGCCAATATGGGTACATCTGCTGTTACCTCCTCCATGGAAGAGGAAGTCGACAAGATGGTGTGGTCGATCCGCTGGGGCGCTGACACGGTGATGGATCTGTCTACCGGTCGTAACATTCACAACACCCGTGAATGGATCATCCGCAACAGTCCTGTACCGATTGGGACCGTCCCGCTTTATCAGGCACTTGAGAAGGTGAATGGAGTTGCGGAAGATCTGACTTGGGAAATCTTCCGCGACACGTTGATTGAGCAGGCAGAGCAAGGGGTTGATTACTTCACCATCCATGCTGGCGTGCGCCTTCACATGGTGCCGATGACCGTTAATCGCGTGACGGGGATTGTCTCCCGTGGCGGTTCCATCATGGCGAAGTGGTGTCTGCATCATCACAAAGACAGCTTCCTCTATGAGCACTTTGACGAGATCTGCGATATTTGCCGCCAGTACGATGTGGCGTTTTCTCTTGGTGATGGATTGCGTCCGGGTTCCATTGCAGATGCAAATGATGAAGCCCAGTTTGCCGAGTTGGAGACGCTTGGGGAGCTGACCAAGATTGCATGGGCCAAGGATTGTCAGGTGATGATTGAAGGCCCGGGTCATGTGGCCATGCACAAGATCAAAGAGAACATGGATAAGCAGCTGGAATGCTGCCATGAAGCACCGTTTTACACGCTTGGCCCTCTCACCACGGATATCGCGCCCGGATATGATCACATCACCTCCGGCATCGGTGCTGCGATGATCGGGTGGTTTGGCTGCGCCATGCTTTGCTATGTGACACCGAAAGAGCATTTAGGGTTGCCGGACCGGGATGATGTGAAAACCGGTGTGATTACCTATAAGATTGCAGCTCACGCCGCTGATCTTGCGAAAGGATTGCCGGGTGCCCAGCGCCGGGATGATGCCTTGTCCCGTGCACGCTTTGAATTCCGTTGGGAGGATCAGTTCAACCTTTCTCTCGATCCGGATACTGCGCGAGAGTTCCACGATGAAACGTTGCCGAAAGATGCGCATAAAGTGGCTCATTTCTGTTCTATGTGCGGACCGAAGTTCTGCTCTATGCGGATCTCCCATGACATCCGCGCGGAAGCGCAGAAGGAAGGCATGGAGGCTATGGCGGCCAAGTTCCGGGAAGGCGGTAAACTGTATCTGCCACTTGAAGGAACAGAGCAGTGATTACGATTGCAGGAGCTGGCCTTGCGGGGCTGGCTTCCGCCTATGAGCTGGCAAAGCGCGGTGCATCCGTCACTATCTTTGAAAAATCCGCTAAACCGGGCGAAAGCAGTGTCGCACGGTTTGCCGGCGGCATGCTTGCTCCGTTTTGCGAGCGTGAAAGCGCAGAAGAAGACGTTGTTACATGTGGGGTGCAGGCCGCTGATTGGTGGTCTCAGGTAACGCCTGTGACCCGGCACGGAACGCTGGTGGTTACTCCGCCGCGCGATCAGGCCGAGCTGACCCGCTTTGCACGGCGGACCTCACACTTTACCGAGGTGAACGGTCAAGCGATCTCAGAGCTGGAGCCAGCATTGGCTGGACGCTTTGAGCGCGGGCTGTTTTTTAAAGAGGAAGCGCATCTGGATCCACGGCAGGCACTGGCTGATCTGACAGGTGCTGTTCAGGAGCTTGGGGTAGAGATCCAATATGGAAGGACTGCACCTGCGCGGGTCAATCTCAATTGCACAGCAACCGCATCCAGCCTTCCTGACTTGCGGGCTGTGCGCGGTGAGATGGCGATTTTGCATTGTCCTGAGGTTCAGCTTTCCCGTGTCATCCGGCTCTTACACCCACGTATGCCGCTTTATCTGGTGCCGCGGGCTGATGGGTTGTTCATGATTGGCGGGACCATGGTGGAGAGTAACTCAGACCGTCCCCCCACCCTACGATCCCTTACAGAAATGCTGAGCGCAGCCTTTGCCATTCACCCTGCCTTTGCCGAGGCCAGTGTGGTTGAAATTGGAGCGGGATTGCGTCCAGCGTTTCCAGACAACTTGCCTCGACTGGTCGAGCATGACGGGTCTCTCCACCTCAACGGGCTTTACCGCCACGGCTTTTTGCTTGCACCAGCACTGGTACAGCAAGCAGCACAACATCTTTTGAAGGAGGCTTGCGCATGAAGATCATCGTGAATGCGGAACCACGCGAGGTCACCAACGAAACGTTGGAGGATGCTCTTACGGAGCTGGAGTTCACCAGCCCCGCTGTTGCGACGGCTTTGAACGGCCGGTTTGTTCCTCGTGAGGACTACTCTGAGACATCCCTTTCAGAAGGCGATCGACTGGAAGTTCTTGCGCCTATGCAGGGAGGGTAACATGCAGCTTTATGGTACAGACATCAGTTCCCGGCTGTTGCTCGGGACAGCGCAATACCCTTCTCCTGCTGTGCTACAAAAAGCAATTGAGACCAGCAGGGCAGAGATCATCACAGTCTCTTTGCGACGCGAAACCGCTGACGGTTCTGGGGCTGGTTTCTGGGGGCTATTGAAAGATAGTGGCTGCAGAATTCTGCCCAACACCGCTGGGTGCCATAGCGTGCAAGAAGCCGTTGTTACTGCACAGATGGCTCGCGAGTTGTTTGGAACTGACTGGATCAAGCTAGAGGTTATCGGCAACTCAGACACCTTACAGCCCGATGTGTTTGGGTTGGTCGAAGCTGCGAGGCTTCTCTGTGCAGATGGTTTCAAGGTGTTTCCATACACGACTGATGATCTTGTGGTTGGCGAAAAGCTGTTGGAAGCCGGATGCGAACTGCTGATGCCATGGGGGGCTCCCATCGGGTCTGGTCAGGGCCTGCGAAATCCTGAGGCCTTGCGGGCCATGCGAGCGCATTTTCCGGATGTACCCTTGATCGTGGATGCTGGTATTGGGCGTCCCTCTGACGCCACGCGTGCAATGGAGCTTGGCATGAATGCTGTTCTGCTCAATACCGCAGTTGCCAAAGCGGGTGACCCGGTTTTGATGGCGCAGGCTATGGCGCAGGCAATTGACGCAGGGCGGAATGGATACATCGCAGACCCTATGGACCCGCGCGACATGGCGGTTCCCTCTACCCCAACCCTTGGCATGGCGGAGTTGATCTGATGGAACGGTTTTATCTGATTGCCGGAGACGCGGACTGGATTGAAAAGCTTGTCCCTCACGGCGTGAAGCTTGTTCAACTACGGATCAAAGACCAACCTGAACAGGTTATTCGACAGCACATTGCGCAGGCTCGTGATTATTGCCATCAACATGGTGTTCAACTAATCATCAATGACTATTGGGAGCTGGCATTAGAGCTTGGCTGTGATTTCGTTCATCTTGGACAGGAAGACATGGACAGTGCTGACTTTGCTGCACTCCAGAAGGCTGGTGTTTGCTTTGGTCTTTCCACCCATGATGAGGCCGAGTTGGATCGTGCTCTCTCCTTCAAGCCCGAGTATGTCGCTCTGGGCCCGGTCTATCCAACCAAGCTGAAGAAAATGAAGTGGGCTCCACAAGGTTTGGAGCGTGTCAGCCGCTGGAAACAGATGGTTGGCGAGACGCCTCTTGTTGCCATAGGTGGGTTAACGCCGGAGCGACTTGCCGGTGTGTTTGAAGCTGGTGCTGATAGCGCTGCAGTGGTGACAGACATTTTACAGGCACACGATCCGATTGCCCGAACTCAGGAATGGGTGGAGGCTTGTAAGCAATGACACGTTATGACCGCCAGATGCTCTTGCCAGAAGTTGGAACCGCAGGGCAAGAGCGGTTGCTATCCGCTCATGTCCTCGTTGTTGGTGCTGGCGGTTTAGGCTGCCCTGTCCTGCAATATCTTACCGGTGCCGGTGTGGGCGTTATCACCATTGTTGATCCCGATGTGATTGAAGAGAGCAATCTGCATCGACAGCCTTTGTATTCACCGGCAAATGTAGGGGAGAGCAAGGCCTATGCCGCAGCAGCTCGGTTACATGGATACAACCCAGAGGTGGAGCTACACGCCCTTAACATTGCTCTGGAACCTGCGAATGCGGGCGGACTGATTGCTCAGGCAGATATCATCGTGGATGCTGCAGATACGTTTGCAGCCTCTTACACGCTCTCAGATGAGTGCTACCGACAAGGCAAGCCGCTTATCTCAGCCTCTGCGCTTGGAACCTCCGGTTATCTCGGAGGTTTTTGTGGTGGTGCGCCATCACTGCGAGCTGTCTTCCCCTCCCCACCAACCAACTCTGCCAATTGCGCCAGTGCGGGTGTCCTCGGCCCTTCGGTCGGCAGCATCGGAGCCATACAGGCACAAATGACTTTAGCGGTGCTGCTGGACTTTTCTCCCAGCCCATTGGGTCGTCTCACCACAGTGGATTTTAAGGGATTTAAGTTCGGTGGCTTTTCGTTTCTCAACGCCAAAGAACCGGACTGGCATGCACCCTTTATCTCAGTTAGTGAACTGAGGCAGGACGACGTAGTGATTGAGCTTCGAGATGCATTGGAAGCCCCCCAACCTGTCTGCAATACCGCACTGCGCCTTGCCTCCGATGAACTTGGCCAGCACAACTTTAACCCTGCACACCGCATCACCCTTTGCTGCCGCACAGGCCTGCGCGCATGGCGCGGTGCAGAGGCGCTTGCAAAGCAAGGGTATAGGGATGTTGCTCTGATTGCAGATGGGAGCGGCTGAAGAGCCCTTACTGTCTCTCCAAGTTGCAGGTATCTGCGCCGCGCTCAATGAGGTCTGGTACGAACAGCTTTTGGAGATTGATAGGATCCTCACCGCCAATTAAGTCCAGCATGAACTTGCCCAGCGTTTCGCTCGGCTTTGATATCGGGAGATAACATGTTGTAATTGGCGGTGAGAAATACTGCGACACGTTCAGGTCATCTGTCGCAATAACGACAGCATCCCGGCCATGTTCCATACCACGCACCTGAAAGCCTGACAGAACTCCCATTGCGGTTGCTTCATTGGCACAGATGTAGGCAGTCGGCGGCTCATCAAACATGGACATTTCAAAAAGCTGTTCTCGTCCGAAGGCCGGTGTCAGGCGCCCGTAAGCAAGCAGTGAAGGGTCGAATGTCTGGCCCGCCTTTGACAGTGCGGCTTTGTAAGCCTCAATACGGTTTTGAGTATAGTTCAACTCTTCTCTGGCATTGATCATCGCGATGCGGCGATGACCTTTGGAGAGCAAACGCTCAACACAGATCGTCACAATACGGCGGTTATCGGTATCAACAAAGGCATGGGGTGCGCTGGCGTCACTGGTTCCGTAGGTAACAAACGGAAAGTCCTGCTCCTGCATGAAGCTGATGCGCGGATCATTTGCTCTCGTCCCGGAGATGATGATTCCATCGGCTTTTTTGTTTTGAACGATGCGTTTTATAACCTCAAAGCTATCATCAAAACTGGCAACCTGATGCTGCACAACTCTGTAAGGCGTATGCTCAATTGCACGGGATATTCCGCTGATCAGCTGCGTGTAACCAACACCTGCCCATTCGTCATCATCAGGTGATGCAATGACTGTGATCATGGCTATCTGATAGGTCTTGCCAGTCCGGAGTTGAACTCCACTAATGTTAAGTTCGTATCCCAACTCTTTAGCCGCTTGCAGTACTTTGTCACGTGTGCGTGGGCGCACCTGCGGTGAGGCATTTAGTGCTTTCGATACTGTTGCCGTTGAAAGCCCGGTTTCCTTAGCAATTGTTTTGATCGTCGGTCTTTGCGCCATGGGGTACTCAAGCTGGGGTCAGTTGCGCTTTGGAAAGCACATTCTGAAAACGAAGATAAACGGCAGATGTCCAAGCGAAGGCTTTGTCGCGAAGACCGGCTCCAGTCAAGGCATCAAAGTTTTCCGCCATTCCTGAGGCCTCGCAGGTTTTCATGAACCGCTTTGCCAACTCGTGAGCCAGCCGGATTTCGCCTTGCCAGCATAAACCGTCAAAGATCAGTAATGTCGTTGGAGCCCATATTGGCCCACGCCAATACCCATCGGCTTCATAATACGTGCTTTGCGGGTTTTCAGTAGCAGGTCCCCATTCAGTGAGAAAGCCCTGAGTATTGAACCTTTCTATGAGTTTGCCTGCAATCTCTCTTGGCAGATCACTGCCAAGCAGAAGAGGCATAAACTGCGCCAGGCTAGTGTCTGACAAGACCAAGTCTGGCTGAGCAGGTTTGCGGAACTCGAAGGTCTTGCCGTTCCATAACTGGTTTATCATCAGGTCTTTCAGTTGCTTACTGACATAATCATACTTACTCGCGGTATTCGGGTCTTCTGATGTGCGGTAGAGCCGCGCAATGCAGGTGGCTGTCAGGCATAGGAATGTTGGTAGGTCTGGTCCAACGACCGGACCGCCGTGATCGAAGAAACTGGCGTTGTCCCAGCCACTGTCGTTGCCGTGAAAGTAGCTGGGAAGCTCCTGTTCATTTGCGCGTGTATGCGTGAGCCAATAGCTGAGCTGGCGTTCCATCTTGTCTCTGAGATACACGAGCTGCTCTGAGTTAAAGCAATCACGATAGGCTTCAAAGATGTGCAGGAGTGCCCAACCGTGGACGGGTGGTTTTGTGAATGCAAAGGAAGTGCCAGCATCGTGCACAAAATCTGGCAGCAGTCCGCTGTCATCTTGCCAGTCAAAAATTGCAGCGAACTGACTAAATGCCAGATCAGGATCGATACCAGCAAGCCCGATTGCAGAAAAGGCGTTGTCCCAGCTCCAGATATTGATCATGTGGTTCTTGGACATGTAGGTAGACGGATGCGTTAGCACTCCTTCTGCAGGAACAGTATTTGCCCAAAGGAGGTAGGTGGCGAGTTGCTCCGCTTCACTTTGGTCTTGCTTGCCATGCCAGTTGAAAAAGGCTTGCCGAGATATTGCCTGAGCTTCTTCGAAGGACTGTTTCTCGACTTCAGGACAGAGGCGGCGGTGAAGGATTATACCACCTTCAAACTGCTCTCCAGAAAAGATCAGGGAAACGTTGTCTGCATGATCGCGGCGCCAGTTGCCTTCAACAACAGCATTGCCAACTGTTGTGAACGGTGTCAGGCGCAGGTTTTCACCTGCTGCAACGATGCATTGGTCTCCGTTGGGGTGTTGGAAAGCGTAATCATAACGGGAGCCTTCCAAGGCGAACTTCAGTAAGACGCCCTGCCCTTTGATATGTAGCAGTTCTCCCTCACCAATGCAGAAGCTGACATATCCCTGCTTTCTCTCATTTGAGAACAGATCAACATCCAGACGATGTGGAGACAGCGTGAACTGAGGGGTGAGTACTGTGCCATCCTTGCTCAGAAACTCCAGCTTGCACAAGCGGCCCAGGCTTGGTCGTTCATCTCCACCAGCAATATAGCGTAGATAGCAGTGCTGTTCATCATCCCGGCCGCGCATCATGGAGAGCGTTGTAAAACGCTGGTGGCGGGAGAATGGCACCTGGTCGAAGTCAAATAGCGTCATGCCTTATCCTTTCACCGAGGAGCCGATTGAGCCGTCCATGATGTAGCGCTGCGCAAAAAAGAACAGGATCAGCGGCGGGATGCAAAGAACCACAGTAATGGCCGCGATGGACGTGATGTCCGTTTCATGCAGACCTTTGAACATGGAAAGGCCCAGCGTGAGTGTATATTTGGATTGGTCGTTCAGATAGATCAGCGGACCGAGATAGTCGTTCCACGCGTTCATGAAGTGGAACGTGCCAACCAGCACCAGAGCGGGCATCATCAACGGCAGATGAATACGCCAGTAGATTTGCCAGGAGTTGGCACCATCCATGCGGGCGGCTTCGTCAATCTCGATGGGTACAGTCATGATGTACTGGCGCAGCAGGAACACGAAGAACGCATCTGCGAAGTAGGCCGGAACGATCAGTGGTTTGAGCGTGTTGATCCAGCCGAGCATGTTGAACTCCATGTAGAGCGGGATCATTTTCACATCCCACGGGATCATCATGGTGGAGAGCAACAGGACGAAAATAGCGTCACGGCCTCTGAACTTGAAGCGGGCAAAACCGAAGGCTACCAGAGAGCAGGAAAACAATTGCCCGATGGTGGAAAGGATCACCACAATCACAGAATTCTTGAGATAGACATCGAATGGTTGCTTGAACCAAGCGGTGACAAAATTATCCCACATAACCTCATCGGGCCAGAAGACTGGCGGGAACTGATAGAGCTCGCCAATGCTTTTTACTGCCGTGATGAATGTCCAATAGAACGGTATGATGAACATTGCTGAGAGAAACAGCAGGGCGCCATATGTGAGAGCTCTAGTCATCAGCTGCCTCCAAGTTCTTCATCTCCCCTTCGTAGTAAACCCATGCGGAAGATGATTTCAGGACCAACATGGACAGGACAAGAATGATCAGGAACATAACCCATGAGTTTGCAGCAGCAAAACCCATCTCGAAATACTTGAAGGCATTGTCGTAAATGTACATGGCGAAGAAATAGGTGCTCTCCAGTGGTCCACCACCGGTAAGCAACAGCGCAATTGTGAGTTGCTGAAAGGCTGAGATGATCGACGTGATCACAGTGAAAAGCAGCATGGGTGAGAGCATTGGGATGGTAATATAGATAAGTCGTGCCCACGCTGGCACACCAGACATTTTGGCCGCCTCATAAAGTTCTTTTGGGATGGATTGCAGGCCAGTCAGCAATATGAGCATGGTGCCGCCCAGGCCCCAAAGAGATGCAATCACGATAGCCAGCAGCGACCAGTTTGGATCCCCCAACCAATTCGGCCCTTCGATACCTGCCAATCCAAGTAGAAAGTTCAGGATGCCGTATTCGTGGCTGTAGATCCACGCCCAGATGGTTACCAGCGCAACGCCGGAGATTACCGAGGGCAGATAGAAGATCGTTCTAAAGACGCCTGTGCCAAAGACTTTCTGATTGAGCAGTACAGCCAGCAATAATCCAAGGATCACATTAAATGGCACGAAGAACAGACCGAACTTGACGGTAATCCAGAGACTGTCCCAGAACAGCGGATCTTCTGTCAGCATCACCTCGTAATTCTGTAGCCCAACAAATGTACGTTCTCCCACCACAGGCCAGTCATAAAAGCTCATGATGAACGAGAAGATGAGCGGCCCCAATGTGAAGAACAGGAAGCCCAAGATCCAGGGAGAGATGAATAGATATGGTGTTAGCTTTTCGATGAAGCGATGCCGCTCCTCGGATACTTCATCCTGCACGACCAATGTAGACATCTCTCCCTCCCCCAACATTTCTTATTTCAGGTGACGCTTCGAGCGCGCGACAGCACTGTCCAAGTGTTTCTTAGCGTTACCTTTTTCGATCATGGTTGCCTCAATCGCACGTTCAAGATTAGTCTGGATCTTGCTCCAGTTTTTGTGCTTGAGAAACGCGTTGGATTCCCGATCAGAAAGGGCCAGCATTTCAAAAAATGGCTTGTAGATCGGGTCAGCTGTGAGGTTCATCTCTTCAGCGACGCTTGTGCGAATTGGTAAGTCGTTTTCACGCAACTTGACGGCCTCTGGGGAGGCGTAGAATTTAACAAATTCCCAAGCCAGCTCAGGATTTTTCGTCGCCTTCGCGACGGACATAGCAGAGGCGCCGATTGATGAATGAACAGGCTTGTCACCAAACGCAGGTAACATGGCAACGCCATAGTTTATGCCTGCTTTGTCAATGCCCCCCTTGGACCACATAGCACTCTGGAACATGGCCAGTTTGCTACCTTTAAAGAGTGCAGAGCCAGAGATGCTATCACCAATGCCGAGAACCGTTGCCTCTTCGTTTTTCGCCATTTCAGCAAACATGGTCAGCACTTCGACAGCTTCCGGACTGTTCATGTATCCATCAACTGAACTACCATCTTCCGCAATAAAGCGCGTACCGTTGGACCAGAAGAACTGCTCATAGTCATATGGATCTGGCTTGGCTTCCACAGCAAAACCATAGGTCTTACTGCCCTTGTCGCGGAATTGCGCGGCTTTTTCACGCAGATCTGACCAAGTCCATCCTGTTTTTGGCTCGGCAACACCAGCAGCTTCAAACATATCTTTGTTGTAGAAGACGACATGAGTGGTGAAGCCCGCAGGAATGCCGTAGGCCTTGCCTTCTATCCGCGTGGTATTGATTAGGCCCGCAGGAATATCCTCAAGATCCATGCTCTCAGCATCACGCGCCATCAACTCGTCAAGAGGCATCAGAGACTTGTAGTACTTAGGGTAGTTCCACATGTACATGACATCAGGTGGGTTTCCGGCCCCGAATGCTGCAATGAGCTTCTTGTCATAGCCATCACCGTAGGATTCTACCTGCACTTTTACGCCGGGATTTGCAGCTTCAAAACGCTTTGAGATTTCCTGTAAAATAGCGAGGTTCTCGCTGCTGTTCCATGTTGCAAAGCGGAGCACCTCTTCTGCAAATGCAGCACTGGCTCCTCCCAAAGCCATTGAGGTAACTGCTGTCACCATCGCTAATTGTTTCAGACGCTTTTTCATTCCTCTCCTCCTTCTATGCAATGCAAAGTGCTGCAGTCTCCTGACGTTCAATCAATGAACGCGTTTCCCCATCCAACTTGCGTGGATAGGCCTCCCCCTCAGGACTAAAAAGATGGCAGTGCTCTGCTGGAAAATTGAGATGGACCCTGTCGCCCATATTGACCGGATGCGTTCCTCTGGTGACGGCCGTGAGCCCCTGACCAGAGTCCAAACAAACATGAACCTGGCTTTCTGTCCCCAATCGCTCGACCAGTTCCACGTTGCCGCTCATATGAGACTCGGCTTCCTCAACCAGCCCCACATTTTCTGGGCGAATACCAAAAGTGTGAGGCTGGTTGGGGACTTGTTGCACGGGAGCACTTAACTGAAGCGAAATAGAGCCAGAGATGCTTTCTGATGTGAGTACGATACTCATCTCATTGATAGCATTGGCATTTACTTTCATCATGTTCATCTTGGGTGAACCGATGAAACCGGCAACAAACAGGTTTTGCGGAGCATAAAACAACTCAAGCGGTGTACCGAACTGTGCCACTACACCTTTGTTCAGGACAACGACACGACTAGAAAGCGTCATTGCTTCTACCTGATCATGCGTGACGTAAATCATTGTCACACCCAGACGGCGGTGAAGACTGGCAAGTTCCACCCGCATGCTCACTCTGAGACCCGCATCCAGATTGGACAGAGGCTCATCCAAGAGAAATAATTTAGGATCACGGACAATGGCACGCCCAATAGCCACGCGCTGACGCTGACCACCCGAAAGCTGTCTTGGGCGGCGTTTCAAAAGGTCGGAAATTTGCAGAATTCGTGCGGCAGTCTGTACTCGTTCTTCAATCTCCACTTTAGGGACACCATTTAAGGAAAGACCGAAAGACAGGTTCTTGTAGACGTTCATGTGCGGATAGAGCGCGTAGTTCTGAAACACCATCGCAATATCCCGCTTTGCAGGCGGCAACTGCGTTATGTTACGCTCTCCCAACCTGACAGAGCCACCAGACACCTCTTCAAGCCCTGCAATGGAACGCAGGAGCGTCGTCTTTCCGCATCCAGACGGACCAAGGAAGCTGACGAACTCTCCATCCCGGATACTCAGATCGATCCCGGTGAGCACTTCTGTCTTGCTGAAGCTTTTGTAAAGCTGCTTGATATCTACGCCTGCCATGGATCTCCCCCCGAAGCTGAGCAAGGCCACTCAAAATATAAACGTTTAATTTTATATGTAAAGCTACTTTTGTTTTGATCGCCTTACTCACTCAATCGGACTGTCTGACCAGATTACAACTCCAAAGGCCGATATGTGCTCTGCCCCTACATAGATCACCGCCGCTTCCGGCAGCTTCAGATATTTTATTTCATTGGTGAAATTGAACGCAAACTTAAGTTGTCCGCGACACGTAATACGGAGGCCTTCTTGTAGACCTGCATGCAACTCAACGTCCGCCCATTTCACAAGATAAGTTGCTATTTTTTCCTGTAAAGCATCGTCAACGTGTGCCGCTGCATAGATGCATTTCTGATTACCAACCAATGCCGGATGCCCATCGCGATAATCTGACTTGAAGTGTCCTAAGACCTCCTCAGAGGCCTTAATGCTCTCCCGCCAGTTGGTAACATTTCCACGCTCCCCCTCGAAAACAAACTGATCTTGATTGTAACGAGGCAAAGACTCCACCCGAACAACATCAAGGTGGATGAGCTCTTTGAGGCTGCCTGGTGGCAAAGGCTCCGAAACATGCATGTGTTCAGTTTTACTGCCAGAGCGCGGCCCCAGAAAGACCTTGGCGGCTGCCTCATTTAATCGCGAAGTAAATTTCGGATTATCTATGATCATATCCGGGAGGATGATCAGCTTGTAATCACTGAGATCGGAGTGCGGGCCAATGATATCGACATCCGCGCCCATCCTGGAGAGTGTTGCGTACCAATCCATCGCAATTTTCGCGCTGGAGTAGTCAGCTCCCTGAGGCAAGGTACGAGCTGCCCATCGAGATGGATAATCAAGGACAAGCGCAACCTGTGCTTTTGGCTTTTCACCGGCTTCGGGCAGCAGTTTGCACTCGTTCGCAACTTGAGCCACTTCACTAAAAGCCTGATCGGGCTCATTGTTCGGCAAGAGAAGACCTGTATGAAATTGCTCTTGCGCGAATTTTGATTGGCGCCAACGAAAGTAACAGACAACATCAATGCCGTGCGCATAAGCCAGCCACGTCCAAAGGCGGATCATGCCATCCTGAGGAGATTGGTTATGCTTCGCCCAGTTCACAGGTCCGGGTTGCTGCTCCATCACCCAGGCTTTACCTTTGCCAACATAGCGATACAGATCATGATTAAACGCAGGTTGATCTGGCAAACCAACCCGCAGAAGCTTTGCTTTCTCAGCATCTTCCTTCGGCGAGTAGACAAGTGCACCCATGGGGTAGCTGTCCCAAGAGGCAAAGTCGACATCCGCACCAACGGCATAATGATCATAGTCCGCATTGTGGCCCATAAAATTATGCGTGATTGGCGAGCTTCCAACAAATTTTCGAAGGGTATCTACTTGAGCCCGATTGAACTTAACGACCTGATCAGAGGAAAAGCGATAGTAATCCAACAAATGAGTTGGGCTTGGCTCCTCCACCAGATTGTTCGGCAGCTCAATCTGAGAGAATGCGGAGTATTTCATACCCCAGAAGCATGTTCCCCATGCCTCGTTTAGCTGTTCGATTGAGCTATAACGGCGCTCCAACCACTTGCCAAAGGCCCGCTTCGCTGCTGGCGAATAACTATGAATTGTGTCGTGATCCCCGTACTCGTTGTCAATCTGCCAGGCTTTGACATACGGATTCTGACCATATCTTTGAGCAAATGCTTCCGCAATTTTTGTCGCATACTCAAGATAAATTGGGCTTGAAAAGCAGTAGTGACGCCTCGCTCCAAATTTTCGTGTTACTCCGTTTTCATCGACGGGAAGAATTTCTGGATGCTTATCGATGAGCCATTTGGGAGGCGCTGCGGTTGGTGTACACATAACAACATCCAGCCCTGCTTGACCGAGCACGTTGACAGCTCTGTCCAACCAAGCCCAATCGAACTTCCCCTCCTCCGGTTCAACCAAAGCCCACGAAAACTCAGCAATACGTACCCATTTCAACCCAAGCTCAACCATCTGATACGCATCATCAGCCCAAATGGCTTCTGGCCATTGCTCAGGATAATAACAGGTCCCCAACTCCAACATTCAAAACGCCTCAATACAACGACTATTTCTCAAAAAGTGACGCTCAAGGAATCACCCACACTAGAGATATATCAGAGAGCGCCACAAAATATAAACGTTTAATTTAACCGAAGTTGAAAACTATGTGCGAGTCTGTGGGGCTGTTTTTGGGAGTACGCAAAACTGGAGTCTCAAAAGCAAGAATCAGTTGAACGATCGTTCGTCATTCTCCTTGACTGCCACACACGACAGCCGCTCATAAAATTAAAGTCAATTACTTCAATACGTTATCTGTTTTAATGCCGATTTCCAGCTCAAGGCTGTTTCAACGCCTCTTCATCGCATGGTTATTGTCCACTGAATGAAAAGCCTGGTTGAGACGTTCTGTCGCAAGTTTGGCTAAATGGGGAGTTTTCGGCGGTTTTTTGGGGCGTGATGTTTCAGGGCGGGGTTCTAAGTTTTCTTGCTTAACATTAGTCAAGGAGGACAGCGGCCGTTCAATTCACTGTGACCTCGTCTCACCAGCATTGGAGATTGAGAATGTTACAAAATAAGAGACGTGGGTCAGGGTACGCTTTAGCGGCCGGCTTCGCGATGTTGCTTGGTAGTGCAGCTGCACCTGCATTTGCTGAAGGTCCAACACTGAGCGAAGAAGCCTTTGAACGTTCTAAGCAGCTTTATTTTGAGCAGTGCGCAGGCTGTCACGGCGTTTTGCGCAAGGGCGCGACAGGTAAAAACCTTGAGCCGCATTGGAAGAAAAAAGGCAAAGACGGCACCGTCACTGAAGGTGGTACCCTTCAGCTAGGTCAGGAACGCCTTGAGAAGATCATCGCCTGGGGCACAGAAGGCGGCATGAACAACTTCTCGGAAATCCTGAGCGAGCAAGAAATCAAGGACATGGCGACCTACATTATGTTGGATCCGCCAAAACCACCTGAGATGTCACTTGCTCAGATGAGGGAAACCCGCAAGGTTTACGTCGAAGAAAAAGATTACCCAACCAAGCCTATGCATGGCCGCAACTGGGAAAACTTCTTCGTTGTTATCGAGCGTGATGCAGGTAAAGTTGCAGTCATCGACGGCGACACCAAAGAAGTTCTGGTTCATATTCCTACCGGTTATGCAGTGCACGTGATCAAAGCATCCGAGCACCACAAACTGGCAGAGCCTGAGAATCCAGGTCGTTTCTGGTACACCATGGGCCGTGACGGCAAGATGACGAAAATCGACCTCTGGCAGACACCAGATAAGATGCTCGTTTCTGAAGTTACCGTTGCTTATGATGCACGTGACGTTGCCGTATCCGGCGATGGCAAATACATCATTGGTGGTGCTTACTGGCCTCCACACTTCGTGATTTCTGACGCAGTGACCATGGAACCGCTTAAGGTTGTTTCAACCCGCGGCGTGAACGTGGACGGAGATTATGTAGAAGAAAGCCGCGTTGCTGCTATCTACACAACTCCAAATGAGCCTACATGGCTGGTTGCTGTTAAAGAACTTGGCCAGATGTGGCAGGTTGATTATTCCGATATCGACAACCTTCGTATCGACAAAATCGACTCCGCTAAGTTCCTGCATGACGGCTTCTTCGATCCAACAGGCCGTTACTTCCAGATCGCTGCTAATGCATCGAACAAAATGGTTGTTGTCGACACCAAAGAGCGCAAGCTCGAAGCTATGATCGACGTTGCTGCTCTTCCACACCCAGGTCCAGGTGCTAACTGGAACGATCCTAAGTGTGGTCCGGTTGCAGGTACAACCCACCTCGGCGTTGGTACTGTTTCTGTTTGGGCGAACGACCCAGCAGGACGTCCTGATGAAGCTTGGAAGAAGTGTTACGAAGTTGAAACTGACGGCCCAGGCCTGTTCATCCGTACACATCCAGACTCCAAGTACGTATGGGCTGACCAGACCAAACACCCAGATCCTGAAATTCAGCAGGCTGTTCAGGTGATCTCGAAAGAAACCGGTGAGATTGTGAAAACAATCACCATCACCGAAACAGAGGGCAATGCCGCTGTTCACTTCGAGTTCAACGCAGATGGTTCTGAAGTTTGGGTATCCAACTGGAACATGGGCGACTCTCTTGCTCCAAACGGTGAAATCGTTGTTTACGACGCAGAAACCCTTGAAGAGAAAACCCGGATTAAGGGCCTTTACGCTCCAACCGGCAAGTTCAACGTTCACATCCGTTCGAACCACGTTACCTAATGTGATCTAACGATCCTTTTGAGGGGCGGGCACCACGCCCGCCCTTCTTTTTTATCAGCGGTATCGAGACTGCAACGGCTGGACACCAGTCGGAGATGACGGATTTGCTCCCCGTATCTTGAAAGCCGACCGCACACGACCCGACAAGGATGGGTCGACAGAAAATCCAAAACGGAGCCTGGAAATGACCCAGTCCAACGGTACGGAAAAGAAAAAGCCGATCTGGCGCCGGTATTTCCTATGGGGAATGCCGGTTGCTGGCCTCTTGGGGGCTTTTGTCGTCGGCATTATCTTCTGGGGCGGTTTCAACACCGTCATGGAAGCCACAAACACAAAAGAATTCTGCGTCTCGTGCCACGAGATGAATGACTTTGTCTATCAGGAATATCAGGGCACTATCCACGACGTAAACCGGTCAGGCGTTGGTGCAGTTTGCTCAGACTGCCACGTTCCTAAAGACTGGACACATAAGATCATCCGTAAGATCAAGGCATCCAAAGAAGTTTGGGGCAAGCTGGTCGGCACGATCAACACACCAGAGAAATTTGACAAGAAACGTCTGCACCTCGCCAAAAACGAATGGGCGCGGATGAAATCTTCTGACTCTCGTGAATGCCGTAACTGTCATGATTTTGAATCCATGATGCCGGAGTTCCAGAAGCCACGCGCACGTCAGCAGCACCTGAATGCAATGAAAACAGGGCAGACCTGTATCGATTGCCATAAAGGTATTGCGCATAAGAACGTTCGTGACCGCGCATCTGATGAATATCTGGAGATGATTGAAGCTCCTGACCAGAATTACGTTCGCGAGATTCCGAAAGAGTATCTGGAGAGCCTTGCTCGCATTGAAGCCAAAGAAGCTGCTGAAGCTGAGGCTGCAAGCACTGCGAAGAAAGCACAGCAGGAAGCTACACAGGCTCAGATTGCAGCTGCTGTTGACGCAGCCGTTGCTGAAGAACGTGCAAAAGCTGCCGGTGAAGCACCTGCTGCTGATGCAGGCGACACTGTTGGTGCCAACATCGACTGGAGCGGTGTGGACAGCGTAGACATGACACTGTTCTACCCTGGTCAGGCTTCCTTCGAGTTTGTGCAGAACGGCAAGCAGCACGGTGGTGCTCGTCCGCTGACAAAGGGTGGCGACCAGTGCACAACCTGTCATGCGAAAGAGCTGAACAACATTGGCAACAAGATCGTCAAAGGCACTGACAACACCGAGCCGACCCCAATTCCTGGGAAGCGTGGTGTGATCAACGCAACGATGCAGGCTGCTCATGATGATGAGAATGTCTACTTCCGCCTGCAATGGCCAGATACTCCTCATGCACCTGCACCATTTGTTGACGGTGGCAAGATGGATCCTGAAAACCAGATCAAGGTTGCCATGATGATCACCGGCACCGGTATCAAGATGGGTGAACAGGTTGGTTGCTGGGCAACATGCCATGCAGACAACACCTACATGCCGTTTGATCCGGGTCCAGAAGCAATCGCTGCTTCCGGTGATGTTGCTGAGATGCTGCAAGCCAAGAAGTCCATCCAGAAGTACCTGAGTGAGACCCGGACAAAGGTCGAGATCAAAGGTCGTCGTGGTAAGGCTCAAGGTGGTTGGAACAAGCTGAAATCAGCTGAGGAACTCGATCAGCTGCTGGCTGATGGTACCTTCATGGATCTGATGCGCGTCTATGCGGACGGTTCCGCAACCAATGGCTACCTGCTTGAGCGTCGCGTCCAAAACGACGGTGATATCACTGCTTCTGCCAAGCTCTCTGCTGGTATGTGGACTGTGGTCTTCTCCCGTCCGCTGGCAAGCGACAAGCCAGGCGATGTGCCGCTTGAAGCTAGCAAGACCTACACAGTTGGCTTTGCTATCCATGATGACTTCTCAGCTGCACGTTTCCACCACGTGACGTTGAACACCAGTCTGGCACTGGATGACGAAACTGCCCAAATCAATGTGGTAGGGCGCTAAAAAAACACAAAGGGTGGCCGAGTAATTGGCCACCTTTTTTTCTGGAGGCTGGATCCTCCTTTATTCTTTTGCTTTTGCGTATCTTTATCCGAAAACCGGTTTCCATTTTTCAGAGATATGCAGAACTTGCTCTAAGTTTTTCCGAGCGTATCCTTATCAATAATAGTACGTGATTTTTGGATATGCATTTGCAAGGGGGCGCTTCATGTACTCAAGATTTCTTCACTGTTCCGCACTTCTTCTGGGTCTTTTGATGGTGACACCTGCCGTTGCGGCGGATGACAAAGCTGCTGCACTGTGCGCAAAAGCAGAAGCTCGTTATGTCGATATGTTTGGACATCCGGCAGCTGAGGCAGATGGCGTTACAATCGTGAAGATGTACAAGTATCGGTTCTGCCCAGAAAAGCTTTCTGTCCCTGTTGGCACCACCGTACGCTGGGTGAATGTTGACAAGCGGACAAGCCACACCGTTCATTTGAATGAGGCGGGTGAGAAAGAATCCGATCGCTTGTTTCCTGAAGAGGTCTTCGAGTTCACCTTCCTGAGCGCGGGATCGCAGCAATATCTGTGTGGTCCGCATTGGGAAACGCAGAAGATGATCGGCATGGTGACCGTCACACCTTAAAGCAGTTCGCATTTAAGATGAAACACATGAACTGCTTTGCCTTTGTTTTTGCGTGGCTTTGAACCAGCACTGTGATTGCGCTTCAGAGGTACTTTCCCCTAATTCGAGTTTATTCAATGATCAGGCTCCTTGTTGCTCTTGGTTCGGCTGTTCTTTCAGCATCTGCTTGCCTTGCCGACCCTGCCGCTCTTTATCAAAGGCACTGTGTAGAGTGCCACGGTGAGAACCGTTTGGGCCTGATTGGTCCGGCTCTGCTTCCTGAAACTTTGGGGAGTCTGCGCGGCACGGCGTTGCAAGACACAATCAAACGCGGGCGAAACGCAACTGAGATGCCGTCCTTTCAGGATGTCCTGAGCGACCAGGAGATTGATGCACTCAGCGTTTTTCTTAAGACGCCATTGAAGCCTGCACCGACATGGACTATGGAGCAGATTTCCGCGAGCCTGATTGCCAACGATGATTACAAAGCGACTGTGAAGCCTGTCTGGTCTGCCGACCCGATGAACCTGACATTGGTCGTGGAGACGCTGGACCATTCTGTCAGCGTGGTGGATGGCGACAGCTTCGAGGTTCTGACGCGTTTCAAGATTCCGTTCGGGACACGCGGGCAGCCCAAGTTCTCACCTGATGGGCGCTATGTCTACATCATGTCCCGCGATGGCTGGATCCTAAAGTATGACCTTTACGCGTTACAGGAGGTGAGCCGTATTCGTGCCGGGCTGAACAGCCGGAATATTGCTTTGAGCCACGATGGCAAGTGGATTGCCGTGGCGAATTATCTGCCCAACACCTTTGTTATTCTCTCCGCTGATGATTTGAGCCCACAGAAACTAGAGCATGTTCAAGGCAAGGACGGCACACCAAGCCGTGTCTCCGCTGTTTACCTCGCCGCCAAACGCAAGAGCTTTGTGTTGGCGCTGAAGGATGCGCCTTCCATTTGGGAAGTGTTTTATGGCCCCAATCCACCGCATTACGGATTTGCCCATGACTGGCGTGTTGAGGGGCCTGCGCCTAACAAAGACCCGTTCCCTTTGCGCAAGATCACTGTCAAAAGTTTGGTTGAAGATTTCTATCTCGACCCAAGTGATGAATACGTGATGGGTGCTTCCCCCAGTGGCATTGGTGGACAGGTGGTTGATCTGGTTATCGGACACAAGATTGCTGATCTGGACTTGGAAGGTCTGCCACATCTGGGCTCAGGTTCTACCTGGAAGATGGGTGAGCGAACCGTCATGGCCACCCCGCATCTGAGAGAACCGCTGGTCTCCATTGTGGACATGAAGTCATGGGAGACTATCAAACAGATTGAGATGCTCGGCTCCGGCTTCTTCACCCGGACGCACGAGAACTCACCCTATGTCTGGGTAGATGTTTTCTTTGGTCCAGACAAAGACGCGATCCAGGTGATAGACAAGCAGAGCCTTGAGATTGTAAAGACCCTGCGCCCTCAAAAAGGCTCCCGTGCGGCCCATGTGGAGTTCACAGAGGATGGCAAGTACGCCTTGGTTTCTGTCTGGGAAGAGGATGGGGCTGTCATTGTTTATGATGCACAAACGCTGGAAGAAGTGCGGCGTCTGCCCATGAGAAAGCCTCGCGGCAAGTACAACATCGGCAACAGGATTGCAGGTGTTGGATCACCTGAAAACTAAAGATAAACTTATCCCCCTCGTGTTTTCCTCCCATACTCTGAACCTATGCCTACGTAACGGGCTGCTGGCGGAGCGACC
>NZ_LMCI01000045.1:0-627 GCF_001623145.1 Pseudovibrio sp. W64 | reverse complement strand
AGTCTGTCGCTAGTGAAAAGAATTCAGTCGTTGCCCTGCCTCACCCAACTTATGGAAGCGGTGAGGAGGGGTATGGGCAGTTAACTGAGCGCCTAGGTTTGTATCTGCACTGTCTGGTTCTAGGGCGTACGAATGATACTGATTGCCATAATGGCAGAAATACTTGCCACAAAAAGGACGGGCAGGATCAAGGGCTCAACTATCCAATCACCGATTACGCCGTAAGAGATCAGCAAGGAAATAACACCCAGGAAGGCAAGAAAAAACAATTTCATACCGATGCTCAAGACAAGAACTGTCACAATGATATCAAAGATGTCGAGCTTTATGTGCCAGAGCCATATACCGATGCCGATCAGTGCAAATCCCCCGACAAGTGTCGCCAACTGAAACGTGGAGAGCGGTCCGGATGCCTGAATATAAATGCTCCAGAGTACGTTTCCGCCAATGCTGAAGGCAAGTATAGCTGCGTATTTTATGGCGAGACTGGCTTTACTCGGTGTCTGGTTTGGTTCTGTAGTGGCGTGTGTACTTTGGTTCCTGTCACTCTCAACCATCAATTTACTCAAAAATTCCTAGTGTTTTCAATGGCGCAACTGTCGCTCAGTTTGCTGATGCGTGTCCAGT
>NZ_LMCI01000044.1:0-1413 GCF_001623145.1 Pseudovibrio sp. W64 | reverse complement strand
GCTTGCCAACAAATGGCCCGATATTCTCGGCACAGAAAGTGGCGTCTTCTGCCTTTGCAACAATGCAATGGATGAGGAAAATATTCAGCTACAGATGCATGTCGGACTGGAAGAGCTTCTAGAGGCGATCACTCAGATTATGCGAAGCTCAAAACGTCAGCCTGCCTATCATATTGTCGATTGCGGAGCTTTGTTTTTGAAAGTGCTCGTATCTTACACCAAGGTTTGTGAGGAGAGCGAATAACCGCTTTGGCTCATTAAATCACAGGCCCATGCTATCGGCATCAAAACATCTATAGCCTTAAGATCGAGAGGGGGTCGATATGGCGAGAGCGCAGTTGAACTTGAGTATCCAGCCGTATCGCATGCTGAAGAGAGCTCTGCGGCCTCCTATTGCGGACTAAGTGCAACCAGCTTTCTGGCCAATTGCCCGGTTCCCGCTGTTCTTCTTCCTGGAGGGCGTAAGGTCTGGGATGTAAAGGATCTGGATCGCTGGATTGAAGGCTTAAAGGAAGACAGCCGTCCATCAGATGATCTCCTCAATCAGCTGGGAGCCTGATATGACGATAGTCCGGGTCAAAGGCTTCAAGATCTTCAATGACCAGCATGGCAAGCTGCGGTGTTATCATCGCAAGACTGGTGAGCCGATCAATCTGGAAAAGGCGCCAATTGGCAGTGCTGCCTTTCTGGCGGAATGCGAGCGACTAACAAGCTTAATGTCCGTGGCTGATACCAGCAGGCCGGGCACGCTCGGCAATCTGATTGACAAGTATCGCGCCAGCTCTGCCTTTCTTGAACTGGCTGATCGCACCAAGTCGGACTACCAGAAGGTCTTTGATTATCTGGCACCAATCAACAACACACCCCTCACCCGCTTTACCTCACCCTTCATTGTCAAACTCAGAGACAAGGCAGAGGAACAACGTAAAAGGCGCTTTGCCAACTATGTAAAGCAAGTGCTCTCTGTTTTGTTTTCATGGGGCAAGGAGCGTGGGTTCATCAAAGAAAACCTCGCCCTTGGGGTTAAATCCATTCGCAAACCTAAGAACGCTCCAATCGCCAATCGGCCCTGGACGGATGAAGAGCGCAGGATCGTTTTAAAACACGCTCCTCCTCAAATGATCCCTGCCCTTACCTTGATGATGTATACGGGGCTTGGCCCTCAAGACGCGCTTACGCTTGCCAAGCAGCAATACCAAAATGGTTTCATCTCAACACGGCGAGCCAAAACAGGGGCTCAGGTCTTTTGGCCTGTCATTGCACCTTTGAAAGCAGCTCTTGATGAAGCATCTACCCACTCGGCTCCAACACTTTGTGCAAACTCCAGAGGGCAACCATGGACTGTCTCGGGGTTCAGAGCATCGTGGAGAAAGCTGCGCATCCAATTAGAAGATAAGAACCTGATTGAGTCGG
>NZ_LMCI01000043.1:326161-338123 GCF_001623145.1 Pseudovibrio sp. W64 | reverse complement strand
GCAGGCGCAAAGTATCAAGTATCTCGATCTGACTGGACCTGCGAATGAAGACGCGGGCGAGCCAGTAGATGCAGATGAGGACTGACCTTTAACTTTACATGGATGCCCACATGGACTGCGGTTCAACTCCGAGATTGAAGACGGCACCGGTCACACTGCCCATTAGTGTTGCTGACATAAAACTACATTTGTGCGTTGATGTTGTTGAAGATGACGCTCTCATTGAAACTTATTTGAGAGCAGCTGTCTCTCGTCTTGAAGGATACCATGGTGAACTCAAGCGGTGCCTCATCAATCAAACCTGGGAACAGAGCTACTGCTGTTGGCCTGGTAACAGAACCTTCAAACTCTGGTTTCCTGATGTCTCCAGAACTGAGGTCACATATGTGGATGCAAGTGGAGTATCAAAGCAGCTTGCTCCCTCATTACTTGAGTTTGAAAGCAGCGTGGAAGGAACTGACCTGCATGTCGCAAAAAGCTTTTCTTTTCCGCAACTGAATGCCGATAAGAGGCGTCCCATTAACATTACATATGTCACTGGATTTGGTGACCAGCCTGAAGATATTCCCGCGGCGATAAATGCAGCGATCATGATGATGGTTGGTCATTTGTACGCTACTCGTGAAGACGTGGTGATTGGTTCAGTTGCGACTTCAGTGCCTCACTCCTCCAAATTTATGCTTGAACCTTACCGCCGCTTTATCGGGTAGGCGGGGATTTTAAAAGGCTATCATCATGCGGGCTGGTCGTCTCAAAGACAGGGTCACCTTCAGGCGTAAAGCATCTGTTTCCAATGGCTCTGGTGGCTTGATTACATCCTGGAACCTGCTCTTCAAGACTGTAGGTGAGTTGCAAATGTCCAAAGGCAAAGAGGTGATTGCTGGCGGGCGTATTGAAGCCTCTGCCATGGGCGTCCTTTCTATTCGTTATACGGCTGTTTCCGCTGATCTGAGCGAAGCGGATATTGCGGTGATTGATGGCAAGACATTCAACATCCGTTCAATTCATGATCCTGAAAGGCGCAAGCGGCGGCTGGAACTGCTGCTTGAACGTGGGGTAGCAGTCTAATGCGTGATGGTGTGAAGGTTTCTTCAAATCTTGATGTGGTGATGGCGCAGTTTCGAAAGATTGCTCCTAGTGTTGATCAGGAAATTGAGAAGGTTCAAAAAAAATCTTCAACAGAGCTCGCCAACATTGCCAGTGCAGCTGCTCCCCAACGCAGCGGGCAGTTGTCTCGCTCCTTAAAATCCAGAAAAGCAACATCAGAAGATAAACTGGCCTGGGGGGAGAAGCAGGTCGCTAAAAGCCAGTCAGGCTGGGTGGTTGTTATTTGGTTTACGTGGCACTGGCTGGAGTTTGGAACAGTGCATCATCCAGCTCAACCGTTCTTCTTTCCAGCATTCAGGCTTATAAAAAAACGCCATAGCGGCCGCATGAACCGAGCGCTGAACAAGGCAATCAAGGATGCGCTCAAATGAACGGTTATGAGGTTACTCTACAGACCCAGCTCTATGAAGTGCTTGTAAATGCCGGAACGGCTGCAAAGTCCATCTTTGATCACCACACCTCTGAAGTTGGTAAAGAGGGATACCCATTCATCCAGATCGGGGAATGGCAGGCGATACCCAATGATGTCACAGGTGCATATGGCTCTCATGAATTTGTTGATCTTCATATCTGGTCTCGTGCTTCCGATCAGCTTGAGGCCAAGCAGATAATCGCAAAGCTCTATGGGAAACTGCACGATGCTGACTTGGTGGTTGAAGGGCTGAGTTCCTGCTTCTCGTTTGTTGAAAGTACGCGCGTCATGACTGATCCGGATGGGGTCACGCGTCATGGTGTCATAACGGTGAAATTCCATTGCAGAAAGGCATAGACATGGCAGACGGAAAAGGTCGGTTACTTCTCTTAAAACTTGGAAATGGTGCGGATCCTGAAGTGTTTGAAAACACTGCTGGGATTAAAACCAGAAACCTGTCCATCAACAACTCCCTGGTGGATGCAACGGTACCAGATAGCGATGACCCTGGCTCGATTGTCTATTCCTCATCTGTACACGGTATTCAGTCAGTCTCGTTTTCCGGGTCAGGTTTGAGTGATGATAGTGCAACCAGTACACAGCTCAACGCCGCTTGTCTGGAGCAAACCCGAACCAACGCTAAGGTCATTGTTCCAGGTCTTGGTGAGTATGCAGGTGTCATCCTTATCGAGAGTATCGAGTTCTCAGGTGAGGTTGAAGGGGAAGCGGAGTTCAGCATCTCCGTTAAGTTCACCGGAAAAGTCACCTTCACTGCGGAGTAGATCATGCGAAGAGCAAATAAAACCCGGGGCGAGGTAGCGCTCCAGCTTAACGGTTATGATCTTATTCTTTGCGCCGAAATGGAGCGTTTGGAGCAATTGGAACAAGCGTGTGATGGCCGGCCATTAGGGCAGCTTGTTGGTGATTTGGACATGATGTCAGTTTCAACGTTGAAAGCTTGTATTGGAGCTCTCACGATCGAGGGGGATGCGAAGCAGGCCTGGGAGAGTCAGACTGGGGTGAATTATCTACCTCTGCTGAAGGAAGCCATTACAGCAGCACTGTTCCCGGAACTGTCTGAGGGAAAGGGCGAGGCCGAAGTGGAGAGCCTTTAGAGTTCTTTCCATTTCGGCAATGGCTTCAATGGTTGCCTGCACTTGGATGGAGACCATCTGATTTTTGGCAGGCAAGTCTGGTGGAATTCAGTGAAGCTGTTGAGGGCTGGATTGCTATGAATCGCAGCCATGAAGGAGGGAGAAGCCTTTCCCCTTCTGAACGTGACGAGCTGAGACAACTGATGGAACTTCATAATGGCAAACTCCAGTGAAAGCCAAAAAGTAATCACGCTTTTTGATGCCCGAACAACGGACATGGAAAAGAAGATTGCCCGCTTGGAGAGGAAAACCAAGGGGAGCTTTGCACGTAATGAAAAAGCTGTTCGTGGCTTCAATCAGGAAATGAGGAAATCCAGTGCTGCAGCAGGAAAGCTCCTCAAATCAGTGGGTTCTTTACCATTTGCCGGGGCAGCAGCTGGGGCTCTGTCTCTGGCCGGTGCTTTGACCCTTGCCAAGCAAGGCCTTGAAGACTTCGACAAGGTAGCGAAGACTGCCAGGCAAAATGGTTTGAGTGGTGAGTTCTACCAAACGCTGGCGTTTATGGCAGGGGAAGCCTCGATTGAAACCTCCACTTTAGATACGGCCTTGCGCAAGTTCACAATTGGAGTTGGGGAAGCCAAGTTTGAGACTGGTGAGTTGTATTCTGCCTTGGAGAAGGCAGATAGAGGTTTGCTAAGAGCACTCGTGAATGCGTCCAGTGGTGAAGAACGTTTGAGACGTTATGCGGATGCAGTTTCTAAGGCTAAGACTGCTGAGGAAAAAGCTTTGTTGGTTAAGGCAGGGTTCGGCCAACGAGGAACAGACCTTGTTCGTGTTCTTGAACTTGGGTCTGATGCTATGGACAAGGCTGGAAGGAAAGCCAGCGCTCTTGGGAACATTATTGAAAATGATGTTCTCGAGCAGGCAGAAGAAATGCAAAACCGTTTGGGAAATGCCTCGGACGCTTTGGACAAGCAGCTCAAAGCGTCCTTAATTGACATCGGGCCATATCTCATAAATTTTAGTGAGAACATGGCTGGGGCAGTCAAGAAAGCTAGAGAACTCAAGGAAGCAGTAAAGGGGGGATTTGGCAATTTCTCAAAGGGGATGAGTGGACTTATAGGGTCTACTTTTGATCCTGATATTGATTTGCTAACGGGTAAAGATGGGTCTCCGTTCAAACCAGACAGCTTTTCAACCGGCTATCTTGGGAAGGCTCTTGCAAAAATTGAGGCTGATCGTGGGATCTTAAATAAGCGTCTGATGGCTACACAAGAGCGATTGAACTCAGGATCGCTGTCGCAAACCTTTCTGAATACTGAGAGCATGAAAGAAGCGGCACTATTAGAGCAAATCAGTGCATTGGAAACTAAGCTCCAGCTAGTTCAGGAGATCTTGGATCAGCGAAGTAAGAACAGCAATAAGCTGGCCTCATCATCTGAGAATTTGCCTGGTTCAACCATACCAACCGCAAGGGTAGCTGTGCCAACATCTAAGCCGGTTTTGGGTGTTGATGATCTTGCTGGCACTTATCGCAGTAAGTCCGCTAAAGATGCGATCAGACAAGCGCAAGCGGTTGAACGGGTCATTGCAGTGCTAAAGCATGAACGCGATTTGATTGGCAAAACAGAAATGCAGCAGCGGCTCCTGAACCAGATACGTGCAGCAGGGGCTGGGGCAACCAAAAAACAAAAGCAGGAAATTGAGAGCCTGGTGCGAGGCATCGATAACCAAAGGGCCGCACAGGAGCAGCTCAATCAAGTCTCTCAGTTTGGTGGGCAACTGATCTCAGATCAGTTTTCCCAGATCACAGCTGCGATTGACACGGGTAGCACGGCACTTGACCAATTCATTCAGTTGATGACGGACGCTGCAATCCAGGCAGCAGTGTTTGGTACTGGTCCGCTTGGTTCTATGTTTGGTGGTGGGGCAAGTGGTTCCAGTTCAAATAGCGGCGGTCTGGTGTCTACTCTTGCAACTATTGCGTCTTCACTTTTTGGCTTTGATGGAGGTGGTTGGACAGGGCCAGGAGGCAAGTACACTCCTAAAGGTATTGTGCACGGTGATGAGTATGTGTTCTCGAGAGAAGCAACCAGAAAACTTGGTGTTGCCAATCTTGATGCGCTGCATAAAAGCGCGAAAGGCTTTGCAAGAGGCGGCTTCGTCGGCGGTCCTGTTCCCATGATCCCGAAACCTGCAGCAATTCTTGCACCAGCAAACCGCAATACTCCTTCTGAGATCCGGTTGGTGGTTGAGGGCAGCTCTGAGTTTGATGTCAGAGTGGTCGGTGTTGCTGGTCCTGTTGCTGTGCAAATCGTCGATCAAGCTAAACCTGGCATCATCAAAGCAGCCACTGCTCAGTCCCGTGGGAACGTGGTCAATGACCTGAATGCTTATGAGCAAAACAAAGGGGGAAGTTGGCTTGGCTAATTTCGTTCATTGGCCGTTCAAGCTTTTTGCAATGCGGGGTAAACCAGCCTTTCACCAGCGGCCATTTACCAGATCGGGCGGCACTACGTTGGGAGGCCGCGATCTTGTAACGCAAACCGACTTAGGTTTCTGGCGGGCGGTGTTTCCAAACATCATGGTGAAGTCGAATGATATGGACCATGAGGAAGCTTGGAATGCGATCCAAGTTGCGTTGCAGGGGCGAACTGGCTTGGTGATCGTTCCGGCTTATTGCACGGGATCACGGTTGCAGCAGCTCGCAAAGACACAAAGTGCTCTGGCAACTCACTCTGATGGGTCTACGTTTTCCGATGGCACGAAGTACGCCAGTGAACCACCTTTGGTTCAAATGGAAGAAGACGCACAGACCGGTGCAACTGTTGTTAAGCTTCGCGCTTTGCGTGAAGGGTTGAGCCTGACGGGCATTAAGTACAGTTACTTCCATGCGCTTTACCAGACAGGCCCGGTGATCTCGCAAGATGGTGATGTGGTTCAAGTTCCGATCTTTCCTGCGACACGAGCTAAGATTCCAGCCGGATCCATTCTCACAGTGAAAGAACCAACATGTCTGATGCATCTTGCCTCTGATAATGAGATGGACATCGTCCACGGAGTGTCACCGATCACGCCTAAGACGCTGAACTTTGTTGAGGCAATCGACTACTGGGATAAGGTCGCAGCTGAATGAGTGCCCGCAAAGTGATGATCCTGATGAAGATGGATTTCCCCCAAGGAACCTCTCGCTTCTGGTTTGGATCTTGCCCTTACATTGATGCAAATGGTGATCACTGGCGAGCTGCCGGGGAACTCCCGGAAACAGCCTTAAGCACGCTGCAATATGCCTTTTCTGGTGAGGCCGTGGTTATGGAGGTCGGCCTGTCTGGCGTTCCTCAGGACATTGCCGACCTGGCTTATGAAGAAACTCAGGAAGATGATGTAATCGGGTCTGAAGTGCAGATTTTGTTGCAATCTTGTGATCAGTACTTTCAACCTGTTGGAGATCCAATCGTCAAGTTCACAGGCGAAATCATTGATCTGAATTTTCACAAAGCAGCTACGGGTGATCAGGCTCAACCTCATATCTTGCATCAAGTGATCGTGGTTGTTGCGAATGTGTTCCATGCCCGCAAATCGCGGCGCAATGCTGTGCTGTCGGATTCAGATCAAAAAGCGTTGTCGCTTAAACTCAATCCTGACCTTCTTCCAGATCTGTCATGTGAACGAGTGACCCTCATGAACGAGCAAACTATCACATGGCCACGTGCCTGAATAACCTGCAAGGTTGGCTGTCAGATCGACGTGACATGCGCTTCGATCCCGGCAAGGCTGACTGTTGCTTGGTCCTTGCCGATTGGGCGTGCTTCAACGGTTATCCCGATGGCGCTCAGTTTCTGCGCGGCACCTACTCAACCACTGAAGAGTTGAATGAACTGCTCACAACATCTGGCGGGGCTTTAGGTTTGGTTGAAGGTTGTGTTGCAATCGCGGGCCTGCTGGAAACGCGCTCTAGTAAGATCGGTGACATCGGGGTTGTCGGCAGTTTGCATAACCCGCTCCGGCAGTGGGGAGCGATCTGGGACGGGCTCAACTGGCAAGTTCATTGGCGGGATGGTTTTGAAACCATTCACGCACCAGCTCTGAAAATCTGGAGTGTTTGATGCCTCATGCTGTTGCATTGGGTGTTGCGTTCGTATTGTCGAACGGAGCGGCCATACTTGGTGCATCCGTTGCGACGCAAGCTATTCTTGCGGGTGCTGCGGTGTCCTCTGTTGGTGTTGGGATTATCGGTGTCGGCTTGTCTGCTGGTGTTGGTTATGCCGTCAAGGAGTTGGCGGGCACTCAGCGTCGGCAGAGTAATGCAGCTCCCTTGCCAAGTGTTGCAGATGGCAAAGTCAATCAACGGCAAAGCGTACCGTCTCGGTCGTTTGCTTATGGGTTGGTGCGCAAGGCTGGAGACATGATGTTTCTGGAGGAGCGTGACGGGACTGCTTACATGATCATCGCGCATGCTTCTCATGAGATAGATGGGTTTGTTGAACACTACCTGAGTGATGCAGCGGTTGAGATTGATGAAGATGGCAACGTCATAAAATCGCTGAGCAATGATGAGGATGCATCTAAGTATTACCGCCTCAGTGGTAAGGCTAAGGTCATTATCAAAGAACGGTTGGGCACTCCGGTTGGTGAGCCGTATTCCGAACTGGTCACGAAGTTTAGTGATATCTGGAGTGATGACCATCGCGGCGACAACATCGCCAGCACGCTTGTGATTTGTAAGAGCGTCAGCGCTCAGCATCATAGAACGGTGTATCCGCATGGATATCCGACTGTGACATCTTTGGTTCGGGCGAAGCGCGTTTTAGATCCCCGAACTGATGAGGTTGCCTTTAGCAGGAACCTTGCACTTCACCGTCTTGATCTCTTGCTATCTCCCTATGGAGGAGCCTTGAAGCCTGAGCGGATTAATCTTGAGAGTTGGGCCAATGCTGCTGCTGTTGCTGATGAGCAGGTCACCAACTTCCAAGGGGATCAAGAGCCTCGATATCATGGTGGCTTCAGTGGCCGGGAAAACAATGACCCCACTGAGGTTGCAAGGTTGATTGATGAAGCGGGTGAACTGCTGCTTTATGTTGACCTGCAAGGCAAGGTGGCTGTGCATGCCGGGGAGTGGGTAGAGCCTGACATTCACTTGAAAACAGCAGACATCAAGGAAGTGACGTTCCTGTCAAACCGGAATCCAAACTCGAATGTGAAATCTGTTCGGGGCCTTTGGACCAATCCAGAGCTGAACTATACCGAAGATGATGCGGTCATCTGGGGTGATCCCTATGTGGATGAGAACGACCCCAGGTCGCGAACCGTTGATAACGAATGCATCCAAAGCCACAACCATATGCGGCGCAAACAGAAGCTAAAATACATTCGTGCAACAGCTCCGCGTGTGCGGATTGTGTGCGACTACTTTGCATCTGAGAACCTGCCGTTTCGACGCTTTATCAAGATCACAGAACCGCCTCATCTGGTGGATGCCTATCTGGAACTTATTGGAACTCCGATCTTGGATCTCAACAATTTTACCCACCAGTTTGAGGCAATCGTTGTTCCTAAGAGCCTTTACGATTTTGAACCTGAGGAGGAGGGCGAAAAGGGTGATCCTCCTCAACGCATTGGTTCCTCTGCATTGCCGATTGTCACCAGCTTCACGATTGCATTTGAGCAGCAGGGCCAGAGCTTGATTGCTGAGGCGAGCTTCTCGCGTGGCTCTGAGGCTCTCACCTATGAGCTGGAGTACATGAAAACCAGCGGCGGCGCTGCCAAGTACGCGCAAGCAAACGATGGTGAAGAAACCATCGAGACAGAAAGTTTGACTGCTCGTGTGGAATATCGGTTCCGTATGCGAACCCGTTCGGTCTTTGGGCAAAATAGCAGCTGGTCTAATCCAGTTGTGCATCAGGCCTCTATCTAATCTCATTTCGAAATCTGGAGTTGGCTATGAACTTCCTGACCAAGGAAATCGTTTGGCGTGATTTTGTGACGTTCGGTCTTGGTAGCACCACTGAGCACGAACCAGTCAAAGCTGAGATTAGAGCGTATCTGGGGCAGCTTGAGATAGGTTCTACGCTTGGAGCCGTGATCGTTAAGACCAAGGCCGAGCTGGATAATATAACCAACAAACCAGACTACACACCTGCCATAGTCGGAGCTGACTCCAACCACGCCTTAAGCGGTTACTATCAGTGGCTGGGCGGCACCTGGAACTATGTGCGAGACCTTGCTGACAGTATCACGCGACTGGTCGATATCGATGGGACGGGTAATGCGATCAGGGCGAAACTTCGATTGGGTGTCAGCCTCTCGGCAGTTGAGTTTGCAGTCTTCGTTCCCATTGCAAACAACTCAGGCGCCGTGACCATCAAGGTTGATGATGTGCTGTTGCCAATTCGAAATGGCCTCGGCAATGAACTCGACCCTGATGACCTGCAAGCAGGCTATCCGGCGATGCTCACAGTGATTGAGGGGCAGGTGGGCTATGTTCTCCTTAATCCGGCAAATGTCGAAGCAGTGGTTCTTGCTGCCAAGACCGCAGCCATAGCAGCTCGTAATCAGGCACAAACAGCTCAAGGCAAAGCAGAGGATGCTTTGAACCAACTGGAAGCAGCAGTTGAACAAGCTTCTGATCTGGCGTTCAAACGCTTCAATAAGCTCTATCTAGGGTCATTTGACGACGATCCGGACACTGATAATGAGGGCAATGAGCTGGCAGATGGAGCGCTGTATTTCAAATCGCAAGATAAGAAGTTGAAAGTCTACTCTGATGTTGATGGATGGGTGCTTGCAACTCCAGACACAAGTGACTTTCTCCATAAAACGAACAACCTGAGCGATATTCCCAGTGCGCCTCACGCTCGGCAGAACTTAGGTCTGCAAAACCTGGCGGTGTTAGACAAAGTTGGAACTGAGGAGATTGAAGATAGTTCACTCTCCACTCAAAAATACAAAAACAGCTCTGTTACAGATCTGAAGCTCAACTCAGCAAAGCTGAATACATTGGCAGGGGTTCCGAGGATTATTGCCGCTGCAAAGGTGGATGGAAGCGGTGATGTGCTTTGGGCAAGTAATCTGACCTGCAGCCGTACTAGTGTAGGTGGTTACGAATACGAGTTCGTACAAGCGCTCCCATCCAGCAAAGCAGGCAAATACATCGTCTTAACGACGGCAGATGAAAGCGGACACATACCTCGAACCACTGCGAAAACAAAAGATGGCTTTAAGACTGGATTTGTGACACGGCGAACGACCACACCTTATCCATTTGTCGGCTCAAGCACAGGTCACGATGTGGTTGTGATTGGTGTTTGGTAGGGCATTGCAAGCGAACTCAACTGAAAGCCGGCTCCCCTGGGGAGCCTTTTTTGTGAGGTGATCATGGGACGGGTACCAGACTTGGAATCTCAAGAAATGCTGTTGGAACTTGGATTCAATCCAGGCAAGCCCGATGGTGATTGGGGCAGACTTTCAGAACATGCCTATCAGAGTTGGCTAGGCTTCAAGATTAAAGCGGTCAAAAGTGGCGAGCCGCCATGGCTTATTGAGGCGCGACGATTGTTGGGAACCAAGGAAATATCTGGACCGAAGCACAATCCAAGGATTATGGGTTGGGCGAGTAAGTTGGGTATCTCCTACCAGACTGATGAAACCCCTTGGTGTGGTCTGTTTGTCGCCCATTGCATGAGCCTTGTTTCTGATCGCCTGCCTATCAATCCTCTAGGGTCTCGCCAATGGGCGAAATACGGCAGACGGTTAGATAAAGGGGTACCTGGCTCTATTCTTGTCTTCTGGCGCGGTAGCCCTCGCGGTTGGAAAGGGCACGTTGGTTTCTACGTTTCTGAGAGTGCCGGCCACTATCATGTGCTTGGTGGCAATCAGTCCAATGCAGTCACAACTGCAAAGCTTTCAAAGCGGCGGCTCTTAGATATCCGGTGGCCGGAAAGCTATCCAGTGAAAGGAGAGCGGGTGTTGGCACAGCGCGAAGGTGCTGTCTCGATCAACGAAGCTTGAGGTTGCTTCAGTTAGAACTTCTTTTCTGGCTAGCTAGTGGATAAACTCACAAGCTTGGTTGCACAGGAACTCGTGAAATTTCTTCGTGAGTTTGGTCGCGTTGGAACACTCGCTTGATTGAGTATCGGAAGTGCAAAGCCTGACGAGACGACTAAAACTACACGATCAAATTGCGAATGAAAGAGGTGCTTGTGATGGCGATGCAAGAGCAAACGCTTTCGGGTTGGCGTCTTGGAAAAGAGATCCCAGTAGGGCTGATGTTTACTGTGATACTGCAGTTTATTGGTTTTGTCTGGTGGGCGGCAAGCGTCAACGAACGAGTGACTGCATTGGAGCGCTACGCTTCGCAAAGTAGCGCTATGGTTGAGCGTGTTACACGGGTTGAGACATTGGTTGAGAGCGTTGAAAAGCGGTTGGAAAATATCGAAAGGAAACTAGATCGCATTGCCGATAAGGGGTGAAAGTACATTTACTTACAACCTAACATAAGAAAGATGCGAGATTCTTATCTATTTCAAAATACAGCGGAAAATTCATATTTATTAAAATTGAAATCATAAGTTTCGGGCAAGTTTTGCAACTTTAGGGTGTAATTGTTAATGCTCTTAGGGAAGTTGTTTTAATGTCTAACTCCGCACCATTTTCCTACCCAATTCAAATCTCAACTACTGAAAACGATGTGATTTCCATTAGAGTTTTCTTCCAGGATTTTGATCTGGTAGATACTCATACACTTGCTTTGAATGTCGCTGAAATGATCGGAACTGGAACAGTCATCAGTGATGACACATTCCACTATGACCCAGGCACTAAATTCGATCATCTAGCTGTTGGAGAAACAGCTACAGATACGTTTTCTTATACGATTACTGATGCTGCTGGTGAAAGTGCGACTTCTACTGTCACAATTACGGTGACAGGGCAGAATGAAGGGCCGGTTGCGGTTGAGATTGCGAGGCAGACAGACGAAAACACTGCGATTAATATTGCACCCGAGTTCGTTGATCTCGATACATCTGACACCCATAGCATTGCCGTTGATACGAGCGACACTACCGGTTCTGTTACAGTAAATGCCGATGGTACATTCACCTATAGTCCAGATGGTAAGTACGACGCATTGAACCGCGGAGAAACCGCAACCGATACTTTCACTTACACCGTAACAGATGCCTCAGGTGAAAGTTCCACTGAGACGGTTACTGTTACAATCCTGGGTGAGGGTAATGTCACAGCTAAATCCGGCAAACTTGTTGCATCTGATGGTGCCGAGTATGACAGCTTCGGCCATGGAGTGCAGGTGAATGACCACGGGGTTGTGGTTGTTGGTGCTTCTGGTGAC
>NZ_LMCI01000043.1:324939-326151 GCF_001623145.1 Pseudovibrio sp. W64 | reverse complement strand
TCTGGGGATGATGATAAGGGCAGTGAATCCGGTTCGGTCTATGTCTACACGCCAGATGGTGGCAGTTATGCGGAGACCAAACTTGTGGCTTCTGATGGCGCTGACCTGAACCACTTCGGTGCCAATACTGCGATCAATAACTCAGGTGTTGTTGCGGTTAGTGCCTTCGGAGATGGTACTCCGGGTAGTGCCGAAAAAGCTATTTATGTGTTCACTCCGACAGACGGCGGGAGCTATTCGGAAGTCAAGCTGACTGTACCTGAGGGTATCTTTAGTGGCATGCCTAGTGAGCATGGCCTCTCAATGAATGCAAGTGGAGTGATTGTTGCTTCCGTCTTTGACGGGATTGAAGACAAGATCTACATCTTCACTCCAGATGGTATTGGCGGTTACGCAGAAGACACTCTCTTTATTCCAGGAGCTGGCAGCACCAGTGGCAATGTTAGCATTAACGACAGTGGTGTTATCTTTGCCGACGGTCCAGGCGATCTTGCTCGTGTGTTCACACCGGATCCTGCCGGCATTTATATAGAGCTGGAACTGTCCGCACCTGACTCCAATGATAGCTTTGGTCGAAGCGGTGTGGTTCAGGATGATGGCACCATTGTTGTTGGTGCTGACGGTGCCTTGTACATCCATGAGCCGGATGGCAATGGTAACTATACAGTTTCCAAGCTGATTACCGGAGATAGTAGTACAGGTCCGACACTTGCTGTGAATGAGGCTGGTGTCATCGTTACCGGTGCCACTTCCGGCATCGGCGCTGCTTATGTTTATGTACCGAATGGTTCTGGTGGTTACTCGGAAATTGAACTGACAGCCCCTGATGTAGCAGGTGATGGTCTGTTCGGTAGCTCTGTTTCAATCAATGAAGACGGTACTATCACGGTTGGATCGCATTCTGACGATGACAACGGTGAGGGTTCCGGATCAGTCTATGTCTTTACCCAAGACCCTGCTGGCTTCTATGTCGGGCAAGACGGAATGCACTTCCTCCCTCATGAGGAGCCAGTGATTTACTCCTACGGTGAACATCATACGGTCAATGGAGAAGAGACCACGGCCAAACTTGTTGCCTCTGATGGTGCCGAGTATGACAGTTTTGGTCATGGAGTGCAGATGAATGACCACGGGGTTGTGGTAGTTGGTGCTTCTGGGGATGATGATAAGGGCAGTGAATCCGGTTCGGTCTATGTCTACACGCCAAATGGC
>NZ_LMCI01000043.1:159671-324929 GCF_001623145.1 Pseudovibrio sp. W64 | reverse complement strand
TTCTATGTCGGGCAAGACGGAATGCACTTCCTCCCTCATGAGGAGCCAGTGATTGAGACATTTGGGGCTGCATCTCTCGAAATTATTGGTAATGATGCAGCTGAAACTCTCGTAGGCGGTGATGGAGCAGACATTATCAACGGAAATGGAGGTAATGATCTGATCACAGGTGGTGCTGGTGATGATCAGCTGAATGGCGGTGAAGGCAGTGACATATTTGTGTTTGCTGCTGGCGATACCGGCCACGATGTCCTTACTGATTTCGATGCAACAGATGTCATTCAGGTTGAAGCCGCATTATTTGTGGACTTCATAGCGATTATGGATGCTGCAGAGATGAGTGATTCAAATACAGTGATCACAATCGACACAGACACTTCGATCACTTTGCAAGGTGTGACACCTGCTGAGCTTCAACCGGATGATTTCCTGTTCATCTAGTCGATGCTGAGAAATCCAAGGCGCTCGCAATCATCAGTTGCGGGCGCTAATTTTTGCTATAACCAGACAGCACTCATTTCCATACGGGTTTCACAGCATAATCGGGTCGTGAGCTACATAACAAATTACATAACAATTGCGTATTTTGAGCAATATGAATTTGATATAAATCGAGTTACTATATTGAAATATAAGAGAAAAAAGGATTTAGACTGAAAGCTCGATTTTTTAACGGACTCTCTCCGTGTCCGTCATCCTCCTTTCTTAAAAATACGAATTTTTGCCGGTTCCCTTCGACTTCTGTTGTTGGTTGGATGATCTCAGTATTTGGTCTACTCCTTATTTAAAGACTACGGGAAGTTTTGCGTGCAATTCGCACTCTTAGGTTTTGCGATGTTTTCGTTATAGGGCTTTTCTTCTTCCAAGCGTCTAAATCGCAGGAATGACCACTCGGGTATCTTTGCCTGTTCCAATATCAATGAATGCAGAGGGAGTGAATAAGCCTCTCGCAGAATTTATTGTTCTGGGTCTGGTGGATAGATAAGCTTGTTAGTGATGCGGGTGGGGTTGGAGTTCTGCAACTGCTGGAAACATCTTGCATGCCAATGTCATTTGGTATACGACCGCATACAACAAACTTGGACCGGTTTGCCAGAGATGGTTTTGACATAGAGTTCAGGATACACCAAACATAAATCGTCTAACACAAATGCGTCGGAATAATCATGAGCTTGTACACTGACTACTTGAATGAGATTGACACTCGAAAAGCCGAGGGTTTGAACCCCAAGCCGATTGAAGATGGCGCACTTGTGAATGAGATCATTTCGCAGATTAAAGATCTCAAGAACGAACACAGAGACGGTTCCCTTAAATTCTTTATCTACAACACCTTGCCAGGCACAACCAGCGCAGCTGGCGAAAAGGCGAAGTTTTTGAAAGAGATCATTCTTGGCGACTCTGTTGTTGAGGAAATTTCTCAGTCCTTTGCTTTTGAACTGCTGTCTCACATGAAGGGTGGCCCCTCTGTTGAGGTTCTTCTTGACTTGGCGCTTAGCGATGACGCGACTGTTGCGCAACAAGCCGCGGATGTCCTTAAAACCCAGGTGTTCCTGTATGAGGCAGATACCGAGCGTTTGAAGGCAGCTTTTGCAGCAGGTAATGCGATTGCAAAAGACATTCTGGAAAGCTATGCAAAGGCTGAGTTCTTCACGAAACTTCCTGATGTAGACGAAGAAATCAAAGTCGTGACCTTCATCGCAGGTGAAGGCGATATCTCAACCGACCTTCTTTCTCCTGGCAATCAGGCACACTCCCGTTCTGACCGTGAACTACACGGCAAGTGCATGATCTCACCTGAAGCACAGGCGGAAATTCAGGAACTGCAGAAAGCAAATCCTGATGCACGCGTGATGCTGATTGCTGAAAAAGGCACCATGGGCGTTGGCTCCTCCCGTATGTCTGGCGTAAACAACGTTGCGCTGTGGGCTGGTAAACAGGCAAGCCCATACGTTCCTTTCGTGAACATTGCGCCGATTGTTGCTGGTACCAACGGCATTTCTCCAATCTTCCTGACCACTGTTGGCGTAACCGGTGGTATCGGGCTTGACCTGAAAAACTGGGTTAAGAAACAAGATGCTGATGGCAACACCGTTCTGGATGGAAATGGTGATCCTGTTCTTGAGCAGACCTACTCAGTTGAGACTGGTAAGGTGCTCACCATCAACACTAAAACCAAGAAGCTTTATGACGGTGATAAAGAGCTGGTTGATGTTTCTTCCGCGTTCACACCTCAAAAAGTTGAGTTTATGAAAGCTGGCGGCTCCTATGCTGTTGTGTTTGGTAAAAAGCTGCAGACTTTTGCATCTGAAACACTTGGCATTGAGCTGAAGTCCGCTTTTGCTCCGGCCAAAGAGATCTCTCATGAAGGTCAGGGCCTGACTGCTGTTGAGAAGATCTTCAACCGCAATGCTGTTGGCGCCACTCCGGGTGCAACTCTGCATGCTGGTTCTGACGTTCGTGTGAAGGTGAACATTGTTGGTTCTCAGGACACCACTGGTCTGATGACCTCACAGGAACTGGAGTCCATGGCGGCAACCGTCATTTCTCCAACTGTTGATGGTGCTTACCAGTCCGGTTGTCACACTGCATCTGTTTGGGATTTGAAAGCGCAGGCTAACATTCCAAAACTCATGAAGTTCATGAACAAGTTTGGCCTGATCACCGCGCGCGATCCAAAAGGCGTCTACCACGCCATGACAGACGTGATCCATAAGGTGTTGAACGACATCACCATTGATGATTGGGCGATCATTATCGGTGGCGATAGCCACACCCGTATGTCCAAAGGCGTTGCGTTTGGTGCAGATTCCGGCACCGTGGCGCTGGCACTGGCAACTGGTGAAGCCACCATGCCGATCCCTGAATCTGTGAAGGTGACTTTCAAAGGCACCATGAAAAACCACATGGATTTCCGCGATGTGGTGCATGCAACACAGTCTCAGATGCTGAAGCAGTTTGGCGATAACGTCTTCCAGGGTCGCATTATTGAGGTTCACATCGGAACCTTGCTTGCTGACCAGGCGTTCACGTTCACTGACTGGACTGCTGAGATGAAGGCAAAAGCTTCCATCTGTATTTCTCAGGATGACACTCTGGTTGAATCACTTGAGATTGCGAAGAGCCGCATTCAGATCATGATCGACAAAGGCATGGAAAATGATGCCAAAGTTCTTCAAGGCCTGATCGATAAAGCAGACAAACGCATTGCAGAAATCAAGTCTGGCGAGAAAGCTGCGCTGACACCTGATGACAACGCGAAGTACTTTGCTGAGGTTGTTGTCGATCTGGACCAGATCGATGAGCCAATGATCGCTGATCCTGACGTAAACAATGATGACGTTTCCAAGCGTTACACCCACGACACCATCCGTCCTGTTTCCTACTACGGTGGTGACAAGAAGGTTGATCTGGGCTTCGTTGGTTCCTGCATGGTGCACAAAGGCGACATGAAGATTGTTGCTCAGATGCTCAAGAACCTTGAGAAAGACGGCGGTAAGGTCGAGTTCAATGCTCCGCTTGTTGTTGCAGCGCCAACCTACAACATTATTGATGAGCTGAAGGCAGAAGGCGACTGGGAGATCTTGCAGAAGTACTCCGGTTTCGAATTCGATGATGCACTGCCAAAAGCAAAAGCACGTACCGAATACGAAAACATTATGTACCTGGAGCGTCCTGGCTGTAACCTTTGCATGGGTAACCAGGAGAAGGCTGCTAAGGGTGATACCGTTCTGGCAACCTCTACCCGCCTGTTCCAGGGCCGTGTGGTAGAAGATTCCTCTGAGAAGAAGGGTGAATCCCTGCTGGCGTCCACTCCGGTTGTTGTTCTTTCCGCAATCCTCGGCAGAACTCCAAACATGGATGAGTACAAGGCAGCAGTGGAAGGCATCGACCTCACCAAGTTCGCCCCACCACTCCAGAAACCTGCTGCTGCGAAGTCAGTTCACTTCTAGGGTCTAATCGCAGGATAGCGGCCTTAGACCTAGCAGCTGGCAAACAGCACTAATTTATATTCGAATGGGCGGTACCTAACAGTACCGCCCATTTGCTTTTTAAATGTCGATGCTTTCAGAAGTTAGGTGTTCAGCCCTACTGAGTATTTAGAGTGCTTAGCGTTCAATCGATGGTTTTTGATTCCCTGAAAAGCAGAGTTTCGACACCTTGGTTTGAAAGCCGGTTGGCTTTTCCTTCTGTCATAGAAACGTAATGTAATGCTCGTTTTGCCAGCTATGTGGGGGAGGTGGGGTGTGACGGTTTTTTGACGGGGTTGCTTTGTAAGTGAGCGTCATTTCGCTGTAACAATCGCGTGTGCCTATTACGTTAAATTTTAATAGGTACCGGGGTTGAGCTCTTGATCCAGTTTGAAAGCGTTAGAAAAGAATTTGGCGCGCATGTTGCTGTCAAAGGGGCGAGCTTCATTGTTGAGAAGCCTCAGATGATCGGCATTATTGGTCGTTCTGGTGCGGGTAAATCCACGTTGCTGCGGATGATCAACAGACTTACCCCGGCAACCGACGGGCGTGTCCTTGTTGATGGTGTTGATGTGCTTGCCTTGCAGGGGGCGTATAAGCGCCGCTGGCAGCGTGATTGCGCGATGATCTTTCAGCAGTTCAACCTGGTTCCTCGCCTTGATGTTTTAACCAACGTTATGTTGGGTCGCCTGAATGCGCATGGAACAGTTTCCAGCATGCTCAAGCTGTTCACTCGTGAAGAGCGGGTTCAGGCTCTGCTGAAACTTGAAAGACTTGGTATTGCTGAAACGGCTTTGAAAAGGGCGGAAAATCTTTCTGGTGGTCAGCAACAGCGTGTTGCGATTGCTCGTGCTCTTATGCAGGAACCGAAAATGCTTTTGGCCGATGAGCCGATTGCTTCGCTGGATCCGATGAATGCGCAGGTGGTGATGGACGCTCTTAAGGCGATCAACACGGAAGATGGCCTGACAGTTATTTGTAATCTCCATACTCTTGATACTGCCCGTAATTACTGTGACCGCGTGATTGGCATGCGTGATGGTGAGATTGTTTTTGATGGGAAACCGGATGAGCTTTCTACCGCAGTAGCCCGTGAGATCTACGGTGCTGACGACAGTTTTGAGGAGGGGATGACCTCAACTTCTCTGGGTAGCGAAGGTGCAAAAATCGCTGCCCTGGAACTGGCGAAAGGCGATGCTTCGCCTGTTGTCTCTGCTGCCGAATAGCAGCGGGTTTAGATTTATATTCTGATATTGGAGTGCTCTGATGAAAATCATCGGTAAAGTCGCTGCAGCTCTTGCTGTTAGCACAACCCTTCTTGCTGCGCCTATGGCTCTGGCTGAAGAGAAAATCACTGAATTCCGCATTGGTATTCTTGGTGGTGAGAATGAGGCGGATCGTCTTCGTTCCAACCAGTGTCTGGTTGACCGTTTTGAAAAGCTGCTGGGTGTTCCTGTCAAGCTTTTCCCGGCAGCTGATTATGCTGGCACTATTGAAGGCCTGAAGGGTGGTAACCTGGATTATGCCGAGCTTGGCGCTTCCGGTTACTCTGCTGTTTACCTGTCAGCTCCTGATGCAGTTGAGCCAGTGCTGACCACCAAGCAGACAGATGGCGCAACAGGCTATTATTCTGTTTTGGTTGCTCGTGCAGATTCTGGCATTGAAACGCTGGAAGACATGAAGGGCAAGCGGATGGGCTTTGCTGACCCTAACTCCACCTCCGGTTATCTGGTTCCTTCTGTTGCGTTTGACGATATGGGCCTGAACTTGAAAGAGTACTTTGCCTCTATGCAGTTCTCTGGTGGACACGAGCAGAACGTTCTTGCCGTTTTGAATGGCGATGTTGACGGCGGTGTCACCTGGGCATCTGGTGTTGGTGAATGGGAAGAGGGCTACACCTCTGGTAACCTGCGTAAGATGGTAGATAAAGGCATGGTTGATATGTCTGATCTGGTTCAGGTCTGGCAGTCTCCGCTGATCCCTAATGGTCCGCTTGTTGTACGTAAGTCGCTTCCATCCGACGTAAAGCAGAAGGTTGTTGCCTCGTTGAAGTCTATGGTGACTGATAACACCGAGTGCTTCTACTCCGCACAGGGTGGTGAGTACGCTGACTTTGTGGAAGTGAACCACGATTTTTACAAGACCATTGTTGAAGCGCGTCGCCGTAAGATCGAAGCAAAAAAAGCTAACTAATTCTCAGAGTAGTAAAGGGGCGCGGATCTGACCGCGCCCTTTCTTTATGGGGGCCGTGGTGGCTCTCATCATTTCCCTGTTTGGAGGATGTTGAAGTGGCCGCTCATCTGGCGCTTGCCGAAGCTTCCCGTCTGGCCGAGATTTCTCAGGCCTATGAGCGTGTTGCCCGGCGCCGAACGCTATATACTCTTTCTCTGCTCGGCCTTTGTGTCCTGAGCATCTTCGGTGGCTTGTTTGTTGCGGACCAAGCAAATTCTGGTGGCTTTTGGACCGGCTTGGGTAAATTCTTTGATTATCCGGCTGAGTTGTTCATTGGTGCTTATGAGGAAGGGCTGGTTGGGCTCTTCGCACTTGTTCTTCAATATCTTCCGTACTTAATCGAGACCGTCAACATCGCCTTGGTCTCAACTCTTCTGGCATTCTTTCTGGGTGGGGCGCTGAGTTTCGTTGCCAGCCGTAACTTGGTGAGCAATCGGCTTGCCGTTGCTGCGATGCGCCGGGTGATGGATATTTTTCGCGCATTTCCAGAGATTGTGATTGCGCTGTTGCTGGTTCTGATTTTTGGGCCAAGTCCGGTTGCAGCTGTGATTGCGGTGACAACGCATACAATTGGTGCACTCGCTAAGCAGTTTTCTGAGGTGAATGAGAACTGTGACCTGAAGGCTGCTGAAGGCATTCGCAGTGTAGGTGGCAACTGGTTGGAGCAAATTCGCTTCGGCATTCTGCCTCAGGTGCTTCCGAACTTTTTGTCTTACACGCTGCTTCGGCTGGAAGTGAATGTGCGGGCCTCTGCGATCCTTGGGTTTGTTGGGGCTGGAGGTCTTGGTGCTGAGTTGAAGATGGTTGTCGATTGGAACTATGGAGCTGACATTCTTGTCATCATTTTCATGCTGGTTCTTTCAATTACGTCCATCGATTACCTCAGTGGCTGGATGCGACAAAAACTTATTGGTCAGACGGGGCAAGTTTGATGGAGCGTTCTATGACAGATATTAGTGCCTTGCGTGGGACGTCGCATCATGAAGAGCAACGACTGGAGGAGCTGTATCCCGGTGTTCTCGGGCTGGATTTGAAAAAACGCTTGCTTGGTCCGGTGCTGTCGCTGTTGGTTGTTGTTTATTTGGCTCTCTGCTTTTTCGCGTTTGATGTTCCGGGCGTGATGGAGAAGGCTCGTGGGGACATGGCTCAACTGTTTGCACTGGATGCTTATGCCCACAAGGTGCATGCAAAGTATCAGTTCAAGAAGGCTGATCAGGGATTTGTTGTTAGCCTGGAGGGCAACAGACGGGCTATATATAAAGAGCAGCCAGATTGGATTGAGCAATCACGTGGGCAATCCTCCATTCTGCTCGGTGAAGATGGGGTGCTTCATTTTGCAGATGATGTGGTGACTTACACTCATCCAGAGTTTGATGAGCCTTTTACATTCAAAGTTGGAGATGGGGTTCCGCAGTTTATTGGTGGAGCGGAGGCTGACTGGCTGAAGGTCTCGAAAACCCAGGTTAATGCGCGACCCTCTTTATATACACGTATCTGGCTGACAAAGAGCAAAGTTGAGGTGCATCGCTATTTCGTTGGGTGGGAGAACTTCTGGTTTGACTTTGACAGCAAGCTGAACGGGCTGAGTGCTGGTCAGCTGATGTCCCTGGCGTTCTCTTCGGAAAGACTGGATCCTGATGTTTCCAACCTGCGCTTTATGTTCAATGAGTTTTGGATGAACAGTGAGTGGCAGCATGGGGAGGTTTATTTCGCATTGCTGCAAACTCTCATCATGGCCGTGGTCGGTACCTTGATTGCGGGTATTCTAGCATTGCCGCTTGCGTTTGCTGCTGCTGCGAATGTTAATCCGGTGAGGCTAGCGCGAACAGGCGTGCGCCGGTTCTTCGATTTCCTACGCGGGGTCGATATGCTTATCTGGTCGCTCATCTTTATACGGGCGTTCGGACTTGGGCCGCTCTCCGGGATTTTTGCGATCTTCTTCACTGATACGGGTACTTTCGGCAAGTTGTTCTCTGAGGCGATTGAGAATGCAGATAAGAAACAGGCGGAAGGCGTGCAAGCAACGGGAGCTTCTCCGGTTCAGAAATACCGGTTCGGGCTGTTTCCGCAAATCCTACCTCTCTTTATATCTCAGATGCTTTATTATCTGGAGAGCAATACACGCAGTGCCACTGTGATTGGGGCATTGGGAGCAGGGGGAATAGGCCTAAAGCTTATAGAGACTATGCGAACCAGACAGGATTGGGAGAACACTCTCTACCTGATCTTTCTGATCATTGTGGTGGTGATGATGATGGATCAACTCTCAGGATGGTTACGTCGCAAACTCATTGAAGGCCAAGCCTAGGACAAAACACTCAGTTTTATGGAGGAGGGCAGTTACTCAAGTGGCTGCCCTCTTTGTTTTTTGGTAGGCAGTCAGTTGTCCTTCGGGTGAAAAATGCTCGCTGAGGTGGATTTGTCCACATCGTGTAGACTGCAAAAGTTAATGCGTTTTAGGCTGATAAATCGCAGTGATCCTATGTGAATTTAGTTAACTTATTGATTTATATGTATTTTTCTTGGTTGTGTGGAACTAGTGTATTTAACATCAAAAATATTTATGTATTATTATTTGTTGTTTGTGTTGATGTATTCTTGCAGTCAGTTGCAGCTGACTTGGAAGGAAAGAGCTTTGAGATAGTAGGTTTTTGACTGAATAAGTGATGATTTATGTTTGGTTTTCTTAAGTTATACCGGCCCGGTCTCAACACCTCTCCAGTAACTCGGAACATAACAATAAATTATGGGTTTAATCTTCGCTTTTGCTTTGAAATGGTTTGTTTCTAGTGCGTGTTGCCGTTCCTGGTTCGGCTTATCTCCCCTAAATTCCCTGTGTTATTTGTGCCACATCGTATTTCGATGACTTTCAAACTTCATTTGAATTATTGATTAAAAACTAAAGATCACAAATATTGATGTTGTGAACAGCGCGGGGCGCACTTACCGGTGCCCGCTGAATAAAGTGATGTTTCAAACATTGCTTTGATCAGGATGCGCAAGTGGGGAGCCAGAGTGGTCAGGGATCGACATGTGGTCGAGCTGCTCTGGTTTTAAAGAAAGTTAGAATTATGAATTTCAAGGCTATAGCAATCGCAGCAGCTGCTGCTGCCGCTGCAACTTCCGTTCAGGCTGCTGATCTTCCAGCTGACATCGCACCAGTAGATTACGTTCGCATCAACGATGCATACGGTGCAGGTTTCTTCGTACTGCCAGGCACTGAAACTGCAATCAAAATCGGCGGCCGTGTTCGTGTTGAAGCACGCTTTACAGACCTGCTGGACGATGAAGATTACAGCAGAGAAGACAACAACCACAACTTCCGTTCCCGTGCGAACCTGCGTATTGATACCCGTACACAGTCTGAGCTGGGTCTGATCCGTACATACATGGATTTCCAGTACACTTCTAATTCCGACTCGCGTGATTCTGCAGGTGTTAAACTGGACAAGGGTTATGTTCAGATTGGTGGCTTCACTTTCGGTCTTGCAACTTCTGCATTCGATCTTTGGACTGGCGAACTGGCTTCCAACCTGTTTGATCGTCACCTGGCTGATGACACCGTATGGCAGGCATCCTACACCCACGCATTGGGTAATGGCCTGACGATTGCTGCGTCTATTGAAGACAACGCTGACCGCGAGCAGGGTGTATTCGTTGGTACTGACGATCTGAATAAAGCGGGCAACACCCTTCCTTCCTTCGTTGCGAAGGTTCTGTTGAATCAAGGGTGGGGCTATGCTGGTCTTTCTGGTGCTGTAACCAAAGTTGATACATCAGTTGGTCGTGACTCCTCTGAAGTTGGATACGCTGTTGCCGGTGCTGTTGGTTTCAATCTAGACATGATTGCTCCTGGTGACGTGATTAATTTCCAGGCTGCTTATGCAGATGGTGCTATGGCTTATGTTGGTGCTGAAGGCGATGTCGCAGACGCAGTCCTTGACGCTGATGGTGACATTGAAACCAATAAAGCTTGGTCTGTTGCTGGTGGTTATATGCACAATTGGACAAGTGAACTGTCTTCAGGTGTAGAAGCTTCCTACCTAGATGTTGAAGCTGGTGCTGGCGATGCTGACTTCAATCAGGTTGTTGTAGCTGGTACTCTTGAGTACCGTCCAGTTTCCGGTCTGCTGTTCTCTGCTGGCGCTGGTTGGAAGCAGGATGATGTCGATGGTGCATCTAAAGAAGATGCGGGTGTCTTAAACTTCCGCGTACAGCGTTCTTTCTAAGGCTGACTTAAGCCTTAGACCTTCATTGGACTTTCAATAATCCTGATTTTCCAATGTCTCTCATTCCCGGTGGTGTCCAAAACCACCGGGTTCCTCTGTTTGAGGCTATGTGTATGCGGGCACTCTTGCCTATTTCTATTTTGAATTTGCATATTAAATTTTAGTCGGCATTTTAATCCCCAGTGCGTAGTTTTTTGCGCGCGTTCAGGGGAATTACGTTCGTCTAGCAGTTAAATGTACCGACCTAGATGCGTTGTGATATTGTTTATATAATACTATTCAATGGTTTAGAGAAAATTAGAACGACTATGATCTGTGATGTCTGAGTTGAGTGCATCGGGCATCCATAGAAGCTGTTGTGTCAAAAAAAACACACTACTTTAACGTGGTGATGTTTCTCCCCTTTCAAACTACTAGGTTGATATTGCGATCTTCCATCTCGTCGGGCATCAATATGTCCATCGACGCGGTCGAGCCGATTGAATGCTTTGCCAAATTATGGCGAGCCTCTCTGGTTCTCGTGTCGCAGGGAAAAGAGGAAATGTGAGCTGCTCCAAACAGGTCACACCAGTTTCTTCTTTCTATTGAGAGACATTGGAAGGTCAGGATTATGAACGTTAAAACTCTTGCACTCGCTGCAGCAGCTGCTGCAGTTGCAACTTCATCTCAGGCAGCAGATCTGCCAGTAGCAGCTGAACCAGTTGACTACGTACAGGCATGTGATGCATTTGGCGCAGGCTTCTTTAAGCTGCCAGGCAAAGACACTTGCATCAAGCTCGGCGGTCGTATTCGTGCACAGGTTGTATCTGGCAATCTTTCTGCTGACAAAGGCGATCGTGATGACAAGAACAAGTCTAATGATGGTGATGAGTACGATGCATACGCAAAAGGCTATCTGTACTTCACTTCAATGACCAACTCTGAAATTGGTACAATCAAAACCTACACAGAGTTGACCGCTAAATGGTCTGATGACACCACTGACGAAGAAATCGAAGCTGGTGATGTATACCTGCAGCTCGGAACTAATTACGGTTCATTCCTGGTTGGTCGTACAGCTTCCTTGTTCGACTCCTTCACCGGTTACACATACATTGGTCCTGTAGACACAGATCTTTCTGATGACTCTGCTCTTCAGGTTCAGTTCACTGCTGACCTCGGAAATGGTGTAACTGCATCTGTTGCAGCTCAGGACTCCACTTACCGCAGTGGTGAAGAGAATGCAGCGGACCTCCTCGGCGCACTTCAGGTATCTCAGGGTTGGGGTTCCTTCAAACTGGCTGGCGTTCTGCATGACCGTGCAGGTCACGATGATTACGGCTATGGTGTAGGTGCAACTGCAGTATTCAACCTCGACATGCTGAAAGAAGGTACTGAAGTTACTTTCCAGGCTCAGTATGCGGATGAAGCAGGTAAGTACATCGATGTTACTGATGCAGACGCTACCGGTTACTCACTGGCTGCTGGTTTCCAGACTTCCCTGACCGACACAGTTTCCACGCAGCTGGATATGTCTTACCTGGCGCTGGATGATGACAACGATTCTACACGCTTTGCTGTGAACGGATCTGTTGCATATGCTCCAGTTGCAGGCCTGGTGTTTGCTGTTGCTGCTGGTTGGGAACAGGCAGATGCTGACAATGTTAAAGCTACCGACATCTCTAAAGTTGGTGCTCGTGTACAGTACACCTTCTAATTTGGTGTGAAAATTTAACAGCTTTACTGCTGTTTGATTTTGAGCCTCGGTGACTTCGGTTGCCGGGGCTTTTTTGTTGTCTATGAGGAAGAGGGCAAGCGTAGCGAATGACTTCGGACATCTTCGCTAAATTTGATTAGTCCTGAAGTGTGGAGCTAAGCTCTATTGGGGTGTTGGGCGTGGGGCTAGGACTTTATGTTGCGTGAATGTTTCGCGGTCAATGATGCTTATACTCCAATAGAAGCATTAGGCTCGATTGCCTTGCCTGATCCTTCGAATGGCGAATGGCGGCGAATAAGCTGTTATCAAAGCAGCCTGGACAAGATAAACTGCCCATCCTTGATATTGTTTTTCTAAATTGCCTAATTCTACGATATCTTTATTCACACAGAGTGACTGTATGTTACTACATACTTAGTTCAGTCGCATCGACGACTCCTACTGATCACGGTTGAGATGCTGATTATATATGATTAATAGGTAAACTATTGATATCAAACAGAAATAATTAATTTTATTATAAGGTGCAGGAACAATGTTTCCCGACATTTAAGAGTTGAATGTCTTATGTGTTAGAGGGTTGCTGCCTGGCTTGCCTATTTCTCGTGTTGTCAAAAAGACACATGTAAAAAATCACAAGTATAAATAGGCAAGTTAGTGCTCTGAATAGGCTTGCCTAAAACTCCTAACATTGTAATTTCTCCTCACGAACCTTCAGGGGGCTTTCTCTTCAAGTAGGCGCTTGAATTGAGGCGGAGGGTTCACGGGGACAGTTCAGACACGTTTGATGACGGTGCTTGCACCTGAATTGCGGTTTGATGATCTGTTTTAAATAAAGTTTAAAATCCATATTATGGGAAGCTTGTGATGAACTTCAAGAAAATCGCTATCGCAGCCGCTGCTGCAGCAGCAGCAACTCCAGCAATGGCTGCTGACCTTCCAGTAGTTGCTGAACCAGTAAACTACGTACAGGCATGTGACGCATTCGGCGCTGGCTACTTCCAGCTGCCAGGTCAAGACACTTGCATTCGCGTTCATGGTCGTATCCGCACCAACTTTACCACTCACGATCTGACTAAAGATTATGAAGCAACAGCTTATGATCCAGACGGAATTCCAGATAATGCAGACGACGTTTCTGCAAATGCTTACGATGCATATGCTCGTGGCTACGTTTACCTCGAGTCTATGACTGACACTGAGTTTGCTTCTATTAAGACCTACACTGAGTTGACTGCAACTTGGAATGACGATGCAAACGACGATGGTGACCAGGGTATTGTTGGCCTAGGTAATGCTTATGTTCAGCTAGGCTTTGATAACGTATCCGTTCTTATCGGTCGTTCAGGTGGAGTATTTGATCCATTCGGTGGTTACTCTGAAATCGGAACAGTTGGCCCAGTTGCAGGTGGTGAAGACGCACTGCAGATTTCTGCAACTGCTGACCTCGGCAATGGTCTGACAGCTTCCTTCGGTGTTCTTGATTCTGATGCATACGGCGGCGCAACCAAAGCAGCTAACTTCGAAGCTGGCCTGTCCATGACACAGGGCATGTATTCTGCATCTGTTTTTGCTGCTGCACACGCTTATGATGCTGACGCTGCTACTACTACTGCGCAGGATGTAGATTACGGTTATGCATTTGCTGCTCAGGTTGAAGCAAATATTTCCGACAGCGTGAAAGTTGGTTTCGGTGCTGCTTATGCTGACTCAGCACTGTCTTACATCGGCGGAGATCGTGACTTCACTCAATTTGCCGACGCTCTTGGTACAACTGGTTACAACCTCGTAGCAGGTGCAGAGTTTGGTCTTTCCGATACTGTGACCGCAGCACTTGACGCATCTTATACTTCTCTTGATGTTTCTGGCTTCGACGCTAGCGTTACTACTGTGAACGCATCTGTAGTTTACGCGCCAGTAGCTGGCCTCAAGTTCGTACTTGACGGTGGTGTTGCTCGTGACTCTGAAGACGGTGAGCTTGCACAAGTTTCTACTCGTGTACAGTACTCCTTCTAAGATCTCTTAGATTGAGGGTCTCGGCGGCGGTGTCGCCGGGACCACTTTATAAAGCCTTGATGTGATACCTGCCACAGACTTGCATGTGCAAGAGGTATAGGAAGGTATTACTTCAAGATTTTATGAGTTTCGGTTTAGCTCAAAACCTTCTAATCTATATCTGGTTGAAGTTCATATATCCTGATCTTTCAATCAGTCTCTCAGGCCCGGCGGTTCCAACCCGCCGGGCTTTCCCATTTGTGCGTGGTACTTAAGTTTTCAATGAGTATTACGCCATGGTGACCTCCCAAGCTGTGAAATTTTGCTCAGTTGAACTTCCTGCCCGTTTCGATTGGGTGAGATAATCCTGCCCAATCCATAGTAATTGCGAAAATTGAACCTTGGCGTAATTGTCTAGTTGCACAGGGGTAGTCATTGCAGCTGATTTTGATCGCTGCATTTGTGGGCACTGGACTACTCCGAGTGACGGATGGAGGTTCAATACTATGACGAAGAAGCTGATATTCCTGCCGGTCTTGCTGTCATTCGGAGTTACAGCACAGGCTACAGACTTGCCTAAACCTGTTTTTGAGGCAGAGCCTGAGCCGCTCAATCTGGTGGAGCCCTTGGACTATGTGCAGGTGTGTGATGCGTATGGTGAGGGTTTTTTCTTTATCCCTGGTACGCAGACTTGCTTGCGGCTGAGTGGCCGGGTGCGTACCGATGCGCAGTATCGACGCTTTCCCAAAAAGCCAAATAACTGGGGCGGCGTGGTTGATGGTGATCTTAAAGGGCGTGATTTGAACTCGATGCGCTTTCGTGCTCGCTCCTACATCCGCATGGATGCACGGTCTGAGACCGAATTTGGGTTTGTTCGCACTTTTTCTGAGCTTAGAGCGACAGTGGATTCAGATACTGAACGATATGGTGACTCTCCGGAAATGGATCTGAACAAAGCTTATATTCAGTTTGGTGGCTTTACGATTGGGCGCACTGGTTCTCTGTTTGATTTCTTTACGGGAGCTACCTTTGGTGCTGTGCATAGGGATTGGTCTGATACCAACTCCTGGGCTGCAGCTTATACGGAGGTGTTTGATGGTGGAGTTTCCGTCACTGTTTCCATTGAAGACCCAGTTTATCGTGCGCATGGCGTGTTTACTGGCGTTGCAAGTGAAAATGGAAAGGCCGGGAATAAGGCCCCTGACGCAGTGGCGGCCTTCCGAATGGATGGCGATTGGGGCAGTGCGAAGCTCGCGGCGGCTGTGACGAATATCAGACCAGAAGCCGCTTATGTACCTGGTGAAGTTGGCTGGGCGTTGGGGGCAGGAATGATAATTAACCTCCCTCAGATGGGTAGTCAGGATGCTATGGCTCTGCAGTTCCAGTATGGAAACGGTGCTGTTTCCTATGTGGGTATTGATGACGATGAAGTTTTTGACGCTTACTACATCAACGGCGATACCAGAAAGACCGAAGCACTATCGTTTTCAGGTGGGCTTACGCATTATGTGACGCCTGAAGTGCGGACAGATTTTGATGCGAGTTACGCGGTTGTTGACACACCAACTGGTGCCGCGCTTCCAGACTTTGATCGGTTTGCTCTGGATTGGGATTTGGTCTGGTCACCGGTCAGTGGAATGGAAATGGGTGTTGACCTTGGCTATGCACGAACATCGCCGGAGGATGAAAAAGACTTTGATGAAGCCAGTGCGCTCTTCAGAGTTCAAAGAACCTTCTAAGACATTAAGTTTCTTGAAGAACTTGGGAGTTGGATCTGATGAGCCAACTCCTCTTTTTTGTGTTTGCTAAGCGTGCTGTCTTATAAAATTGAGGATGCGCGTTTGGGTAGAGTGGTCCCAGAGTAAAGGCGCATGTCCTTGGTTGGGGATGACTGAGAGTTCCATCTTCTCGTGTAACTGCTGCATTTTCTCGACAGTTTTTGCTGTAAGAAGACGTGAGTTTTGTCCATGGAGTAAGAGGTGAGGAAACGGTTTTAGCGCGCTGAAAGACATCCAGAGATCGTCTTCAGATGCTGCTTTCTTGTCTCCACGGAGTGTATCGCCCAAGTGCTTGTCATAGCGTAATGATACGCCGTCGGAATTGGGAGCGTATAATTGATTGGCGAATGTTATCCAATCCGCTTCTGACATGGCTGTGAACGCTGTTGCATGGATGGAAGCGAGGCGCTCTGCTGCGGCTTTCATGTTTGGTTGGGACATGACGGTGCCGACTGAGGCAATGATGTCGTTGAGGGCTGGAGGTTCGATGACTGGGCCTATGTCGTTGATAATGACTGATAGCAGGCGCTCTGGGTATCGTTTGGCCATGGAGAAAGAGTGGAGGCCGCCGCGGGATGTGCCGATGAGTGCAAATTTTTCAAGTCCGAGCGCTTCGATGCCCCTGTCAATATCGTCAGCTTCCTGATCAAGACTGTAGGTCTCAAAATCCTCAGAGTGATCTGACAGGCCACGGCCACGATAATCCATTGCGATGACGCGGTGACCATTTTCTCTCAAAAAGTTTGCTAGGTGATAGAAATCTCTTGTGTTTCTCGTCAGGCCAGAAAGGCAAAGGACTGTTGGGTTGCGGGGAATATCCGGGTCCCAGATGTGTGCAGATAAGGTTAGTTCGTCGCTGGCTTTCCAAGTGAAACGGGTTGCGCCCGCAACGTTTTGAAGGTCGACATCAATGTAATCTGGGGCTTGAAGCATAAGTTCCTCCCGAAATGCTTCGGTGTTTTCAGCGATTACAATGCGGTCCGGTTTAAATTCCGGCTTCTGAAGGGCGCTGTTAGACGGGTTTTCTCAGTGCGTGTGTTTGCTACTGTGAAAACAGCCTGATGAATCGCTGGATCAATTATCCTCACCATAGGGCAGGTTTATGCACGTGTCTTGTCAAAGTTGGAGGGTGAGATACAAGGGTGCCCGGAAGGTTTATGTTCTGTTGCTGACAATAAAAAGCCCGGCTAATTCACCGGGCTTTGATTGTTTCGAGCTGTTTTGTAGTGGGATTAGTAGCCGCGTGTGAGATCTTGTGTGATCGTGAGAGGCTTGTTTTCCAGCTTATAACGGTAGACCTGAAGGTTTTCCGTGATGCGCTGCACGTAGTTCCTCGTTTCCCCGTAAGGGATTGATTCAACCCAATCTATTGGATCTATTTTTGGATCTCGCGGGTCACCAAAGCGCTCAATCCACTCCTTCACTTTGTTTTCACCAGCGTTGTACGCGGCGAAGGTGAGGATGTAGGAGCCACCGAACTCGTCCACCAGCTCTCCCAAAAAGGCTGCGCCGAGTGTGGCGTTGTAGGCTGGGTCAGATGTCAGGCGGGACTTCTTGTAGGAGACCCCCAGATTGCGAGCCGTGTCGCGAGCTGTCCCCGGCATGAGTTGGAGTAATCCCAATGCACCTGCGCTGCTGCGCGCTTTTGGGTTAAATGAGCTCTCTTGTCGAGCAATCGCGTAAACGACTGGTTTTTCTACACCTTTTGTGATGCGTGTTTTGCGCGGAATTGCGTTGGTCGGGTAAGCGAGCGGTGCCGCTTCGACACGTTCTGCCTGCGCCAGACGACCAACCATTGTCGCCCATTGATAGACGCCGCGAGATTCTGCCAGCTCGGTCAGAAGTCTGATTTGACCGTTTGTTGGCAGTGTCCGTGCCAGGTGCGTATAAAACAACAGTGTATCATTGTGCAGTCCGGCTTCATCCATTCGCTTGATGGCTTGTACAAGCTCGTTTTGGTTGAAGGCGGTTCGGTCTGCTGTTGTCACATCCGGTAGGGATGCCAGAGGCATTTGGTTGATGCCGAGTTTGGCGAGTGCCAGTTGACCGTAATATGCAGTTTGGAAAGCGCCTGCCTGTTTATAGTAGTCAACGGCGCCGTCTGTATCTTTCAAAGCTTCGCGGGTGCGGCCCAACCAGTAATAGGCACGGGATAGCGTTTGTGCTGTTTTGCCGAGTTTTACGATGCGTTTAAAATGGGGCTCAGCCAGGCGCGGGTCACCTACATAGCGCAGGGCAAACCAGCCGGCATGGAACTCGGCCTCGACGATCATGCCTGGAGATTCTGCTGCGTGATGGGCTGCTATATTGTAGGCGAGGCGCGGCTTGCCAGCCTCTATCATCTCGCGGGAAATGTCACGGCGTTGCTTCCACCAGCTGTCACCATTGAGCAAGGCGGCCGGATCAGTCGGAGCTGCTTCCATCAACTTTGCAGCGGTGTCGTAATCCCCCTGCAAGCGATAGTGCTGGATGAGTGCAAACTGGTAATTGCTGTCAGATTTCATAGAGCGCGGAACGCTCTTTAACTTGCTGAGCGCATTGCCGTTTTTGCGGATGCTCGCTATGCGGGCTTTGATGTATGTTTGTTCGTCTTTTGACAGTTCGGAAAGCAGGCGTTCTGCTGCGCGTGCTCTGTCACGATACAGGAGCATTTCTGCTCTGAGACGATGATCTTTTTGCCGTAGGAGGCTGCCAAAGGCAGAGCGAATTGTTGCTTCTTCGGGAGCTTCAAAGACGGTTTTTTGCCAGAGTGGGCGAATGAGTTTGGCGGCTTCAGTCTTGTTGCTTTTGGCTAAATGTGCTTTTGCAAGGACAAGTTTGCCGTCCTTTGTTTCCGGGACAGTAGAACCGAATGCTGCGATGATCTGAGCGGGTGTCAGGTTGGATGCGGCGAGGGCGGCTTCTCCACGAGCACGTACGACTTTTGCTGTTGGCCAGTGTGGTGCGCTGGCTGCAAACTGGGCGATATGGGTGACCGGTGTCTTTGGGCCGCCCCGTAGCATAATGAACCAATCCGCCACGCGACGATCAAGATTATCCGGCAAAGCATTTCGAGCGCGCAGCGCTTCGTTCAGCCGTCCGGATTTAACGTGCTGGAGAACGGTTTTAAGTGGTTCAACCGATCCTGTTGCTTGAGCTGTGCTCAATCCCTGTGGATAAGAACTTGTCAGCGCAGCAGTTGCTTCGAGTGCATTTTGCGGGCTGGAAGGGCGGGTCGAAATTGCAGTTCGCCCATTGCTGACAGGTGCAGCGGGGGCATAGCTGGACAGCTGAGAGTTCTGTGTTCCACCTGCGCTGCCCCTGCCAATCACTGGAGGTTTGGAGCGTGGTGTGGCGGCAAGCGATCTGCTTTGAACAGCAGCATGCTGCGTGCTCAAGGCGATAGTGCGCACAACCTTTGCAGGGTTTGGAGCCGGAATAACGCTGTGATTTAAAGAGGATACAGCGGAAAATGCCGATGCGGAAACAGTCGTGGCAATGGCAAATGCACTCACACGTGTCGATACTAGAAGAAACTCACGGATACGCATACTACTCGTCGGCCCGTCTCACCTGAGTGTTGTTTATCCGGCAAAAACGCACCGGACGGTTTAATTCCCAAAAAGTCCCTCATTCTGCTTGCCACAAACAGGGTAAATATCTGTTTAATGTTTCACTCAGGGGACCATAATACTTACAGTCGAAACTGGCCTAAATATGAGCACAAAAAAATTCCCGAATCTTATAAGAGAAGGTCTTGGTGATGTTGCCGAGATAGGCTAGATCACATTATTGTATGCCACCCCTTTGAGGGCACTGGCAAATTTTGCTCTGTATATATGTAATCCAACGAGGAACCTGAGATGTTTAGAGGATCAATTCCAGCACTTGTCACACCTTTCAAGGATGGCAAAGTGGATGAGAAGGCCTTCCAGGAATTCGTGGATTGGCAGATAAAACAGGGCTCCCACGGGCTTGTGCCTGTGGGAACAACCGGAGAAAGCCCAACTCTTTCCTTTGCTGAGCACAAGCGTGTCGTGCAGATGGCTGTTGAGGTTTCTGCTGGCCGTGTCCCTGTTATGGCAGGTGCTGGCTCCAACAATCCGGTTGAAGCAATCGAATTTGCGCAGCACGCTCAGGAAGTGGGGGCAGATGCGATTTTGTCCGTTACGCCGTATTACAACAAGCCTAATCAGGCTGGTTTGAAGGGCCACTTTAAGGCGATTGCTGCTTCTGTAGATCTTCCGATCTACATCTATAACATTCCGGGTCGTTCCATCATTGATATGGAAAGCCAGACGATGGCTGATCTGTTTCATGAAGTGGACAACATTGTCGGCGTAAAAGATGCGACGGCAAACCTTGCACGGGCTTCTGAGCAACGCCACTTATGTGGTCATGACTTCATCCAGCTTTCTGGTGAAGATATCACTGCACTTGGCTTTAATGCTCACGGTGGTCAGGGCTGTATTTCTGTGACAGCAAACATTGCGCCTGCGCTGTGTTCTCAGTTTCAGGAAGCGTGCCTTGCAGGCGACTTTGTAACTGCGCTTTCCATTCAGGATCGTCTTGCACCGCTGCACCAGGCCCTGTTCATTGAGCCAAATCCAGCTGGGCCAAAGTATGCTTTGTCTCTGCTTGGCAAAATGGAAAACGAGTTGCGCCTGCCTTTGGTCACAGTAAGTGAAGAAACTCAGGAAAGCATTCGCAAGGCTATGGTTCATGCAGGCCTGATCAATTAAGCTATTGCTCCGCGCACCTAATATGAGTGTGCGCGGAGACATTTATTGAATGAAATAAGGAAAAGAAATGGCTGCCAAAAAAGGTGGCGTTCCCGGGCGCAAGGTTGTTGCGGATAACCGGAAGGCCCGTTTTAACTACGAAATTGAAGATGTGTTTGAGGCTGGTATTGAGCTGAGGGGCACTGAAGTAAAGTCTCTTCGCCAAGGCAAAAGCAATATTGCTGAAAGCTATGCTGCTGAATATCGGGGGGAGATGATGGTCTACAACGTCTACATCCCTGAATATACGCAGGGTAACCGCTTTAACCATGAACCTCGCCGTCCTCGAAAGCTGCTGATGCATCGCCGCGAGTTGAACAAGCTGTTTGCTGCCGTTCAAAAAGAAGGCAAGACCATCGTGCCCCTGAAAATCTACTTTAATGAAGATGGGCGGGCAAAGATGGAAGTCGCTTTGGGCCGTGGTAAAAAAGCTCACGATAAGCGCCAGACCGAAAAAACACGCGACTGGAACCGCGAAAAGCAACGCTTGCTTAAGAACGGCTAGAGCATCTCACATAGCTGGTGATGCTCCAGCTTTTTGCCTTACGCCTGCAAAGATAAGGCTGGTCCGAGAACTTGCTGGAAAGTTGCATTCCTTCTAATAAGGGGCAACTGTGTTTGGAGGTGGAGCGGATGTCTAGCGAAACAATGTTGTTGTTGCCCGATCTTGCGAGGCAGATTGCGAAGGTCGCAACGCTCGAAGGTGAGTTTGTGCTGCGTTCCGGGCAGGTTTCTGAGCGTTACTTCGATAAGTACAGCTTCGAAGGACTTCCTCACATTTTGCGACCGCTCGCACGGGCAATGAGCGAGCTGCTTCCGCCTGAAACGGAAATTATCGCTGGTCTTGAGCTTGGAGGTGTCCCTCTTGTTACTGCGATGTCTCTGGAAACTGGCCTTCCTGCAGCGTTTGTTCGAAAAGAGCCTAAATCTTACGGTACTTGTCGTGCGATCGAAGGACAAAATCTGACTGGGCGAAAAGTGGTCTTCGTAGAAGACGTTATCTCAACTGGTGGGGCTGTTGCTGATGCATTGCGTTTAGCTACGCAAGAGGGGGCAGATGTTCGCGCCGTTGTTTGCGCAATTTGGCGAGGGGACGGTGCTCCTGCAATTCACGCTGCTCCTGAGTTGCCTGTGTATCCGGTTTTTACGCGGAGCGACCTTGAGACATCGCTCGGTGATCAGGCAAACCAAATGGAAACTCAGTGAATCGGTTTGAAGTGATTTTGCCTTTGTTTGCGCGTGCTTCGCTCGCAAGTGTATCGAGACCTGTTTCTGTTAGCTCAAAGTGCGGGCTAAAGAGCTCTGATTGTTCTGGAGTGTTTTGAATGAAAGTCGTTGTTGCCTCTCAAAATCCGGTCAAGGTGAATGCGACGCTTGAGGCGTTCAGGGCTCAGTTTCCGGCTGATGACATTGAGCTGGTTTCTGCAAGTGTTCCTTCTGGTGTTTCTGATCAACCAATGAGTGATGAAGAAACGCGTCAGGGTGCTGTGGTGCGTGCTGAGAACGCTTTGGAAGCGCAAGCTGATGCGGACTTTGGTGTGGGGCTGGAAGGCGGTATCTGTGAGTTGCACGGCATTGCCTACACGTTTGCGTGGATGGTGGTGATTTCGCGCGAAGGGCAGATTTCTGCCAGCCGTTCCATGCTGCTGCCGCTGCCAGAGAAAGTCATGCAGTTGGTGCGCTCGGGAATGGAGCTTGGGCACGCTATTGATGAGATTTATGGCACTGATAACATCAAGCAAAAGGCTGGTGCAGTTGGGTTGCTGACCGGTGGTCGTCTAACGCGGACTTCGACCTACGTAGATACTCTCTTTTGTGCGCTGCTGCCGTTCAGATCTCCAGCATTTAGAGATGCTTAGAGGGTGTTGCTGAGAGGTAGATTCATCTAAAACGAAAAACAGAGCCTCATGGGCTCTGTTTTTGTAGGTACTAGGTAGATTGCGCAGAAATAGATTCTGATTATCGCTTTAACCAGTTGAACTTCCATCGAATTTGTTGGTTCTCGGGAAGCCGTTTGGTGGTAGGCGTCCGGCTTGACCGCGGTCGCCGCGCCAGTCTTGCATTTCTTCCAGAGAGCGTTTGAAGGTGCGACCAGATGCATCTGTCCATGTCAGGCCTTCTTCTGAGCTGAAGGTCTTGATATCGGAGATGCCGCCATCTCTGTAGCGCTGCAGGCGCACGCCTCGACCGCGCGTCATGACTGCGATTTGCGCAAGCGGGAAGGTGAGGAGTTTTCTGTTGTGGCCGATGACCGCGACATAGTCTCCCATAGCCGGTACGCACAGGACAGCCTTTGCTGGGGCTGTCACGTTGAGCACCTGTTTCCCTTTGCGGGTGTTGGCGATCACATCCTTTTCCTGAACGACAAAACCATATGCTCCATCGGTGCACATGAGGAGTTTGCGCTCAGGGTCATGTACGAAGGCGCTGATGATTTCTTGCGTCTCATCCATATCCAGCATCAGGCGGATTGGTTCACCGTGGCCGCGGCCGCCTGGTAGCTTATCTGCGCCGAGGGTATAGAATTTACCACCACTGGTGAAGATCAGGATCTTGCTGGTGGTTTCTGCATGGAAAGACAGGTGCAGCTGATCGCCTTGCTTGAAGGTGAGGGTGCTCACGTCCTGTACATGGCCTTTAAGCGTTCTGATCCAGCCTTTTTCTGAGATAACAACCGTGATCGGTTCTTTCTCAATCATGGCTTGGTGGATCTCTTCCAGATCGTGGTCCGTTGCGGTGCTGAAGTCTGTTCTGCGCTTGCCGATTTCGGTCTCAGGGCCGTAGGCCTTACCGATCTCGCCGACTTGCTTAGAAACGCGGTTCCACTGTTTCTTGTCGGAGGCGAGGAGAGCTTCCAGACCTGATTTTTCTTTAGAGAGTTTGTCGTGTTCTTTTTTGATCTCGAACTCTTCAAGCTTGCGCAAGGAACGCAGGCGCATGTTCAAGATGGCTTCCGCCTGAACGTCTGTCAGCTCAAACGCGCGAATGAGAGACGCCTTGGCATCATCTTCTTCGCGGATGATGCGGATGACTTCATCAATATTCAGGTAGGCAATGAGGTAGCCTTCCAGAACTTCCAGACGGTGGTTGATCTGGTCAAGCCTGTGATTGGAGCGGCGGACCAGAACTTCTTTCTGGTGCTCTAGCCACTCCTGCAGGACTTCCTTCAGGTTCATGACCTTTGGCACAACGCCTTTGGACAGAACGTTCATGTTCAGCGAGAATCTGTTTTCCAGATCCGTCAGCTTGAACAGGGAGGCCATGAGGAGTTCAGGGTCAACGTTTTTGTTGCGTGGCACCAAAACCACGCGCACGTCTTCAGCGGACTCATCGCGAACATCATCCAGCAACGGCAGTTTGCGTGCCATGAGGAGTTCTGCGATTTTCTCGATCAGACGGGACTTCTGAACGACGTATGGAATCTCTGTAACAACGATGTTGTAGGTGCCGCGTTGTCCTTCCTCTTTGTGCCATTTCGCACGTGTTCGGAAGCTGCCGCGGCCAGTCTTGTAGGCTTCTACAATGGAGCCCTGATCGTTGACAATTGTGCCGCCGGTTGGGAAATCCGGGCCCTTGATGTGCTCAAGGAGCTCTTCAATTTCCGCATCCGGTTTGGAAATCAGAAGCTGGCAGGCGTTGCAGAGCTCATAGGCATTGTGTGGGGGGATGGATGTTGCCATGCCCACTGCGATGCCTGTGGAGCCGTTTGCCAGAAGGTTCGGGAAGTTGCCGGGAAGAACGACTGGTTCGGAATCCAGACCGTCGTAAGTTTCACGGAAGTCGACAGCGTTCTCGTTGAGGCCATCCAGAATGCGGGTGGCCACGTCGGTCATGCGGGCTTCGGTGTAACGCATCGCAGCGGCGCTATCGCCGTCGATGTTACCGAAGTTGCCCTGACCATCCACCATCGGATAGCGAACGGAGAAATCCTGTGCGAGACGGACAAGGGCGTCGTAGATGGCGGCGTCACCGTGAGGGTGATATTTACCCATGACGTCACCGACAACACGCGCACACTTCTTAAAGCCCTGATTTGGATCGAGCTTTAAAAGGCGCATGCCATACAAAATCCGTCGGTGCACCGGCTTCAGGCCATCGCGTACATCTGGTAGTGCGCGATGCATGATGGTTGTCAGAGCGTAGCTAAGGTAGCGCTCTTCCAGTGCATCTTTAAGATTGATTGTTTCCGGGCCATCATGGCCGATCACTTCCTGTCCCATGACACTTGGTTATCGTTCTTGGCTTGTTCTGTCCATGCTAACGCACCGTTCTACCTATGAAATCCTCAGAAAACAGCGCTTTTTCAAGGTTTAATTCTGTGTAGCGGGCATGCGTTTTGCGACTCACTGCGGTGATTACTTAGAGCACGTCACGTTCATTGGCATTCATGCATCATGCCCTATCATTTTTGGTGGAGCGAATTCTCGCCAATCGACCGCAACTAGCAGAGGCAACAGGTGGTTTCGATTATTACTCGGATTTGCAGAGGTGGTTTAAGCCGACCTGATTTTTGCTCGGCTATCCTAGAGCGTGCACATGGCAGGATGTTGTCGCTGTTTAGGAGATAACATGTTGATGACTGGAGGTTATAGTGAGGAAGCAAAGCTTGGCGTTGAAAGGTCTTATGGCGGTGTATGGAGTCGTGGCAATCACGGCTTGTAGCCATGCTGCGGATCATGGGAGAACAGGTCAAGGTGCATCTGATCAGCAAGCGCCATCTTTGGAAGGCGCAGGGCAGGGCACGGTCATTGAGGCGCCGGGTGTGCTTCGCAGCTGGTATCAGCCTCCACCAGAGGATCAACACCCTTATGTACCGCCGCCCAGGAAACGTTATATTCCGCTGGGAGGAGACAGTACTGGTCCGGTGATTGTTTTGCCGGGTGGGAATGGGCCGCAATCTGATTGATAGGCTTAGTGTGGCTTCGTTTCAGTCGGGCAGGTCTGCGAAATCTTTTTTGAGCGCGGTTACATAATTGTCTCGCGCAGGAGGCCATGCAATGCTGCGCGGCTCATAGATGTATTTGAACAGGAAGTAGCCGGTGAGTGAGAACCCTGCTTCCATATCCCCCTTCGAGATTTGAATGTTTTGGGAGAGCCGCGACTCGGGCGCTTTCAGGAACTCCGGCAGTGTAAGGAGCTTGGCGGCGTAAGGTCGTCCGGCTGTTTTGCAAACCGCTCGGCCTGATTTGGGTGAAACCCAGATCAGTTCCTCGGTGACACCAGTGGCTGCGCATTCTGAGAGGTCAAGGCCGAAGCCGAGCTCATTGAGCAGTTCCAGTTCAAAACGGAGCACGAGTGCTGCACCAATTCGAGGGTCTTCCAGATGATCGAGAATGACGTCCAGCGCGTGAAACAGATTGGGATGTGGATCGCGCTCGGGAAGAAGGCGGACTTGCGCACACAGGCTTTGCAGGCCGTGAATGGCTCTTGCTGTTTGCATGAGGTGGGCGGCGCGTAATTGCAGGGGCTCAACTGTGAAGAAGCCCAGATGTTCATCCAGCCTCGCGCGCCAAGTGAGGTTGAGATGATTACCCAGTTGCAGCGCAGGTTGCTGGCGGCGTGATCTGCCGCCGCGCACCAAGCCCAGGCAGCGGCCTTTGTCCGGTGTCAGAACTTCAAGCAGGATGTTGTTTTCACCTTGCTTGCGCGTTCCAATGACGATGCCTTCTGCCTGCCACTGCATAATTGTGCTCATTAAGCGCAGCGTATCCTTGTCCGGAAACCGGATCCGCTTTTCGGGGATACGCTAGTGTGGGAAGTCCAATCCCATGTTGCGATAGCGTTCTGGATCATCGGACCAGTTTTCACGCACTTTCACAAACACAAAGAGATGGATTGTGGTCTCAAAGGCTTCTGTGAGCTCTTCACGTGCAGCTTTTGAGATTGCTTTGATGGTCTGACCGTTCTTGCCCAGCACAATTGACTTTTGACTGTCGCGTTCAACGAAGATTGTCTGCTCGATACGGATGGAGCCATCTTTCTTATCTTCCCACTTATCGGTCTCGACAGTGGAGATGTAAGGTAGCTCTTCATGAAGGCGCAGGTAAAGCTTCTCGCGGGTGATCTCAGCAGCCAACATACGCAGTGGGATGTCGGAGGCCTGATCTTCCGGATAGAGCCATGGGCCTTTGGGCATCTGATCGGAGAAGTACTTTAGGATGTCCTTTGTACCGGAACCGTTGATAGCAGAGACCATGAAGGTCTGATCAAACTTGGTGTACTCGTTGGCTTTTGCCGCAAGTGCCAGAAGTTGATCGCGCTTGGTGATGTCGATCTTGTTGAGGATCAGAACTTTCGGGAGTTTGATGTGCTCCAGTTCGTTCAAAATACGCTCTACAGACTCATTGATGCCTTTCTTGGCGTCGATGAGAACGGCAACGACGTCAGCGTCCTTGGCTCCGCCCCATGCTGTGTCGACCATTGCGCGGTCAAGACGGCGTTTCGGGCGGAAGATGCCTGGTGTGTCAACGAAGATAACCTGGCTGTCGTCTTCAATCGCAACACCGCGAACGATTGCGCGTGTTGTCTGCACCTTGTGGGTGACGATTGAAACCTTCGTGCCAACCAACTGGTTCAGCAGCGTCGACTTGCCCGCATTTGGCGCGCCAATCAACGCGACAAAGCCAGCGCGTGTGTTTTCGTTGAGTTTGCCGAGGTTGAAGTTCATGCCCTCTGGCAGGTCATTGTTGTTGTTTTCGTCGTTCATTTAAGACCTATTCGCTCCACACGCCTTCGCGGCGCAGGATGTTCTCGGCAGCGGACTGTTCTGCAATGCGCTTTGAGCTTCCGACGGCTTCGCCGGGACCAACGCCTTCCACATTCACGCGGATCTTGAAGATCGGGGCATGGTCTGGGCCGCTGCGAGAGACTGTTTCGTATAACGGAGTAGGGCGTCCTTTGGACTGTGCCCACTCCTGAAGAGTTGTTTTGGCATCTCGCAATGGACCTGTGTAAGACACCATTCTTACAGCAAAATAGCGTTTGATGAAGCTCTCGGCTTCGTCAAATCCGCTATCAAGGTAAATTGCTGCAATCAGGCTCTCGCACATGTCTGCAAGAATTGCTGTTTTAGATCGTCCACCAGTATGTGCTTCAGCTTCGCCGACGCGCATATGCTGGCCAATGTCGATGACCTTGGAAACTTCAGCGCATGTCTCGCGCTTTACAAGTTGGTTCAGGCGCCGAGCAAGTTCCCCTTCATCTGCTTTAGGGAAATTTTCTTCCAGCATCGTCGCAATTGCAAGGCCGAGCACTCGATCGCCCAAAAACTCAAGGCGCTGGTAGCTCTGCAGGGAAGCCTTTGCAACCGGAAGGGCACTGGCATGCGTCAAAGCACGAACAAGGAGTTCCTTGTTCGTGAACTTGTAGCCGATGCGCTCTTCCAGAGCTGCGTCTGATACCGGTCTTTTTCTTCTGCTCATAATTCCGGCTAATTCCTTCAAAGACTGCTTTGCAGGCTTTCTGAAGCAGTTTGTGTCACTAACTGTATCACTCAAACTGCTTCAAGTGTGGTTGGGCGTAGTTTTTTCCGAAAACCGGAGGCCGTTGCAGGCGCTACGCTTTAGAGTACGTCGCCAAGGCGATCCCAGCGAACAGTCCAAGGCCATTTCCAGAACATCCATGCAGGCTGGTCATCTTCAATAGAGAAGAAGATGATTTCAGCGCGTCCGATAAAGTTCTCGAACGGGACGTAGCCCACTTCGGAAAGAACGCGGCTGTCCTGCGAATTATCCCGGTTGTCGCCCATCATGAAATAGCGATCTGCTGGTACGTGATAGACGGGTGTGTTGTCCAGAGAGCCATTGGTCGTGATATCAAGGGTCTGGTAGCTTATGCCATTTGGTAGTGTTTCGATATAACGCGGGATCTTGTGAATGTTCCCATAAGCGTCTTTTTCGATGTAATCGTCAATGCGCTTGCGCTCAACAGCATTGCCATTGATGTGCAAAATGCCATTGATCATCTGAACTTCATCGCCAGGCAAGCCAATCACACGCTTAATATAATCGGTGGAGTTGTCTTTTGGTAGCTTGAAAACGGCAATGTCGCCGCGCTCTGGAGGGGAACTCCAGACACGTCCGTCAAATGGTGCCAGTCCAAATGGGAAAGAGTACTTTGAGTAGCCATAGCTGTACTTAGAGACAAACAGGTAGTCGCCAATCAGCAAAGTATCTTTCATGGAGCCCGAAGGAATAAAAAATGGCTGAAAAAGAAATGTTCTAACAACCAGAGCGAGTAGCAGAGCTTGAGCGATGACCTTAATGGTCTCATATACGCCGCCTTCCTGCTCCTTTTCTTTGGATTGGCTCATGTTCATCCTTCGTGGTAAGAGAATACTCGCTTGGCCCGATGCCCATCACTTAAATAGTGCGAGTCAGTCTCCTGACAATAATATTCACATAGGTGGATCTCTTAGCGGTTCAAGGCCACTTCTGCAATCCAGTTCATTTACGTTTTCACGGCTCTAGACCCGGCCAGTCCTCTGGCCATGCCGAAATAACGACAAATGCCTGTGCCAGCGGGTAATCATCCGTAATTGTAAGGTCAATTCGTGGCACAAAGCCTTTTGGCACAAGTTTATCCAGTCTTTCTTTCGCGCCGCCGGACAGTTGCAGGGTCGGTTTGCCGCTCGGCAGGTTTACGACACCCATCTCTTTCCAGGCAACGCCCATTGAAAGACCTGTGCCCAAGGCTTTGGAACAGGCTTCTTTGGCGGCAAAACGTTTCGCATAGGTTGCAGCCTTGTTGGCGCGACTTTCTGCTTTTGCCCGCTCAACATCTGTGAAGACGCGTTTTGTGAAGCGATCTGGAAAACGGGAGAGTGTTTTCTCTATTCTTCGAATGTCGCTCAGATCACTGCCAATGCCAATAATCATCTCTGCCTCGTTGTGTGACGGATATATTGGCGCGTGAGCGCGAAACTCACAAGCCTTCTGAATAAGTTGTTGTGGTGCAAATCTTTTCAAGGAGACAACTCGTGTTTCCTGCTGGTCCGCTCAGTGTTGGAGTGCCGGTCCGGCGATCCCGTTTATTTTTCCTGAGCGACATTTTTGCTTTTTTTTGCCAGCTTTCTTTTTAAGCGAAAACGATGTGCTCTGGCTTTCTGGTAAGTGGAAACCGAGCCCAGAACAATAAAATAGAAAAAGACACCAGCGGCCAGACCGAGCGGGATTGAGCCAATCAACATTGGTTTTAAGATTGGCCAGATTGAATCCAGCGATTGAGACAGCATGGAATGATCCAGTTTGCCACCTAAATCTGGAAGGGGCTTGTCTTCCAGATCCATAATATAGAGACCGACCTTGTAGGTGCTGGCCCAGATAAACGGGAAGGTGAGTGGATTGCCTACGGCTGTGCCTAATGCCGCGGCAAGCATGTTGCCGCGCAGAATATAGGCCAAGACAAAGCTGAGAATAAAATGGAAACCGAGGAATGGCGTGAAAGAAGCAGCGGCGCCTGCGGCAAAGCCTGCTGCAATCTTTCTTGGGCTGGCTGAAAGGCGGAGAACCCGTTTTGTTAAGTACCTGAAAGAGCGAGACCAACTGTGACGCGGCCAAACAGCCACGCGGATACGTTCTATTCTTGTTGGTTTATCCCGCCGTTTAAAAATCATTTCGGTTCAAGTACTTTGCTTATTTTCAATCGCGCCAGTTAAACGGCTCGATTGGGGTTGTTTCTATAGCCGGTATCTCAGCGAGTTCTTTTGGTACATTCTCGGCTGCATACACCGGTCGTTTTAAAGGAGCAAGAGATATTAGAGGTACTCCTAAGTCCGTATCGTCAAGACTCCTGTCGATAAAACAACCAATACCTACGGTGTTAATGCTCAGTGACTGCAGTGCTTCAATTGTGGAAAGGCATAGGTGACCTGTTCCTACAACATCCTGAACTATAAATACATTTGACTTTGGAGGGATGGTTGCCGGTCCGGTGGTGAGGTAGCCGCCTTCGCGGCGAAGCCAGAGGGCACTCTTCTGCATGATTCTTGCAGTTTGCAGTGCGACGATCAGGCCACCTAAGCTGGGGGCAACGAAATGGGAGAAGTTGAGGAGCTGGTGAGCGGCAATTTTTTTCACCAGTTCGGAGGCTAGGGTTTCGACCTTATCCGGGTATTCCAGCAGCTTTTGTCGTTGCAGGTAAGCTGAGCCGTGCCAGCCTGAAGGAAGGATGAAGTGACCTTCCTTCAGGGCTTTTGTTTCTCTGAAAACGTCCAGGACTGCATTGGGGCCCATGGGTTTTCCTCTTTTCTTCAGCGGCTAGCCGTTCACCCTTTGCGCTTCGGAAACGTTGGGTTTGGCACGCAGCTGGTTCAGGATCAGATTCAGGTGCTTCAAATCCCATACCTCAAGATCAATTAGCATCTCGTGAAAATCGGAGGCTTTGCGGATCATTTTGATATTATCAATGTTACCGCGGTGATCACCGATGACCTTGGTGATTGCTGCCAGTGAGCCGGGTTCGTTGACCGCGAACACGCTGATCTGCGCCGGGAAACGCTCCGGTGCATTGGGGTCGATGTCCCAGCGCACGTCGAGCCAACGCTCAGGTTGATCGTCGAATTCCTTCAGGTCCGGTGACTGGATCGGGTAGATGGTGATGCCAACGCCCGGTGTCAGGATGCCGACAATGCGGTCTCCTGGTACTGCGCCGCCACTTGGGGCAAAGCGCACAGGGAGTGAGCTGGAGACGCTGGTGCGGATCGGCAGAGAGCCGTTTTTGGAACTCTCCTGAGATCCTTCCGGAATCTTGAACTTAACCGAGCTGCCTTTGTCCAGATCGAACCAGCCCTCTGAGGCTGAGCCTGCTGCGGGTGGTGCACTTGGGTTGCGGTCAGCTGTTTGTGCTGGTGCGTAGTCTGGATATGCAACTTCCAGAATAGCGCTTGCTTGTACATCTCCGCGACCCACGGCGACGAGCAAGTCGAGCGTGGTTTCCATGGTGAACTTCTTGATGTGTGCTTCAAGAGCTGCTTCGTCGAAGTCCTTGCCTGCATGGGAGAAGGCGCGTTCAAGGATGTGTTTGCCAAGTCCGCCATATTGCTGGCGTGCGGAAGCTTTGGTTGCCTTGCGAATTGCAGAACGTGCCTTGCCTGTGACGGCAATGTTTTCCCAGGCCGGAGGAGGTGTCTGTGCCTGTGAGCGGACGACGTCAACTTCATCGCCGTTGGTCAGCTCAGTGACCAGCGAGGAGATGCGTCCGTTGATTTTACAGCCCACGCAGGTGTTGCCGATATCCGTGTGAACGGCGTAGGCGAAATCGATTGGGGTTGCTCCGCGTGGCAGTGCGATCAAGCGGCCTTTTGGTGTGAAGCAGAAGACCTGGTCGTGGAAGAGTTCAAGCTTGGTGTGCTCGAGAAATTCTTCCGGGGATTCCCCTTGTGCTAGCAGGTCAATGGTGCCGCGCAGCCAGCCATAGGCGCGGGATTCTGCTGTCATGGACTGAATGTTGCGACCACCGGTGACGCCGTCTTTGTAGAGCGCGTGTGCTGCGATGCCGTTTTCAGCGATGCGGTGCATGGCTTGGGTGCGGATCTGCAGCTCTACACGCTGACGTTTCGGCCCAACCACGGTTGTGTGTATGGAGCGATAGTCGTTCTGCTTTGGCGTCGAGATGTAATCTTTGAAGCGGCCCGGTACACATGGCCAAGCCGTATGGATTACGCCCAGTACACGGTAGCAGTCTTCTGGTGTTGGCACGATTGCGCGAAAGCCGTAGATATCGGAGAGCTGTTCGAAGCCGAGAGACTTTTCTTCCATCTTACGAAAGATGGAGTAGGCGCGCTTTTCGCGTCCACTGATCTTGGCTGTGATGCCTTGTTCGGCGAGGCGCTGCGTCAGGTCCTCTTCAATGTCCGTGATCAGGCTTTCGTTCTTGCCGTGCAGAGTTGCCAGGCGTTCACGAATGGTATCGCGGGCGTCCGGGTAGAGTGTCTCGAAAGAGATGTCTTCCAGCTCATCGCGAATGTCCTGCATACCCATGCGGCCAGCAAGGGGCGCATAGATTTCCATGGTCTCTTCAGCGATGCGGAGGCGTTTGTCTTCGCGCATGTGGTGAAGTGTGCGCATGTTGTGCAGGCGATCAGCCAGCTTCACAAGGAGGACGCGGACATCATCAGCAATCGCAAGCAGGAGCTTGCGGAAGTTCTCGGCCTGTTTTGCTTTTCTGGATACCAGATCCAGGCGCTGGATCTTTGTAAGCCCTTCTACGAGTTTGCCGATTTCTTCGCCAAACATGCGGTCAATCTCGGCACGTGTGGCATCAGTGTCCTCAATGGTGTCGTGAAGAAGAGCGACAGCAATGGTTGCGTCGTCAAGCTTCAGATCCGTGAGGATTGCAGCAACTTCAAGAGGGTGGGAAATATAAGGATCCCCAGAGGCGCGGGTCTGGGTACCATGCTTTTGCATGGCATAAACATATGCCTTGTTGAGCAGTGCTTCATCCGCATTGGGATTGTAGCTGGTTACTTTCTCAACAAGTTCGTATTGACGCATCATTTTCGGGCGGCCGCTTCACTTTAAAAATAAGCTAGGGCCGGACCTGAAAATGCGAGGCGCCGGCCCGGCCGACGCCGACATCTTGCAGAGGGCGATTAGTAGTCGTCGGAACGTTCCGGCGGTACCAAGCCTTCAAGCCCCTTAAGCAGGTCTTCTTCAGTAATACTGTCAAATTCTACTTCTGAATCATCAACGGCATTAATCTGAAGCTGCTGTGGGTCACTTGGAACCATTGGAGCTGTTTCAGCTTCTGGTTCATCAACTTCAACGAACTTCTGTAGTGAGTGAATGAGATCTTCTTTAAGATCTTCAGGGCTCACAGTTTCTTCAGCAATCTCGCGAAGTGCGCAGACCGGATTTTTATCATTGTCGCGGTCGATTGTCAGTGGAGAACCACTTGAAATCATCCGGGCGCGATGGCTGGCAAGTAGAACCAGCTCGAACCGGTTTTCAACCTTGTCGACGCAATCTTCGACGGTCACACGTGCCATTCGATCACTCCATAATATCTGGGAATTCAGAGGCCACTCATAGAATGCTTCTTGTTGCAAGGCAAGAGCCGTTTCTGCATTTTTTGTGCAACTCCTTTACATCTTATTATGTGGGGAGCGTTTTTCCATCTTTCTGCTGCTTAAGATTAGGCCATAGAAAAATTGGGGCTTTAGGTCTATCGCGCATGATTTTAGTTTAAATACTATTGTGAAGAGATGTTTTAGTGTGCAGTGCTGCGTCGGATTAGTTTTTTATTACAGCTTCTTCTGGGGGAATGAATTTTCAAATCTGCAACACCTGAATGCTATTCAAGATGTGAATTGTACACTGGAATTGGAATAGATGAAAAAAAATAACATAAGAGATTAACCCATTTTGGGACCTAGATTTTCTTGGGATGCACTAGATCCGAAAAAACAAGGAAACCTTGTTTCTATTGGAACCTTTAGTATCTATATCCGGTGGTTTGTTTCTAAGCTAACTTGGATCTATAATATAAACTGGGAATATTTAGTGGGTTCCTGTTAATTTATGCAAGATGACATCTGTAAATTTCATTCATCTTGTTTTAGTTTCTGGCCGGTGAATCGAACCGCATTGGTCCAATATTAACTAGGCCAATGCAATATATATGCTGAGGGGCAAGGTTTTATGTTTGTCCGTAACGAATGCGTATTCGATTTAACGTAGAGTGCAACCGGGTCAATTAGAATGGCATACATTCTAGGCATGTCACGACAGCAAACAGGCATGCCCAGAAAGTGATTGCTTATAACAAGTTACTGACTTACGCGTCTGTGCAGCGGAAAGGCTAAAAATAATATGTTTGATCCCCGCGAAAAGATTGCTTTATTCATTGATGGAGCGAACCTTTATTCGACAGCGAAAGCTATTGGCTTCGATATCGATTACAAGCGTCTCTTGAAAGAATTCCAATCAAAGGGCTACCTGCTACGCGCTTACTATTACACAGCGTTGGTGGAAGAGCAGGAGTATTCCTCCATTCGACCTCTGATCGATTGGCTGGACTACAATGGCTACAAAGTTGTTACTAAACCTGTAAAGGAATTCGTGGATTCTGCAGGACGTCGCAAAATTAAGGGCAATATGGACATCGAGCTGGCTGTAGACGCCATGCAGCTTATTGACCATGTTGACCATATTGTACTGTTCTCTGGTGATGGTGACTTCCGTTCTCTGGTTGAGGCGCTTCAGCGTCGTGGCCGTAAAGTTTCTGTTGTTTCTACACTTCAGACGCAACCTCCAATGATTGCTGATGACCTGCGCCGTCAGGCTGATCACTTCATTGAATTGTCTACGCTGATGCAGCGTGTTGGACGTGACCCAAGTGAACGTCCACCTCGTGTTGAAGAAGAGGATGATGAGATCGGAGATGACGACTACTAAGGTTCGTCACGGTATCGAAAGTTTGCAGAAGCCGGGGAGAGAGTGTGCACTCTGTTCCCGGCTTGTTGCGTATAGGGAGGAGTTGCGCGCGCTTCATCCTGACTGGCACAATGCGCCGGTGCTGGATTTTGGTCCAGTTGATGCCTCTCTTATTGTTGTTGGGTTGGCGCCTGGGCACAAAGGGGGGAACCGTACGGGTATTCCATTCTTTGGTGATTTTTCAGGTGAGATGCTGAATGGTGCGCTGACGGCGAGTGGTTTTGCTGCTTACAGGAATGAGGCAGAGCCTGAGCTCGGGATCGAGCCGATTGATGTGCGCATTACCAATGTGGTGAAGTGTATGCCGCCGAAGAATGCGCCGAAGCCTGCTGAGATCCGGACATGTCGTGAATTCTTTCTGGATTCTCTGTTGGTTAGTGATGCGACGAGGGCTGTTGTGGCTGTTGGGCGGACAGCGCATGAAGAGTTGCTCAAGGCTTTTGAGCTTAAGCTTCGTGACTATCCTTTTGCGCATGGTAGCGAAATTCAGCTTACGCCTTCTCTCAGAATGTTTTCCAGCTTCCATTGTTCGCAGTACAACGTAAACACGCGGCGCATTACGGCTGAAGAGTTTACGTCGGTATTTCTGCGCGTTCAGGACTATCTGAAATCTCTTTAGATTGGAGAGGGGGATATCATTTCTGCTTTTCCCAGCCTTGTGCACCAAGGTGCTCTTGTGGCTTGAAGCGTTCTTTGTAAGTCATTTTTGGAGACCCCTGAACCCAATATCCCAAATATACGTAGGGCAGGCCAAGGTGCTGCGCACGGGCGATGTGTTCCAGGATCATGTAGGTCCCGAGGCTTCGCGTGGTCTCGTTGTGGTCGAAGAACGAGTAGACCATGGACAGGCCATCGCAAAGGCGATCTGTTAGCGCAACGCCAATCAGGGGTCCTTCGCCTTCACCGGATATGAAGGAGTTCGGGCCTCTGCGGCGGTATTCAATGAGGGCTGTCTCTACATGTGTGTCTTCCACCATCATGGAATAGTCGGTGGGGGACATCTCTGTCATGCCGCCGTTGGTGTGGCGGGCACTTAAATATTCATGGAACAGATCGTATTGCTCTGTTGATGGGCCGGGTGGAAGTTCTGTTCCGATCAGATCCTGATTGTCTTTCCAGACACGCTTCAAAGACTTTGTCCATTGAAACTCTTGTGCGCAGACGCGGATTGACACGCAGGCGCGGCAGTCTTCGCAGGCTGGACGATAGGCGATGTTTTGCGAGCGACGGAAGCCGCCTTGTGTGAGGACGTCATTGAGCGCAGGAGCATTGGGCCCGACAAGATGCGTGAAGACTTTACGTTCTTTACGATCTGGCAGGTAGGGGCAATCCGTAGGGGCAGTCAGATAAAACTGCGGGTTATCATAGGCTTGCCGTGTCACCTAGAGTGTCCCTTTCTCTTATTTATCCTCTTTTCGCCTTACAGATTATAATAGTAAGGAGCGACAATTGAGAAGGTCAACCATATGATTATGGCAAGAGGTGTGCCGGCGAAGAGAAAATCTGAGAAACGGTAGTGACCTGGGCCCATTACGATGAGGTTTGTCTGATAGCCGATTGGTGTTGCAAATGAACAGTTTGCTGCAAAAATCAGGCAGACGATGAAGGGTTCTACGGGTACGCCTGTTCTGTGTGCCATCTCGATTGCGATGGGCGTGAAGAGCACCGCTGTAGCGTTGTTGCTTAGTAAGTTGGTTAAAACCGCAACAACGGCAAAGAGAAGCGAGAGGACAAAGGCTGGAGATCTGCCGTCAGCAATGTTGAGCAATGTCTGCGCAATGGCATTATCACCCCCCGTCGCTTCCAGAGCGAGGGAGGCGGCAATGGAGGCGCCGATCAGCATGAATATTCGGCTGTCGATCGTGCGGAGTGTCTGGCGGATGTTGAGGCAACCGCACATGATCATGGCGAGGGTTGCTGCGATTGATGCCACCACAATTGGCACGACACCAGACACTGCTAAGGTGATCATGGCGACGAAGATTGCCAATGCGCGACGGGCATATTGTCGTTGTGGCAGCTCGGTTGCGGACCAGTCCATGAGCAGGACATCGCGGTTTCCGCGCAGGCGGTTGATCTCTTCGCGGTTACCGGCAATCAGCAAAACGTCCCCAGATTCCATACGGATATCGGTCATTGGCATGCGTGGCATGCGGCTGCGACGCTGTAATCCGGTGACAACACAGCCGGTGTCGGCGTGGAAGCTTGTCATGGAGAGCGTGCGGCCAATCAGGCGGGAGCCGGGGGCAATAACTGCTTCTGCAAGAGTGAGCGTACCAGATGGAGAGGCGTGTTCTGCTTCGCTGGTTGGGCTCTCGTTTGCATCAGCTGGAAGGAGAGGGTGGCGTTGGCTGATGGCGCGGGTGAGGGTGTCACGAGTTGCGGCAACGATTACTGTATCGCCCGGCTGCAGCTGAACGTCTTCAAAGGGCGGCAGGAGCGGACGTTCTCCGCGCTGGATCAGGCGAACCGTCATTTCCTTAAGCGCTGGGAACATACCTGCGACAGCCTTTTCTCCCACTAGAGGATGGCCGTAAACGATTGGAATCTGAGCGATAAACTGGCGTCCATCCTTGCCGGTGAACTCCTCTGCCATGGTTTGGCGAGGTTTGAGTAGGCGCGGCAAAATCACCAAAACATAAACTGCGCCGACGGCTGCGAGAATGGAGCCGAATGCGGTGAAGGTGAAGAAGTTGATACGGACTTCACCAGTTGCGTTGGCGACATTGGCTACGAGCAGGTTGGTGGAGGAGCCGATCATCGTTGTCATGCCGCCCAGGATCGTAATGAACGAAAGGGGCATGAGAAAACGAGAGGAGGAGGTGTTATGCGCGGCGGCGACGGTGGTCAGAATTGGAAGCGTGATGACAACAACGGGTGTGTTGTTCAAAAATGCGCTGACAATGCCAACAGTAATCAGCAAAGGGCCGGTTGCCAGCCAGCGGCGCTGTTTTGAGATGCGCAGGATCGCCTGAGCGGGTTTGTCGAGAGCATCCGTCTGGAAGAGGCCTTGGCCGACAATCAGCAAGCAGATCACCGTGATCAGCGCTTGATTGGAAAAGCCGGAGAGAAAGTCCTCCGGCCTGATTGGCGTTCCATTCAATGTTTGGGGAAAAGCCATGAACAGCAGCATGAGGGCTACAATGGAGCCCAGTGCTACGATCTCGATGGCGACGCGTTCCAGCGCATACAGGACGATCGTGAATCCGATGATCACAAAGGTCAGGATCATCGGTATGTTCAGGTTCTCCATGCGCGTCCCCGCTCGTGCTACACTTTCACACGTTATTAGAGGGTCCTGGCAGGTTCGTCACTGCACGTTGCATCATTGGTTTGTTATCGATGCAGACTATCCACCGGGGAATTCATAATAACGGCACCAAGCACGATATCATGGAGCAGGCGCTTTTGGTCACTAAACAATGAGACTATGAGGACAAAAGGGCTGAGTATTGTTACTGAGAAATAAAAGAGCAGGACGTGGATTGCTGCATAGAGCGGATATGGACGTCCGCCGTTGCTCAGGCGCATTTCCAAGCCAAACGCACGCATGCCCGGTGTTGCGGAGTTAAACCCACCCAGTGAAAATGCAGTGTAGGCTAGGGCAACTAGTGGCCAGATTGCAGGGAATAACAGCCATGCAAGGCCAAGTGTCAGGATGCCGAGAAAGCCGACGACAAAGTAAGCGATGGTAGAGAGAACGGTGATCGCGATAATATCGATGACGCACGCAAAGATCCGTTTTTTCCGCACGCCGTCAAACAGCTGAGGATTAAGGTAGGGATCATAATAGATGTTCGGGTGCGCGCTCACTTCTTGGCTCATTTCTGCCTCTGTCAGGTTCAACTGTGCCGGGGCATTCCCCAGCGTCTCTCAGTAGAATTGGGTGTGCTATTTTCAAGTTTCAAGCGGGGGTAGCAAACTATTTTTGTAGAATCTGGCAAAGAGAGGATAATTTTGCGCAGGCTGCCACTCAGACATCTGCGCGAACGCGGTGTTCGGCGCAGATGCTGATCTCAATTGCAGTTTGCGAGTGGGGATAACCCTAGAATCGCATCTCGCCAGAAGACAGGTGGGAGACGTGAATATCTCCTTCTTCCAGCGCAGCAACTATTTCTTTTGCGTGCTGATTGTCACGGGTCTCAATCGCCACGTCCAGTGTTGCACCTTTTACGGAGACGTCAAGGAAGAGGCGATGGTGAGAGACTTCTAAAATGTTGCCGCCCAGCTGACCGATCGTAGTTGAGATTTCGCCAAGGATGCCCGGACGATCCGGGATGTTGCAGCGGATGTGTATGATGTTGCCAAGGCGGACCAGCTGGCGCAATGCGATGGATGCCAGCAGGCGAGGATTGATGTTGCCTCCGCAGAGGACAAGCCCAACTTTTTTGCCTTTAAATCGCTCCGGGTGCGCGCAAATGGCGGCAAGGCCCGCAGCGCCAGCTCCTTCAGCCACCGTTTTCAGGCGGGTGAGGAAGATGTTGATGGCTTCCTCTATCTGGCTTTCGCTGACGAGCAGAATATCGTCGACATATTGCCTGACCAGCTGCTGAGTATACGTGCCGGGCACTTTGACTGCGATACCCTCTGCCAGAGAGTTGCCACCGCATTCCATTGGCTGGTTGCGCAGGGCAGCGTACATGGACGGGTAGAGCTCGCTTTCAACACCGATGATCTCGATATCCGGCTTGATCGCTTTGGCTGCGACTGCGATGCCGGAGATCATTCCACCACCGCCAACTGGTACGATCAGCGTGTCCAGATCTGGCTGGGCCTTCAGCATTTCAAGAGCGATTGTGCCTTGTCCTGCGATGACTTCCAGATCATCAAACGGATGAACCCAGATGTAGCCATGTTTTTCTGACAGGCGGTCAGCTTCATTCTTAGCATCGTCTACAGTTTCACCAGCAAGAACGACTTTGGCGCCAAAGGCTTTGGTTGCCTCCACCTTTACGTAAGGCGTGCCGTTGGGCATGACGATGAGTGCCGGGATGCCAAGACGCTGTGCATGAAGAGCTACAGCTTGCGCGTGATTGCCGGCGGACATGGCGATCACGCCGCGGCTTTTCTCTTCATCTGTCAGGTGAAGCAGCTTGTTCAGGGCGCCGCGCTCTTTGAAGGCATTGGTGGCCTGCATGTTCTCGTATTTGACGAAAACAGTGGCGCCTGTGATGGCATCCAGTTGAGCGGCTGGCAGGAGCGGTGTTGATATCACCGCGCCCTTGATGTTGTTTGCAGCCTCTTCAATCTTTGAAAGGGTGAGAAGAGGTGAGGCCACCTTTGGCATGTTTTGTTCTCGCAGGTGTCTTGTTTTACGGGCTTTATTTGCCGTTTAGCTTTTTCGCAAGTTCAGGTGCAAAGTAGGTTAAGACACCATCTGCACCGGCACGCTTAAACGCCATCAGGCTTTCCAGCATGGCTTTGTCTTTGTCCATCCAGCCGTTTTGCGCTGCTGCGCAGATCATGGCGTATTCGCCGGAGACCTGATAGGCGTAGGTTGGTGCAAGGAAGGCGTCTTTGATGCGGCGGAGAATATCAAGGTAAGGCATTCCCGGCTTCACCATGATCATGTCTGCACCTTCATCCAGATCCAGCTCAGCTTCTTTCAGCGCTTCGTCCGTGTTGGCCGGGTCCATCTGATAGGTGCGTTTGTCGCCCTTCAGGTTTGAGTTGGAGCCAACAGCGTCGCGGAACGGGCCATAAAATGCGGAGGCATACTTTGCGGAGTAGGCCATGATTTGCAGGTTTTCGAAGTTATTATTGTCCAGCGCATAGCGGATTGCACCGATACGGCCATCCATCATGTCAGAAGGTGCAATGATATCAGAGCCAGCTTCTGCCTGAATAAGAGCCTGACGGCACAGCTGATCTACGGTTTCATCATTGATGATCTTGTCGCCTGCCATCAGGCCATCGTGACCGTGAGAGGTGTAAGGGTCCAGCGCAACGTCTGTCATCAGGCCAACAGGGAAGCCTTCGGCCTTGATGGCTTGCAGCGCGCGGCAGGTCAGGTTGCTGTCGTTCAGTGCTTCGGTGCCCATTTCGTCGCGCAAATCAGGGTCGGTGTTTGGAAACAGTGCCATAACCGGAATGCCAAGTTCTGCAGCCTGCTCAGCGGCGCGCACTGCCATATCGACAGAATAGCGCTCAACGCCTGGCATGGAGGTGACTGGTTCGGTTTTCTTCTCGCCATCAATCAGGAAGATTGGCCAGATCAGGTCGTCCGTGGTGATTGTGTTTTCGCGGATCAAACGACGGGACCAATCGCTGTGACGATTGCGACGCATTCGGCGGCCGTTCAAAATCTGGTTCATGTCTACGGAAGAATGCGATTCATTGGCAAACGGCATGGTAACTCACCTGAATGACTTGTTGTGTGGCGTCTTTAGCTCTGAGAGCGTCGGTTTACTCAAAACTACTAGGGCATTTGATGTCAGATAGCACGGGGAGTTTGCTTGATGAAACTCAAATTCTTTTTGTGTTCCAGAGGTTCTTTAGATTCGCGGGAAGGTTTTCGCTTTCAGAGCAATTAAACGGTGGACGACAGACTTATCCTCTCGGCTGATTGGAAGTGCGAGGGGAACAAGCGGGGAATCACTCGTAGATTATACCTTTGCGCGATTTGTTGCGTTGGTTTGAAAGCATTGCGTTTTTGGAACGTTGCTGTGTACGGGGCGCTGTTTTGACTGAGCAATTGGTCTTATCTTGGTCTTTCCGAGAATTGACGCAGTTTTGGTGTGGGTCTACCGATTGACGCAATTACATTAATATTGTGGCTGGTGGTTGTGGGAGGCTGCTTGCCGGGAGGACGGATTCCATGGAATTTGAACTGAACGAAGATCAACGTGCCTTTGTGGATATGGCAGCCGGATTTGCGCAGGAGGAGATGGCGCCTTTTGCAGCAGAGTGGGATGCGAAATCTCATTTCCCGCTGGATGTGCTTCGCAAGGCAGCGGCGCTGGGTCTGGGCGGGCTGTACGTGCGTGAAGATGTGGGCGGCTCGCAACTGGGACGTCTTGATGGGGCATTGATCTTTGAAGAGCTCTCCAAGGGATGTGTTTCTACCTCTGCGTTTTTGTCTATCCATAATATGGCTGCTGGTATGGTGGACCGGTTTGGGTCTGATGAGGTCCGGCAGAGATTCCTCCCCGGTCTTTGCAGCATGGAGAAGGTGGCGAGTTATTGTCTGACCGAGCCGGGGGCTGGATCGGATGCGGCGTCGCTGCGCACGAAGGCGGTGCGGGATGGTGATCATTATGTGATCAACGGCTCAAAATCCTTCATCTCTGGCGGCGGTGTCTCTGATGTATATGTCTGCATGGTGCGTACGGGGGAGGATGGGCCGAAGGGGATATCCTGTATCGTGGTTGAAAAGGATGCGCCGGGTCTATCCTTTGGGGCCAACGAGCATAAGCTTGGTTGGTGCAGCCAGCCGACGGCGCAGGTGATCTTTGAAGACTGCCGTGTTCCGGTTGAGAACCTGGTTGGCGCAGAGGGACAAGGCTTTTCGATTGCCATGGCCGGGCTTGATGGTGGGCGCCTGAACATTGGGGCCTGTTCACTTGGTGGCGCGCAGTTCTGTCTGGACCGGGCTTTGCAATACATGGATGAGCGCAAGCAATTTGGGCGCTCGCTGGCTCAGTTTCAGGCGCTGCAGTTCAAAATTGCGGATATGGCGACGGAACTGGAAGCAGCGCGTTTGCTGCTGCACAAGGCGGCGTTTCTGCTGGACCGGAAAGACCCTCAGGCGACCAAGATGGCGGCGATGGCCAAGCGGCTGGCGACGGATACGGGTTTCAAGGTGGTCAATGAAGCGCTGCAGATCCATGGTGGTTACGGGTATCTGAAGGATTATCCGCTGGAGCGTCATTTGCGCGACTTGCGGGTTCACCAGATACTGGAAGGAACCAACGAGATTATGCGCGTCATCGTGGCGCGTGAGCTGATGAAAGCTTGAGTTGCTGAAGCAGTTCTTCCTAGGATGCTTGGAGGGAACTGCTTTGGCTTTTATGTTGCGTTTCTTTATCCGAAAACCGGTCGCCACTTTTCAGAGATACGCTGAGCAAATTTAGCAAAATGAATAGGTACGCTGTGCAACAGGAATATGCGGGGGAAGTCTTGTCCGAAACTACTGATGTTCTTTTTGAAGAGAAGGGCCATGCCGGTCTTATCATTCTCAATCGCCCCAAGGCGCTGAATGCGCTGACACATGAGATGTGCGTTGCGATGCACCGGCAGCTGGAGCGCTGGCTGATTGATGATGCGGTTCATCATGTTCTCATTAAGAGCAACAGTGAAAAGGCCTTTTGCGCGGGTGGAGATATTCGTCAGGTTGCCGAAAACGGGCCTGAGAAAATTGATGTGAGCCTACCGTTCTTTGCGGATGAGTATCGCCTCAACACTTACATGGAAAGCTACGCTAAGCCTTTGATTGCTCTGCTTGATGGTATTGTGATGGGCGGCGGTGTCGGCATCTCGGTTCATGGTGCGTATCGTGTGGGCAGTGAGAAGACGATGTTTGCCATGCCTGAGACGGCGATTGGTTTCTTCCCGGATGTGGGCGGCAGTCACTTCCTGCCGAAAATGCCTCAGAACACGGGCATGTACTGCGCGATGACCGGGGAGCGGTTGAGGCAAGCGGATTGCTACTGGACCGGCATTTTGACCCATGCGGTGAAATCTGAGGATATGGCTGCGTTGGCAGAGGCGCTGTGTGAGGCTCAGGACGTAGAGCCTGTGCTGGCGCGTTATGCGTTTGATCCGGGGCCTGCGCCGCTACATGCCAAAGCGGATGTGGTGGATGAGTGCTTTGGCGCTGAGAGTACGCTGGAAGTTGTGGACCGTCTGCGCAAGTTGCAGGGCTCGGAGCATGATGACTTTGCAGTTGCTGCTCTGGAAACGATTGGCAAGCGCTCACCGCTCAGTATGGAAGTTGCTTTTCAGCAGGTGCGGCGCGGTGCGGGGCTTTCCATGGCTGAGTGTATGGTCATGGAGCATCGGATTGTTTCGCAGATTCTGCTGGGCGAGGATTTCTATGAGGGTGTACGAGCTGTGATTATCGATAAGGATCACGCCCCTAAATGGCAGCATTCAAGCCTCGATGAAATAAAAACAGTTGATGTTGAGGCCCATTTTATGTCACCGAAGGGGGGTGACCTCGTATTTTAACGGGGCAAGGGGCTTACTGCCTTTGATTGGGGCAGATTTGTAAGGTGGAGCTTTAGATATGCCTGGCGTTTTTGTAGAGCTGATGAAGAGGGTTCCCTCCTTTCAGTTTTTGCTGCATGCGTATGTCAGGCTGCTCGCCGTCTTTATGCTGTTTGCAGGCCTGAGCTACTGGGGCGCAATACTTGGTGTGCGCTTGATTGACGGTGCTCCGTTTGAGAGCGTCGGCGTACAAGTGCAGTCTACCATTATCTTTTTCGCTATTCTCGATCTGGTGACTGCCATCGGTCTGTGGCTGCTTTCCAGCTGGGGAACAGTGATGTGGCTGTTCCGCTCACTGGCTCAAGTGGTGATGTATTCCGTGTTTCCCATGGTCTTTGGTCGTAGTCCGACTGAGGTCGTATTCTACATCAGTGCAATCGCCCTTTATCTCGTTCTGCTTTACCTTGCAGAGCGAGAGGAACGGGCCTGATCGACCAAAGTTCAGTTTGGTCTGTAACTCATTGAAATTTACTGTTTTGCAAACTGCCGTTCACGTCAAATTGATCTGAGCGAACCCTAAGTGATCAGCTTGGGGCAAGTTCTAAATGTTCAAAATCCTGACGGACGGCGATTTTCGGGAGGATGCAATGGGAGAAACTGTTCTTCGCGTTGCTTTTATTGGTCTTGGCAATATGGGCGGCCCTATGGCTGCAAATCTTGTCAAAGCCGGACATGAAGTCGTCGGTGTAGATCTTTCTGAAGAGGCGCGTACTGCGTTTCAGGCTACGGGCGGGCAAGTTGCTTCGTCAACAGTTGAAGCGGTTCGCGACGTTCAGGCTGTTGTTACCATGCTGCCAGCAGGGAAGCATGTTCGTGCCGTGTATACGGGCGAAGATGGAATTCTTGCGCATGCACCAAAGGGCACGCTGTTTATCGATAGCTCGACTATTGATGTGGACAGCAGTCGCGATGTTGCAAAAGCAGCAAGCGAAGCTGGCATGGGCATGGTCGATGCTCCGGTTTCCGGAGGTATTGTGGGTGCTGCGAACGGCACATTGACCTTTATGGTTGGTGGGCCTGATTCTGCATTTGAACGGGCTAAGCCGCTCCTGGATATTATGGGAGCCTCGATTGTTCATGCCGGTGATGCTGGCGCTGGGCAGGCAGCAAAGATCTGTAACAACATGTTGCTTGGTATTTCGATGATCGGTACCTGTGAGGCGTTTGTTTTGGCTGAAAAGTTGGGTCTGGACCCACAAAAGCTTTACGACATCTCCTCCAAGTCCTCCGGTCAGTGTTGGTCTTTGACCTCCTACTGCCCGATTCCCGGACCGGTTCCGACGTCGCCAGCCAACAATGAATATAAGCCCGGCTTTGCAGCGCCAATGATGCTGAAAGACTTGCTACTGGCGGAAGAGGCAGCAGATTCGAGCGGAGCTAACACACCAATGGGTGAAAAGGCGGCTCGGCTCTATGAGGAATACTGTAACAATGGCGGGGAAAACGTCGACTTCTCCGGCATCATCCACTTGCTTCGGAAGTCAGGGTAAACAGAGGGTTAACGGAAAGGTCTACACGCTTGCTAGTGATTAAGAAATAATTCATCGTGTCTCTTAAGCGGTTCTTAGAAGCGGTCGCGTAAATTTGCTTCAAGTGCTGATAAAAATACGAACGCACGAAAAATATGGACATGAGGCGCAACCAGATGATCAATACAAACAGGGCCGTTGAGGTCTTGGCGCAAGAAGAAGAAACGGTAGGGCTTAAGCCTGCATACCTCGAGGCACTGACGCTCATCGAGCGTCTGCATCGTCGTCTTCTTGACGTCATTAAAGATGAGTTTGACCGGATGGGTCGTTCCGATGTGAACAGCGTTCAGGCGCTGCTTCTTTTCAACATTGGCGACGCCGAGCTGACTGCAGGCGAGCTTCGTACTCGCGGTTATTATCTTGGTTCCAACGTTTCTTATAATCTGAAGAAACTCGTTGAAACCGGATACATCAATCACGAACGTTCCCAGATGGATCGCCGCTCTGTGCGGGTGAGCCTGACGGAAAAAGGGCGCGAGATTGCTCAGATTGTTGATGACCTTTACAGTCGTCATATTCTTTCTGTTGAGCAGGTTGGTGAGCTCTCAACCGAGAACTTTGAAGAGCTGAACCGGTCCCTGCGTCGTCTGGAACGCTTCTGGACAGATCAAATCCTCTATCGTCTTTAATTTTCGGCGATATCAGGGCTTTCAAAAAACACCGCTTCCATGCACCGGGGGCGGTGTTTTTGCATGTTATGAGGGCCGGTTTGCGGCAAAGCTTGTATGGGATTGCTGCGGGTGGCGGGCCAGCTCCAGATAAGGCGTCTGTGAGTAAGTTGGGCTGATTGTTGCTTTCTTGCACTAGGTGCAAACCAACGCTCGCTGCGTAACCACCTTTTTCCCACTTGGAGTAATTAGCCATTAAACGGTCACATTGAGTGGGGAATACACGCTCTCACTTTTCGGGCTGAAAAAGTGCTGTTGGCATTGTAAATTTAGAAACTGTCAACTCTGATTTGTTCAGGGGATCGATCACTTTCTTTAATTCACCAACAGATGTTCCTCCCCGATTTTTGGCTGAAGTCTTGCGAGTTTGCCAAGATAATGCCATGTAGATTTGCCATGTTAAGTCTCTGTTTACCAAGTTACATGGAATCTTACAGAATGACTGATTGCTAGGAGAAACTATTCGTGTTGGCACCTCTTTTAAACCGCAGCAAGTTTGCTCTGGCTCTCGTTGTGAGTACGGGCCTTTCTGCAGGTATGATGTCTGCACAGGCACAGGTGAAGGTTCCAGACCTGCTTTCCTATAATGGCAGCATTCAGCAAGCTGTCAGTCAGCCGGCACCGGTTGCTCCTACACAGCCTATCGTTGGTCAGGGCACGGAATGGGAAGACACCTTTGATGAGGGGGTTTCTTCTTTGGAGCAGATTGATTTTGTGGCTCCGATTATCTCCAAGCAGACCAGCCAGTACATGATTGATGCGATTCTCGATTATGAACGTATCGCTCTCAATGGCGGTTGGCCTGAGGTCTCCACCAAGAAAGTTTTGCGCATTGGTATGCGCGCACCGGCAATTGCAGCTTTGCGACAGCGCCTGATTGTTTCAGGCGACATGGCGCAGCATGCAGGCGTCTCTGAGGTTTTTGACAGTTACGTTGATTCAGCTGTTCGCCGCTTTCAGTTGCGCCATGGCCTGACACCGGATGGTGTTGTGGGGCGGGCAACCGTGATTGCGATGAATGTGCCTGTTGAGGTGCGTTTGCAGCAGCTGCGGACCAATCTGGAGCGCGTTTCTGCTTTGGCTGAAAACGTGACAGATACCTATGTGAACGTGAACATTCCGGCAGCTCGCATTGAGGTTGTTGAAAATGGCCGTGTTCGCTCTCGTCACACTGCTGTTGTTGGCAAGCAGGATCGCCAGTCTCCGATCCTCAGCTCTGCGATTTATGAAGTGAACTTCAACCCGTACTGGACTGTTCCTGTCAGCATTATCCGGAAAGATCTGATTCCGAAGATGCAGAAGGATCCGCAGTATCTGGCGAAGAACAACATTCATATCTATGACTGGTATGGCAAAGAAAAGCAGTGGCAGGAGATTGACTGGAATACGGATGAAGCGACCCAGTATCGCTTTACGCAGGACCCGGGTGAGGGTAACTCCATGGGCAGCATCCGGATCAACTTCAACAACACTCATCAAGTGTACCTGCACGATACGCCAGAGCAGTCTTTGTTCGGTGAAGGTTATCGCTTCCATTCCTCCGGCTGTGTGCGTGTGCAGAACGTGCGTGAGCTGGTGACATGGTTGCTTGGGTCGACAACACCAGACTGGACCCGCAGCCGCGTGGATGCAGCCATCAATTCAGGTGAGCGTACGGATGTGAAGATGAAGAGCCGTATTCCGCTCCACATGTCCTACGTGACTGCGTGGGCGCTGAGCGATGGCATGGTTCACTTCCGGGATGACATCTACGACAAGGATGGGCTTTACGCCGCGAGTGCTGATCCGATGGCGCAGGCCTCTGCTCAGTAAGGTTTTGCAAGAGTTTCAGATTTGAAGGGCCGTCTCTGCCAGATGCAGAGCGGCCCTTTTCTTTTGGGGATGTGGCGGCGGGCATGCCTGTGCTGCGCTGTTTTACCTGCTAAAACGGCAGGCAACTTACGAATCTGAGAGAAGCAAGGCGAGGGGCCATATGTCTAAGCTGGGGCAGGTCTATTTTGAGACGCGCGTGGTTGGGAATGCTGTTCGCATGACAGCAATTTGTGCTCACAGCGGTGTTGAGGTGTTTGTTGTGGGGCCTCGTAATGCGAGCGAGTCGCATCTGAAGCAGCTGGCACTTCGTAAGCTGGAACGCAAATTACAACCTCAAGATGCGTAATTCATAAATTTTGGGTGATGGCAGCAATAGTATTGCGCAATTCCTATGAACAACGCTTGGTTCGTTACCCCCTATATGTTAATGGGCTAGGACCCGAAGCTACAACTTGTCGGGATGGGAATGCGAAACGATATTGGGACGTTTCGTCAGTTTGTTGCTCCAACCTTGTCATGAGGTCCACCTATGTCCGTATCGGATAATCCAATTACGACGCCGCTCTACCCAGAGTTTTTTACAGGTAGCCTGGCTTCTGGTGACCCAGAGCTTCTCGAGGCAATCAATAAAGAACTTACTCGTCAGCAGAACGAGATTGAGCTTATCGCTTCGGAAAATATTGTATCTCGCGCTGTGCTTGAGGCGCAGGGTTCCGTCCTGACCAACAAATACGCCGAGGGTTATCCTGGTCGCCGTTACTACGGTGGTTGTGAATACGTCGATATCGTTGAGCGTCTTGCAATCGACCGCGTAAAAGAGTTGTTCGGCTGTGATTTTGCTAACGTGCAGGCGAATTCCGGCTCTCAGGCCAACCAGTCCGTTTTGCTTGCTTTGGCGAAACCAGGCGACACTCTGCTCGGCATGAGCCTTGATGCAGGTGGTCACCTGACACACGGCGCTCGCCCGAACTTGTCCGGCAAGTGGTTCAACGCTGTTCAGTACGGCCTGAACACTGAAACTGGCCACATCAACATGGATGAGGTGCGTGAGCTTGCTAAAGAACACCAGCCAAAGATCATCATTGCTGGCGGTTCTGCTTACTCCCGTGAGATCGATTTTGCTGCGTTCCGCGCAATCGCTGACGAAGTAGGCGCTTACCTTTGGGTCGACATGGCGCACTTTGCAGGTCTTGTTGCTGGTGGTCAGCATCCAAGCCCGTTCCCGCATGCGCATGTTGCAACATCCACCACCCATAAGACCCTGCGCGGTCCTCGTGGTGGTCTGGTTGTGACCAACGACGCTGACATTGCGAAAAAGATCAACTCCGCGATCTTCCCAGGTCTGCAGGGTGGTCCTTTGATGCATGTGATCGCTGGTAAGGCTGTTGCCTTCGGTGAAGCGCTGCGTCCTGAGTTCAAGACCTACGCGAAAGACGTTGTCGAAAACGCACAGGTTCTGGCTGCGACACTGGTTGAAGGTGGTCTGGATATCGTTTCTGGCGGTACCGACACACACCTTATGCTGGTTGACCTGCGTCCAATGGAACTGACCGGCAAAAACGCAGAGATTTCTCTGGGCCGTGCGAACATCACCTGTAACAAGAACGGTGTTCCGCTTGATCCTCAGAAACCGACCATCACCTCCGGTATCCGCCTTGGTACACCTGCTGGGACTTCCCGTGGGTTTGGTAAGGAAGAATTCCGTGAAATCGGTAAGCTGATTACCGAGGTTCTGGAAGGTGTGCGCAAAGCAAATTCCGTTGACGACAACGAAGCTGTGGAAGCACGGGTCAAAGAGAAGGTACTGGCCCTTACTGCCCGGTTCCCAATCTACAAAAACTAATTTAAACGAGAAGAACCGCCGGACACCCTTCGGCGGTTCTTTAGTGTTTAAGTAAGGAGGCAGGCGAGATGCGTTGTCCATATTGCGGGGGTGATGACACCCAGGTGAAGGATTCGCGCCCGACCGAGGATAATACAGCTATCCGTCGGCGCAGGGTCTGCCAGACTTGTGGTGGTCGTTTTACCACCTTTGAGCGTGTTCAGCTGCGCGAGCTGACCGTTATCAAGCGTAACGGGCGCCGAGTACCTTTTGATCGCGAAAAGCTGATGCGCTCTGTTCTGATCGCAACCCGCAAGCGTCCTGTTGAGCCTGAGCGTATAGAGCGTATGGTGAGCGGGCTTGTCCGGCAGCTGGAAAGCTCCGGTGAAAGTGACGTTGTGGCGGAAGATATTGGTCATTTGGTCATGGAAGGGCTGAAAACCCTTGACGATGTGGCTTATGTGCGGTTCGCTTCTGTTTATAAGAATTTCCGCGAGGCCAAAGACTTCGAGGCTCTGTTGGATGAGCTTTCCGATGCGGATGTTGATCCGCTGATGATGCCGCCACGGATGTAATCTCTGGCTTTTTGCAGTGTTGTGTTGCGTATTTTCTCCGAGGATCGGGCTTTTCTTTTAAGGAATACGCTGTAGTGCTGGCAGGGGGATGGCTTTGTCTGGTTACAAAGCATTAGATGCAAAGGAACGAGTTGAGCACGAACGCTTTATGGCGGCGGCGATCAGCTATGGCATTCGTGCAAAGGGCCGGACGTGGCCCAATCCTCCTGTTGGAGCAATCCTGACAAAAGATTTTGGTGATGGGCCTGTGATTGTGGGGCAGGGTGCAACTCTGCCTCCCGGTGGCTCTCACGCTGAAGTGCTGGCCATCAAAGATGCCGGTGAACATGCCCAAGGCGCGACAGCTTATGTGACCCTTGAGCCTTGTGCGCATTATGGCCGGACTGGCCCATGTGCGCGGGCGCTTGTGGCGGCTGGCGTGGCGCGCGTTGTTTATGGCACCGCTGATCCCAACCCTGCTGTTGCCGGTCGCGGCAAAAAGATCCTTGAAGAGGGCGGTGTTGACGTCCTAATCGGTATTTTGGAAAAGGAATGCCGACAAGCTGTTCGCGGTCATATCTCCCGTATCCTTAATGAGCGTCCTTTTGTTCAGCTGAAGATGGCTGTGACGAAAGATGGTTATATCGGCAAGCGTGGTGCCGGACAGGTGGCGATCTCCAGTCCGTTGTCGCGGCAGCTGGTGCATGCGATGCGGGCGCAGATGGATGCCATTGTTGTGGGCATCGGCACGGTTTTAGAAGACGATCCTGAGCTCTCTGTGCGCCTGCCGGGCATGGCGAATCGCTCACCGCAGCCGGTGGTGTTTGATAGTCAGGCCCGGATTCCGCTTTCCTCCAAGCTGGTGCAAAACGCAGAGATCAATTCCCTGTGGGTGGTGATTGGTGAACATGCGCCGGATCATCGCGTCAGTGCGCTTGAGCGGGAAGGCGTGACAGTTATCGTCAATGACTGCCTCAGAAATGGCAAGGTATGTCTTGATAAGGCACTGGATGCGCTTTACATGCATGGTCTCTCCCAGGTTATGGTTGAGGGCGGTGCGGAGCTTGCGCACGGTCTGCTTCAGCAAGATCTGGTGGATGAGCTATTGATTTTCCAGGGAGCCAATCTGATTGGGTCCGATGGTATTCAGCCTTTTGGATTTGAAGGGCTGGAGAGTTTGCGAGACGGTTATAACAAGCAGATGCTGCGTCCTGTGGGCGAAGATCTGTTGTGGCGGTATACGCCAAAAGAGAGGTTCTAGGTGTTTACGGGCATCGTTAGTGACGTTGGAACAATCCTTGAACTGGAGCAGATTGCTGCAGGTCAGCGGACGAAAATTGGTACTGTTTACGATCCTGACGGGATCGATATTGGTGCATCTATTGCCTGTTCCGGCGTTTGCCACACTGTTGTCGCGAAAGGTCGTGATGGCGAGCAGAACTGGTTTACGGTTGAATCGGCTGCCGAAACGCTGGCGCTGACAACTGTTGCTGAGTGGAGCGTGGGCAAGCGGGTCAATCTGGAGCGTTCCCTTTCCATGGGCGCTGAGCTGGGTGGTCACCTGGTTCTGGGGCATGTGGATGGCAAGGCGACCATTGTTGAGCGGACCGAACACCCTGAGAGCGTTTATCTGAAATTTGAGTGTGCGCCAGAGTTCGCGAGGTTCATCCCGAAGAAGGGATCCGTGGGGCTGGATGGCACCTCTTTGACGGTGAACGAGGCTGAAGGAAATACGTTTTCTGTCTTCCTTATTCCACACACTCTGGAGGTGACCACATGGTCCGACAGAGCGCAGGGGGATGAGGTAAACTTGGAAGTTGACATGATGGCACGGTACGTTGCGCGTCTTGCTGAGTTTCCAAGCCTTGCAGAAATTGCAAAATAGCCTTATAGCCAAAATCTTCCGCAGGAAATAACTGGACATTTCGCTTGGGGCGTGGTTCCTGAGCGCACATACGTGGGTACTGTCCGTACCCGTGGCCTTAACCCATTTTTGCTGATTTCTCAGTGAAAAGATGAGGTTGGCATTAGGAGAAATTAAATGAGCGCCGTTCCGCACATTCTTGTTATTGAAGCACGGTTTTACGAAGATCTGGCTGATGCCCTTTATGAAGGTGCTTCAGATGTGCTGGACCGTGAAGGAGCGAAAATCTCTCGACTGGCTGTGCCAGGTGTGCTCGAAATTCCTGCTGCGCTTTCCATGGCGTTAACCGCAATGGAAAATGGCGACGCAGATTATGACGGTTTTGTATTGCTCGGTGTTGTAATTCGCGGTGAAACAACCCATTACGACATCGTTTCTAACGAGTCGGCTCGTGCGATCATGGATCTTTCTGTGGATGCAAACGTTGCAGTTGGTAACGGCATCCAGACAGTTGAGAATGATGATCAGGCATGGGCGCGCGCAAGCGTTTCTAAAAAGAACAAGGGCGGCGGTGCTGCTGAAGCTTGTCTTGCTATGATTGACGTGCGCGACCGGTTCGGTGTGTAAGGTTTAGGATGACAACGGAAAACAACAAGAAAAACGCCGAAGTGAAACCCGCGAATAAGCGCGGGGTTGCTCGATTGGCTGCTGTTCAGGCTGTGTATCAGATGGAAATCACTGGTGCGCGTTTGAATGATGTGCTGAATGAGTATGAAGCTTACCGGCTTGGTCAGGAAGTGGATGGCGACCAGTACCGTGATGCGGATCCGGCATGGTTCCGTGATCTGGTGCAGGCGGTGTTTGAGGATCAGCTGCGTATTGATCCTCGCATTCACACAGCGCTTTCTGAAGATTGGCCACTAAAGCGTATCGACACCACTTTGCGTGCGATCCTTCGTGTTGGCTGTGCTGAGTTTTTGCGTAAAAAAGACGTTCCGGCCCGCGTTATCATCAATGAATACATTGATGTGACGAAGTCCTTCTATGATGGAGATGAGGCACGTCTGGTCAACGGTATTATGAACCGTCTGGCTCGCGAACTGCGTCAGTCTGAATTCGAAGACTAAAAAATGAGCGAGAGAGCTACCAGTTCCAGACCGGGAGAGTTCTCGCTTATTGAGCGCTATTTTGCGCCGCTCGCCACCAGCGCGGGTGCTGTGCATCTGCAAGATGATGCTGCTGTATTTGCCCCTGACACCGGATGTGATTTGGTTGTAACCAAAGACATGTTGATGGCAGGGGTTCATTTTTTTGAAAACGACCCTCCCTTTGAAATCGCGCAAAAAGCGCTTGGTGTGAACCTTTCGGATCTGGCGGCAAAAGGTGCTGAACCTAAGGGGTATCTGCTGGGTCTTGGTCTTTCCAAAGACATCAGTGAAGAGTGGGTTGCCGAGTTTTGCCGCGGCTTGAAGCTGGTTCAGGATCAGTTCCAGATTGACCTTCTTGGCGGTGACACGATTTCCTGCCCACAAGGCCCGCTGCTTTCCATCACCGCGTTTGGTCAGGTTCCAACGGGGCAGGTGGTTCGGCGCAATGAGGCTGTTGCTGGTGCATTGCTTTATGTGACTGGCACCATTGGTGATGCCGCACTTGGCCTGCAGTTGCGTCTTGATGAAGCACTCGCAGATAAGCTGGAGCTCTCTGCTGAGCAGCGTGATTTCCTCCTAAACCGTTATTTGCTGCCGCAGCCTCGTGTTGGTGCTGCTCAAGCGCTTCGTGATCATGCGGTTGCGGCGATGGATGTGTCTGACGGGTTGGTTGCTGATCTGGGACATATGTGCCGGACATCACAGGTGCAGGCCTCAGTGAAGCTGGAAAGTGTTCCACTATCTGACGCTGCTTCTGCAATGATTGCGAAAGATGCTGCCTTCCTTGAAACAGTGATTACGGGAGGGGATGATTATGAGATTCTTGCTGCCGTGATGCCTGAGAATACAGGGGCTTTTGAGAAGGCTCTTCGGGAAACCGGTTTGTGCTGTGCTCAGATTGGTGTGCTGGGTGCTGCTGATGTTTCCAAGAAAGAGATTGCTTTGAGCCTGAATGGCAAGACCTATGCGCTTCACGGGGCTGACGGGTTCAAGCATTTTTGATTAGTGGTCTCGACCTGAGCCTTATTTTTGCTAAGGTACTCAGATGGAGTCGGCTATCTATTTTATAACATTCGTTATTTCATTGCTTTACTTGGTTGTTAAGTTGCGGAAAGTTCCCGCTGCAACGACGTTAAAACGCCAAAGACGGACCAGAAGTCGTTTGATTTCCTACCACATAGGAAAATCACTGCTTTTGTGGTGGGGCCTGATGTTCGTTGCAGGGATTGCAAGACGCATTGTGTTGGGTTTGCCGTTATAATCGACAATAGCTGCCTTGCATGACGTATTCTCATCGAGTTGTGCGTATATCTCCCGAAGTTACAGATGATCTGGTGAGCTCTGTGGTTGCTCATTACGTGGAATTGATTAGGCTGTCGGTTCCTTCCTGATTTCTTTGAAAGTTTACATTATGGCAAATACTCTGGCGGCTCCGTTGATTGATGACGGATTGGCAAAGCGCAATGCGCTGCTTTTGGCGCTTGCCCAGTCGTTTGCTGGTGGTGTTCCTCCTATCATTTTTGCAACCACATCTATTCTTGCTTCAGTTTTGTTGGTTGACGACAAGTCTCTGGCAACACTGCCTGTTACTGCTTTTGTGCTTGGAACCGCCATCGGGACGTTGCCTGCTGGCATGATCATGCGCACTTTTGGACGCCGTGCCGGGCTTGTTGGTGCGCTGCTGTTTGGTGTGCTGTTTGCCTTGGTTGCTGCCTACGCTGCCTACCTTGGAAGTTTTACGCTGCTTTGTGTTTCTACACTCGGCAGTGGTTTTGTTATGGCTTTTACCCAACAGGCGCGTTTTGCTGCTGCTGATACCGCCAGCCCTGCCTTCAAGCCCAAAGCAATTTCATGGGTTTTGACCGGTGGTATTCTTGCCGGTGTGGTTGGTCCGCAGACTGTAATTCTGACACAGGGCATGTTTGAGCCCTTCCTTTTTGTCGGAACCTACCTTGCGCAAGCGGTCCTGATGCTTATCGGTTTGTTTTTTGTGGCGTTTTTGGAAATACCCTTGCCACCGAAGATGGAAAAGCATGAACGTGGACGTCCGCTTTTAGAGATTTTGAAGCAACAAAAGTTCTTTGTGGCTGTAGGTTGTGGAATGATCAGTTACGCGATCATGAATCTGATCATGACGTCTGCTCCGCTCGCCATGGTTGCTTGCGGGTTGACGAACTCAGATGCAGCTCTTGGCATCCAGTGGCACGTGATTGCCATGTTTGCACCTAGTTTTATTACGGGTAGTTTGATCAGCCGATTCGGTCATGGAGCTGTAATTGGCACCGGATTCTTGCTTTATGCGGTGTGCGCGCTGGTTGGCCTTACGGGACTAGAGCGTTGGATTTTCTGGAGTTCCCTGATTTTACTTGGTCTTGGCTGGAACTTTTCTTTCGTCGGAGCGTCTGCGTTGCTGACACAAACTTACCGACCAGAAGAACAAAACAGAGTCCAGTCCGTAAATGACTTCTTCGTCTTTGGTTTAGTCGCAACTGCCTCGTTTTCCTCAGGGAAATTGTTAAACGTGTTTGGTTGGGAAACTGTCAACCTAATGGTGTTCCCGTTCGTTATCTTATGTCTATTTCTTGTTGTCTCACTGATGTTTACTGAAAAAAGGGAAGTTAAAGTTTGAATAATTCCAAGTAGTTTCTCTCCTTTCAACATACGTGTTTCCTTCCACTACCACGCAAAAGCAACTTGACGGATAGTGACAGGTATATACCGTCACTGTGTTCGTTAATTTACACAATTGCAGTGCGGATTTTGCTACGAACACACACATAAGTAGCAGGGTACCCTTAGGGGAGGAAATATGACTGAACTTATCGTTACCATTGCGTGCGGTTTGCTCTCTGTCGTTTACGGCATCTGGGCAATTCGCAGCGTGATGGCTGCTGACACCGGGTCTGCGAAAATGCAGGAAATCGCTGGTGCCATTCAAGAGGGTGCGCAAGCATACCTCACTCGTCAGTACACCAGTGTTGCAATTGTTGGCGTGGTTATCTTCGCCATCGTCGCTTACTTGCTGTCTATCACCGTAGCTATTGGATTTGTTATCGGTGCCGTTCTTTCCGGCGCCGCAGGATTTATTGGAATGCTCGTCTCCGTACGGGCAAACGTTCGCACTGCACAAGCTGCAAGCCAGAGCCTTGGGGCAGGGCTCTCTATTGCATTCCGTTCCGGCGCCATTACCGGGATGTTCGTTGCCGGTCTCGCTCTTCTGGGCGTTGCCGTTTACTACCTGATCCTCACCGGACCTATGGGCATTGATCCAACATCACGTACTGTGATTGATGCGCTTGTGGCTCTTGGGTTTGGTGCTTCTCTGATTTCCATCTTCGCCCGTCTTGGCGGCGGCATCTTTACAAAAGGTGCTGATGTTGGTGGTGACCTTGTTGGTAAGGTTGAGGCTGGCATTCCTGAGGATGATCCACGTAACCCGGCAACAATCGCAGATAACGTTGGTGACAACGTTGGTGATTGTGCAGGTATGGCCGCTGACTTGTTTGAGACCTACGCCGTGACGCTTGTTGCGACGATGGTTCTTGCAGCGATCTACTTTGCAGGTACAGCTGATTTGCAGTCTGCAATGCTGTATCCGATGCTGATCTGTGGTGTTTGCTCTGTGGCATCCATCATCGGTACGTTCTTCGTGCGCCTTGGTGCGTCCAACTCCATTATGGGTGCGCTCTATAAGGGCTTCATCGCCACTGCAATTGTTTCACTGATCATCCTGTATCCGCTGACCTACTGGGTCTTCGGCGGTATGGATACAGTGTTGACGCAGAGCAATGGCGTTAGCTTTACGCCGCTGGATCTGTTCTTCTGCGGTGTTTCCGGTCTTGTGGTGACAGGTCTGATCATCTGGATCACTGAATATTACACCGGTACCAACTTCCGTCCTGTGCAGGCGATTGCCCGTGCCTCTGAAACAGGTCACGGTACCAACGTTATTCAGGGTCTTGCGGTCTCCATGGAATCCACTGCGCTTCCTGCTCTGGTGATCATTGCCGGTATTATCGTGACTTTCCAGCTGGCTGGTCTGTTCGGTATTGCCATTGCAGTGACAACGATGCTGGCGCTGGCTGGTATGGTTGTGGCGCTGGATGCGTTTGGTCCAGTCACGGACAACGCTGGTGGTATTGCTGAAATGGCAGACCTGCCTGCGGAAGTGCGCGACACGACTGATGCGCTGGATGCAGTGGGTAACACCACAAAGGCTGTGACCAAGGGCTACGCGATTGGGTCTGCCGGTCTTGGTGCTCTGGTGCTGTTTACGGCTTACACGGAGGATCTGAAGTTCTTCGTGGCAAACTCTGAGCAGTTTCCTTACTTCAAGGGGATGACTGAGGCGTCTATCGATTTCTCACTGTCTAACCCATATGTGGTTGTTGGCCTGTTCTTTGGTGGTCTGCTCCCATTCCTGTTTGGCGGTATGGCCATGACAGCGGTTGGCCGCGCAGCGGGTGCTGTGGTTGAAGAAGTTCGGCGTCAGTTTAAAGAACAGCCAGGCATCATGAAGGGTGAAGTTCGCCCTGATTATGGCCGTGCTGTTGATATGCTGACCAAGGCTGCAATTAAGGAAATGATCATTCCGAGCATGCTGCCTGTGCTATCTCCAATCGTCATTTACTTCCTGATTGAAGCAATCGCTGGCAAAGCAAATGCCTTCGCATCCCTAGGCGCTATGCTGCTTGGTGTGATTGTGACAGGGCTGTTTGTTGCGCTTTCCATGACCGCTGGTGGCGGTGCGTGGGACAACGCCAAGAAGTACATTGAAGACGGTCATTACGGCGGTAAGGGCTCTGAAGCTCATAAAGCGGCTGTGACGGGTGATACTGTTGGTGATCCTTACAAGGATACTGCTGGTCCAGCTGTGAACCCAATGATCAAGATCACAAACATTGTGGCTCTTCTGCTTCTGGCAGTGCTGGCGCACTAGTTTGCTCTGATCTGATTTGAAACTAAAAAGCCCGGTCTGGGAGATGGCCGGGCTTTTTGCCGTTCTGGTGTTGGGAGCTTTAGCGGAGGTCAGAATTTCACTGAGAACTCGGTGCCAAAGACCCAGGCGTCCGGGATGTCGTCGTTTCCGGCAGGATTGACCACGTATTGAAAATCCAGTGAGAGATAGGACCAATCGGCGAACTGGTAGCGATGGGTGGCTTCGAATACGAGCTCATAGGACTGGCCGGGCAGGTGATCACTGAAATAACCGAGAATGAAGGCTCCGGCAGTAACATCATTGTCTCTGTTGGGGATCAGGCCTTGGTAGAACAAGCCGCCGCTGATGCCGAGAGGTTGGGTGTTGATGGCTTGTTGGGGCGCGATTGTAACAAGGCCCCAGAGGCTCAGACCTTGCAGGTCCTTTTCCTGATAGATCATTTGCCGTGCGATGGCATAGGCGCCCCAGTTGCCTTCACGGGTCTGCGTGGTGGTGGTGCCCAGAACATCCACTCTGCCAGTGTTGTAGAAGGCGCCCAGCTGATAGTGGCCGGGGAGATACTTGCTTGTGTCATCTTTCCCCGGATTAACGCCAACTTGCCCGACCATCAGCACGCTGCCTTTGGGCGCAAAGCGGAAGTTGAAGCCGTTTTCGGCGTTGTTCAGGTCATCCACGGACGCGTCATAGACGCCGAGGCTGACGTATTGATTACCGGGGAAGGTATAGTTGCCTGCCAGACCCCATATGTTGAAGGGGTAGGTGGTGAAAGTGGGCTGGTTGATGAGCAGCTGACCAGGGGTGCTGTTGAGGGCTCCGTTGAGGTAGTACGCGAAGGTATCGTCTCTTGCGAAGATGTCGCCCACAGCGAGGCGACCGGCGGAGAGGTACAGCTGATCGTTGAGCAGGTTTTGCTCCAGACTGAAGTTGGCGATGGCGAGGATGTCGCTTGAGAAAATTTGGGTGACGCCAAAGTCGTTGCCAATGACCTCCTGTGACAGGCCCTGTCCCAGACCTTGATACATGATGTAGTGCAGGCTGCTGCCTTTGATGCCGAAGATCTTCTCAAAGTCCAGCATGGCCATGCCTTCCAGCCGCGCGCCATAAGTTGCGCTCTGGTTCAGGCCGCCAACGGGGTTTGCGGCAACGTCCTGGGTGTAGAGCACACCTAGATCAAGACCCTCGTCAGAAAGGTTGGTGCGGATACCGCCCCAGTCGCGTGTTTCGTTGTGCCATTGCGCCCAGGCTAATGGCCAGTTGCCCACTTGCGCGCGAAGTTCTGTGCTGGCTGTCAGCGCTATGCCGACAACCGCTAGAAACTGTAGAACTGGCGATATGCGTTTTTTTATCGCAGGTACCTTAAGCGCTCGCAAAAGCTGGTTCCCCTAGACTGACTCAGGCAAACAGAGAAACTCAGGATTATGCAGCGCGCACTCTTGTTTACGCCGCATGCTCCAACACTTTGATGGAACCCATCCTTTTGCGAAAAACGCCCGCACTCAATCAAGAATTTGCCCGCATCAATCTGGTATGCAGCAGTGCTGCATGTCCTACTCAGATTCACTTACAAGATTACTATAGTCTGTTGTTCTTGCGGCGGCTCCTATCTGAAACCTGCTAAGTAATTTTGAGGTGCCTGATCAGGCTGCTGGCTCTGGCAGCAGGGCCTCATAGCGTTCTCTTGCATGCGCGGGGAAAGGGCAGGACTTTCTGGCTTCGCGATCCATATGGACACCGACGGCCTGCATGGTTGCAACAGGTGTGTTGGTGATTGAGTCAAACATGGTGTGTTTGAAGAGGATGGTCTTGTCGCGCATTTCTTTAATTTCAGAGCGTACGACAAGTAGGTCGCCTGCGGAGACCTCCGCCAGATACTTATATGTGATCTCCAGTGCAGCCATGCCCTTGTTGCTCTCGCGGATATAGGCTGGGGTGATGCCAATGTGGGCGAGCATGTGCCATGTTGCTTCATCAAATTTGGAGGTGTACCAGGCCACATTCATATGGCCCATGTGATCTTCCTGCTGCGGGTAAACAATCCCGCGATATGTCTCAAACATCTTTGTTTCCAATACAATCGCAATCCTGACCAGCCTATTGGGAAGAGTGCTGCAGGTCATTACGACTGTCGGATACCTTCAGGTGAACGTGAAAAAGCCGGTGCTCCTTATGGAACACCGGCTTTCCTATCATTGCTGTCTATGTACTGCTCAGTAATTGCGCCAAAGGATGATGGCGGCGGCGAGCAGGAACTGGTCTTTCAGCACGAAGATGCCTGTACGGTTGAGGAGAGGGAAGAATGAATCTGCATCCCAGCCCGGTACGGAGAACATGAAGGTGAGGGTGCCGAGTGCTGTAGCAGCGATGCCGAGGACACCCAGACCGCCAAGGAAGCGATTGAATGGCAGGCAGAGCAGCAGCAGCAGGAAGACCCACTCTACGATACCGATGAAGTTGGAGGCGCCCTGAACATCCCAGACCTGATAGGTCCAGCTGAAGAGGACGTTGGACTGCATCAGGCGGACAATGCCTTGTGCCTCAAACTCATAAAACTTCATAGCGCCGATCCAGCCCATGACCAGTGCGATGCCAGCGAAGCTTGCGAACACAGCCAGCTTTTTGAGAGAGCCTGCGGTCTGCTCCTTGCCAGCTGTGTGCATGTGATGCCCGAGGATGTACGCCGGGATTGCAAACATGGAGAGGTACTTCAGGAGGTTCTGACCGGAGCCGATAATCGGGAAACCTCCGAGGGCATCCATCCACACAGGGTTTGTGAACAGGTAAAGGAAGTTCAGAGCGAAGATCAGCATGGCCATCAGGCAGCCAAGAATGCCAAGGCGGCGATCTTTCAGGCCAAGCAGAACCAGAATGCCTGCCGGGACTTCAAAAAGAGCCATCAGAACGCCGGTGAGAGGCACGCCGAGTGCTTGAACCACTCCACTGAATATGGGGCTGTTGCCGAGCCAGAACTCGATTTGCTGATGTTCCGGACCTGTCAGCTTGAGCAGGCCAACCCAGATCAAGTAGGTTGCTGTGACAAGTGTGAGATAGATAAAAAGAGCGTGATCTGAGGGGCGCAGATCTGTAATTTTTTTGAGGGCAGTAGAGGAGTGCGTCATGATTTTACTTCGCGTTTGTCGTTAGAGCACGTCGCATTTATTTGCATTCACGCATCGCGATCTAACATCCTTGGTGGAGCGAATTCTTGTCGTTTGACTGTTTCCAATCAAAAGGAACGCGCTCTAATGCCTTGAAGAAACCACGGAAGAAGACGGCCAGAATGCGTATAACTCCTCAATACAGGATCACATGTAGCAAACCTCCAATAACACCGGCGTGATTTTAAGCGTGAAGCTTAGGATTTGGCAGCATTCTCGATATGAATGGGATAGAGCAGCCTGGCCTGTTGGCTTTAAGCGCAAAAAAAAACGGCGCCTGAAAAACAGGCGCCGTTTTTTAAACTCGTCATGGGCGGGTCTTAGAGACCGATTGATGGATTTGCAGCTCCACGCAGGATCTGCGTCAGGAGACCATAATCAGCACCGCCGGTGCGTGTTTTTCTGCCGAGGTAATCAAAGACTTTTCCGTCTTCAATGCCGTAGTCAGCAACGGACTTCACATAACCATCTTTATCAAAGTAAACAGCGACAACACGTTGGTCGACGATTGACGGAGACCAGAATGCCACTGTTTCGCTCTTTTGCGAGATATAATAGTAAGCTTCACCGTCCAGATTAGATGTGGTGGACGGGCTACCAAGGAGAAGTTCTACCTGCTCACGGCTGGAACCGACTTGAACATCTTGAATTGAATCAGGTGAAACAACCTGGCCATGTGTCAGTGTCTGGGTGAAGCAGCCGGCAAGTGGCAGGCTCAAAAAAGCGAGGAACACAGTACGGCGTGCGAATGCAATCATTCCAAACATCCTGTTGGCTTGCAAATTGCAGCAAAATGCAGCAAGCAAGCGGTTTAGATTCAGACTTGTGCTTATGCCATCCTCGTGGCAGTCACACAAGTAACTCGACAAGCGCAAGAGAGGTGCCATGATCTTCGGCTTTTTCCGTCGACATAAAGACACATCCGTCAGAACAACTTACGAGCGGATCGTCGCGCAGGCACGACTACCAGTGTTTTATCAGCACTATGGTATACCTGATACGAGCGAAGGTCGCTTCGAGATGATTGTTTTGCACGCTTTTTGTGTCTTTTACCGGTTAGGAGGCGAAGATAAGGCGTCCCGGAAATTTGCACAGGCTGTATTCGATTATTTTTTTCAGGATATGGACCAGAGCATGCGTGAGATCGGTATTGGTGATGAAGGTGTGCGTAAACGGGTTCGAATTATGGTCGAATCGTTTTACGGACGCACAGCCAGCTATATGCAGGCTCTGGAAAACAAGGACAATTCCGCTCTATTTGAGGCCTTTGTAAGAAACATTTATGGCGAGAGCGGTGAAGCTGTTGCGATAAGAGCGCTGGTTCATTACATGCATGAAGCGGTGGAAGGCCTTGCTGCTCTTCCAACCCATGAAATTCTTGCGGGCGACGTCAAATTTGTGGCTCCAAAGATCGAACTTATAAGGGAAAGCGCCAGCGATGGCTGAAACTGAATACCCGTGGGCCTATTTATTCGATGCGGTGCGTCTTGGTAAGAAAACCAAACAGCTAAAGCTTGTCCTCAATGAGAATGAGCGGACGCAGATCGCTAAGGCCTATGATTTGATAGAGCTGCCTGAGTTCGAAGCCGACCTTGAAGTGCGTCCGTGGCGCCGTGATGGACTGGCGGTGCGCGGTCACATTCGCGCCAAAGCTATTCAACAATGCGTTGTCACGCTTGACCGAGTTGAGTGCCTGGTGGACGAAGAATTCGACCGCACATTTTTGCCGGATCAAGATTCCCGGGGGCGTCGTCGAAGTGATGATGATACCTTGGAAGTAGATCTGGATATTGATGAGAGCGATCCGCCGGATTATTTCGAAGGCTCACAGGTGGATTTCGGAGCTGTTGTTTGTGAGCACTTTGCGTTGGGACTGGATCCATTTCCTCGGGCTAAAGGGGTTGAAATGGATGACAAATATGCTCCGGACCCAGAGGATGAACTGAAACAGGATGAAGAGCAGAAGCCTTCTCCTTTTGCTGCACTAGAAGCCCTTAAAGGCAAAAAATAATCTTAGATTGCTGCAAAGGTTTTTTAGAGGTGGGTGTTGCGAGACGTTTATAATCGAGTATCTTCGCGACGCGCATTTCCACTGAACTTAGGGAAAATGCTCTTAACTATTCCGAGGTCTGCCGATACAAGGGCAGACTTTGTTGGGACAAGGCAAGAAATTGGAAATGTCTGAAAAAATACGTATTTCTCTTGATGCTATGGGGGGGGATTACGGTGTTGAGGTGGTGCTGCCTGGTGCTGATCAGGTGCTGCAACGCTGCCCGAATATCGAATTCCTACTTTTCGGTGACAGTAAAGTCATCGAGCCAATGCTCGAGGAATACCCTCGTCTGAAGCAGGCATCCGTTGTTCATCATACCGATGTGTCGATTGGCATGGACGAAAAACCGAGTCAGGCCTTGCGCAAGGGCCGCGGTAAATCTTCCATGTGGAATGCGATCGCTGCGGTTAAAAATTCTGAAGCAGATGTTGCTGTTTCCGCAGGCAATACGGGCGCGCTGATGGCGATGTCCAAGTTTTGCCTGCGCACCATGTCTGGTATTGAGCGTCCTGCGATTGCGGCAATGTGGCCGACACTTCGCGGTGAATCCATTGTGCTTGACGTGGGTGCTACGATCGGCGCGGATGCACAGCAGCTGATCGACTTTGCTATTTTGGGCGGCGCTATGTGTCGTTCTGTTCATGGTGTTAAGCAGCCGACTGTTGGTCTCCTTAATATTGGTGTTGAAGAGGTGAAGGGTGTTGAGGAAGTGCGTACAGCAGGCAAAATGCTGCGCGAACTGTCTCCTCCAAACCTTGTTTACTCCGGCTTTGTCGAGGGTGATGACATTGGTAAAGGCACCGTTGATGTTGTTGTGACCGAAGGGTTTGCCGGCAATATTGCACTCAAAACAGCCGAGGGAACCGCAAAACAGTTTGCTGGCTACCTACGGGCTGCTATGAAACGTACGCTCATGGCGAAAATCGGTTACTTTTTTGCACGAGGTGCTTTCGAGCGGCTTCGGGCGAAAATGGATCCGCGTAAAGTCAATGGCGGGGTCTTTCTTGGGCTTAATGGGATTGTTATCAAAAGCCATGGCGGAACAGACGCTGAAGGCTTTGGTGCTGCCATTGAACTTGCCTATGATATGGCCAAGAATGAATTGATTAAAAAGATCTCCGAGGATCTGGCAAACTACCATCGTGGTCGTTTCTCAGAGGCTGAAGAAAACTGAAGGGTTTAAAGTGAAGGCACTTCGCTCTGTATTTTTGGGCTGTGGCAGCTATCTGCCTGAAAAAGCACTTACTAACCAGCAGCTTACCGAGATTGTTGACACTTCTGATGAGTGGATCGTTCAGCGTACCGGGATCAAGAACCGTCATATAGCGGCAGAAGGTGAGTTTACGTCTCACCTTGCAGTGAATGCTGCCAAGGCTGCGCTGGAAAATGCCGGTGTTGATGCGCAGGACATTGATCTGATCATTCTGGCAACCTCAACACCTGACAATACGTTCCCGGCAACGGCTGTTGCTGTGCAGGCAGAACTTGGTATCAACCACGGTTTTGCGTTCGACGTTCAGGCTGTTTGCTCTGGTTTTGTTTATGCAGTTACCACTGCCGACGCATACCTGCGCGGTGGTCTGGCTAAGCGTGCGCTTGTAATTGGCGCTGAAACATTCTCCCGCATTCTGGATTGGGAAGACCGTACGACCTGTGTTCTGTTTGGCGATGGCGCTGGCGCTGTTGTCATGGAAGCGCAGGAAGGTGAGGCTTCTGCTGAGACCAGCGGTGTGTTGACCTGTCATTTGCGTTCTGATGGCCGTCATAAGGAAAAGCTTTACGTGGATGGTGGTCCTTCCACCACTGGGACTGCAGGTCATCTGCGCATGCAGGGCAAAGAAGTGTTCAAGCACGCGGTTGGCATGGTCACTGATGTGATTGAAGCTGCCTTTGATGCCACTGGCACAACTGCGGAAGACCTGGACTGGTTTGTTCCGCACCAGGCGAACCAACGCATCATTGATGCCTCTGCAAAGAAACTTGGCATCGCTCCTGAAAAGGTAGTGAAAACAGTTTCCGAGCACGGCAACACTTCGGCTGCATCGATTCCTTTGGCTCTGGACAGCATTGTTAAAGCTGGCAAGGTCAAAAAGGGAGATCTGATCATGCTGGAAGCAATGGGCGGCGGCTTTACCTGGGGTTCAGTACTCCTTAAGTGGTAAAAAGCGGCAAAAAACCCCAGAGGGTTGCATTTCTTAGCAAATGAGCTGTTGACCCTGACGCCGGTTGGCCATACCGTAACTTGTTGAAAGCAAGCTTTATTCTTACGGATCATGGCTTTACCGGAGGAGGGTGGAATGGGTAGTCACACTGTAACCCGCGCTGATTTATGTGAAGCGGTTTACCAGAAAGTCGGCCTATCTCGGACTGAATCTGCCGAACTCGTTGAGCAGGTACTTGCAGAAATTTCTGCCAGCCTGGAAGGCGGCGAGTCTGTCAAATTGTCTAGCTTTGGCTCTTTTGTTGTTCGCTCGAAAGGTGAACGCATTGGCCGTAACCCAAAAACAGGTGAGGAAGTTCCGATCTCTCCACGCCGGGTTATGGTATTCAAGCCAAGCAATGTTCTTAAACAGCGCATTAATGATGCACTGGTTGAGGGCGCCAGCTAATTTGCTGCCCCGATAATAGTAAGGTTTAGAGGGTCTGCATCGTGGAGAAGAGCGCCGACGCGTTCCGAACAATTAGTGAAGTAGCGAGTGAACTGGATCTGCCGCAGCACGTTCTGCGGTTCTGGGAAACACGATTTACCCAGATCAGGCCTCTGAAAAGAGGCGGTGGACGGCGCTACTACAGACCTGACGACCTTGAGCTTTTGCGCGGTATCCGCCATTTGCTCTATGGGGAAGGCTATACGATTAAAGGCGTGCAACGTATTTTGCGAGAGCAAGGCGTGCGTGTCGTTATGGACGTTTGGAAAGAGGGTGGTGGCGTTGTCATCCCAACCTCGTCCAGCGCCAATACGCCTGTCGGCGTAGCTCCTGATCCATCCCAAGTTTCTGAGGGTTCAGTGCGGAGTGCAGCGGAAGCTGCGGTCGCGCAGGCTATCATATCGTCTCCAGATGAGATGTATGAGCCGCAGGAAGACTGGGTTGCTGAACGGTCTGTAGAAGAACAGGCGGTTCTTCCGCTTGAGAGCGAGCCTGAGCCGCAGATGCCATTGCCGTCCGGTCTATTGCCGGATGACGAGCCGGATCAGCATGGCAAAGGTGGACATGGAGCGTTTGGCTTCATGGATCGTTTGATGGGCTCTGAAAAGGAAGAGGCAGCTGGTTCTGCTGGACTTTCCAAGGACAATGTTGATCGGCTGCAGTCCACGCTCTTTGAGTTGTTGGAGTGTAAGCGTATGCTGGATCAGGCGCGATAATCTACAAAAATTGATAGGGTCTTGGGTTGGTGAAATGCTAACCTGAGCGTTGGTTTAAGGGCGTCAGTCACTGCTTTGTTGCAGTCGGCGCCCTTTGCTGTTTCAGGTGCGTTGAAACTCATCCCGCAAAATGACAGTGGTTGTCAGGTCCTTCACACCGTCAGTGGATGCGATGGCGTCTCTGACGTTGTTGAGCATCTCCATTGAGGAGGCAACGACTTCGACCACAAGGTCGAGCTCTCCACTTACCGAACTCACACGTTTAATCTCTGGAAACGCCGCCAGTATGTCGAGGATTTCACGCATTGGCGTGCGTGATAGGCGGATGAACAGGAAGGCGGAGATGTGCGTGGGATCGAGGCCGCCGATGTCTGCCCTGTAGCCGCGAATTGTGCCGTTGTTCTCCAGCCGTGTGATGCGTTCGCTGGTGGCACTGCGAGACAGGTTTATGCGGGCTGCCAGTGTTTTGATCGGGATACGGGCTTCTTTGGAAAGGATCGCGATAATCTCGCGGTCGGTGGCATCGAGCATTGAGATTCCTCTGCGCGGGCTATCAGGATGAGTGCCGGTAAAATACTTATTAATCGCGACATAGTGGCGGTGCAACTGACATAAAGTCGGTGTTCTGAAATATCAGTGTGCGTTATATTCCGGGCAACCGGAGAGACTTATGACTGATATTAGCCATCCCGCCCCTAATTTTGACCGCGATACCATTGCAGCCCTTCTGCTGGAGCACTGGAACCTGAAAGGTGACTTGTCTCCATTGGAAAGCGAGCGCGACCAGAACCATCGCCTTGATGCTGAGGATGGCACGCGCTGGACGGTCAAGCTCGTCAATGCCAGTGAGCCCGACGCTGAGACAGGTTTTCAGACAGCCATGCTGCAACATCTTGCTGTGTCCTCTCCGGATTTGCCTATGCCGCGCCTGCGCCTGACAAAAGATGGTGGAGCCACGCAGAGTGTCGCCGGACCGGGTGGAGCATCTCATGCCATGCGGGTGGTTTCCTGGGTTCCCGGGGTGCCGTTGGCTGAAACTCAGCGTGAAGATGGTGTTGTTGCCAGTTTGGGAACGTTGCTTGGCAAGATGGATAAGGCGCTGCGTGGTTTCGTGCATCCCGGTGCTTTGCGCAGCTTTGAATGGGATTTACGTGCGGCTGGCGATGCGCGCGCGCGTCTGAGTGCCATTGGTGATCCTGATCAGCGGCGCGTGGTTGAGTACTTCCTTGATCGGTTTGACCGGATTGTTGCTCCGCAGCTTGCCGGCTTAAGAGCTGCTGTCATTCATAATGATGCCAATGACTGGAATGTGCTGGTTGATCCAGAAGATCATTCCCGTGTCTGTGGTCTGATTGATTTTGGTGACAGCCTGCATACGCCGGTCATTGCTGAAGTTGCGATTGCAGCGGCCTATACAATTATGGAGGTGCCTGATCCGATTGGGGCTGCGGCTGATCTGGCTGCAGCGTATCATGCAGAGTACCCGCTGGAAGAAGGGGAGGTCGATCTTCTCTTTGATCTGATTGCAATGCGATTGGTGACGAGCGTGAGCTTGTCTGCTCTTCGGAAAGATGAGACTGAGGACAATCCATACTTAGCTGTTAGTGAAGCGCCAGCCTGGAACCTGCTTTATAAACTTTATGGGATGAAGCCATCGTTTGCGACGGCAATCCTGCGCAAGGCCTGTGGGTTTGATGCGGTGCCGGGTGCGCGTAAAATAGCGGCGTTTTGCTCAGAAAACCGTGGTTCATTTGCCTCCTTGTTTGCGCGTCACCCCAAGCTTATGTCCAAGGCACTGGTGCCTTATGCTGATCCTGACAACGAGATGACAGTGACGTCTCGTGATCGCCAGCCAGAAGCTGCGCAGGAATGGTGGGAAGAGTACTGCGAGGCGCATGGCGTTGAGCTTGGCATTGGTCCATGGGGTGAAAGCCGTAGTGTTTATTCCTCCGATTTCTTTGAGAGCCGCTTTATCGAGGGTGAGCGCCGCCGGAACCATCTGGGTTTTGATTTGTTCCAGCCTTCAGGAACGCGTGTCTGTGCGCCAATGGATGGCAAGGTACGGTCTGTGGTGATTGAGACAGACCCGCTTGGTTATGGCTGCATGATTGCGCTGGAGCATGAAACCGACTGTGGTCAGCCGTTTGTGAGCCTTTGGGGGCACATGGCCCATGAGGCGGCGAGCCGACTGAGCGCGGGTGATGTGATCAAAGCTGGTGAGACAGTCGGGTATCTGGGCGCGGAAGATGAGAACGGTGGTTGGGCTCCCCATCTTCACCTGCAGCTCTGTGCTGACGTTTCCTTGAGTGCTGAAGAAATTCTCGGTGTTGGCGAAGAGAAGTATCTTGATGTGTGGGCTGACTTGTTTCCGTCTGCCATCGATTTTGCTGGATTACCGCAAGAAACACTGGGCAGTACTGGACGGTCAGTCGGCGAGATTGTTTCATCGCGTCGTCAGAACCTGCTGCCGAACCTGTCTATCTCTTACAGTGAGCCAATTAAATTTGTGCGTGGTGAAGGGGCCTATCTGATTGATCACCGCGGGCGGGCTTATCTGGATTGCTTCAACAATGTTTGCCATCTGGGCCATGCGCATCCAGATGTGGTTGAGGCCTTGTCTCATCAAGCTGGTTTGCTGAACACCAATACCCGTTACTTGCATGACAACATCGTTGAGTACTCAGAGCGCCTGACAGCGACCCTGCCGGATGATCTGGCGGTTGCTTCCTTTGTGTGTACGGGCAGTGAGGCGAACAGCCTGATGCTTCGCATGGCAGAGGCTCATACAGGGCGTCGTGATGCTGTGGTTCTGGATTGGGCCTATCATGGCACCACGCCTGAGCTGATTGCGCTGAGCCCTTATAAATACAAGCGCAATGGCGGGAAGGGACGGCCCGACCATGTGTTTGAGGCGGCTATTCCTGATGCCTACCGCGCACCTGCCGACTGGGCTCCTGAAGAGATCTCCGCGCGTTATGTGCAGAGTGTAGCTGAGCAGCTGGATCTGATGAAGAAACAAGGCCGTCGGCCAGCGTTCTTTATTGCTGAATCAATTCCAAGTGTGGCTGGTCAGGTGTTTATGCCGGATGGTTATCTGGAGGAGGTGTACAAACTGATCCGTGCTGAGGGCGGTTTGTGTGTGGCTGATGAAGTGCAGGTTGGCTTTGGCCGCGTTGGATCTCACTGGTGGGCCTTTGAGACCCAGGGTGTGGCGCCTGATGTTGTGACCATGGGTAAGCCAATTGGTAACGGTCATCCTATGGCAGCGTTAGTGACCACTCGTGAGGTTGCCGCCAGCTTTAACAATGGGATGGAGTACTTCAATACCTTTGGTGGTAACCCAGTCTCCTGCGCGGTTGGGCTTTCTGTGCTGAATGTGATTGAGCGGGATGGATTGCGCGGGAATGCGCGTGTTGTTGGTGACTACATTCTCTCTGGTTTCCGAAAGATGATGGAGAGGTATGAGTTTATTGGCGATGTACGCGGCATGGGCTTGTTCCTGGGCATTGAGCTGGTGAAAGACCGCCGTACTAAAGAGCCAGCAACAGATATGGCGAGGCGTGTTGCAAACCGTGCGAAGGACCTTGGTATCTTGATGGGAACCGAGGGGCCATATGACAATGTGTTGAAGATGCGGCCACCGATGATTTTTTCTAAGGAAAATGCGGATTACTTGCTGGATGTTCTCGATCAGGCCATGAATGAGTCCGTTTCTGCTCTGGAAACCATGTAAACTATCAAAAAAGGGCCAAAGTCTGGCCTTTTTTACCTGAAGAATAGGCGGGGACAGGAAGTTGTCTCCGCTTTTTCTTTGTCCTGAGGGCTAACGGGATGAAGGTAAGGGTGAGTTCAATTCATGTTCAAAATCCGGAGGCGTCGCTCTTGATCGCAACGTCCTGAGTGCTCCGGCTTGTTGTTTTGGGTTTGTTTTAGAACAGGTTGGCTTGCCATCCTTTAAAGAACAGACCCCAGAGTTTGAAGGTGGGCGAACATGGTAACCATTGAAAGCAGTGCAAGCATTACGGCCTGGGGTGAGCGAACCTTTGGGCAAGTGGCTGACCTGAATGCGTTGATTGCGCGGGCAAAAGAAGAGCTTGCCGCTCTGCAACTGGCTGTCGAAAGCGGCGAGAGTTCACGTGATGTCGCTGCGGATGCCGCGGAGATTGCGATCCTGCTGCATCGTCTTGTTGGTTTGCATGGCGCTGAGCTTTCATTTGCCGTTGACGAGAAAATGGCTCGCAACCGCACGCGTATCTGGTCTCTGGCTGGTGATGGTACTGGTCGCCACGTTGCCTAAGCTTTTGATTGCTGCTGCGGGCTGATCTGCCTGCGGCTCTGATCTCAACTTATCCCCCTTGTTGCGCTGGATGGTACGCTTTTGCGTAGGCTAGGCGATCTATGGGGATCATGATGAGTGAGACGACATCGCATCTTAAACTGCCATTTCTGGCAGCTGCTCAAGCGCAAAAGCATGTCACGCACAACGAGGCTTTGGCACTTGTTGATCTGGTTGTGCAGCTTTGCGTTGTTTCCAACAGTGTGAGTGCACCACCTGCAGACCCAGCAGAAGGGGAGCGTTACATCGTTCCTGCAGCTGCGACAGGTGCTTTTGCAGGGCAGGAGAGTAAGATCGCGGCCTTTGATGGCGGCATCTGGCGATTTTTAGCTCCAGTTGAAGGTTGGGCGGCCTGGGTGCAAAGCCTCGGCGCGATGCAGGTTTACTCAGATGGTAAATGGACTGGGTATTCTTCTGTCGCTGGATTGGGCGTTGATGACGTTACCGGCGGTGCGGCCTTTCAGCAGGAAAAGACTGTGCTGAGCGAGAGCGCTCATGGTGCGCAGAGCCAGTTTGTGACCGCAGATGAGCTGATCACCGTTTCTGGCGGTTTTACTGAAAGCTCTTTGGTTATTCCCTCCCGTGCAATCGTGTTTTGTGTGTCTACCCGCGTGGTTGAGGCTGTCACTGGTGCAAGCTCCTACGATTGCGGAACTGCTGGTGAGACTGGCAAGTTTGGAGGCTCTTTGGGGATTGCCGTTGGTTCTAATAATGCAGGCGTGATTGGACCAACTGCGTATTATGCGGACACGCCAGTCCGGATTACTGCGAATACTGGCAGCTTTACCGGAGGCAAGGTTCGATTGTCCTTGCATTTCTTCCTGCCTGTGGTGCCGCAGACCTGAGCGATATCTTTGAGTTTCATAGGCCGCATCTGCGGTCTTTTTTGTGTTTGCACGGGGGCTTTGGCTCCCGTTTTTTATTAGGGGAGTGAGAGATGCAGGATACCTTTCAACTGATTGTTTCGGACTTGCTTGAGAGTGAAGGAGGATTTGCCCATCGAAGCCGGAAGGCTGATCCGGGGGGGCCTACAAATTTTGGCATTACACAGCGGACCTTGAGTGCATGGCGGGGGCAGTCTGTTAGCGTTCAGGAGGTGCGGTCTATGGAGCGGGCTGAGGCTGTCGATATCTTTCGGGCACAGTATTGGGATGCTGTGAAGGGAGACAAAATGCCTTCGGGCTTGGATTATGCGCTTTTTGATTTTGCCGTGAACTCGGGGCCTGCGCGGGCGGTCAAGACGCTTCAGAGTATTCTGGGCGTTGCTGCTGATGGTCTGGCTGGTGTTGAAACGCTTGGGGCACTCAAGTCGCACAATCTCGATGATCTGGTGGGCAAGCTTTCTGCTGAGCGCTTGCGTTTCATGAAGCGGCTTAAGAACTGGCCCTACAACAAAAATGGATGGATGCGCCGGGTGAGGGATGTTCAGCAACGGTCGCTTGAGTTGATCAAGTCGCCAGCGTCCGCGGTCCAAACACTGCGTGTCCGTGATGGCGTTGTGCCGGATGGGGCTGCCAAAGCACGGGGTGAAGAAACCTCCGCTATGAGCACCTGGTGGACGCCAGAGGGCGTGAGTAAGGCCGGGGTGCTGATTTCCGGCATATCCGGCATGCTTGCAGGTTCCGGGCCTTTGCAGTGGGCGTTCGCTTTTGCGCTTGTTGTTGCAGCAGGCATTGGTGGCTATCTGATGCTCCAGAAAGAGCGAATGGCATAGATTTGAGCGGCACTGCGACTGGAAGGAAGCTTACGCAGCGGTGCCGTAAAGCTCCCCAGTGATTTTGGAGCATTGGGCAATCTGTAATGGGAACTACCAATGACGTTCTGCTAAGGACGTTTTAGTGTGCTTGCTGGTTCTCCCATTACAACCGGGCACCAAAATTCTGAACTGCTGGAAAGGCATTGCAGGTTCCATGAAAAAACTTAGCTTCGTTTCTCTTCTTCTTGGTTTTACGGCTCTTACACATGCGCATGCGGGTGAGGCGGTTGATCTGCTGATCACCAACGCGCACGTTCTGACCATGGATGCGCAAAAAACCGTTTATGACCGTGGGCTTGTGGCAATCAAGGGCAACAAGATTGTTGCGGTGTCTGATGGGTCTGACAGTGATGATTATAGTGCCGACAAAACCATTGATGCGGATGGCGATATTGTTATGCCCGGCATGATCAATGCGCACACCCACGTTTCTATGACTGTGTTCCGCTCACTGGCTGATGATGTTCCTGATCGCCTGCACCGGTATATCTTCCCGCTGGAAGGAGCGCTCGTCTCGCGTGATATGGTTCGGATTGGTGCAAACCTTGGTAATGTGGAGATGCTGAAGGGTGGCGTCACCACCTATGCTGATATGTACTATTTTGAGGATGAAGTTGCGAAGACGGTTGATCAGATCGGTATGCGCGCTGTGCTTGGTGAGACTGTGATCAAGTTTCCGGTGGCAGATGCGAAAAATGCTGAAGAAGGCATCAACTATGCTTTGAACTTCATCGAGGAATACAAAGACCATCCGCGGATCACACCAGCATTTGCGCCTCATGCGCCGTATACAAACACAACAGAGGTGCTTGTGAAGGTGAATGAGCTGGCGCAGGAAAAAGATGTTCCGGTCCTGATCCATCTGTCTGAATCTTCACGTGAAAGTGAAAAGATTGAAAAGCGGATGCCCGGCAAAACGCCAATCGGCTACATGGCGGAAATCGGAGCATTGTCAAAACATTGGGTGGCAGCGCATGCCATCACAGCAAATGATGATGACATCCAGATTTTGAAGGATCATGATGTTGGTGTCTCTCACAATATGAGTGCCAATATCAAATCAGCGAAGGGTGTTGCTCCTGCTTTGAAGATGTTTGATCAGGGGCTTCGTATCGGTCTTGGGACTGATGGCCCGATGTCTGGCAACACGCTTTCCATCATTGATGAGCTGGGGCAGGTGGCGAAGGTTCACAAACTGGCCAACAAAGACCGGGCTGCGATGCCTCCGGTCAAAGTGGTTGAAATGGCAACCATCGGTGCTGCACGTGCGCTGCATATGGAAGACAAGATCGGATCACTGGAAGTCGGGAAACTGGCTGATGTGATCATCATCGACACCAAAGCGCCCAACATGGTGCCAATCTTTAACCCATACTCTGCGCTGGTCTATTCTGCTTACGCCACCAATGTCAGCACCTCGATTGTTGATGGCCGTATCCTGATGGACAAGCGTGACGTGCTGACCGTGGATGAAGATCAAATCCGAAAGGAAGCGCAGGAATTTGCTGAGGTTGTCCGCAAAACAGTCATCGATAAAGGTGAAGTTGTTCAATAGGTCTTATTGAGAATTACATTTACGAGGGGACTGGCTTGGTCAGTCCCCTTTTTTTTGTGCAAGCAACTGCACATTATCCGGTGCGGCAGGTTAGGTTGACCCAACCCGCAAAAATATTGGTTTTGTGAGAAAAATGGTCGGGTAGGCCGGATTTGAACCGACGACCCCTTCACCCCCAGTGAAGTGCGCTACCAGGCTGCGCTACTACCCGAACCGTGAGGAACCTTGCGCCTGGGTGCGTTGCCGCATATGCAAGTATTCCTATTTGTGGAGCTGCCTTAACAGCTTACCACACAACTTTCCTACCTAATTCAGGTTGTCCGATCAAGGATCAAATGAAACTGAGCTTATTGTGCTGGTGGAAAACGCCTGTAGCGTGAGATGCCGGATTCCGCTGCGATGATGGCCCACAGAATGCCGAGTAGCAGAAAGTAGTGGCGCCAATGATCTGTGTCGATAATGAAGCTAACACAAGCGTGTAGCAGGAACGCGACGTAGGTGCAGATGATGTATTTCTGCCATGGTCGTGGCTTGAAGACCAGCGGCAGAGCTTTGATCAATGTCCAGAAAACAAGCGTTATATAAGACAGGCCACCGAGCCACCCGTAGGTTGTAAAGGCTTTGAGGTAGGCGTTGTGTTCATCCTCTGGGAAGATGGAGTTAAAGCCGCCGACACCAAGACCAAACGGGCGTTCTGTGACAAGTGTGAAGCCTTCCCCCCAGCGTCCAAAACGCCCTAAACGTGCGCCGTCATAATCCTGCACGAGCTTGGCGCGGAGCGTGAACATCTCCGAGATCGATTCAATTGAAAGAATTGCAAACAGCGCAATGATGAGGCCGACACCTGCAAGACCAAGGATACCGAGCAGCTTTATGCGTGGGAGTGAGCGCCGCTCGTTGATGAAGACGAGGAGAAACACCATGAGTGCGCCGCCCAGTGTCATGCCCCAAGCTGCCCGGGAGAAGGAAAGGAACGCTCCCAGCAAGAGGATGAGCAGGGCGCCTGACTTGAAGATGTTCTCTCGCAAAGGTTTGGTTAGAATGTCGTAGGTGATCAGTAGCGTCGGCAGGAGCAGAAAAGGGCCGTAGACGTTTGGATCCTTGAAGGTGCCTTTCGCGCGGCCATACAGGGTGAACTGGTCATAAGCGCCGGGGAAGGCGTTGAAGTAACCTGCAATGGCAAGCAGGGTGGCAAACAGAGCTGCCAGCAAATAGCCCTTCTCAAGAATGTCTATCCGTTCAATTTTTGCAGACAGGGTTGCTGCATACAAGAACGATGAAAACGCCAGGAAGATCGTTACGGCGTAGAAGGTGACGGCTTCTTTGGTGTCTGCGGCTGCGGGTAAGGCAAGAATTCCGCCTGCTATGTAGAAACACAGCAAAATCAGAAGAGGCAGAATGTCCTTACGCAATTCCAGCCCAAAGAAGGACCAGCCCACCAACAAGAGGGCGATCAGCAGATCATAGGGAGCTGGTTCGATGATAACGAGAGCGCTCACAGATGCGGTCAGAAACAGCAACGCTCTGGCTATTGTTTCTGTGCCGATTGTCAGAGGCACGTACCAGAAGGGGCGTGCATTTCTGATTGCATCGTGTGAGCGCGATAAGTCGGTCAATATGCGTTTTCCGTTTCCAGAAGACAGAACGGTGTTTTAATCAAGATATAGAGGTCAAAGAAAACGGACCAGTTTTCAATGTAGTAGATATCGCATTCGACACGCTTCTGGATCTTGTCCTCGGTATCCGTTTCACCGCGCCAACCTTTGATCTGCGCCCAACCAGTGACGCCTGGCTTGACCTTGTGGCGTGCGAAATAGCCATCCACCACATTCTCGTAGAGGCGATCTTCGGCTTTTGCGGAGAGAGCGTGCGGGCGAGGGCCGACGAGAGAGAGCTGTCCCATCAGTACGTTCATCAGCTGAGGCAACTCGTCAATGGAGGTCTTGCGGATGAAGCGGCCGATTTTGGTAACGCGTGGATCGCCTTTGGTCACCAGTTTTGAGGCGTTGGCGTCCGTCATGTTGTGGTACATGGAGCGGAACTTGAAGACGTCAATCAACTCGTTGTTAAAGCCGTAGCGCTTCTGTCGAAAGATGACCGGGCCGGGGCTGTCCAGTTTGATCAGCAATGCTGTGACCAGCATGACCGGAGAGAGAGCAATCAGCGAAATGCTTGCGAAGAAGATATCGAAGGCGCGCTTTGCGATTGTGTCCCAATCCGCGATCGGTTTTTCAAGAACATCGACAAACGGCACTGCGCCCACGAAAGACGAGGCCCTTTGGCGGAAGCGGAGTTTGTCTGCATGCGCTGAGAGGCGGATATCGACCGGGAGAACCCAGAGCTTTTCCAGCAACTGAATGATGCGCTTCTCGGCACGGATCGGGATTGTCACCAGCAACATGTCGATTTGTGCGATGCGGGCGAACTCTACCAGATCAGAAACATTGCCAAGCTTTTGGTAGCCAGCGACGCTTGGTGGGGAACGATCATTTGAGCGGTCATCAAAAATCCCGCAAATCTCAATGTCATTGTTTGGTTGGCGTTCAAGTTCTGCGATGAGATCAGCAGCGCTTTGCCCACCTCCGACGAGGACTGCTCTGCGGCTCAAGCGACCCATGCGAGTCCAGCGCACGATAAAGCCACGCATGACCATTCGGAAGATTGTGAGGACCACAACTCCGCTCACAAACCACTTCAGCAGAAAGGCCTGCGGAATCTCCGTAGATGGCAGGATAAGCAGCAGAGACGTGATCAAAGCCGCAAATACCAGTGCCCATGCTGTGATGAGGCGCATGGCCTGAGCCACGACTTTTTGCAGGGCATTGGCTTGATACAGATCAGCCATTTGAAACAGCATGACGCCAATCAGGGATGCTTCGAACAGTGCGAAGATTTGCCAGAGAGGCGGGATATCAAGGGAAGCTCCGCTCAGATAAGCGATAATACCTGTCAGAACAATCAGGGCCGCATCTGAGCAGCGCATGAAACCATCGAAAACCGATTTAGAGATGGTGTTGGTGCGCAGGGTTGCTGCCACCTCCAGAGCATCCTTGGACAGGTTGCTTGTTGTGGTATCCTCATTTTTTGTCAAAGAAGTCTGTTGACCATTCGTCCCGGATTGATCATCAGGTGACGGGCCACTCTCAATTACATTGAAGCGATGCTTGACCATTGTGCCGTGCGCCTAAGTGAGTTTGTTTTGTGAGTGCAGCGTGGACTGTTGAGACTGCCGCGAGGCGTCTGCCAGTTCATCTTTTGCACTTTGAACAGGGTGATAAAGTTGGGTGATGCTCTGCGCCATTTGCGGCAGAGTAAAATTCATTTTCAATTGGTTCTGCAGTTGCTGGCTCAGCTGGATTTGCTCATCAGAATGAGAGAGAGCCCAACTGACAGCTTTTGTCAGCGCTTGCTGATCATCGGGCTGAACAAGTGTCTTGTGATGCTCTGCATAAATCTCAGGTATGCCGCCAACGCGAGTTGTGATCAGCGGTTTTTGTGCAGCAAGGAGTTCCAACACGATATACGGCAGAGCTTCTGCTCGCGAGGGGATAACTGCTGTTTTGCCGAGTGGAAGAGCTTGGCTGAGTGGCAAGAACCCATGGAAGGTAACGTAGGCTCGCAGATTTTTATCTCGGACCATTTGCTCAAACAGAGCACGATCTGGACCATCTCCCACAATTGCAAGGGTTGGCTTGGTACTGGAGTTTTTGTGCAAGTCATCCAGAGCATTGATGAGCAGGTCGACGCCTTTCAAAAGACGAAGCTCTCCGACGAAGAGTAGGTCTGCTGCGTTCTCATGAGTTGTGCTGCGTTTGAACTCTGCTTGCCGCAAACCGTTATGTACGATTTTGTGGTGTGGAGGATTACCGCTCAAGCCGATCTTTTGTTGATAAGCTGCTTGCTCAAACGCACTGGTAAACACGAGTGAGTCGGTGAGTGGTCTCAAGAGCTTTTCAAGCGTGATGTAGATTTTGCCTGATATGGTTGAGAAATCGTAGTGCAAGCTGCCGCCGTGAGGGCTGTAAACGCGCTGGGTATTGATTCCCCTCAGCCTCAGTGCAGACCCTACGATGCGTGCCCAGACGCCGCCTTTCGCGCCATGACCGTGCAAGACATCCGGCTTTAAAGGGGTAAGATGTTTTGTGATCTTGTAGAAACTGAAAAGGTCTTTAGGAGCGAGTGAACGCGCCATGGGAACTGTGAGTAAGCCAAGGGAAAGACTAGTCTTTAAGGCTTCTAATTGTTTCATTGATGAGGGAGGGATAGCGTTGGAGGCGCAGACAATGCCAAGCTCATGGCCCATCTCGATCTGCTCTTCGACAAGATCCATAAGATGACGAAACGCACCGCCTAAAGGCGCACGTATGCAATGAACGATTTTCAGCTTGTCCGTAGACATCCGCAGCAAACTCCCCACCGCGCATGCATTGTCTGATGCTCCCCAGCACAGACCGCCGCGCAACTGAGTTTATTGCTAGCTTAAAATACTGTTTGACCTGTTAATCGACAGGGTTAATTAATTCTTAATCGTGGGTTTTAGCCTAATAAAACGTAAAGGCATGTAGGATGCATGCTCTTAATTTAAAAAAGCCTTTCATGCACATAGAGCGTGTCCCCAGGGCGTACAGGCGCTGTGATTGGTGCCGGTCCGCTGGCAACTTCGCCGCCGATCTGACGCGTTAGATCAACATCCTGTTGGCGGGCTCTTGCAGTGAAGCCTCCAGCAGTCGCTACGGCGTTTTGCACGGTCATGCCCGGCAGGTATGCGTATTGGCCTGCGTTTCTGACTTCACCCATGATGAAAATTGGTCGGTAGACGGCAACTTCCACAGATACATCGGGATCGCGGATGAAACCGTTTTTTAGACGGGTGCGGATCATGCTTGCGAGTTGTTTTGGAGTTTTGCCTGTTGCGTTGATCTGACCGATCAATGGGAAGGCGAGGCTGCCTCCCTGATCAATCTTGTAGGTATTGGACAGATTAGCCTGTCCAAAAACGATAATACGGACTTCGTCGCTTGCAGCAAGAGTGTATGGCTGGACCAGTTCCTCATGAAAAGCAGGCTCTGGCTTTTTATAGGATGAACAACTCGTTAACAGAGTTAAGCCAGCAATAACTGCTAGTAGGCGCGGGCGCATTACGAAATCCTTTAAATTCATTGGGAGTATATTTCCGCGCTCAAGGTTAACAGAGTATAAATATTGTAATTATCCTCTAGTTAATTTTACAATAATTGTTGAGCGCTTTGTCATTTCTTTCCAGCATTTGATAAAGGTGCTTAATAACTTGGTTACCCTGTCTATGCATTCTTGTGATTGAAAATTGTTTCGGGCTTTGTATTGAGTGGGGAAGTGGGCTGTGCCGCAAGAAGATGTCTTTCTTGATATGGGCGTGCTGTTCAAAAAAGTGTTTAAGGGGCTCCTTTGGGTGATCCCTTTTGCAGCGCTGATCGCCTTCGGCACTTTCTACCTGGCCAGCAAGCAAACTGCCAAATACACAAGCGAATCCAAAGTCCTCATTGATACAGCCAAAATTATCCTGCCAGGCCAAATCCGTAACAGCGAGCAGGAACGATCTCTGCTGGATAAAGAAGGCATTGCCAGCCAAGTACAGTTGTTACAGTCGCGTGATTTGGCGCGCCACGTTGTGCAAACACTTGATCTTGCGAACAACAGTGTTTTTGCAGCCAAAAGCAAACCGGGTCTTGTTGATCAATTGATGACCCGTGTTGGGCTTGAGCCGACATCTGGTCAGATGAGTGAAGCAGAGCGGCTGCTGAACAAATTCACGAGCAATCTGGATGTGTATCAGGTCGACGGATCCCGCGTTATCGCAGTGCGTTTTACAAGCAAAGATCCTGAGCTTGCAGCGCGTGTTGCTAACACGGTGATCAACGAATATCGCATGCTGCAGGATAATGCGAAGCGCGCGGTGACCAATAACACGGCTGATGCGCTTGCGCCGCAGGTTGCGCGCCTCGAAAACGAAGTTGAGGCTGCGAAAAAGACCGTTGCGGAGTTTCGTGCGGGAGCAGACCTGTTGCTTGGGTCCGAAAATAGGACGCTAAACCAACAGCAGCTGGCCGAGCTCAACTCTCAGGTTTCTTCCGCCATCGTGGCAAAGTCGCAGGCTGAAGCTCAGGCGCGACAGATCCGATCCTTGCTGGAGGATAGTGGGTCTTTGGAAACTGCAACGCAGGTTCTGGCTTCGTCTTTGATCCAGCGCTTGCGTGAGCGTCAGTTGGCGCTGGAAAATCGTATTGCGGAGCTTTCAACTACGCTCCTGCCAAATCACCCACAGATCAAAGCACTGCGCTCCCAGCTGCGTGGGTACGATCGTCAGATCCGTGCTGAGGCGGAGAAGATTGTTATTGGTCTTGAGAATGATGCCAAGATTGCTCAGGATCGTTACCTCGCGCTCAATGAGCAGGTGAATGCACTGAAGGTAGAAGCTGCCCGTTCGGGCGCTGATCAGGTTCGTTTGCAGGAGTTGCAGCGAGAAGCACGCTCCAAAGAAGAGCAGCTGAACCAGTTGCTTGTGAGCCTGCGCGAAGCCGAAGTGTTGCAGGGTGTTGGTGTGCTGAATGCTGACTCCCGTGTGATTTCGCGTGCGTCTGTGCCAAGTGAGCTGTCTGGCCGGAAGCCTTCTGCGCTTGCTGCGATTGCAGGTTTTGCCGCGTTCTTCCTCGGCTGCCTCTGGGTGATTGCACGTGCTTTGATTGCTGGTGAAGTTTTACGCCGCGAAACATTTTCTACGCCAACAGCACCTGCTGCCAATCCGAAAGAAGCGACAGGTACCGCAACCTCTAACGCGCTTGAAAGCGTGGTGGATGCAACGACCCGCAGCCATGCTGTTGCCGCTCCTCCTGTTGAGCTGAAGCCTTCCTTTGTTGAAGAGGAAGATAAGTCTGATGAGGAGCAGGACACCTCAGAGGAGGAAGAGCCTCAAGAGGAAACGACTGAGCTTGCTGGGGATGAAGCTTCTGAAGAAGAGCATGACGAAGCACGCGAAGAAGAAGAGTTTGACGAGGAGTTTGAGGAAGAAGAAGCAAGTGCTGAGGTTTCGTCAATTACTCTAAAAGAAGTCAAGGCTGATAACGCCAATCAGCTGGCAAAGGTTGGCCGTGTGGTTGTGCTCAGTGTTGAGGATGAAAGCCTGTCTTCACGCGTTGCCCTAAGCTGTACGCGCAAGATTGCCGAGCGCGGTATTATGCCTGTGGTCGTCGAGGTGCGGTCTGAAGGCGGTGAAGGGGCTCAGTCCATCCTCAAAGAAACGCCGCTTGAAGAAGTTGGGGATGTGCGTCAAGCTGAAGAGGGTTCTGATGATCCGTTGAAGCCGGGTTTTGCAGAGTTATTGGAAGGCGAGGCGGCCTTTACGAACGTAATCCACCGCGATCCTGTTTCCCGTGCGCATGTGATACAATCAGGTGTCATGCCTATTCGTGATGAAGTGGTTTATGGCGGGCGCTATAATCTCATCATGGAAGCCCTGGATCTGACGTATGACGTAATCGTGGCTGATCTCGGTCTCATCGAACCGAGTTTGATTTGCGCGCAGATGCTTTCTGAAGCGGATCGCGTAATTATTGCGACTGACGGGTCACCTGCTGGCCCTGAACTGGAAAAAGCTCTGACCATCCTTGAAAAGCACACCAAGGCACCCGTTGAGGTGGAGCGAGTGGTCAGCAATGAAGCTGCGGCTTGGTTGCAGGTTGATATGGCAGCGTAAGAGCAGCCACTTACTTTAATATTTCCTGAGTGAGCTTAGTGCTGCATGCGAGCGAAAGTTCCACGGACACGCCTGTAAAGCTGCCAAAAACGCTCGTTGTTTCTGAGTTTGCGCTTAGAGCTGAGTATGACGTTTTCGAGAGCTGCGACGAGCTTTCCTTTGAAAGTGAGTGGTTCGATCCAGTCCTTTAAGTGTTCTGGTTCAGCCCATGCCAGCTTGAAACGCTCTTCGCCCAGTCCAAAGTCAAAGATCTCCATGCCTTCATTGCACATGTCCTCAATGACGTGCTGCATGAGCAACTCGCCGGGACTATGTCGCATCAGTTCGCCATTAATGATGGAGGTGCAGTAGCAATATACACGTTTTCCAGACTTAAGACTGAGGCATGTGCTGATGATCTCATCATCAAGCTTCAGGCTGTAAATCACCGGTTTTGATGGGCTGTCGTCTTGCGAAAGGTTTGTGAAGGCCTCACGCACGAAACACTGGTAGTTGGGAAGAGCGAAGGCGGTTGGAATGCCTGTCTCAGCCTGACGGAGTTCTCGCTGCCTTATCATGGCATCAATGGCAGCGGCTGCGCCTTCTTTTGTGATTTCAGCCGTGAAGCTGAGCGTTCCCAGTGACTGAAGTTTGCTAAGTTTACTGCGGTGCTTTTTGCGGGCACCTTTAGAGCGTTTTGCTTTGACGAATTCTTCCGCAGGGCTTGTTAGCTCAAACGGATAGATTGCATTGGTGCTCGTGGTGTCATCCAAACAGATTAACGGGTTGTCGTAGGCGCCCACATGACTTGCCATGTTGCCAAGGTGGATGAGATCAACGCCCCATGCTTTGAGGGTTGCGACCAGACGAGGGCGGAGAAAATGTGCCTGCGGAGCTTGTAATAGCTCTTGAGACCAATAGCCCGTGTTCTGGTTGAAGATTTCCTCTCCGAGCCATCGGGCGGTTTTTGCAAGGTGGCACTGATGGAGAGCGAGAGGTAGCAGGACGTGGAGTTTTCCGCCGATGTATCCGGCAACAATCAGTGTGGTGGCTCTTTCTGAGTGGGCAACATGCTCTGCCCAGCTTTTACACCATTCATAAGCGTGATAAGCGCTTCCATTACCAGATGCTTCCAGAATGAGCCAATCATTTCGTAGTTTTGACAAGTCTGCATCTGAGATGATCTGAAAAGAAAGCTTATTCAAATCCAGCGTGTTATTACAATCAGCACGGTTAGAGCGCTCGCTGTTTGACGTGGATTGTGGAAGTGCCATTGAAAAATGCCCTAAATAAAATACAAGGAAATATTAGTTCCAAGCTCTTAATGAATCTCAAATCTAACTAGGTAGAGCAACCCAAATTGAAATTAATCGTAAATAATTCCCAGTTACAATTTGAGAAATATTCGGTTTGGAACTAGGGGGTCTCCGTGCGGAAGTCCTTCAAGCATTTATTTATTGATTACGCCAGCTACTTTTTAAGTAGCCGTGGGCCTGCCAGATTATTCAGGAACATGACCGCTGGTGATGGCATTATTTTTACGCTTCATCGTGTTCTACCTGAAACAACCGGGCCCTTTCAGCCTAATAAACTGCTTGAAGTTACACCAGAATTTTTGCGTAAAACCGTTATTCAGGTTCGGCAGGCGGGATACGAGTTTATTTCACTGGATGATGCTTTGGAACGGCTTCAAAGCAAAAGGCAATGCTCTCAGAAGTTTGCGGTTCTGACTTTTGATGATGGCTATAAAGATAACCGGGATGTGGCCTTTCCTGTGCTGAAAGAACTCAATGTTCCTTTCACTGTTTTTATTAGCAGCGAATACAGCAAGCATAACTCTGAGCTGTGGTGGATTATCATAGAACAGCTTATTGCCAAGAATGACTACGTCTCATTCCGATATGAAGATAAGCAGTTTGATTATGACTGTACCTCTTTGAAGCAAAAAGAGGCCGCGTTTATATCAGCGCGCTGCATGTTGATCAGCGAAGTACCAGAAGCTGAGCAGCGCGCAGTCATTCGTGAGGCTGCAGAGCGTTATGAATTGGATTGGCGCGCACTTTGCTGTGAGCTTATTCTGTCCTTTGACGAGCTACGCGCGTTCTCACAGGAACCACTGGTAAGCCTAGGTGCACATACGGACACTCATCCGATGTTGGCGCGCCTTTCAACCAGAGACGACATCCGGCAGCATATTCAGGCAGGGTTGGAGGAGATGACTGCGCAGCTTGGCAAGACGCCGACGGTATTGGCGTATCCCTATGGCTTTGCTGAAGCGGTTGACGAACGCTGTGAGAGTGTGGCCGAGGAGTTGGGCTTTGCGGCGGCTGTGACGACGCAACCGGGAACCTTGGGTGCTGATAGTCTCAACCGGCGCTATCATTTGCCGCGCGTCTCATTGAATGGATTACATCAACACCAAAGAATGGTTGATGTGTATCTGACCGGAGCAGCATTTGCGGCTTATTACGCAGTGAGGCGCGTCCGGTCTTTTTTGAGAAGGGCTTAAGCTTTGGTCTGTGCCAGAGCCTTTTGGTCTTAGCGCTTTTTGTAGGTCCAGCTGATAATCAATCCTGCCGGGACCACCCAGATCAAACCAGCAATTGCAAAAAAGATAAGCTTAATAGACCAGTGCTTGCCCGCCATTGTCATATCGCCAATGACCATTGCCAGGAAGATATAGACAAGAACAAAAGTGACCAGAAATACCATGCCGATGAAACGGCGAAATGGCGAAACCATAGAGTTCTCCTTGAAAGCCTCTTTGCGTAGGGCCTTTCTTTTCCGCGCAAGCCATAGTTCAAAATGCATATATTTTTCAAGAGGATCTTGCTGGGAATTTGCAATTTACAGTGTGCAGATCCGCTTTTGTGTTCCCTAAGTCTATGACACACCAGTGCTATTGCGCGGCTGACTTTCACCCGAAGAATCTAGGTAATTTGTCTAGACTGCTGTGAGAATCTGCGTATTTTTCCTGATTTGGCTGCTGATCTGACATATATAGGGGCAAACGAATTCTTCGAATAGGTGTCATGTCTACTCCGTTCTACAGTTCAGATCTTTCTGCTCAAGACCTTTCCAACCGCAGGCAAATTCGTGTGTGGTTGCTGTTTATCTGCTTCTTGATTTTGGCCATGGTTGTTGTTGGCGGGGCGACTCGTCTGACAGAATCCGGTCTTTCCATCACTGAATGGAAGCCAATACATGGTGCAATTCCGCCGCTGAGTGCAGCTGAATGGACGGAGGAGTTTGAGAAATACAAACAAATCCCCCAATACAAGCTTCTCAATGAGGGCATGACGCTTAGCGAATTCAAGGCGATCTTTTGGTGGGAATGGGGACACCGGCTGCTGGGCCGGGTGATCGGGCTGTTCTTCTTTATCCCGCTTGTGTGGTTTTGGGCGCGAGGGCAGGTTCGTTCATGGCTTAAGCCGCGGCTTGTCGTTGCGTTCCTGCTGGGTGGATTGCAAGGGGCGATTGGCTGGTGGATGGTTGCTTCTGGTCTTGTGAACCGTGTGGATGTGAGCCAGTACCGTCTTGCTGTGCACTTGAGTGTGGCCTGTATTCTGTTTGCTTACCTCTATTATCTTGCTGGCGTTCTAAAGCGGCGTCCAGAGCTTGAGCGTGAAGGCTGGAATGTTTTTGGTGATGGTTTGTTTGGTGCATATGGCATTGTTGCCTTGGTGCTCTTTCAGCTGTTCCTCGGAGCACTGGTCGCAGGCCTCAATGCTGGGTTGACCTTTAACACCTGGCCGCTGATGGATGGACAGATTATACCATCAGGTTTGTTTGTCATGTCTCCTTGGTGGATCAACTTTTTTGAGAATGTGATGATGGTGCAATTCCAGCATCGCATGATTGCATATGTGCTGGTGATTGCTGTGTTTCTGCAGGGGTTCTATCTGATGCGCGGCAACAGAGAGGGCGTACTGAAGCGCAATGCCAGCTGGCTCATGGTGGCGATTGTTATTCAGGTGTTCCTTGGTGTTGTGACGTTGCTTGGCATGGTGCAGATGGATCGCGCACTGGCGCATCAGGCGATGGCTCTTATCGTTCTGGCGCTTGCCGTCGAGCAGGTTTGTCTGCTTCGCCGTGAGAAAGAAGCTGCATTGAGAAGATGATTCAGTTCGTCTGATTAAGTGTTTGATGTGGAATCGAAAAAGGCGCCTTGTGAGCGCCTTTTCTTGTTATGTGATCGCCGCTTGCAGATTGATTCATTTATCAATCATACTGCATTGAAATATATAGGTATTATGCCTTTTCAAGGGCTTGTTTCAGGTCTGCGACGATATCGGCAGCATCTTCAATGCCGATGGAAAGGCGAACAACATCAGGGCCCGCTCCAGCGGCTGTCTTTTGAGCGTCAGACAGCTGGCGATGTGTTGTCGATGCTGGATGGATTACGAGTGAGCGAGTGTCACCGATGTTGGCAAGATGAGAGAACAGCTCCAGACCTTTTACCAGTTCAACGCCTGCCTCATAGCCACCCTTCAGGCCGAAGGTGAAGACAGCGCCTGCACCCTTCGGGCAGTATTTCTGATGTGCCTGATGGAATGGGTCATTGGCAAGGCCTGCGTAGGAAACCCAGCTGACAGCTGAGTGGCTCTGGAGGAACTCAGCGACCTTCAAGGCATTGTCAGAATGCTTTTGCATGCGCAGTGCTAGTGTCTCGATGCCTGTGATGAGCATAAAGGCATTTTGTGGAGAGATAGCAGGGCCGAGATCCCGCAGGCCGAGCACGCGACAGCAGATCGCAAAAGCGATGTTGCCGAAGGTCTCAAACAGTCGCATATCGTTGTATTCTGGACGGGGTTCGGTCAGCATTGGATACTTGCCGGAGGCCGCCCAGTCGAATGTGCCGGCATCAACAATGGCGCCGCCCATGGAGTTGCCATGTCCACCCATGAACTTGGTCAGGGAATGCAGCACGATGTCTGCGCCGTGCTTAATCGGCTGACAGAGGTATGGGGTTGCCATCGTATTGTCGACGATAAGAGGCATGCCAGCATCTTTGGCCACTGCTGAGATGCCCTCGATATCCATGATAACGCCGCCTGGATTAGCGACACTTTCAATGAAGACGGCACGGGTGTTTTCGTCGATCTGGTCTGCGAAGCTTTGTGCGTCCAGACCTTCTGCCCATTTCACATCCCAGCCGAAGCTTTTGAAAGAATGGTTGAGCTGGTTGATGGTGCCGCCATACATGCGCTTGGAGGCGACGATGTTGCAGCCGGGTGTCATGAGAGCGTGGAAGGCCAGAAGTTGTGCGGCGTGGCCGGATGCCACAGCCAGAGCTGCAGTGCCACCTTCCAATGTTGCCACGCGCTCTTCAAGAACAGCGGTGGTTGGGTTTGTGATGCGGGTATAGATGTTGCCAAATGCTTGCAGGCCAAACAAGGACGCAGCGTGGTCTACATCCTCAAACACGAAAGATGTGGTTTGGTAGATTGGTGTTGCGCGCGCGCCTGTGGTTGGGTCTGGTTTCGCGCCTGCGTGAATTGCAAGGGTATCAAAGCCTGGGGTGTGATCGCTCATAAGGCAGTCCTTTCAATGCGCTTGCAGGATGGAACGGTTCTGCGCAAGGTGCATGGTTTGCAATCCCTTGGAACAGGCGCGTCATTCTCTGCTGAAATTTATATAATTTCCCGCTAGGAACTATGAGGGGGCAACCGGAGGTTGGCAAGCTCAGATGAAAAGATGAGCACTCTTCACTCTTGCAGAAAGCTCAAGCAACTTGCCGACTATTTGATGCTTGAAATTCTGTTCGCGTCTGCTTGGTGGGATTGGAAAATCGTTCTAATTTATCGGATGCGCTCTCAATGTTCGTGGTATCGAGAGCGCCTGATAGGAGTGTTTAGCTGGCTGTAATTGATGCCAGACGTGGGATTTCGATCTTAGGGCAGCGGTCCATTACCACTTTGATTCCCTTGTCTTCTGCCCGCGCGGCTGCGTCGTCGTTTCTGACGCCCAGCTGAAGCCAGATTGCTTTGGGGAGCGTTGGCAGAGCGATTACCTCATCGATGACACCAGCCGCTGCTTCTGAATTGCGGAAGACATCGACCATGTCGACGGGTTCTGGAAGGTCTGTCAGGGACGCATAGACTTTTGCGCCGGCTATTTCGGTGCCTGCCTGACCGGGATTGATTGGATAAATGGTGTAGCCTTGCTCCAGCAAGTAGCCCAGCACGCGGAAGCTGGCACGCTCCGGCTTGTTGCTGGCGCCGACCAGCGCGATTGTCTTGGTGCTTTTCAGGATGTCCTGAATGTAGTCGTCTGAATAATGATCGTGGTTCATGTTCTTATCAACTTTCTGCAATTTCATTGGCCGCCAGCTGCATTTGTCTGTGCTCTTCACGCAGCTCTTTGCGAATAACAAGCTTGAGACCGGACCAGACAGCGTCAACTGCGCAAACCTTGATATCGACCAGCCCCATAGGCAAGCAAACTTCTCTAACCGTATCTTCTGTCACCTCTGAAGGGACTTTGGATGCTTTCTTAGGCCAAGACACCCAGATCATGCCGTCTGCATCCAGTGTTCTGCGCAGCTTACTTAGCAATTCTGACAGTTCGCTTTGACCTGTTACAAAGATATGGGCAGCACTGATACCAGTTTCCAGTGCGGGCAGGAGGACCAGATCGTCAACTCCTGCTGCAATTTCATCGGAAACGGTTTGTGGCATGTTGTACCACCAGCAGCGCATACCGGGTTTCAGGCCTAGCTTTTGAGCTAGTGATCTTTTTGAAAACCCGGCTGTCATTGGGCTGCTCCTTACATCTTGATCAGCTGTCTTTCCAATCCGGTGTGCGCTTTTGAAGGAAGGCGTTGATGCCTTCTTCTGCGTCATTGGCCAGCATATTTTCTGCCATAACCTGTGAGGTGTAGGCATACGCTTCTGCCAATGGCATGTCGGCTTGCTTGTAGAAGGCTTCCTTGCCGGTTTTGACGGTAAGGGCTGATTTTGATGCAATCACTTCAGCGTATTTCTGAACTACGACTTCCAGATAGTCTGCTTGCACCACGCGGTTGATCAAGCCGTATTCCTTTGCGGTGGAGGCGTCGATGCTTTCGCCAGTCAAAAGCATTTCCATGGCCTGTTTGCGGCCAATGTTGCGGGTAAGGGCTACCATTGGGGTGGAGCAGAAGAGGCCGATGTTAACGCCTGGGGTGCAGAAGGTGGCTGTATCCAGTGCTAGTGCCAGATCACAGGAAGCGACCAACTGGCAGCCTGCTGCTGTTGCAACGCCAGTTACAACGCTGATGACTGGCTTTGGCAGGTTCACGATCTTCTGCATGAGCTCAGCGCATTGATCGAATGTCTGCTGATAAAAAACTTTGCCGCCATCTGCTTGCGCGCGTGCTGCGGTTAGTTCTTTCAGGTCGTGGCCTGCGCAAAAGACTTTGCCTTCAGCGCCAAGCAAAACGACGCGCACTTCCGGGTTTGCTGCGGCTTCATCCAGCGCGGTGCAGAGCTCTTTCATCATGGCCATGGACAGAGCATTCATACGCTCAGGGCGCTGCATGACGATACGCTGAACACCATTGTGCAGCAGTTTGCCAAGCATCGGGCGTTCTGCTTCGTTTTGATCTTTGGTGGTGTCTGCGTCAGACATAATGGTTCTCCATAGTGCTGAAAATAGTCGTTAAGATGCCTTTAGCAGGCTATCGGGCCATGATTAAGTGTTAAATCACAGAGTGAACAAAACTTGAGCCTAGCGCAACGGTTTAGAACTTTTGTTCAGCTGGTAAATCATGGAGCCATATATCAGTATGTCGGCTTGCATGAGGAGGAGGGACTTCATGACCAGTGAGGTGGCGGCGCCTGCTGTTAAGTTTAGTCCGGCAGAACTGACGGAATTTCTGGACAAGGCATTTCCGCAGATGCACGCATTAGGTCGTGCATATTTCATCGATGAAATTCTACCGGGAAAAGCAATTGTCAGGCTCAAGGCCGGGGACGTACATTTGCGTCCTGGTGGTACTGTTTCCGGTCCTTCGTTGATGGCTCTGGTTGACTATGCAGCCTATGTGGTTCTGCTGGGTAATATGGGGCTGCATGCGCTTGCTGTGACCACCAACATCAATATCAACTTCCTACGTAAAGCTGAAGCTGGTGAGATGATCGCCACGTGTCGCATCCTGAAGGGCGGCAAACGCCTTGTTGTTATGGATTGCGAAATTACACGTGAAGGGAGCGGTGATCTGATTGCCCATGCTACCGCGACTTACTCCATCCCGCCGGCGTCGTTCAAGGGATAGGATGCGTGCTGTTTGTTGTCCAACTGCGTGGTTGGGCATCCATCCTGAATTTTGCGCCACATGGGGTTGTTGAGTGCCATTTGGCATTGGGCCAGATAGGCAGTGCCGTCTACATACAGACAGGAAAAATCACCCAGCTCAATCCGCAGGCCACGGTTGGTGCAATAACAGTCCGGCTGTTTAAACAGACTGCGAGGACGTTTGCGGAACTTGCTTTCCTGAGCTTGGACATTCCAGGTCCAAAGCAACAAAAGCGATAGGGTGAGTAAGAGATAGCGATGCATTCCCCATGGTAAGATGTGGGGCGTGGATCGCCACCACTGTTTTTCAGGGGTACTTTGCCGCTCAGAGGTAAATCAACGTACCTTGTTCGCGCAGGATTTCAAACCACTCCGGTTCTTTGGTCAGGCGTGTCCAGCGCAGATCCAGCTTGCGCAAGTTCTTCAGGTTACTCATGCTGGCGGGCAGTTCTTCCAATGGATTTGCCCTGAGGTCCAACTGATAGAGATTGGGAAGATCTCCAATATCTTCTGGGAGCTGGGATATTTGATTGTTGCGGAGGTCCAGCACTTCGAGCTGATGCAATTCGTCTATATTCTCAGGAAGCTTTGTGAGGGCGTTGTCGCGCAAATAAGCTTCTCGTAAGGATGAGAGGTTGGAGAAGTGCGAGGGTAATACACGCAAACCATTGCCGTAGAGCCTTAGCTCCTTCAGATTTTGCAGGTTCCCGAAACTTTCCGGGAGATGTGTAATGGTGTTGTCGGTGCAGCCGAGATACTCCAGTGCAGACAGATCACCAATGCTCTCTGGCAGTTGCGTCATGACGGTGTTGCTTGCATAGAGCACACGCAGTTTCTTTAAAGCTCCTAACTTTTCCGGAAGACACTTCAATGCTTGATGGCTGAGGTCCAGGATCTCCAGATTTCGCAAGTCACAGAGGCTGTCGGGCAGTTGTGTCAGCTTACATCCGTAGATGTAGAGTTCCCTTAGCGCCTGAAGGCCGGATAGGGCCTGCGGTATTTCGCTGATTGGGTTCTGTCCCAGATAGAGGCTTCTTAAGGAATGATGATGCAACAACTCTGATGGGAAACGGTTCAACTCGCACTTTGTGAGCGCGACATCCGTCTGCTTGCCGCGGGACCGGACTGCGCATGGGGTTCCATCTTGACGGTGCCTGATGCTTTTGAGCTGCTGATACTGAAATGAATCCTGTGTGATCATGGGAACCTGCAATGCGCTTAGTGGAGGTACTGCTGTTGTAGCGTTGAAACGACTTGCTCCGAAAGCGTAGTTTTCAGGAGGCCGATTGTTCTTGACGATAATGCCGCATCATTTGCTGCTGCGGCTTCTATTTGAGGCAGAACCTTATCGAGTGATGTTCCTGCCTTCTGCAATTTCTGATCAACTGCCTGCCAGAATGCAGCGCCTTTCATATAGAAGAGAGGGTAGTAGCTGGGGTTATTGTCGCGCGTTACTTTGGTGTGGGCTTCATAAAGGCCTGTTGCTGCGTGAGGGTAGCGCTCTTGAAAGTTTTGCCATTGCTCCATCGGAGTTTCTGATTGTAAACCAGCTTTCTCCAGTGATTTGTAGCCGTAATATTGAGCAAGACTTTCAGATATCCAGAGTGGGTAAGATTGGGTTGCCAGCAAGTGAAAGAGTTCGTGGCCGGAGACCCAATGAAGTTTGGCGATGCTGTCGTCTGTGGCTGCGCCATCGGTTACTGCAAAATTGGCAAGGAACGCTTGTTTGCCAGCAGCTCCAGCTATTTGCCCCAGCTTCTTGTTAATTGCGACCCACACGAGATCGATATTGTTTGGTGTGCGCTCCTCGGGTGCAAGCAACGCTTTCAGATACGCAAGTTGTTGTTGAAGAGCGGGCAGGTTCTCTGCTTTCAAGGCTGAAGTCGGGTCGTCTTTGAACAGCGTGAGCGTTGTTTGTCCGGTTTCCAGTGTTTTGGTGGTCTTGCCCCATGTAAGGATCAGTGGTGGTTCGTTTTGGGTGGGCAGGGCGCTGCATTTGATTGCCTGCGCCTTGTTAAGGACTTTGCCGCAGATCTCTGTTGCAGAGATACCTTCGAAGCGAGGAATGTCATCCCACTCCGTTAAGCTCCACCATCCAGAGGGAGAGTAGAGGTTTTGCTGGTTTGCAATGGCGTGAGGGGCGGTTTGCACATTCTGGAAGGTGACAGTCCATTGCAACTCACGACATGATAATTGCTTTCCATAGGTAATGGATGCCTTTTGAATTCCGTCGCAGAAGAACTGAATTGGTGGCGTTTTTGCATCCCCTCGAATGGTGCGGGGCTTCAGTAACCTGAGGCCTTGTGGAGCTGGAAATGTGACTGTTGCAGTTCCGCTCATAGGTGTGGTGGTGCTGACGTCTATGATGATCTGGACCGGTGGATTTTCTGCAAGGGCAGGTTTTATGAACAAGGACGGAATTAGAAAGAGAAAGGGGAGGTGCATCTGAAAATTTGATACCTGAGAAAAGCAACTTTGGATTGAACAATCGATTCGATGATTTCCGCACGGAAATGTGTTCATCCCATGTTATCCAATGTATGAAGCATGTGCTCTACAAGACGACACTGCGTTGAAGTGCCTAAAACCCTCAGCTTATTGAAACTTTTGAATTAAATTTGCCTGAAAGTTGAATTGTCTGTTGATCCAAAAGTAAAAAGCCACTTAAAATTCAGGGACTAAAGCCAAAGGCCGTTTTTTGATGGATGGGAGACCTGAGAAGACGGCGTGTGGGGGAGCAGGCTTGTGTTCTATCGTGCGTTTTTCGGTTTCATTTTTGATTTCCTGTTGGTACCACTCCGTTTCGGAACTCTATTGGCCACGATCGGCTATATTGGCTTTCTAGCCCTGAATATCCTTTTGATTCTGGCTGTTCCTGCGTTCTTTGATCTTTATGTGGTCAGTGAGCCTCGGGTCTTTGCTGAATTCCGCGAGACGATGTTCTATCTGGATACGGCCTTTATTGGTGATCCAATTGTCTTCGTGAGCCTGGTGTTCTTCAATCTGCTGCTGGCAAATGCCACGTTGACGACACGCCTGACCCGAAGTCGCTGGCGGTTTTTCTATCCGGTTCATTTTACACCCATTAATTTGCGCGAATATCGTGTGGCACTTGCTGGTCTTGGTTATTATGTCAGCTGTTACAGCGCCAACTGGGTCTTCTATGAATTGCAGGTAGATGACCTTATTTTGACTGCTGCACGTGCTGCCGGTGTTTCCTGAGGTGCAAAAACCTCAGATTCATGCGGAAAAAGTGTGGTATTATAATACCCATTTTGTATCTATTTGATTTTGTTGATTAATTTGCTTGGGCGTGTGTTTTTTTGCTCTTGACGTTGTGCTCAAGCTCGCGTATCTACCCGTTCCTACACGGAGCTATCACGTTTAGCTGCTCTTTCGGGCCTGAACGAATTTCTCCCAAGAATTTTAACCGTCAAAACTACGGTAGATCTTATGAAGACTCATTCCACTAAAGTGGCTGAGGTCGACAAGAAGTGGATCTTGATCGACGCAGAAGGCGTTGTTGTTGGCCGTCTGGCAGCATTCATCGCAAACCGTCTGCGCGGCAAGCACAAGCCGACCTACACACCACATATCGACGATGGCGACAACGTAATCGTTATCAATGCAGACAAAGTTGTACTGACTGGTAAAAAATATCAGAGCAAGAAGTACTACTGGCACACTGGTTACCCTGGCGGTATCAAAGAGCGCACTGCACGTCAGCTGATCGAAGGTCGTTTCCCAGAGCGCGTTCTGGAAAAGGCTATCCAGCGTATGATGCCAGGCGGACCTCTTTCCCGTACACAGCTGCGTAACCTGCGTGTTTACGCTGCTGCAAAACATCCGCATGATGGCCAGTCTCCAGAAGTGGTAGACGTTAAAGCCATGAATCCTAAAAATGCGAAGAGGGGTTAATTATGTCTGAGCTACAGTCCCTTGAGGAACTGGGCGGCGCAATCGCCCCTACCGAGAACGAAGCTCCTGTACATGTACAGAAGCTCGACGCACAAGGCCGTGCATATGCAACCGGTAAGCGTAAAGACGCTATCGCTCGTGTATGGATCAAGCCAGGCACCGGTAAAATCGTTGTAAACGGCAAAGAGTACGCTGAGTATTTCGCTCGTCCAGTACTTCAGCTGATCCTGCGTCAGCCAATCATGCTCACCGAGCGTGATGGCCAGTACGACATCAACGTAACTGTTGCTGGTGGTGGTCTTTCCGGCCAGGCTGGTGCTGTTCGTCACGGTATCTCTAAAGCACTTACTTTCTACGAGCCAGCATTGCGTCCGGTTCTGAAGAAAGAAGGCTTCCTTACTCGTGATAGCCGTGTTGTTGAACGTAAGAAGTACGGTAAGCGTAAAGCTCGTCGTTCCTTCCAGTTCTCCAAGCGCTAATACGCGATACTGGAAACAGTTTTACGGAGAGGGCTGCCATTTGGCGGCCCTTTTTGTGTTTGGGCTCTCTGTCTTGCCGTGGGTGAAATTGCAGAGTTGTTGCGCTGGGGTTTACCTGCCACGTTTGTGCGAAACTGTGGTGGGGATGTGCATTGATCCGGTGGTCGCAAAAGTTCTTGTCGGCATTCCTAATGGGGCTTGCCCCGCACAAACGAAGTGGGACGCTGGCTCGTCTTGCTTTGCGGTTGGATAAGAAAAACCTAAGTGCTTCGAGAGTGCTTTATCTGAAAGAGCATAAGGGCTTTTCCAACATGAGGCGATTGGAAGAGTTTTTGCAAGTTGGCTTGGGTGATGAGCAGTTTGCGCGGTTGAGTGAGAAGTACTTTTACTATTGCCGTGCTCAGCGCTTTCAGGAGCTGCATTTCCTCAAACAGTTTCCATTCTACGAGAAGCAAAAAGGTTTTTTTGTAGAAATAGGCGTTGGAGATGGAACGCACCTTTCCAATAGCTTCCTTTTTGAGAGGGCATTGGGTTGGTCTGGTTTGCTTGTGGAACCCAATCCAGATTGCTGGGAGCAGATTTGCTCAAGGCGTGACGCTGATTTGGATAAGAGAGCGGCTTGGAGTTCGGGAGGGGGAGCACTTCGCTTCTTTTGTGCTGATACTTCGGAGTACTCTGGGATGCTCTCCGTTGTAGGCCAAGGAACGAAGCCCGGGCGCGAGATTGAAGTTCCTATTGCTCGGACTGAGGATATTCTGGTTCAGCACAATGTGCCCGATCACATTCCCTTTATATCTATTGATACGGAAGGTACTGAGCTGGAAGTTCTCAAGGGAATCGATTTTTCGCGCAGGACGTTTGACTTCCTATGCGTTGAGCACAATCATAACGCAAAGCAACAAGATGCCTTAATCGCCTTTATGAAGTTGCCGGGATATGTGGTCACCCAACCGGAACTTTCCGGAGCAGATTACTGGTTTGTTTCAGAACAGGGGCGTGAGTCGCCTATTTCTACAAAGCAAGACGGTTATGGTGCGCCCTTGTTGGCCGACTAAGACTCAGCTCGCTTTTGCTTTCAGGCTGTTGTCGTTGACTGGAATGTTTCGCCAGCTCTTGTAGAGTGGATGGGCATTTTTCATATGCTCGAAGACTTTCACCATCACAAACAGTGAGGCGAGCTTTGCGAGGTAGGCGAGGATGCCACCCGTAAGCATGAGCGGAAGATTGTTGGTGGTTGCTGCCCAGATCGCTGTGCCAACTGCGATTAGTCCGATGACAAGAAGAGCGAGTGCTTTTTGATGATAAGGGGCTGGAACTGGAACAAACATCCGGTTCAGCCACATTCTCTCACCCAGCATCGCTTTTTGCAGCCAAGTTTTTGCGCCAATTGCTTTTTTGCCAAAGGGTGGAATGACCCAAACCCATGCAACAGCTGCAAGTGAAAGGGCTAATGCCCAGAACCAGCCGAGCGCTGGTTGATACCACAGAGGTGCAAGCAAGGCAGGAAGCACAAGGATTCTTGCCAAGAGGTTTTTAGGCTTGTTCATGCGCGTGAGGGCAGCGCTTTGTGTGTTCAGGTGCCGAACATGTCGAGGATCCCAGCCGCCGATCTTCCGCGGTTGCATTTGTGATAGCTTAGGATCTCCTGCCACGTTGTCCTCCATTTATTCCTTGAGAACAAGCGTGGCATCGAGCAGACTCACTGCGTGTTCTCTTTATATGCGCACCTTAACATAACTGCCTGGGGCGTCTTCCAAAATTTTTGTGCGGCGTGCGCCCGGTTTGCGTGCTTTTACCTGATTATCATCCTGAGATGTAATCCATTTTTGCCAGTGTGGCCACCATGACCCTGGGGTTTCAGATGCATCTTGCATCCAGTTTTCCAGAGCACCCTCCGGCTTACTTCCTGTCCAGTATTGGTATTTCTCTTTGGATGGCGGGTTGACGACACCAGCGATATGGCCAGAGCCACTCAAAACGTACTCCACGGGACCACCAAAACATCCGCAGCCTTTGAATACGGATTTTGCAGGTGCAATGTGGTCTTCTTTTGTTGCCAGATTATAGATCGGGATCTGGACATCGCTCAGGTCGAGGTTTTGCCCGGCCAGTTCCATTTCGCCTTTCGCAAGTGCGTTCTTCTGGTAACAGTTGCGCAGGTAGTAGGAGTGGTTGGCGGCAGGCATGCGTGTGCTGTCCGCGTTCCAATAGAGCAGGTCAAACGGGAATGGATCTTTACCGCGCAGATAATTGTTGACGACATAAGGCCAAATCAAGTCGTTTGAGCGCAGCATGTTAAAGGCCGTCGCCATTTTGGAGCCGTCCAGATATCCTTTCTCGCCCATGCGATGTTCAAGAATTTCGATCTGCTCTTCGTCCACAAACACCTTCAGGTCGCCTGCATAGGTGAAATCCACCTGAGTGGTCAGGAAGGTTGCGGATGCAATGCGATCTTGCTCACCAATTTTTGCAAGGTAGGCGAGGGTAGCAGCCAGCAAAGTGCCGCCGACGCAGTAACCGATGGCGTTGACGGTCGTCTGCTGGGTGGTTTTGCGAATGCGTTCCAGAGAGTTGAGAATGCCGTCTCGCATGTAGTGTTCAAAGCTTTTTTGAGCCTGTGTCTCATCCGGATTGATCCACGAGACTACAAAGACAGTGTGGCCTTGATCCACAGCCCATCTGATGAACGACTTTTCCTTGTTAAGATCAAGAATGTAGTACTTGTTGATCCAAGGCGGAACAATAAGGAGCGGACGTTTGAGAACGGTCTCTGTCGTTGGTGTGTATTGAATCAGCTGGCAAACATCGTTCTGTTCTACGATCTTGCCGGGTGTGACTGCAACGTTCACGCCAACTTCAAACTTGTCCGGGTCAGTCTGACGGATGCGCAGGTCTCCGTGTCCGGCCTTGATGTCTTCCGCCAGCAACTTCATGCCCTTCACCAGATTGCCGGCGTTGGACGACATGGTCTCGCGCAGCAGCTCCGGGTTGGTGAGGATGAAGTTGGACGGCGACATGGCATTGGAGATTTGCTTTATGTAAAAGCCCGCCTTATGGCGCGTGTGGTCATCCAGTTCATCGGCGCCTTCGGCAAGTTCCTCAGCCCAGTTGCTCGTCTGCAAGTACATCTGCTTGATGAAGTCGAAGAAGTTGTTGTCGTCCCACTGACTGTCTTTAAAGCGCTTGTCAGTGTTGGTGGGGACGACGATTGGTTCTCTTTCCTCTCCAGCCATGCGCTGGAGCGTGGAGTTCCAGATGTTCATATATCCAGACCAGAGCTTGGTTTGAGCTTCTATGGCGCGGGAAGGGTCTTTCATCCAATAATTGCCGACCTCAGCGAGTGTCTTTACCACTGCGTTGAGTTCTTCGGTGCCACCGGATGCTGCTTCGCCTTTTTCGCGAGGCTCCAGATAGGCTGCCAGAGCCTTGCCGCCATTTTCGGCGATCTCGGAGAGGTTCTTGGCAAACTCCTCAGGATTATTGAGGATGTACTGCAACATTGGATTGGTGTCTTCACCGGTCATTTGCCTGCTCAGTCCTCGTATCTGGTGTCTGATTAATACTCGCCAGACCCAATAGTATTTGGTGTGCGTGATCGTGCTCAAAAATATGCCACATACACTCATGCGTAATGGGGCGGTGTCTTAGCCTACAAAAACGGCATAATGAGTATATCCCTAAGAATTTTGACAGGCACGTGAAAATCCATGCTGATTGTCTTAGTCCTTAGGTGGATTCTTAGTAGGTATTTAGCAAGTAAAGTGCTCTTGCGGAACTGTGAGAAGTTTTGGGTTATTCTTAAGTTTTATGGATGAGTTCAACTCTTGAGGAAAACTCGGAATACTCCGAATTATAATAGTATTTCTTCTTAATATTTATCGGTTATGGTTTGAGTATATCGTGTTCTGTGTTCAGTAAATGACAACTGCCCTAGAGTAATAAACTATGTGTTGTTAACAGGGTAATATATGTGGACTACGGATGACGCAACTGCTAAGTGCATTTTTAATAAAGTTATGTGCGCTGCTTTTGTGTCGTCATCAGATAAAACGCGAGGTTCCAGATGTTGCTTAAGTTTCAACGGGTTTGCTGTGCAGTTGTGCTGGCAGGTTTTGTTGGCGGTTGTGCATTTGGCGAATCTTTGACGGTTTACGAGGCCATCGAAAAAGGCAACGGCGCAAAGCAGACTGGTGTGGCTGAACTGCCGCCAGAAGTTTCCAGCGATTTGCTTTCCCCAGAACAGCGTGCGGCTTCTGAAGCCAATCTGCTTGCGATCTCCTCTGAGAGTAAGCGCAGGGCAGGTCTCGGTGGGAGCTTTGAGTCCAGTGCCGAACAGCTGAAAACGATTGCTGGTGAGCAGGCTGAGCAATCTCAGGATGTGCAGGCGCAATAATCTTTCGCCGCATTTTTCATGTGGCGAATGCACCTTTAGTTGTGCATTTTGTGTGAAAGCCGTCTAATTTCTCAAGTTGAAATTGTAGATCCCGTTGTTAGCCGCAGAATTCTGCGGCTTTTTCTTTGGATTTAAAGTTTCACATCTTCTTTGAAAACTTTAAAAAAATGTCGGTTTTATCCCTCATGAATGATGCGAAAAATGTTCGCACCTGCTAAAAGGCCGTGGAAACTTGGCTGAAATGACTCGGGACCAAGTTTGAACAGAAATCAAAATATAGCTTGAAACGCTAAACTGAAGAAAGTGAGGCTCGCGTCATGGACGACTTTCACAAGACACGCCGGCTCCCGCCATATGTCTTTGAACAGGTCAATCGTCTGAAAGCCAAAGCGCGAGCGGCAGGCGCCGATATTATCGACATGGGTATGGGCAACCCAGATTTGCCTACTCCGCAACATATTGTCGATAAGCTGGTGGAGACTGTTCAGAACCCGCGCGCACATCGCTATTCCGCGTCCAAAGGGATCCCGGGATTGCGTAAGGCACAGGCTGGCTATTATGAGCGTCGCTTTGGTGTAAAGCTAAACCCAGATACGCAAGTTGTTGCGACACTGGGGTCCAAGGAAGGATTTGCCAACATGGCTCAGGCGATTACCGCGCCGGGCGATGTGGTGCTTGTCCCTAATCCATCCTATCCAATTCATGCATTTGGCTTCCTGATGGCAGGTGGTTCACTGCGGTCTATCCCGGCAACTCCGGGTCCTGAGCTGTTTGAGGCTCTGGAGCGGGCTGTGGTCCATTCCATTCCGAAGCCAATTGCAATTATTCTGTGCTTCCCAGCGAACCCGACAGCAAGTGTTGCTGATCTGGATTTCTATCGTGATGTGGTTGCCTTTGCGCGTAAGCACGAAATCTATGTGCTTTCTGATCTGGCGTACTCCGAAATCTACTTTGGTGATGTTCCTCCTCCAAGCATCCTGCAGGTAGAGGGAGCAATGGATATTGCTGTTGAGTTTACCTCTTTGTCCAAAACCTTCTCCATGCCGGGGTGGCGTATGGGCTTTGCAGTTGGTAATGAACGTCTGATTGCGGCTCTTGCTCGCGTGAAGTCCTATCTGGATTATGGTGCGTTCACTCCAATTCAGGTGGCAGCTGCATCTGCGCTGAACGGATCAGATGACTGCATTCGTGAAACTCGCGAGATCTATAAGAAGCGCCGTGATGTGCTGATCGACTCATTTGGACGCGCTGGTTGGGATATTCCTGCTCCAGAAGCATCCATGTTTGCCTGGGCTCCAATTCCAGACCAGTTCAAACATCTAGGGTCTTTGGAGTTCTCCAAGCTGCTTATTGAAAAGGCAGATGTGGCGGTTGCTCCGGGAATCGGCTTCGGTGAACACGGTGAAGGTTTTGTACGTATCGGTCTGGTTGAAAACGAACAGCGTATCAGGCAGGCCGCACGTGGCATTCGGAAGTTTTTTGAAGACGCGGGCAGCAATTCTGAGGAATTGAGTAAATCGGGCGCTTAGGCGCCCGCCCACCTACAGATACTGGGTATTTATGACTGATATTTTGAAAGTTGGCGTTGCTGGTCTAGGAACCGTCGGTGCTTCGTTGGTGCGTATCCTCGAGGCCAAGGCGAATGTTCTTGCCAATCGATGTGGCCGACCTATCAAAGTAGTGGCTGTGAGTGCTCGCAGTCGCTCTAAAGATCGTGGTGTTAATCTGGATGGATTGACCTGGTTTGAAGATCCCGTTGAACTTGCCAAGTTTGACGGGATTGATGTTTTTGTGGAGCTGATTGGCGGTGAAGACGGTCCTGCTGAGGTGAGTGTTCGCACTGCGCTGGAGACTGGGAAACACGTCGTCACAGCCAACAAAGCGCTCTTGGCGAAGCATGCGGTTGCGTTCTCACACCTTGCAGAAGCCAAAGGTGTGAGCCTCAACTATGAGGCCGCTGCCGCTGGTGGTATTCCAATTATCAAGACCATGCGTGAGAGCCTTGCGGGCAATGATGTGTCCCGTGTTTACGGCATCATGAACGGCACTTGTAACTACATCCTCACGCGTATGGAGCAGGAAGGCTTGTCGTTTGCTGAGTGTCTTGCTGATGCGCAGCGCCTTGGTTATGCCGAAGCTGATCCGACCTTTGACATTGAAGGTTTTGATACCGCGCACAAGCTTGCTCTGCTGACCAGCCTTGCGTTTGGCTGTGAAGTGAATGCCGATGCGATCTATGTGGAAGGGATCACTTCCATTACGACGGCTGATATTCGCGCTGCGGATGAGCTGGGTTACCGGATCAAGCTGCTGGGTGTTGCTCAGCGCACTGATACGGGGATCGAGCAGCGTGTGCACCCGACTATGGTGCCGAAGTCTTCTGCAATCGCTCGCATTGATGGTGTGCTGAACGCTGTTGCTGTTGATGGTGATGCAGTTGGCGAAGTGGTGCTGGTTGGACCGGGTGCTGGTGGTGATGCAACAGCATCCTCTGTGATCTCCGATCTTGTCGATATTGCACGTGATGTTGCTCTGCCGGTGTTTAGTCAGTCTGCGACAACACTTGCAGATTATGTTCCAGCGCGTATGCGAGCGCATGAAGGTGGTTATTACATTCGTCTGGCTGTGTTGGACGTAGCCGGTACTTTTGCCACAATTGCGCGCTGTATGGCGGACAAAGGGATCTCACTTGAGTCTATTGTCCAACGTGGACCGCATTCCAGAAATGATAAGGATGGTGTAAGCGATCCTGCAGCACCGCGAAGTGTTATCCTTATCACGCATGAGACCACTGAACTGGCTGTGCGCGAAGCTCTGGATGCGATTGCTGCTGAAAAAGTAACTTCTGGTAAGCCTCAGATGTTACGAATTGAGAACCTGAAATAATACTTCCTCACGTTTAACGTGAAAACAGGACACCCGAGAGGTTTAAATGGCGGATAGTCATCAGGACGCAACTGACGTTCTTGACCGTATTCTGACACTGGAACTTGCACGCGTTACGGAACGTGCTGCTGTATCTGCAGCACGTCTTCGTGGACGGGGCGATGAAAAGGCAGCTGATCAGGCTGCTGTGGACGCAATGCGCCGCGAACTGAACCAGCTGCCAATCGACGGTACTGTCGTGATTGGTGAAGGGGAACGTGATGAAGCGCCAATGCTCTACATTGGCGAAAAGGTTGGCACCAAAGACGGGCCAAAGGTTGATATCGCACTTGATCCGCTGGAAGGTACCACGATCTGTGCGAAGAACATGCCAAACTCCATTGCTGTTATCGCGCTGGCACCAGAAGGCGGCTTGCTGAACGCACCTGACAGCTACATGGATAAGATCGCGATTGGTCCGGGGTATCCTGAGGGTACCATCGATCTGGATCGCCCAATTCAGGAAAACCTTGCAGCTGTTGCGAAAGCAAAAGGCTGTGAAGTGAAAGACGTAACCGTCTGTGTGCTGGACCGTCCGCGTCACGCTAAGCTGATTGACGACATCCGTGCGACCGGTGCTTCCATCTTCCTGATTGGTGATGGTGATGTCGCTGGCATCATTTACACCACTGATCCTGAAGAGACCGGTATCGATCTTTATGTTGGTATTGGTGGTGCGCCTGAGGGCGTTTTGGCTGCTGCAGCTCTGCGCTGTATTGGTGGTCAGATGCAGGGCCGTCTGGTGATCACTCGTGAAGAGCAGGTTGAACGCGCAGGCCGCATGGGTATTGACGATATCAATCGCAAATACACCATGGAAGAAATGGCTGGCGGAGACGTTCTGTTTGCTGCGACCGGTGTGACAACTGGTAACTTCCTGAAGGGTGTGAAGCTGGGCCGTGATAACATCACCACCCACACTGTTGTGATGCGCTCCACGACCGGTACTGTTCGTTTCATTGAAGCGAAGCATACCCAGTTGGAAAAATTCCATCTGGATTGATTTAGCGCTTCCTTCAAGCTAGATAAATAGAGTGGGCGGGTGTGTTGAACACTCGCCCCTTTTGCTTTTATACGAGAATCCGGGCAGTTTCTTTCTATGGTTATGACGTTGGATGCAACCAATGCCGAACGGCGTGTCGTTCTTGGTGTAAAAAAGTCTTTGAGTGCACGTATGTGGCGTGAACGGCTTGATGATCAGGGGCTCTCACAAGCACTGGCCATTGCTCAAAGAACCGATCTGCCTGAAGTGGTTGGCCGTGTGCTTGCCGGGCGCAATGTGGCACTGGAAGAGGCTTCCGGGTTCTTAAATCCTTCCCTTAAAGACCTGATGCCAGATCCTTCCAAACTAGTGGGTATGGATAAGGCCTGCGCACGCGTTGCAGATGCGTTGCAGGCGGGCGTTAAGATTGCGATCTTCGGGGATTACGATGTTGATGGTGCAACGTCCTCTGCTTTGCTCAAGCGCTACTTGATGCAGCTTGGAGCGGAGCCGGATGTTTATATCCCGGATCGCATCATTGATGGTTATGGGCCAAATCCAACGGCGATCAACCAGCTTCATGCAGGTGGGGCACGGTTGCTAGTCACAGTAGACTGTGGTTCCACGTCGTTTGAAGCCTTTGAGGAAGCCAAGCGGATCGGACTGGAAGTGGTGGTTCTGGATCACCATCAGGTGGATGAGAGCTTTCCGGAGGTTCATGCGCTGGTGAATGCCAACCGGCAGGATGACTTGTCTGGACAAGGTCATCTGGCCGCTGTGGGCGTCACCTTCCTGTTTCTTGTGGGGCTGAACCGTGAGTTGCGTCGCCGGGGAGCGTTTGCTCAGCGTGCAGAGCCGCGCCTTATGGATTTACTAGATCTTGTTGCACTTGGAACGATTTGTGATGTGGTACCGCTTAAGGGGTTGAATCGCGCCTATGTGGTGCAGGGGCTTAAAGTGATGGCGCGGCGTGAGAATGTCGGGCTGTCGTGCCTTGCAGACATCTCGCGCTTAAGCGGGAAGCCGACCCCGTACCATCTGGGCTACATGCTTGGGCCGCGCATCAATGCGGGCGGGCGAATTGGCGATTCAGCTCTTGGCATGAAACTGCTTTCCTCTGATGATCGGGCGGAGGGGGAGCGTATTGCAGCGACGCTGGAACGGCTCAACCAGGAACGTCAGGCCATGGAAGCTGTGATGCTGGAAGAAGGCGAGGGGCAGGCGTTCCAGAAAATGGAGGTCACTGTTCCTCCTGCCGTGCTTTTGACAGGAGCAGACGGCTGGCATCCGGGTGTCGTTGGATTGATCGCCTCGCGGTTGAAGGAGCGTTACCGCCGGCCTGCTTTTGCTATGGCGTTTAATGAAAAAGGTTTGGGTACTGGCTCAGGTCGTTCGATCATTGGTGTTGATCTGGGCTCTGCGGTTCGTGCAGCTGTTGAGGCGGGTTTGCTGGTCAAAGGCGGAGGGCATGCAATGGCGGCAGGGCTTACCATTGAAAAAGAAAAAGTGCCTGAGTTTGAGGCTTTCCTGACAGAGCAACTGAGTGAAGATGTGGAGCAGGCCTCTGCTGATCATGAACTCACCATTGATGGTGTGCTGACACCTGCCGGCGCGAATCTGAGCCTGCTGGATATACTGGAACAGGCAGGGCCTTATGGGGCCTCGCACGCAGAACCTGTTTTTGCCTTGCCATCTGTGCCGATCAAGTTTTCAAAGGTGGTTGGGCAAGGGCATGTGAGTGTGACACTTGGCGGTAATGAGGGAACAAACCTGAAGGCGATTGCTTTTAAAGCGGAAGACCAACCTCATGGAAAGGCGCTCTTACAAGCACGTGGCAAACCCCTCCATATTGCTGGTAGTTTGAGTGTTGATACGTGGCAGGGGCAGGCGAAACCGTCCATACGCATTATTGATGTGGCAGACCCAACCAGAGGACAATATGGAGCTTAAGCTTGGAGTTCAAAGTTGGAAACCATGGCTTTTGAGGTATAGCGGATGCTTGTTTGCACTTGCATTCGTGGTTTCGCTGATAGGGTACAGAGTTAATTACGGATACTCGTTGCCGGGTCTGCTCGCGGTTGCGATCCCCACCGTTTTATACTTCGGCTTTAAGACATGCCGGTTTTGGGTTGGTCCTTTGATAGTTGCTGCATTCATGCTGCAGCCAGTATTTTCGCCCGTCATGTTTGTTTTAATGAGCAATGTAAGGCTTGCTCTTGACCCTCCTGACTTTTCTGGGACTAAGGGATATGGGACAGTTGAAACTGTGAGTTGGGGTAATACCGGACTTTACTCCAGCAGCACGGACCTACAGCTGCTTTTCTCTGAAAATGGAGATGAGGCAGCTATTCAGTCTGCGTATCATACAGCGAGATTAAAAAGCGACGATGTGCGCACCGAGCTAAAATGGATCAATCCGAACTACTACCTAATCGTAGATTACTGCTGTTAGTTTGCAGGCGAAACCTGCAATGATTTGCTTGAGACCTGATGCCAAAGAGTTTTCTGAGTGAAGAGAGACTGGATCACGTCCACTTCTTCCTGAAGGGCGAAAACTGCCTGTCATGCGATATGTTTTAGAACCAAGACCACCAAGGACTGTGTGATGAACTTTCGCAGGTATCAAACAGCTGATTACGATGCATGCCTTGAGATCTTTAAGGGAAACGTTCCCAAGTATTTCATGGAGACTGAGCTGGAAGAATACAGCCAGGACCTGGAAAGGCTTGATGATCCGTACTTTGTCGTTGAGCGAGATGGGCTGATTGTTGCTGCTGGCGGGTATTGCCTAAACGCTAAAGGGGTTGGGCTGACTTGGGGAATGGTGCGCCGTGAACTACACAGTCAGGGAATTGGCAGAACGCTCGTGCAATTCCGGCTTGCGTGTATTGCCGAAGACTATCCGGATCAGGCAGTTTACATAGATACCTCGCAGCATACACGTCCCTTCTATGAGAGAATGGGGTTTTTCGCTGAGTCCGTTGAGACGGATGGCTATGGGCCTGGACTGCATAAGGTGCTGATGAAGCGGCCTGCTGTTTCAGCTTAATTGCTTGCGGAAAATATCTACTCCATTCACATCGTCTTCAATGCACAGCCAGCCCAAACCTTCATAAAACCCGCGCAGGCTGAGTTTTGCGAAGAGATAGAGGTGCGGTGTGCCCTCGTTCGAGGCGAGTGTCTCCAACTCCTTCGTCAGCCGGGAGCCGATACCTTTTCCCTGATGCTCGGGAGCGACCCATAGGGACGCCAGCCATGGCGTGTATTGCGGGCGTTTGCTCATATCTGAGCGCACCAGCATGACCATACCAAGGAACCCGGTCTGGTCGTGGGCGATCAATGTTGTTGGAATGGTTTCCTCGCTGAGGCTCGTGCGCAGTTCCACATAAACATCTTCAATCGGATGACCTTCTTCTTCCCACCACTCCAGCCACATGCCTTTTGCAGCTGGCTCAAGGAAGTGAGGGACATCAACCAAGTTTGAAATGCTCAGAGCTTTGTGCATCGATTTCTCCAACTGAACTCTAAATATTTCTAATTAAAACAACAGCATAAAGCACTTACTAAGCTTCGGAGTAATCGAATGCAAACGTTATGCATTTCTTGGAGATCTCCAGAAACGATACGCATGCAAAAAGCTAAAAGGAGCTTAGCATGCCATCACTATTTTCAAAAATGCAGCGCGTTGTGCTGACTGGATTATGCTCGACCACCCTCTTGATAGCACCAATTGCTGGTGCATCTGCTTGCACGAGCTTTGTTGTCACGGCCAAAGATGACGGACGTGTGTATGGGAGGACTATGGAGTTTGGCTTTGAAACAGAGTCCACTGTTTCTCTTATCCCGCGCAATTATGAGCTCACGAGTTCTGGAGAGCTTAACGGGGATACACAATGGGAAGGGGCAAAGTGGAAAAGTAAGTTTGCTGTGATCGGTATGAATGCAATGAAGCATGAGACCGCGATTGTTGATGGTGTAAATGAAGCTGGTCTTGCAGCTGGTGCTCTCTACTTCCCTGGCTTTGCAGAGTATTCTGACGTGAAGGCGAGTGGCGCAGATGATGAAGTTGCACCGATTGATTTTCTCGTTTGGGTCCTATCGCAGTTTGAGACAGTTGAAGAGGTGAAAGAAGCCGTTAAGTCGATCAAGCTGGTCGATGTTGATTTTGCTCCGCTTGGCGAAGTGCCTCCGCTGCATTTCACTATTCATGATCGTTCCGGAAAATCCATTGTGATCGAGCCCGTCGATGATGGCTTGAAGATCTACGATAATGAGCTTGGTGTGATGACCAACTCGCCACAGTTTGATTGGCACTTAACCAATCTGCGCAATTACGTGAACCTGACGCCTATAAACTCGGCTGGAAAGAAGTTTCCAGAAGGTGAGTTGCAACCACTGGGGCAAGGATCAGGTATGCTGGGCGTGCCGGGAGATGTAACGCCGCCATCGCGTTTTGTGCGCGTGACGGCGTTTGTGACGACAGCTGAGGAACATGAAACTGCAAAAGAGAACCTCAATGTCGCTGGGCATATTCTGAACAACTTCGACATTCCGAAAGGCTTTGCCCAACCGGAAGCGCCGGATGCGGCCCAGTCTGCGAGCTCTCAGCAAGATGACAACCCAGACTACACGCAATGGTCTGTTATGGCAGATCTGAATGGTGCTGTTTATTATGTACGGAAGCTCAATGCGATGAACTTCAACTCTGTGAGCTTCAAGGACTTTGACCCGGATGGGTCTACGCTAACAATCTTGAAGCCGCTGGTGGCTGACCCGTTTAGCAATCTAGCGGATGCTGCGAAATAAGTGATGCAGGCTGTAAAGAGTCAATCTTTGCAGCCTTCTCTCTGGTCGAGGAGAGAGCCTATTGTTTGTCGCAGGTCCAGGTGTTGAGGGACTGCAGCGGAGTGCATGTTCTTATCAGCTATCAATCATGGTGGTGTGTTGCTGAGGGTTTTGTAATTTTTGCTGGCTATCCTATATGCAGTTGATGCGTGTCTGTGTTTCACGCAGTATGTTATTTGGAATAGGGATTTAAGGAGCAGCCATGCCGGATAGTGCAAGTGAAGCGGTGCCTGTTGACCAGCCACGGATCAGACTTGGTCAGGGCCTTGGTCTTGGATTGGCGCTTGGCGGGTTTTGCGGTGTTATTGCCATTTTGACTTCGGCGGCCAGTTCGCACGCGGTCGATAACCAGTATCTGGGTATTATCTCTCAAATCACGATGATGCATGCCGCCGCTTTTGTCGGACTGGGCGTTGCACACGGGATTACGGGCTCCAAAGGCATTGCATTTGCCATGCTGTTGCTGTTTGCCGGTGTTGGTTTGTTCTGTGGTGATCTGGCTCAACGATTGTTCGTTGGTGAGAAGCTCTTTGACTTTGCTGCCCCGACGGGTGGCATGCTGATGATCCTGGGCTGGTTGTTTGTATTCTTAAGTGGTCTCAACCGGATGATGAGAGGCTAGCCTTCTCCCTTTAAGTTCTCATAATAAAGGGCGAACCACATGGTCCGCCCTCTTTGATGTCTGACTTAGGTGTCTGAAGTTTAGTTGACTAGCCCGCGACCTTTAAGAAGCGGCTCAATGGATGGCAGTTTACCGCGGAAATCCATATAGGCTTTTGCCGGATCCTGAGATCCGCCCGCTGCGTAGATGAACTTTTCCAGTTTGGCTGCTGTGTCAGCGTCAAATGCATCGTCAGTTTCTTCAAAAGCTTCAAATGCGTCAGCATCCATCACTTCTGACCAGAGGTAGCTGTAGTAACCCGCAGAATATCCGTCTCCGGCAAAGGCGTGCAGGAGGTGCGGAATGCGGTGACGCATGATGATCTCTTTTGGCATTCCGATGCCGTTGAGGATCTTCTTTTCCATCTGAGCCGGATCTAGATCGTCGAGCTTATCTTCTTTATGGATTGCCATATCGACCAGAGCAGTTGCGAGATACTCAACCGTTGCAAAGCCTTGGTTGAAGTTGGTTGCTGCTAGCAGACGCTCCAAAAGCTCTTCTGGAATGACTTCGCCGCTCTGGTAGTGGCGGGCATACTTTTTCAAGATTTCCGGTTGATCCAGCCAATGCTCAAAGAGCTGGGATGGCAGTTCCACAAAGTCCCGTGCCACGCTGGTGCCGGAAACAAGTGGGTGTGTCACGTTGGACATGAGGCCATGGAGGCCGTGACCAAATTCGTGGAACAGGGTGCGGGCATCATCAAAGGTCAACAGGGTTGGCTCACCCTCTGGTGCTTTTGAGAAGTTCATCACATTGACGATGATTGGGCGAACATCACCCTTCAGCTTCTGCTGTGAGCGGAAGGCGCTCATCCATGCACCGGAGCGCTTTGAAGCGCGGGCGAAGTAGTCGCCGATGAAGATGCCGAGATGGTCACCGTTTTTGTCAAAGACCTCAAAGACACGCACATCCGGATGGTAGACGTCTTGCCCCTTCTGCTCTTTGAAGGTGAGGCCAAACAAACGGGTTGCGGTGTAAAAGGCCGCTTCGATCATTTGATCCAGCTGGAAATACGGCTTGATCTCAGCTTCATCCAGATCATGCTTAGCGCTGCGGACCTTCTCTGAATAGTAACGCCAGTCCCACGGAGCGATCTCAATGTTGTCGCCCTCAGATTGGGCCATGTCTTGCAGGTCAGCGGCTTCTTCCAGTGCTCGTGCCTTGGCTGGTCCCCAGACATTGGAGAGCAGATCATCCACTGCGCCTGTGTTTTTTGCCATGACGTCATCCAGCTTGAATGCTGCAAAGTTTTCGAAGCCGAGGAGTTTGGCTTTCTCATTGCGGAGCTGCACGGTTTCGCGGACGATTACTGAGTTGTTGGTTTCTCCCGGATTGTCACCACGGCTTGCCCAGGCATTGAAGGCTTCTTCGCGCAGGTCGCGACGTTTGGAGAACTGCAGGAACGGCTCAATGGAGGAGCGGGAGAGGGTAATGGCGTATTTGCCCGGTTCCCCACGTTCTTCAGCTGCAGCACTCGCAGCTTTTACAAGGAACTCCGGCAAGCCTTCCAGATCGCTCTCGTTTTCCAAAACGAGTTTGTAGGAAGCTTCGTCAGCCAGAACATTTTGCGCAAAGCTGGTGCCCAGAGTTGCAAGACGCTCGTTGATTTCTGCGATACGGGTTTTGCCACTGGAGTCCAGACCAGCACCAGCGCGATGGAAGATGGCGTAGTAACGCTCCAACACACGATCCTGTTCAGATGTCAGGTCCAGCGTGTCCTTCTTCGCCATCAGCGTTTCAATGCGTTTGAAGAGAGCAGGGTTCAGGTACTTCTTAGTGCTGTAGGCTGCCAGTTTTGGTGAAACATTGCGCTCGACTTGTTGCAAGGTCTCGTTGGTATCTGCCGAAGATAGATTGAAGAACACGCTTGCAACCTGCTCCAGAGCATCTTCGGCCAGTTCCAATGCTGCAATGGTGTTTTTAAAGGTTGGTTCTTCAGGATTTTGAGCAATGCGAGTGATGTTGTTTTCGCCTGCCTTAAAGGCCTCTTCAAATGCACCCTCGAAGTCTTCTGGCTTGATCTGTGCAAACGGTGGAAGTCCGAACGGGGTTTTCCAATCTTGCAGAAGAACCTTTGCGGTCTCGCTCATATTAAATCTCCGATGAAATTAAAAATTCAGACTGGGCTCAGATCTGCTTAAGGGGAGAGCCAGACTGTTTTCAATCAATTGATGGACGCGTATTCCCTCAAGGAGGCAAGGCCTCATCATGGGAATGCGCGTTGGAGATGTGAATATGGGTGCTATTTGCAACTGCGTAAAGGAAGCGGGGCGAAAATTCCCCTAATCAATTCTCGACGCAAGGGAAGTTACTGGACCGGGAAGGGCAGTGAGACTGTGGTGAAACCTGTTGCTGTCACTGGCTTTTGAGGGGCAGCGAGAGTCATGACCCAGAAATTCCGGTAGGTGCCGTCTGCTCGGTTGGTGCGGGCAATGCCCATATGGGTGACGTTCTTGTTGAGCAGGTTTTTGTTGTGATCGGGAGAGGTTTTCCAACCCGTCATTGCAGCCGAAATGTTCGCGTAGCCTGCGCCCAGATTTTCTGCGCCTGCAAAGGATTTATATCCGTTAGTCTGGGTGCGACTGATGAGGCTGGAGGAGGAGTGACGTCTGGTTTTGAGCGAATCCAGGCGGGCGATGTGATCAGCCATATCCTGTGAGACTTCGCTGAGGTGCGGATCCAGCTTGATTGGTGGCAGGGAATGCGTCGCACGCCACGCATTAGTCTGGTGTAATGCTTCATTCTTGTTGATCGCGATCTGAGACAGCTCAACATTCTTTGATGTCTCTATGCCCAAGCCAGCGCAGCCAGCAAGTGTTCCTGCCAGCAGCAAGGCAGCAGTTGCCCTTAATTCCAAACGCACGTGTGTAATCCCGAAATGCCCGATTAGTTCATTTCATCTTAGGCATGAAATTTGGCCGAAACTGTACTGCTCGCGAGTAATCCACGTAATTCCCAAGCTGTTTCTTTATTTTGATTGTCCTTAAAAGGAGTGGCTTTGGCTCTTCGATTGCTGGTCGTGCGGAGCAATGAGCAATCATGTGAATACCAGTATAGAGCGATATAGAGTTGGTTGCTTAATTGTAACATATTGAAATACATCATTTAAAAGTATTTATTGTCAATAAAGTTGACAAAAGTACATTTCCCTCATACTTCTCTCCTTCGGATTTTCAGGTGAATTCAAAGAAGAGTGAAGACAAGCCATGAGTTTTAGAAACCTCACAGATTGTCAAATGCTGAAGACACAATTGGAAGGGGCAACTCAGGTGCTCTTCAGCTTTCCAGGGGAGGGTGCTGCTTATGGATTTAGGCCCACCATGCATTTGAGTGGGGAGTTTTGGGGAATGTGTTCCAGATGATCGGCTGCGTATTGTTCTCAGGGGGCGGCAGTCTCTCGGACCATGTTTTTTGGGAGTGTGGAGGGCCTCAAGGCGATTATGTCTGCGCAAATGAATCTTGCAATGTCTTTGAGTGAGGATGAGGTTGAGAAGTCTGATCAACAGGCTATTTGGCTTCGTCTGGTGGCGCACGACTGGTTGGTCCCGATCATTCTTTTGCTTTTGTGTCTGTGCTTGTACCTGCCGGGGTTGACGTCGGTTCCCCCGCTTGATCGTGACGAGCCGAGGTTTGCTCAGGCTTCCAAACAGATGATGGAGACAGGCAACTACGTTTCCATTCACTATCAAGAGCTGGCACGAAACAAAAAACCGATCGGAATTTACTGGGCACAAGTGGGTGCTGCCAAACTGTTGGGATATGGAGAGCATGCGCCCATTTGGGTCTATCGTCTCCCTTCTGTGATTGGCGCAATTGCAGCTGTGTTGCTGACGTACTGGACTGGGCGAGCATTTTTTCGGGAGCAGGAGGCCTTTTTAGGTGCGCTGCTTGTTGCATTAGCTCTCATTTTAAATGTTGAAGCACATTTGGCTAAAACGGATGCAGCGCTTCTGGCATGTGTGATGTTGTCTCAAGGGGCGCTGGCTCGAGTATGGATAGCGCAACAAAGCAAAGCGCTTTGGGCTTCTGCCGTGCTCTTTTGGGTTGGGTTGGCGCTGGGCACCCTTATCAAGGGGCCGATCATTCTTATGGTATGCGGCCTAACCATCCTGTCGTTGGTTCTTTGGGAAAGACGGATCTCGTGGTTGAGAGGACTCGCTCCAATCGTCGGATTTCTGCTGTTTCTTGCATTGGTCTCCCCATGGCTTATTGCCATTTACATTGAAACAAAGGGAGCGTTCTTCCGGGATGCGCTGGGCGGTGACCTTTGGGGGAAAGTGGGAACCGGGCGAGAGGCTCACGGTGCTCCACCACTCACGCACCTGTTAATCAGTTTCGTTATTTTCTGGCCAATCCCCTCTTTTCTCCTTGCGGCTTTTAAGAGAAATGGGCAAGAATTGAATAAATATTGTTATAGATTCTTGTTGTGTTGGTTGATCCCGTCGTGGGTCATATTTGAATTGGCTTCAACGAAGCTGCCACACTACACACTGCCGATGATGCCAGTACTAGCGCTGTTGGCAGCAGGTGTGTTGACGACTGGCAGAGCAAAGCAGGCCAGCGTTTGTTGGCGATATGCCTCGGCGTTTTTATTCCTGTTGGTGCCGCTGGGCATTTTGATTGCTGTTGTTGTTGGGCCTTTGCTGCTTGATCTGTGGCCGTCCCCTCCCGGTGTTGTGCTGTGTGGGTTGGCTGTCATTGCCGCGTTATCAGCCACTCGTAAACTGATTGGCGGAGAGCTTGTTGGAGCATTGCCGACGGTGGGGGCTTCGGCTTTGCTGATGTTTGTCGGCTTCTGGGCATTTTCTGGTCCAGCATTGTCGACGATCTGGATTTCCAGTCGCCTCGTGGAAGCTATTGAGCAGCTCCCGGGATGTGAGCGGAAAGACGTTGCAACAGCAGGTTTTTATGAGCCCAGCTTTGTTTTTTTGCAGGGCACGCAAACAAAATTACTTGGCGCAGAAGCTGCAGCGCGTTTTTTGGCGGACGGAAGCCAGAAAGCCGGAGTGCCTAAGGGGACCTGCAGAGTCGTGCTGGTGGAAGGACGGCAGCTGGATCGGTTTGATGCGGAAGCTCTTCGGTTGGGGATGAAGACTTCGGACGTATCAATTGTATCTGGCCTGAATATCAATGGCGGTAAAGCATTGCTGATACACATTTTTTCTGCGGGCGGGGCGACGTGATGATTGATGACGGCTCCATAGATACCTTAGAGCGTCCAGTTCAGGACGTGGATCAAACAAAAGATAAACCACGCGAAGTGCAGCCTTTCAAAAAGGACGCCATAAGTGCTGCGTCTTGTGAGCAAAGCTACAAGGAAGATGCTCCGCGGGAAGAAGGTTCCACTCCATCAATTGGTGAACGTCTGATTGATGCCATACGGGTTGCTGGCAATAATGCGAGACGGCATGTTGGACAAATCTCTGCAATTTTGAAAAACCGAAGAGCGCGGAGCTCTGTTGCCGCTGCTGCTCTTCCTCCACTTTTGAAGCCACAAAATATTGCGGCCTTATTGATTGGGCTGTGCGGTCTGGCGATGGTCTTTCTGGACCACAGTAGCCCGATTTGGGCCCGGAAACTGCCCGTTGCCTACCATGATATTTTCGAGGTCATTACAGACGTCGGCAAGTCTGACTGGATCCTGTTCCCAACGGGACTATGGATTCTAGCAATGATTTTTGGCGGCTGGCAGCGCCTCCCGTTTCGTAGAAAGATGGCAGTGTCGTATCTGACGATATACGGGAGTTATCTGTTCTTTGTTGTTGCTGTCAGCGGGCTGCTGGCCATTGTTCTGAAATGGAATATCGGGCGTGCCCGACCAACCCTTTTTGATGAAATGGGGCCAATGTATTTCGACTTCTTCGCGTGGGAGGCAAAGCTTTCGAGCCTTCCAAGCGGGCATTCGACAACGGCTGGTGCTCTGATCGTTGCTTTGGCATTGATTGCTCCCAGACTTCGGTGGCTGCTTGCGGTTGTGGGGCTTTGGATTGCTGCCAGCAGAGTGATTGTGGGAGCTCATTATCCCAGTGATGTTGTCGCTGGCATTATCATAGGTGGAGCATTTTCTTATTGCTGTGCTCGTTGGATGGCTCGTCGGCGGATCGGGTTTTCATTTGATGATAAAGGCGGTGTGCAACCGATCATGAGCAGTATCTCTGCGGCTTTATGTTTGAGGTCCTGGCGAGCAGCGCGATCTGACAGTTTTTCTCCCGTACAAAAACAATCGGAGACACTCCGGGCTGATTGAGGTCGTTGTCCTTAGCCTGAGCGGAGTTCCATCTCAGGGTAGGGGTAACTGGAATGACCAAGAATGCCGGTGTGAATGAGATTGACGTTAGCGTCGTTATCCCTGCCAAGAATGAGAGAGATAATCTTCCTCCATTGCTGGATGAAATTGCGGAAGCTTTGAAGGACTACAGGTTTGAAGCCATTGTGGTTGATGATGGCTCTACTGACGATAGTCTTGAGGTTTTGCGCCGCTATGCGTTGGAGCACGGCTTTTTGCGGCTGATCCATCATAAGCGGTCTGGTGGGCAGAGTTGTTCTGTACGAACGGGCTTATTGCATGCTCGGGGCATATATATCGCCACGATTGACGGCGATGGGCAGAATAATCCGATCTATTATCGTGAAATGCTTGAGGCGATGGAGAAGGGCGGTGCGCGTGTTGGTCTTGCTGCCGGGCAGCGACTGGGGCGCAAAGCCAGCCTCTTCAAACGTTACGCTTCCAAAGCGGCTAACAAGTTGCGTGGTGCAATCCTGAAAGACAATACACGAGACAGCGGATGCGGTCTCAAGTTGTTGCGTCGTGATGTGTTTCTGAAACTGCCGTATTTTGACAGCTGGCACCGGTTTTTACCGGCCCTTGTTATCCGTGAAGGATACGAGGTGGTTCATGTGGATGTGGTCGACCGTGAGCGCGAGCACGGTGTCTCCAAATATGGGATCTTTGACCGGGCGCTTGTTGGGGTTCTTGATCTGTTTGGTGTGTGGTGGTTGCGTCGACGTCGAAAAGTCATTCCCGAGGTGGTGATGGTGACAGATTCGGATGTGTCCCCTGCTAAGGAGGACCATTGATGTTCTCGGGTTTGTATGGCTGGCTTTATGATGTTTTCGTCGCTCAGTGGGATTTTTGGGTTCTATGGGGATTTGTCGCGCAATTCATGTTCATGATGCGCTTTATGATCCAATGGATTGCCTCTGAGCGGGTGGGGCGATCTATTGTCCCGGTGGCTTTTTGGTTCTTCTCAATAGGGGGCGGATCGCTCCTTTTGACTTACGCTATCGTCAAGAAGGATCCGGTTTTTATTGCGGGACAGGGCCTCGGATTGATCATTTATTTCCGAAATCTATGGCTTATCTACAAGGAAAAACGCAAGGACCCGAATTTCTAGGCGATTTATCCGCAATAAATGCACTCTGAATACACCAGTATAGCTGAACGCTATTTGCCCATAGGGAAGATAGACTTCCTTGTGGGATTTTCGTAAAATTGCGTATTATTTGTGCAGTGGGATTGTAAAGGTTAGTGTGAAATACGTATTTTTGAAGAAAATTGCTCAGATTTTGCGGTCAGTTTTTAAGGTTAGTTTTTTCATTGCGCTTGTAGTCTAAGTAATATTTCCTCTCTATTTCAGTATTGTTTGGATTAATTTGTTTGCTGGTGTATAAAGAACTATATTTTGCAATTTTGATTAATGGTTAAAGCGCGTGCAGTTGAGATATAAATTGCATAGAAACTTTGCAATCGTTGATGAATAGCACCTCGTAGACTAACTTATTAATAAAAACCTCTTGACGTTTTTAGAGAAATATCATCGAATGCTTAGCGAGGAGTGGTTGAAGCCAATAGGGGGGCTTTAAGGACATGCGCTGACATGTCTGTCCTGGGTGTTTTTCTTAGAGGAGGAGAACAGCCTGCTACTTCCGGTGATGAATTTTAAAATTGGACAAGAAAAAGAGGCTCCAATTCTATGAAAAAAATGATCCTTCCAGTTGCGCTGGGTGCAGCGTTCGCAGCGACTGCTCTGTCTGCAGCATCTGCCGGCACTCTCGAAGACGTGAAAGAGCGCGGTAAGCTGCGCTGCGCGGTTTCCACTGGTCTTGCAGGCTTTTCTTACACCGACGAAAACGGCAAATGGCAGGGCTTTGACGTTGATTATTGCCGTGCAGTAGCTGCTGCTGTTCTTGGTGATCCGGATGCAGTTGATTTCTCACCAACCACTGGTAAGACCCGCTTTACTGCGCTGGCTTCCGGTGAAGTGGATATCCTGTCCCGTAACACCACATGGACGTTCTCCCGTGATGCAGACCTGAAGTTCACCTTCCTTGGTGTGAGCTACTACGATGGTCAGGGCTTCATGGTGAAGAAGTCTCTTGGTGTTGCTTCTGCTAAAGAACTGGACGGTGCAACTGTTTGTATCCAGACTGGTACAACAACAGAGCTGAACCTGTCTGACTACTTCTCAGCTGAAGGCATGTCTTACGAGCCGCTGTCCATTGAGACAAACACTGAAGGTCGTCAGAACTACCTTGCAGACGCTTGTGACGTGTACACCACCGATGCTTCCGGTCTGGCTGCTTCCCGTGCGACATTCGAGAACGCGGACGACCATATCGTTCTTCCTGAAATCATCTCCAAAGAGCCTCTAGGTCCGCTCGTCCGTCATGGCGACGATCAGTGGGCTGACATTGGCCGTTGGGTTCTGAATGCAATGAAGATTGCGGAAGAAAAAGGCATCACCGCTGCAAATGCAGACGACATGGCCGCTAACACCAAAGATCCAGAAGTTAAGCGTCTGCTTGGTGCTTCCGGTGAAATGGGTGCATCCCTTGGTCTGGGTAACGACTTCGCTCTCGTAGCTATCAAATCCGTTGGTAACTACGGCGAAATGTTCGAGCGTCACCTGGGCACACAGACCAAAGTTAATCTGGCTCGTGGTTTGAATGCGACATGGACCGAAGGTGGCCTGCAGTACGCACCTCCATTCCGTTGATCTGATTGAGATCTGACAAAAGGGGCGCTGTTGCAAGATGACAGCGCCCTTTTTTCTAAGCATAATAAATAAGGCGGGCTACTTATGAGCACTTCAACCGTACCAGCCGATAATAGCTTCCAGCTTTCGCAACTGTGGCGAGATGCTCGATACAGGTCTTATACGATCCAGATTATCGCGCTTTTCGTTGCTCTGTCTGTTGTGATGATGCTCATCGGCAATGCTGTCGAGAACCTCGAAGCACTTGGCAAAGATTTCAATTTCGGTTTCTTATTTGAACCAGCAGGCTATGACATTGGTCAGATGCTGGTAGAATATACATCCGCTTCAGGTCACTGGAAAGCGGCACTTGTTGGCTTGCTCAACACATTGCTGGTTGCCTTCCTGGCGTGCGTGACTGCAACACTCATCGGCGTTTTTGTCGGTGTTCTGCGTCTCTCCAATAACTGGGTCGTCTCCCGCTTGATGGCGGTTTACATTGAAGGCGTTCGTAACGTGCCGCTGCTGCTGCAGATCCTGGCATGGTACGCTGTCTTCATTCATGTGTTTCCAACCCCCAAGCAGGCTGTCAAAGCACCAGTTATTGAAGGGGCGGTTTATGCAACAAACCGTGGTTTCTATGTTCCTGGACTGACCTTCGATGGTGGCTACCAGATTGTTGTTGCAGTTTTGCTCGCTTCCATCGGTGGCATTTTTGTATTCCGTCGTTGGGCGCGTCAGCGTCAGGAAGTGACTGGTCAGATCCTGCCTGTAGGCTACATCACGCTTGGTATTTTGATTGTACCAGCCGTTTTGGCTTACTTCGCTTCTGGTATGCCGATTGGCCTTGATTACCCTGTTGCCGGACGCTTCAACCTGAAGGGCGGCCTTAAAGTTGGTACTCCGCTTATCGCTCTGTGGTTTGCGCTTTCCATCTACTCTGCAGCTTTTGTTGCGGAAATTGTTCGCGCAGGCATCATGGCGATCAGTAAAGGGCAGACGGAAGCTGCATATGCTCTTGGCCTTCGTCCTAAACGGACCATGAGTCTTGTTGTGCTGCCGCAGTCCTTGCGCATTATCATTCCACCAATGATCTCCAACTACCTGAACATCACCAAGAACTCATCCTTGGCGATTGCGGTTGGTTACATGGATCTGACTGGCACTCTGGGCGGTATTACACTGAACCAGACAGGCCGTGAGATGGAGTGCATGTTGCTTTTGATGGCAACATATCTGCTGATTTCACTATCTATTTCAGCAGTCATGAACTTTTACAATGAATCCGTAAAGCTGAAGGGGCGCTAACATGAGTGAAAATAATTTCGCCTTTGTCTCGACCTCTGAAAAGCCTCAGTTGCCACCTCCCCAGGGTACAACTGGTGCTGTCGGCTGGATCCGTGAAAACCTGTTCTCGTCGCCGCTGAACACTATTTTGACGCTGCTCTCAATTTTTGTGGTATATTCAACCGTGCCGGGTGTGGTCAATTGGGCGTTTGTGGATTCAGTCTGGAATGCCAACTCTCTGGATGAATGCCGGGCACTGACAGAAAATGGTGCTTGTTGGGCCGTTATTCGTGAGCGTTATCATCAGTTCCTGTTTGGTTTTTACCCAACTGAGCTGTACTGGCGTCCGATTTTGGCTTTCGTGCTGCTGTTCCTAGCTCTTGTACCCGCCCTTTGGGATGGTATGCCAAAGCGCAGTACAGCGTTGATGGCTTCTATGGCATATCCATTTGTGGCGTTCTGGTTGATTTGGGGTGGTTTTGGTCTTGAGCCGGTTTCCTCTACCAAGCTGGGCGGTCTGCTGCTGACCATGATTATCGGTGTCTCCGGTATCTCGTTCTCGCTTCCGATCGGTATCGTTCTTGCGCTGTCTCGCAGTTCCAATCTGCCTATTGTGAAGTCTCTGGCGATTATCTTCATCGAGTTCATTCGCGGTGTGCCATTGATCACCTTGCTATTTGTTGCGCACGTTCTGCTCAACTACTTCCTGCCAAAGGGCGTGAACTTCGATATCGTGCTGCGTGTTGTCATCATGGTGACCTTCTTTGCCAGTGCTTATATGGCAGAGGTCATTCGCGGTGGTCTGGCTGCATTGCCAAAAGGGCAGTATGAAGCTGCGGATGCATTGGGGCTGAGTTATTGGCAGAGCATGCGTCTGATTATTCTGCCGCAAGCGCTCAAAATTTCCATCCCAGGTATCGTGAACACCTTCATTGGCTTGTTCAAAGACACCACACTGGTTTTGATTATTGGCCTTATGGATCCTCTCGGATTGGTTGCGCCAACGCTCGCTGACCAACGTTGGAATGGTATTTTTGTGGAACTTTATGCGTTTATCGCGTTCATGTTCTTTATCTTCTGCTTTGCAATGTCCCGATATTCGATGTATTTGGAACGCAAACTGCATACCGGCCATCGCTAGTCGCCTGGCGCGTGTTTGATACGTGCCCAAAGAAACTCGGAGTTATAAAAATGAGTGACGTAAACCTCGCTAAAGATATCCAGGCGGACCGCTCAAAAATGCAGATTTCGGATACTGATGTGGCGATCGAAATTGCAGGCATGAACAAATGGTATGGTGACTTTCATGTTCTGCGCGACATTAACCTGAAGGTTATGCGCGGCGAGCGTATCGTTATCTGTGGTCCATCGGGTTCTGGTAAGTCCACGATGATCCGCTGTATCAACCGCCTTGAAGAGCATCAGAAGGGCCGTATCGTCGTTGACGGTATTGAGCTGACCTCTGACCTCAAGAAGATTGATGAGATCCGCCGTGAAGTTGGTATGTGCTTCCAGCACTTTAACCTGTTTCCGCATCTGACCATTTTGGAGAACTGTACGCTGGCTCCAATCTGGGTTCGCAAGATGCCTAAGAAGCAGGCTGAAGAAGTTGCGATGCATTACCTTGAGCGCGTGAAGATCCCTGAGCAGGCCAACAAGTACCCAGGTCAGCTTTCCGGTGGTCAGCAGCAGCGTGTGGCGATTGCCCGTTCGCTGTGCATGAACCCGAAGGTTATGCTGTTTGATGAGCCGACATCCGCGCTTGACCCTGAGATGATCAAGGAAGTGCTGGACGTGATGATCGGTCTGGCGGAAGAGGGTATGACCATGCTCTGCGTGACCCACGAAATGGGCTTTGCCCGTAAAGTGGCAAACCGCGTGATCTTTATGGATCAGGGGCAGATTGTTGAGCAGAATGAGCCTGAGCCGTTCTTCACCAATCCGCAGCATGAACGTACTCAGTTGTTCCTCTCCCAGATCCTCAATCACTGATCTGGACAGAGTTCCCAATTCAAAGCCTCGCTGTTTCAGCGGGGCTTTTTTCTTGTTTGCAGTCTACCGTTTTCACAGTTTGCCCGCTGCCACGTCTTTCCTTGCAGAGCAATGGCTCTCAACAAGGAAAAGCAAAAATGGCAGAATTTGACCTCTATGAAGGTATCGTCCAACATTCCCCTAAATCCTGTGGTGCTTACTGTGTGAACGCAGCTCTTGCTCAACTGGGCTTCATGCCCAAAGCGACTGATGTCGACACGCTCAACGCAGCCGATCTCACCAAAGGTTATGATGTCACAACCGATCCAGGGCGCATCAATTTATGGCGGCTGAGTCACTTGATCTATCATCGCTTGCAGATTGCTGAGGTGGTGACGACGCAGACTTACAAAGTTTCAGGAAATCTGGAACTTGATCTTACAGCTTCTCCAGATCCAACTGCACTTTATAAAGAAAATGACGGAACAGTTGATTTGGAGAACAGCCCTTCGGGTATGGTTGCTGTTGCGAAAACTCTTGCCCCGGGTCTGGCAAAGAACATTACTTATTACACTGCATTCGGCAAAGGCTTGTTCAACAACTTCAAAGTTCTGAATGCGGCTGGTGGTTATCTCTTCAATCGAGAGGAAGACCTGATTCAGAACAAGCTCGGCAAGACTGTGAGCCTGTCCACCGTGACCAGTATTCCGTTTCAGACCAATCAGGTGAACCTTATTCTGGTGCAGTATGCGGGCACCAATACGATGCATTGGGTTGCTGGTACGCGTCATCTGACGGATACGGATAAGGCCATGATTTATGATCCTGCCACAGGTGATGTTCTGGAGATCGCGACCACCGGTAACTTCAAACCGCAGACCAGCTCTTCTGCAAAGCCAGCGACACAGATCGGCCCGAACTCCTACGAGTTTCCAGGCATCTGGATACGGTTGGGAGCTTAACGTATCTGCCTGCTATAATATGATGTTGCAGAGTTACAATGCCTGTGCGCTTCTTACTGCGGCGCGCAGGCCTCTGCGGTGGGCGCCGGGGCTGCTCCATGATTTTAGGAGGAAGTCGCGGATGTCGGTGTGGTGGGCTTTGGTGAACTGAGCGGTTTCCAGTGCATCTACGATACGAGAGGTGCGGATGCCCTCGTTGGCGGCGTAGGCGATCTGGTCAGGGTGTCTGCGTGCGGTCGCCCGACTGATGGGCTGGCCGTTCTTGCCCAGAATGTCACCTTGTGTGTTGGTTTGCGGGATTGCCATGTGGTGTACGGCGACGACCTCCCAGCGGCTGTTAAAGACGGGAGAACCGGAGCTTCCTTTTTGCGTATCGCCGGAATACCAGCAAAACATGTGTGCATCAGTTCCATTTTCAATATGAAGAAGGTGGTTGTTATGGACGACCACGGCTTTGTTGCGTCCAAGGGGATGCTGAATGATATTAATCGGATCTCCCTTCTTGATTTTGCCTTGCTGGCGGATGAGGGCGTGCCAGCCATAATGGTCCAGTGGAATGAAGCTCGGGTCTTCATCCACGACAGCTACGATGGCGATGTCCAGTTCTTCGTTGGCCCAGAAAAAACGGTCTGGTTCGATGGAGCAGATTTTCGAGGGCGTCTGATTGCCGATGCGATTAGCTTCTGCACCGAGCTCGAAGAAATGCTGGCGTGCTTCGTGCTCATTGGGCAAAACATGGTGGTTCGTCATGATGAGACCGTGCCCAACCAGAAAGCCGGTGCCGAACCTAAGTCCTTCAACATGCTCAATTCTGCCAACTGAGCGCGCGGCATAAAGGCCGTATTCAAAGAACTCGATTGGGAGGAGGTCGTTGTGCGTGCCGGTCAAAGCTTCCTTGCCCAGTCTTGAGAGATCCTGCACGTCATCCTCAAAGATTGAGGGTTGCGCAGAGATGGCAGAGCTTTCTGATAAGGCGAGTGTGGCCTGCCGTTTCTGGTAGAGATTCAAGCGTTCCCGGCTATCTGTCTCCGCTTGTGTGCCTGCAAGAATTGCACTGCGCGTCTTGTTTAAATCCCCCAGACGGCTTTGCAATCTATGAGTCGCTTTTTCAAGTAATACATTGTTTAAGTTTTGTAATTTAAGGGTCATGAAAAGTACCTTTAAATTGTTATCTGCATATGGCAAGCTTAATCATAAACTCACCTCTTGTGTAAAGTTTATCTGTAAATCTAGGAGGGGGAATACTATGAAAATTACATATGATGAGTTTTTGAAAATTGCTCGGGATCCAAGTATCCCAGAGGAACAACTGCTAAAATACTGTGATGTGGTTGAGCATTCAGGTGCATTTGACATACAGTTCAAGATAAAGTCTGACATGGTGCAGATGACTGAGGCTGATCAGGAGTTTGAGAATGCTCTTCAGATTGGCAATTGGGCATCTCGTATCCGGCGGTATTGGCGGTTCAAAGATGCGCTCAGGGATCATCCAGAGCGGCCAATGCTGATTTCGGAAGGGGACAGCTGGTTCCAGTTTCCAATCCTGATTGATGACGTCATTGATCATCTCAGCGCACACTTCAACATTTACTCGCTAGACGCTGCCGGGGATACGGCGCAGAACATGGTGTATGGCGCGAACCGGGCGCGGCGGCGTGAGTATCTCTCCGCGCTGCTTGAATACAAGGATCAGGTGTCCGGGTTCCTGTTCTCGGCTGCCGGGAATGACGTGATCGGCGAAGATCCGAATACCGGCGTTGCAGTGCTTTTCGACGTTTTGCGAGACTTTAACGGCGATATCACTGATGTGGAAGGGCACATCGACCGTGTGGTGTTTGATGAGAAACTTGCTTTCCTCAAAGGGGCTTATGAGCGGGTGATCAGCGATATTCGCGGTGTTGCCGAGCTGCAGGAGATGCCCGTCTTCGTGCATGGATACGATTACGTGTTCCCATTCAGATGGGAGGGAGATACGCGTGATCCTCTGCATGCGGCTCAGGATGAGTGGCTGGGTGAACCACTGTCAGACCGCAATATTCCGAGTGTGCTTGGGCGTAAGATCATCAGCGCAATGCTGGATGAGCTCTATGCTATGCTTGATGGTCTGGCGGCGAGTGATGCCAATGTCATCGTGGTCGACTGCCGAGGGGCTATGCCAAATCTGACAGACTGGGTGGATGAAATCCACGGCACGTCTGATGGATTTGCGAAGGTAGCGAGCCGGTTTAAGGCTGCTATTGATCAGGCCCTCGTGGTGCAAGGTGCCATGACCTGATTTGAATGGGTGAGTGAGTGACTGCAAGTGCACCGGTGTGTTGAAAGCCGGTGCACTTTCTATTTGCCGATGGGCGGCGTGATCTGCTTTGTTTGCATGCAGATGTCATGCAAGAATTTGCTCGATGCCTGCCTTTGCTGTGCGTTCCAGTTCGTCTCGCGAGGTGCCGGATCGGGCGCGCAGGGAGAGGCCGTTCAGCAGGCAGCCTAGCAGGTGGCCGGTGATTTCAGCGGTTTGCTTTGGCTGGATTTTCCGGTCTTTGATCGCCGCCTCAACGGTTTCGCGCATGGTCTGGTCGATCCGGTCGAGGACTATTTTCAGGACTTCTTTGATCTCTTCATCTGCACCTGCTTCGGATGGGGCTGTGCAGGTGACGAAGCAGCCCATTGGGCCGCCATCTCTCTTTGCTTTGGGCCGGTAGATCTCCATGGCTTGCATAAAGACCTTCTCCAGCCCGCGTGAGATTTCTGTCTCGGACAGGATGGCTGCTTCGGTGCGTTTGCCCATCATTTCGGCAAAGTGCTCCAGGCACTTGATGTAGATGTCCTTCTTTGAGCCGAAGGTGGCGTAAAGGCTTGGGCGGTTGATTTTGGTCTCTGCGGAGATCTGATCCAGACTGGTTGCTGAGTAGCCGTTTTTCCAGAAAATCCGCTGAATTGTGGTCAGCGCTTCGTCTTTGTCAAAAAGGCGCGGGCGTCCGCGTGGGCGTGATGGACTCATTTATGTACTGCTTCGCATAAAAATATTGAGCTCTAAATATTGATGCGATACGGTACATAATTAATTTTGTTTTTGGAAGAGCGAGTTATGTCTGTGACAGCAAGGGATTGCAGAGCCTCTGAGCGCGTGATGGGTAGCCTGAATTGGGGGCATCGCGACGGGGCGTACAGCAAAGGGCGGTTGACGCCTCTGGAACATCTCAAACTGGTTGGCAATCTGGTGCGCACGCAGTTGATTGAGCTGGGTGACAGCGTGAAAGACCGGTTGGACTTGTTGTCGCCGGTTTCTTCTGAGCTGGAAGCGCTGCTGCCTGCTGAGACGGGATTGGTGCGCGATAGCCTTGATTTCGCGGTTGAGACGCATGATACGAGATTGTTACACCACAGTTGGCGGACCTATCTGTTTGGCGTGCTGCTGGGGGAGTATGCAGATGTGCCATTTGATCGGGAGCTCTTGTTCTCAGCGGCGATCTTGCACGACAGTGGGTTGATCGATGATCGTGAGACCCAAGTGCATGAGTGTTGCTTTGCGATCTCCGGGGCTGACGTGGCGTGCAATCATCTCTCCAGTTGTGGGCATGATGCTGATACGGTGCATAGGGTTGGCGACGCGATTGCGCTGCATCTGAATGCCTATGTGTCAGCGCGGGCGCATGGGGGTGAGGCGTATCTGGTGAACCGAGGGGCGATGTGTGATCTGTTTGGGGCAGGGCATCGCCGTCTTGCCAAGTCCAGCGTGGATGAAATCATGCAGAAGCATCCGCGTGATGGGGTGATTGAAGCGTTGGAGTTTGAAACAGCACGCCACCTGAAAGGCACGCGGCCTTATGTGTTGACCAAGCTGACAGGTGGCAAAGCACCGAAGACTGCGTTTGATATCTACGGCGTATAGTGCCGCCTAAAGCACCAGTGAGAGCAGCTTTTGAACTTCGGTGTGCTGCTGTTGCGTGTCTTTGTATTCGCCGCAGACACGGCCAATTGCGACGTGGATCATGAAAGCGCGGACGGAGACTGCGCCGAGTTTTGGATCAATTGCTCGAATAGATTTGTCCTGCTGGCCCTTCTCAACACTTGCTTGAAAGAGCGCATCAATGCTGATTGCGACATTGATGAAGTTTTCCGCTCTGGTGCCTTTTTCCCAACCAGCAACGTCGATGAAGATGCGCAGGAATTCTGGTTGTTTTTCAAAGTATTCCAGAATTCCCATGAGAGATTGATTCAATACATCCCGCCCATTGAGAGGGCTGCTTTCTGCTGCCTTGTGAAGGCTGTCCACGCAGGCTTTCAGCTCCTTCAGGCCGATCTCAGCAAACAGTCCCAGCTTGTCGCCGAAGTGGGCGAAGAGCGTGCCTTTGGAAACGTTGGCTTGCTCGGCAATGCTCTCTGTGCTGACCGCATTGAAATTGCCTTCATTGAACAGGCTCGTTGCCGCCACCAAAATGCGCTGGCGGGTTTCCTGTGCTCGTTTTTGTTTGCCCTGAAGCATGGTTCCCTCAATCTGAATAATATGACTATGGTCAAAAAAATAAATTGACTCCAGTCATATTTTGAAAATAAATTGACCGCAGTCAAATAAATGGAGTTTCCATGACAAACAGAATTTTTGTGTTTAGCGGTCATCTCGGAGAGGACCGTCTTGGGCATGCGCTGGCTGAAACATACGCTAAAGCTGCACGTCAATCGGGGGCGGAGGTTCGTGTGATGAACCTGAGCACTATGAGCTTTGAGAGTGCGCTGTTCTCAGGTGATTTCAAAGGAGATCAGGCGCTGGAACCGGATGTGGCTGCATTTCAGGAGAACCTGAAATGGTGCAGTCATTGGACGCCGATCTATCCGCTATGGTGGGGTGGTATGCCGGGGCCTATGAAGGGGCTGCTGGATCGGGCCCTGCTGCCGGGTGTTGCCTTCCAGATTGTGGAAGGGGAAGAGCTGCCTGCCAAACTGTTCAAAGGCCGCAGCGCACGTGTGATCATCACCAGTGATACAGCCGCGCATTATTATGAAGAGCTTTATGACTGTGCGCATGACAAGGTGATGGGACGTCAGATTCTGGACTTCATCGGGTTTGAGGAGCACAGCTTCAAGATGTTCTCGCCAACCTATCTGGCGGGTGAGGACGAGCGCGCTGCATGGATTGCGGAAACCGCTGAACTTGGCAAACAAGATGCGCTTGCAGTGCAGGACGTGTTGGCTGTGGCGTAAAGAAAAGCCCTGCAGGTCAATGACTTGCAGGGCTTTGTTGCGAATGTGAATCTGGTTTAACTCAGGCTGGTTCGCTGATAACTTCGGTCTTTGAACTTGAGCCCCATTCGGTCCACGAACCATCATAAAGTGCGTTCTTAGTGAAGCCTACTTGCTCCAGAGCTAGCGTGATGACAGCAGCTGTTACGCCTGAACCGCAAGAGGTGATTACCGGAGTGGTGGCATCGACGCCAGCTTGCGCAAAGATGTTCTGCAGGTCTTCCTTAGAGCGCAGCTTGCCATCGTTCAGCAGCAAGCCAAACGGCAGGTTCAGAGCACCTGGCATGTGGCCGGCGCGCACGCCTTCGCGAGGTTCCGGTGCCAGTCCTTTGAAGCGCTCTGGTGCGCGTGCGTCAAGCACAAGGTGGCTGCTGGTTTCCAAGGCATCCTGCACTTCGTTGAGGTTGCGCACCATGTCGTTGTTCAGCATGGCTGTGAAGTGGCGTTCCATGCGGGCAGGCACTTCGTCGGAGACCGGATAGCCTTCTTCCTTCCAGGCAGGCAAGCCGCCGTCCAGCACGAAGACGCTTTTTACACCAAAGGCGCGGAACATCCACCAGACGCGGGCTGCGGAGAAAATGCCCATGCCATCATAGAGAACGATGGTCTGGCCATCGCCAATGCCCATCTTGCGCATTTTGGATGAGAATACGTGTGGTTCCGGCATCATGTGCGGGAGCGGAGAATTTTGGTCGGACACGTCGTCAATGTCCATGAACAGTGCGCCGGGAATATGCTCTTGCTCGTATTCCTTTTTGGCGTCGCGCTCCATTGCAGGCAGATACCAGGAAGCATCAATGATAACTACATCAGGAGCATCAAGGTGGTCTTTGAGCCAGCTTGTCGAAACAATCGGGTCCTGTGCCATGTTTTAGTCCTCCAACTGGATACGGACGCGTCTGTTCTGACGGCCTTTTTTCTCTATCTTAGTGATGACAGCTTTGCCAATCTGTGCGGTTTGCGACACGTGCGTTCCACCGCATGGCTGCAAATCAACATCTTCCCCAATTCTTATCAGCCTTAACCGTCCGCTGCCCATAGGTGGTTTTACACTCATGGTTTTAACAAGGCCCGGGTTTGCTTCCAGCTCCTCGTCAGTGATCCATTCCTGAGTGATGGCATCGTCGTTTGCAATGAGGTCCTGTAGCTTGCCTGTCAGCTCTTCTTTGTCCAGTGCAGCTTCTGGAATGTCAAAGTCCAGACGGCCTGTGCCATCGCTGATCTGGCCACCGGTGACGGGGAAGGGCAGCACGACGGAGAGCAGATGCAAAGCAGTGTGGACACGCATGCGCTTGTAGCGGGTTTCCCAGTCAATGTGCGCAGTAATCTTTGCGCCGCTGGTCAGCCCTGCGGGAAGCTCGGTGCCATCAGCTGGCACATGCACAATCTGGCTGCGGTCTTTGGAATAAACAGCTGTTGCAATTGGAATGCGGGTGTCATCCTCCAGCTCAAGCGAGCCACAGTCCCCCGGCTGGCCGCCGCCATTGGGGTAGAAGCAGGTCCGGTCCAGAATGATGCCACCTTCCGGAGTGATTTCGTTTACAGCGGCTTCGCTGCTGCGCAAGTAAGCATCTTCACGGTACAAATGTTCGGTCATGGAATAATCTCAAATGGATTGAACAGGTGCGCCATGAAATGAATTGGCGCACCTTTAACTGGTGATCTTAAGCGGTGGTGCGTGCGCTGAGCAGCTTCACAGCGAACGCTGCCATGATGCCAGCGAAAGAATAGTCGAGAATGCGCATCACCCGCGGTGAGCTGCGCAGGAACTTGGAGACAGCAGAGGCGCCAAATACCATTACGAGACTGCTTGGCACATTCAGAAGAATGAAGAAGAAGCCAAGGAACAACAGTTTTGAGGTTGCGTATGGATCAGAGGCAGACACGAACTGCGGCAGGAAGGTTACGAAGAACAACACAACTTTCGGGTTGAGCAGGTTGATCGTGACAGCCTTTGCCCAAATGGCTCTGGGAGTTTCGCGGGATGCTTCGCCTTCTTCCAATGAGAGGGCGGACCCGTTGCGCAGGATCTGGAAAGCCAGGTAAACCAGATAGAGCGCGCCTACCGTTTTGAGGACCTGGAAGGCAAATTCAGATGCGGCGAGCAGGGCGGAAATGCCAACCGCTGCCAGAAACGCATGGATCATGATGCCGTTGGTTGCGCCGATGATCGCAACCAGTCCGGCTTTTCGGCCCTGTGTGAGCGTTTTGCTCATGAAGAAGGTCATGTCCGGTCCAGGTGTAATGGACAGGATGAAGGCAGCAAGGGTAAAGCCCGCCATCACGCTTAGTTCAGGCACAAAATACATGCGAAAAGCCCTCTGGGTTATTATTCTCAGTTGGCCCCTAACGTATTTCAGTGCCCCAACGCAAGTCTACTGAAGCGTACTCACTATTTCGGAGGGTGCTCTAAAGTGTTTAGGGCTTATTGGGTACATCATTGCTTGCAATGATAGCCGGACGTATGTCCATGCGAGAAATTGAGAGGTTGCCTTTAAGCTGCGCCAGAAACAAAAGTGCTTCAGATACCGCTTCGTATGATGTGGCGGCTTCCTGAGACAGTTCTGTCATGTCTTCTGTTTCCCGAAGATTGTCTGGGATGATGACATGGCTTTGCATCCCGTAGGCATAGAGATCGCCTTGCAGGCTTTCAGAAAATCGAAGTATTGCTGCTTTGGTTGCTGAATAGGCTGCCCACTTACTGGTCGCGCCTCGGTTGGTGAGGCCTGCCGTTGAACCAATGAAAATGATTTTCCCAAATCCTTGGTGTTTTCCGTGTTTCATGAAAGCTTTGGAAAGGAGCATTGGGGCTTTAAGTGTGATATCTGTTTCTGCGATGATCTCATCATCAGATAGCTCATCGAATGGCATGCCGCCGGTGTAACCTGAGGCGTTGTTTATCAAGATATCCAGTCGGCCATATTCAGCAAATGCGTCGGCGATGATTTCATTGCAGGCTGCGGCATCTTTCACGTCCAGCGGTCTCCAATTAAGGCCCGCTTTATCCCGCTTCTCAGAGGTGTCACGTGCGGTTGCTATGACTTCATAGCCTGCTGCCATAAACGCAACTGCTGTTGCATGACCTAATCCGCGGCCTGCTCCGGTAATCAAAACAACTTTTTTCTGTGCTTGGGTCATTCAATCAATATTCTAATGTTCAGGGCGAGCAATCGCTTCTGCAAAAGCAATCGGTGGCCAAGAAAAAGATCTACAAAATGGGTGAGAACAGGCGGGCGGCCTGGGCGAGGACGCGGAAGGCGTAGCGGCGGTTGTTGAGTTCCAGGCGATCAGTTTGCCGGGCGCCTTTGAAATCCTGCAGCAGCATCTCTTCGGTTTTCCTGATCATGTTCTGGCCTGTGAACCAGAGGGTGATCTCGAAGTTGATGTTGAAGGAGCGGTTGTCGAAATTGACGGTGCCAATGCCTGCCAGTTCCTCATCGATGAGGATGACCTTTTCGTGCAGGAAGCCTTCCAGATAGCGATAAACCTTGATGCCATGGCTGGCGAGGTTATCTGCGTGGGCATAGCTGGCGAGCCAGACGAGCCAGTGGTCGGCTTTTTCCGGCAGGAGGATGCGGACATCCACGCCGCGCAAAGCGGCTGCGTAGAGGGCTGTGAGGACTTCAATGCCCGGTACAAAGTAAGGGCTGACGATCCAGATGCGTTCCTTGGCTCTTGAAATGCTCTCCACAAATGTGATGGCGCAGTCTTCCTGAATGTCTGCCGGACCTGTCGGCATGACCATGACGCTTTCCCCACCCGTTTGGGAGAAGGAGGAGGGCAGTTCCAGCTGTAATGTCTTGCCCGTTGCAAATTGCCAGTCTTCGCTGAAAGAGAGCGTGGCTGCGAGCGCTGCCGGGCCAGTGACTTTGACATGGGTGTCGCGCCAGTGACCGAACTCTTTTGACAGCCCCAGATACTCCTCACCGATGTTGTGACCGCCGATCCAGCAGTGTTTGCTGTCTGTGACCACGACTTTGCGGTGGTTGCGGTAGTTGAGGCGCATGGGGCCGAGCATACGCATGAGGCGGTGGCGTCTGTTGAACGCGCTGACGAGGACACCAGCGTCTTGCAGGCGCGTGAGGTACTGCGTGGAAAGAGAGCGGGAGCCGATGTCGTCGTAAAGCAGGCAAACGTGCAGGCCCGCTTTGGCGCGTTCTATCAAGGCATCTGCCAGCTCCAGTCCCGCGCTGTCTTCGCGGATGATGAAGAACTGGACAAGAACATGCCTTTCGGCGGTGCGGATGCCTTCAATGATGGACGCAAACATAGCTGGACCATCGATGAGCAGGTCACACTGGTTATTCGCGAGAAAAGGCACCGAGGCTACACGGGTGTGCACCGGCCACTGCTTGTTGGCTGCGCCGTCTACATACGGTGTGTGACGATTGAGGACGTCTGCCTCAATCTGGGAGATATCATCGCGGACCTCGATGTAATCATCCAGCCGCTTCCATGCGAAGACGAAGTAGAGCGGGACCGTTGGCATGGGGATGAAAAACAGGGAGAGCAGCCAGGCAATGCTGCCTTGCGAGGTGCGTGAATACATGATCTCGCGAATGGCGCAAATGACTGCCAATGCATAGAAAAGAACACTGAAAACTGCGATCAGGGGAAGAAGGCTAAATGAGGATTCCAAGCGCTACAACTCCTGTAATGCGAGGACCTACTTATAGCTGCGCCAAGAGGAATGGTCAAAACCTCTTGGCATATTGTGCAGTGCTTTCCGTTAAGGTTAGGCAGCTTCAAATGGAATGGCGATTTCGGACTTGCGTTCCATCCATTCTGGCACTGGCAGGCCTTTTTCGCGCAGGAAGGTTGGGTTGAACATCTTGCCCTGGTAACGGGTGCCGTAGTCGCACAGGATGGTCACGATGGTGTGGCCGGGGCCGAGTTCTTTTGCCAGGCGGATTGCGCCAGCGACGTTGATGCCGGAGGAGCCGCCAAGGCAGAGGCCTTCGTGTTCCAGAAGCTCGAAGTTGATCAGTAGGCCTTCTTCATCAGAAATACGGTAAGGAATGTCGATCGGTGCATCTTCCAGATTGGCGGTAATGCGGCCTTGACCGATGCCCTCCGAGATGGAAGAGCCTTCGGACTTCAGTTCGCCGTGGGCGTAGTAGTTGTAAAGCGCTGCGCCGTGTGGGTCTGCGAGGCCGATCTTGATGTTCGGGTTCTTTTCCTTCAGGCCGATGCCGGTGCCGGCAAGCGTGCCGCCGGTGCCGACCGCACAGATAAAGCCGTCCACTTTGCCGTCGGTCTGCTGCCAGATTTCCTGAGCGGTGGTTTCAATGTGGCCCTGACGGTTGGCGGTGTTATCAAACTGGTTGGCCCAGATGGCGCCTTGCGGGTGGGTTCTGTTCAACTCTTCAGCAACGCGCTGGGAGACCTTGATGTAGTTGTTCGGGTTCTTATAGGGGACAGCCGGAACTTCGATAAGCTCAGCGCCTGCGATACGCAGCATGTCTTTCTTTTCCTGAGACTGGGTCTCGGGAATGACGATCACAGAGCGATAGCCCAGAGCGTTGCCGACCAGTGCGAGGCCGATGCCGGTGTTGCCAGCTGTACCTTCCACGATGATGCCGCCCGGTTTGAGCGTGCCGCGTTTGACTGCGTCATTGATGATGAAGAGCGCGGCGCGGTCCTTGACGGACTGGCCCGGGTTCATGAACTCGGCTTTGCCGAGAATTTCACAGCCGGTTCGCTCGGAGGGGCCTTTGAGGCGAATAAGTGGAGTGTTGCCGATGGCTTCGATGGCAGAGGCGCGCGTATCCATAGTTTCTCTCAAATAATTCGTATGACCAAAAATCAGAATGCGGGTGTTTACCCCTTTTGAGACCACGCTACTGCGCTGACCTCACGAGAACAAGAAATGGGCTGCCAAAGGGTGCGTCAGACTAGGATATTATTCTCTTGGCAATCGCGCATGAGAACAAAATTGCTCACGGGGTGCGTGGCTTTCGAATGAGTGCGCTAAATGCGATTTGAGAGAGTATCGATTTGCGCGCCGTCCCGTCTCTGTCAGGATCTGCTTTCCAGCCAGGTGATGGCATCCTTGGTGGCTTTCCAGAGGATCTCACCGTTCTCACCTGCGCGCAGCATGAAGGAGTTATGGACTTCCTTTGGGACGGGCTGCACTTCCAGCAGGTTCACCTGCGTATCCAATGCCGGAGCAAAAGCTTCCTTGCGGGTGATGACAAAGCGCTCATCGGTTGGCACGCGGGACTGGTCTTTCTTCAGGCTGGCAGACTGTAGTGCTTTGTTGTGAGTGGCAGGCTGCATCACGGTGACGGCAATGGCTCTGCCATCTGGCAGCAGATGCGTCTCGTTTTGCTGGACCTCGGAATTGTAGATGACCTCACCGTGGGTATCGATCAGCTCGACCCACAGGGTCTTGCGGCCCTCAATTTCCACCTCACCAACCCAGATGGACAGGTCGCTCTCTAATGGATCGGCGTAGGGTGTTTTGGAGGGCGGAGCAACGGTGACGGCCAGATAGTCCTCTGGCATGGCGTAGGTGTTGCCATTATCGGATTTTTCGATGAGCTGAGGGCCGGATGTTGTGGCAGGCGAGGAGGCAGGTGGCGTTTCTGCGTGCGAAGGCGCAGCCAAAGCGAGTGGCGCAGCGATGCAGGCGGCAAGAAACACTGATCTTGTGAGATGTAACTTGAAGGTTTGCGGCAGACCGCAGGATGGCAACAGACTACTCATTTATGGCTCCCTGACTTTTACGCAGCAACTTTCCCAGAGGGGGCGCCTTATTATGTGCACTTCACTAGTTATCACTTAGTAGTGATTATGATAATATGCACTAGATATATTAGAGGTATACGCATTTACTTAGAGTATCTATGCCATAATAATTGTATATAAATTATGTTTCGCGTATTTATACTTTCAGGTTATTTAAATGCTATTATGTAAAATTTTCATTGTGTTGATTTGCTATAGGATTTGGATAGAACTGTGATGTAGATCGCAGTTTGTACATATGGCAAAAAAATCTAGTATTTTTCCGCATGAACTAAGCTTTTGAAAGAACAGCGCTTCATTTCGGCCAATTTTTTGTGGGTGCCAAGGGCTGTCGGGCGGCATTTGGGCTCGTTGCTGATATGCACAGCTCTCCAGACTTATGAACTCCCTGAAAATTGAAGGAGCCAGTGCTGGATCAGTGGGTGGCCATGTGCAGGATCAGGGTGAGTTTTAACGCAAAATGGAACGCCTCCGCTTTTGTGCGGAAGAGAGTTCTACCCAAATGGACTTTATGTCTTCGGCCAGCGGCACTTGATAGTGCTGCGCCTTCGCTTCGCGTGAACATGGTTTTCTACCCATCATTTTTCTTGTTTTCTGGATAGACGCGCACGCACGTGTTTTGTGAAGAGAAGAGCTGTTTTAAGAAGAAGGGGAGGGTAAAGAGAAAAGTATGGCTCCCCGGGCCGGATTCGAACCAGCGACCAAGCGGTTAACAGCCGCTTGCTCTACCACTGAGCTACCGGGGATCATACTATGTTGCCATTGGCTTTGATCGATAAAAGAAGTGGCTCCCCGGGCCGGATTCGAACCAGCGACCAAGCGGTTAACAGCCGCTTGCTCTACCACTGAGCTACCGGGGATCACGATGATCTTGCCGTATGGCTGCAAACGAAAAAGGATGGCTCCCCGGGCCGGATTCGAACCAGCGACCAAGCGGTTAACAGCCGCTTGCTCTACCACTGAGCTACCGGGGATCATGACACCCTTGCGAGTTTGCCTCGCCGTTTGCGTGAGGAGGCTTTTACAGAGGCATGTTGTGTTTGCCAAGTCGTTTTTTGCGTATTTTTCGATTTGTGGACAGTTTCTCTATTTTTTTATTGAGATATCCAAGGGGGTTAGCCAGAAATCTCCAAAAACCGCGGATTTTGCGGGTTTGATTTTCCGGTGATGTTGGAATCCTCACAAAGACAATTGACAGGAGAGCTGATTGCGCCCCACACTTAAGGCCAGAACTCCAGTTTCTTTTTGTTCCGGCTCAGGCTTTGGAATGACGAGATTAAACGGGAATGCGGTTCCATTTATTATGGAGACAAGCCGCAGCTGCCCCCGCAACTGTGAGCGGTGAGACCTTAGCGAAAATCCCACTGGCCTTTTAAGGGCTGGGAAGGGGCTATGGTCGGTTGAGCCGCAAGCCAGGAGACCGGCTGGAGATATGATTTGACATAGGACTGCTGTCGGGTGGACGGCGAGAGGTGCTCATGACGCATATTTTCCTGTCTCCGTGCGAGACAGTTGCTGTACTTTCATATTCTTTGACTGAAGCCCCGGCTTCTTTGCGCTTGCTGACCAGCTAACCCAGATGGCTGAACAGAGAGGCGACCTTGGTGTTCGCCATTGCCTGGTTACGGGTGGAGCTCGTTCCGGGAAAAGCGCATATGCGGAAAAGCTGGTTATAAGCAGCGGGCGACGCCCGACTTATATCGCGACAGGCCAGGCCTTTGACGGTGAAATGGAGGAGCGTATCGCGCATCATAAGATGCAGCGGGGCGACCTTTGGGACACTGTTGAGGAGCCGCTGGAGCTTGTGCGCGTGCTGGAAACGCATGCCAGCAGCGATCGTGCGATCCTCGTTGATTGTCTGACGCTTTGGCTTTCCAACCTTATGCACGGGTCGCGGGACTGGACCGTGGAGCTTGAGCGACTTGAGGCGGTTCTTAGCTCTTTGCCGTGCCCTGTTGTGTTTGTTGGCAATGAAGTGGGCATGGGCATTGTGCCTGAAAACGCCATGGCCCGCGCCTTTCGAGATGAAGCTGGCCGCCTGAACCAGCGTATCGCCGACCTCTGCCATTTTGTGATGTTTGTGGCTGCTGGGCAGCCTTTGCAGCTGAAGCCTGCTGTTTTTCCGGAGATTTCCCTATGACTGTTTCTTTTGCTGCACCTTCTAAAAAAATCCCTGCTGTCATTATCACTGGTTTTCTGGGTGCCGGAAAAACAACGCTGGTGCGTAACCTGCTGATGAAGGCACAGAACAAACGCATTGCGCTGATCGTCAATGAATTCGGCGAGATGGGCTTTGATGGCTCACTGGTGAATGGCTGTGCCGATCCGGACTGTTCTGCTGATGAAGTGGTGGAGCTGGCCAATGGCTGCATTTGCTGCACGGTAGCTGATGATTTTCTGCCGACCATGGAAATGTTGCTGGAGCGCGAGCAGGTGCCGGATGTGATTGTGATTGAAACCTCTGGCCTTGCCCTGCCACAGCCGTTGGTGCGGGCGTTCAACTGGCCTTCTGTCAAGCCGCGCGTGACCGTTGACAGTGTGGTGACCGTGGTGGACGCACCGGCTGTTGCTGCTGGCAAAGTGGCCTGCGATGAAGAGGCTGTTGCTGCGCAGCGGGCGGCGGATGATGCGCTGGACCATGAAAGCCCGGTGGAAGAGTTGTTTGCTGATCAGCTGACCTGTGCTGACCTTGTTGTGCTTTCCAAAGCGGACCTTTTGACTGAAGCAGAGCTGGCGGCGGTGAAGCAGACGATCCGTGGCCGGGTGCGTGATGGGGTTGAGATTGTTTCTGCCTCTCATGGCGAGCTGGCGCTGGATGTCCTGCTTGGGCGTGATGCCGGGGCCGAAGATGATATGGACTTGCGTCTTTCTCACCATGAAGCGCAGCATGCTCACGACCACGACCACGACCACGACCACGACCACCATCATCATCACGATCATTCTCATGATGATTTTGAGAGTTTTGTACTACCAACCCGCCGATTTGCTTCAATTGATGAGGTGAAGGCACAGGTGGAAGCGGCCATGAAGGTTTCTGGTGTGTTGCGCATTAAGGGCAGTGTGGTGGTTGAGGGCAAGACCGCGCCGGTGCTGGTGCAGGCGGTTGGGCCGCGTGTGGAAATGTGGTTTGCGGCTGGCAGTGAAAGCCACTCCAAACTTGTTGTGATCGGCCTTGCGGGGCTGGACAAGCACAGTGTGCAGGCTGCGCTGAGTGAATTTGAGTTGGTTCAGGCCTGATGCACGTACTTGTCGGGCAATCACGCCGATTGGATGATGGTGAAGAGGCCGTCGACCTTGAGCAGGCGCCTGCGGATGTTGTGTTTTTAAGTGCAGCAGACACAGAGCTTGCCGGGCTTGCGGTGGCGCATGCCCAGCATGAGGGCTATTCTCTTCGTCTTGCCAGTTTTCTGGCGCTGTCGCATCCGTACTCTGTTGATCTTTATGTTGAGCAGACCATTCAGGCTTCCAAGCTTGTTGTGGTGCGCCTTTTGGGCGGTGTTGAATACTGGCGTTACGGCGTTGAGCGGCTGGAAGCAGCTGCCCGCGCTGACGGGGTGAAGCTGGTTCTGCTGCCCGGTGATGACAAGTGGGACGAAGAGCTGGCGATGCGCTCCACCGTGCCTTTGTCAGTTGCGCAGATGTTGTGGCGCTATCTGATTGAGGGCGGGGCGGAGAACCTTTCTAACGCTTTGCTTTATGCCGCGCAGATTACTGAGTTGCCTGTTGAGACACCATCGGAGCCAATGGCGTTGCCGCGGGCCGGGCTGGTGCTGCAAGGGCATTCGCTTCCTTCCTTAGATGATGTGCGGGCGAGCTGGAAAGACTCAAGCCGTCCGGTCGCGGCCATTGTGTTTTATCGGGCGCTGTACCAGAGCGGTGCAATCGAGCCAGTGCAGGCATTATGCCATGCGCTTGAGGCACAGGGGATAAACCCGTTGGTGCTTTATGTGGCGAGCCTGAAAACTGCGGAATGCGCTGGTGTTGTTTCCAGCGTGTTTGAGCAGTGTCCGCCAGATGTGGTTTTGAATGCCACAGCCTTTGCTTTGTCGAGTGCGGGTGCTGTTCATTCCGGCACGGTGCTGGACAACCCAGGTGCATGTGTTCTGCAGATCGTTCTGTCGTCTTCCTCGCAAGAAGGCTGGGCGGAGAGTGATCAGGGCCTATCCCCGCGCGACCTTGCCATGCATGTGGTGCTTCCTGAAATTGATGGTCGTCTTTTGACTCGGGCGATCTCGTTTAAGGAAGAAGGTGGGCGTGATGTCAGGACCCAATGTTCGCTTGTTCGTTTTGTGCCAAAACCGGACCGGATTAAGTTTGTGGCAGCGTTGGCGGCCAATTGGGCGGGTTTGAGACACAAAAACGCAAATCAACGCAAAATTGGCATAGTGCTCGCAAACTATCCCAACAAGGATGGGCGTATAGCAAATGGGGTTGGGCTGGATACACCTGCCTCTTGCGCGCATCTGCTTTCTGCTTTGAAAACAGAAGGTTATGGAGTTGTAGAGAATGCGCCGAAATCTTCTGAGGCGTTGATAGACGACCTGTTGGCTGGCCCCACCAATTCCCATAGGAACGCAAACCAACGCAAAGGCGGGGAAGTGTTTGCGCTTGCTCGCTATAAGCAGTTGTTTTCTCAACTGCCTTTGGCAGTGCGAGAGGGGATTGAGGAGCGCTGGGGGGCGCCGGAGGACGATCCGCATATTGTGGACGGCTCTTTCCAGCTGGCGCTTAAGACTTACGGCAATATCACTGTCGGCATTCAGCCCGCACGCGGCTATAACATTGATCCTAAAGAGACTTATCACGATCCGGCGCTTGTTCCGCCGCATCATTACCTTGCCTGGTACATGTGGCTGCGCGACAGCTTTGAGGCGGACGCACTTATTCACCTTGGCAAACACGGAAATCTGGAATGGCTCCCCGGAAAAGCATTAGCCTTATCAGAGGCTTGTTATCCTGAAGCTGTGATTGGACCGGTACCGAATATCTATCCTTTCATCGTTAACGACCCTGGAGAGGGATCGCAGGCAAAACGGCGGTTATCCTCGGTGATCATCGATCATCTTACCCCTCCGCTGGCCCGTGCTGAGAGCCACGGCTCTGCGCTGGAGCTGGAGGCGTTACTGGATGAGTATTACATCGCCGCAGGGGTGGACCATCGCCGCCTGAAAGCGCTTGGAAAAGAGATACTTGGCGTTGCTGCGCGTGAAGGTATGGACAAAGACATCGGTCTTACATCGCAGATGGATGAGGACACGCGTTTGGCGCGGCTCGATGCCTACTTGTGTGACCTGAAAGAGTTACAAATCCGCGATGGGTTGCACATTCTAGGGCAGTCGCCAACAGGAGAGCAGCGGGCCGAGCTGCTGGTGGCTTTGCTGCGTGTGCCACGTGGTGAAAAGCCTCATGAGAACAGTCTGTTACGCGCACTTGCTGAGGATTTGAATCTGGCTCCGTTTGATCCGCTGGATTGTGCCTTTGAGCAGGCGTGGGCTGGTGAACGGCCTGTGCTTTTGCAGGAGCTTGTTGACGCGCCGTGGCGCAGCTGCGGGGATACGGTTGAGCGATTGGAAGCGCTGGCATTGGCGTATGTCTCAGGTGAGCTGACGGTTCCGGCTGGATTTACAGTGACTTGTGCCGTGTTGGAGGCTTTGAGCCAAGAGATTGCGCGCTCAGTTGATGCCTCTGGCGCTGCTGAGGTTGAGGGGGTGTTATCCTCCTTGTCCGGACGGTTTGTCCCCCCCGGACCATCGGGTGCGCCGTCGCGTGGTCGCCCTGATGTGCTGCCGACCGGGCGTAACTTTTATTCTGTTGACGTCCGCTCAGTTCCTACAAAGGTTGCCTGGAAGCTTGGCGAGAGAAGCGCTAGCGCGTTGATTATGCGACACTTTCAGGAGCACGGCGAGTGGCTGCAAAGCATCGCCATGAGTTGCTGGGGAACCGCAAATATGCGCACCGGCGGGGATGATATCGCACAGGCGCTGGCCCTGATTGGGGCTCGTCCGGTCTGGGAAGACACCTCTGGCCGCGTGACAGGTTTTGAAATTGTTCCGCTTTCCGAGCTCCAACGCCCCCGCGTTGACGTAACCCTCAGAATTTCCGGCTTTTTTCGCGATGCGTTCCCACAACTCATACATTTGTTCGACGCTGCGGTTGCTGCGATTTGCGATCTTGATGAGCCTGATGATGCCAATCCTCTGGCGGCGCGATACCAAACTGAGCTTGGGGAATTACTGGCCAAGGGCGTTGAAGAAGGACAAGCGCGCAAGCGATCTTCCACCCGGATTTTCGGAAGTAAACCAGGCGCTTACGGCGCTGGCCTGCAGGCACTGATTGATGAGAAGCTATGGGATAAACGTGCGGATTTTGCGGAGAGTTTCCTTGAATGGGGAGGCTATGCCTATGGCCGTTCGCAAGAAGGCGAGCAAGCCAGAGACGATCTGGTCACCCGGCTCACCCATGCTGATGCAGTGGTTCACAATCAGGACAACAGAGAGCACGATCTCCTTGATTCTGATGACTATTATCAGTTTGAGGGCGGTTTGGCCGCAACTGTTGAAACGCTCAAAGGCGATGCTCCGCACGTCTACCACAACGACCATTCGCGGCCCGAACGCCCAGTCATTCGCACGCTTTCTGAGGAAATCGGGCGGGTTGTCAGAGGAAGAGCTGCCAATCCAAAATGGATCGCAGGTGTGATGCGCCACGGGTATAAAGGTGCTTTTGAGATGGCGGCCACGGTCGACTATCTCTTTGCTTTTGGGGCGACGACCAACGCTGTCTCTAACCATCATTTTGACCAGCTCTATGATGCATATCTTTATGATGATGAGGTGCGGGACTTTATTGCAGAGAAGAATTCTGCAGCGCTTTTGGAAATGACAGAGCGATTTTTAGAGATCATTCAACGAGATATGTGGGTGCCGAAACGAAACAGCGCCTTTGAGGACTTAATAGAGCTGCGACGCGCGCTCATGGATGGAGGGGAATAAGAATGGTTACCAAGGCTGACATGAGTGAAGAAGATCTGGACGCACGCCACGCTGAAAAGATGCGTAAGAAGAAGGCTGCGCGCGATAAGATCATGGCGACTAAGACCATCGAGAAGGGACTGCTGATCGTCCATACCGGCAAGGGGAAAGGCAAATCCACCGCCGGTTTCGGCATGATTTTCCGCAGCCTTGGTCACGGCCATAAAGTGGCTGTTGTACAGTTCGTGAAAGGCCGCCTGGAGACTGGTGAACGCATGGCATTGGATCGTTTCTCCGATCTCGTCACCATCAAACGCATGGGCGAAGGCTTTACATGGGAAACTCAGGACCGTCAGCGCGATATTACAGCTGCACACGCTGCCTGGGATGCTGCAAAGGAGTTGATCAGTTCTCGTGAACATAAGATGGTTTTGTTGGATGAGCTGAACATCGTGCTGCGTTATGAATACATTCCGCTTGAGGGTGTCGTAGCCTTCCTTCGTGATGAAAAACCTGATGATGTTCATGTGGTTATCACAGGTCGGAATGCGAAGGACGAGTTGATTGAGATTGCTGATCTTGTGACTGAGATGGGCCAGATCAAGCATCCGTTCCGCTCTGGTGTGAAGCCGCAGGAAGGCATTGAGTTTTAAGTTGTGACGTCATCTGTTTCGCAGAAAAGAAAGCCAGCCCTGATGATACAGGGCACTGGCTCTAACGTTGGTAAGAGCGTGCTTGTTGCCGGACTGGCGCGTGCTTTCACGCGGCGTGGTCTTTCCGTTCAGCCGTTCAAACCGCAGAACATGTCTAACAACGCTGCTGTCACGGCTGACGGTGGAGAGATTGGGCGCGCTCAAGCCTTACAGGCACGAGGCGCAAATGTTGCGTTGAGCGTGCATATGAACCCTGTGCTTTTGAAACCTGAAAGCGACAGTGGGTCTCAGGTGATTGTGCAGGGCAAACGGTTTGGTACGTTGCGCGGGGCGGAGTTTGGTCGGCAAAAAGGCACGCTTATCCAGTACGTTATGGAGAGTTTTGCTGAAGTTGAGTCAATGGCTGATCTGGTTCTGGTTGAGGGAGCCGGCTCACCGGCTGAGATCAATCTGCGCTCCGGTGACATTGCCAATATGGGCTTTGCCGAGGCAGCAGATGTACCGGTTGTACTGTGTGGAGATATTGATCGCGGCGGCGTCATTGCCTCGTTGGTCGGAACGCATGCTGTGCTGGAAAGTGGTGAAGTAAAACGCATAAAGTCGTTTTTAATCAATAAGTTTAGGGGTGAACCCTCACTGTTTGATTCAGGTGTAACGGCTATTGAGGACAAAACCGGATGGCCCTGCAATGGCGTGGTGCCATGGTTTGCGCAAGTGATGGACCTGCCTGCGGAAGATGCGCTGGACCTGTCTGAGAGCACCAGTCGCGGTAAGTTGAAGGTTGTGGTTCCTGTCATCAGCCGAATTGCGAATTTTGATGATCTTGACCCACTTCGCATGGAAGCGGATGTTTCGCTGGAGTTTGTGCTCCCGGGTGAGGTGCTGCCAGCTGATGCGGATGTGGTTTTGCTGCCGGGGACCAAGTCCACCATCGGTGATATTGCCTTCTTCCGCGCTCAGGGGTGGGACATTGATCTTTACGGTCATGTCCGCCGCGGTGGGCAAGTGCTGGGGATTTGTGGCGGCTACCAGATGCTTGGCAAAACTATCGCGGATCCTGAAGGCATTGAAGGTGATGCTGGCACCGTTGACGGGCTTGGTTTGCTGGATGTTGAAACGGTTTTGACAGCCCATAAGGAAACCACGGAGAAGACCGGGTTGCATGTCCCGAGTGGTGAGAGTGTCACAGGTTATGAGATCCATGTGGGGCGGACGTCTGGCCCGGATTGTGAACGTCCCTTTGTTGACCTTGGAGACCACGTGGATGGTGCGATCTCGAAAACCGGCCAGATTTCAGGGTGTTATATGCATGGCGTCTTTGGCTCAGATGCGTTTCGTGCAGCATTCCTGAAAGGGTTTGGGGCTGTTTCTCAATTGGGATACGAGCATCGTGTTGAACGAGCGCTGGATGCGCTGGCTGATCATCTGGAGCAGCATCTTGATCTGGATGCGCTTTGGGAAATTGCTCAAAGCCGCATTAGATAACTAAGATTGCTGCGATCAGGAGTGCTAGGAGGACGCTGGAAATTGCCATCAGTTTCAGCGCACAATCAATATCATCTGCATCCGCTATTTTGCGTCCTTCTGCGTTCATGAAGGGATCTTCAATACGGTATTCAGCATACTGCCGTGGGCCTGCTAGAGCTATTCCGAGCGCCCCTGCCATAGCAGCTTCGGGCCAGCCTGCGTTGGGTGAACGGTGTTTTTTTGCTTCCCTAAGGATGGTGGAGAGTGCTGTTTTATAAGCTCTGCCGGAAATGAGCGCTGCGAGCACGATCAGCAGACCGGACAGGCGAGAGGCTGGTAGATTGATCAAGTCGTCAAACCGTGCTGAGGCCCAGCCAAAGTCCTCATAGGTTTCGTTTTTATGGCCGATCATGCTGTCAGCTGTGTTGACGGCTTTGTAAATGAACAGCCCAGGCAGGCCCAAAACGGCAAACCAGAAGATGGGCGCGACCACACCATCTGAAAAGTTCTCCGAGCATGATTCTATGGCTGCTCTGCTGACGCCAGCTTCATCCAGATATTCAGGATTACGGCCAACGATCATGGAGACTTGCTTGCGGGCCTCGATAAGGCCGGAGTTTCGCAGGGCATCTCGCACTCTTGCCACGTGTTGGTAGAGGCTTTTTTGCGCAATCAAGATCATACCGATCAGCGCGACCAGAATGCTACCAAATGGCAAAAAATCGAGCAGATACTGGAGTACCAATCCAGCAAAACCAGCACTGCTGATCAACAACGCAAGCGTTAGAATACCATTGGTTTTGCGAGCGGAGCGTTCGTATTCCGGTTTGTTGTAGGTGTGATCCATATAGGAGATCACTTTGCCAATCAGAGTGACTGGATGTGGCAGTCTGGACCACAGCCATTCCGGATCACCAATCACGGCGTCAAGACAAATGGCAAGCAGAACGATCCAGAGCATGTTTTCAAAGAGCAGCATGGTTTTCGACCGTCTGTACTGCGTTCTTGAATGCTAGCATGAACCGCCGCCGGGCGGATTTAGATGCAGGCAAACCAAGGCGCAACCAGCTTTCGCTGTAATCGAACACACGTGTCCAGATTTTCTCTGTCGCCAGTGCTGCGTGGAGCTGGTGAGCAGAAGGATGATCAATCAACAGATAGAGATTGGTTTGGCCTACGACTGATATATCTAGTTCCTGAAATGTAGCCCTGAAGATGTCCATTTCCGTTTTCAAAAACGCACGCATTTCTTCTTGCCAGTTCAGGTCCGACAGAGCGGTGCAGCCAACGTCCAATGCGGGGCCGGAGACCGCCCAACTGCCCAACTGGTTCTGTAGTTTCGTTGTGATTGCTTTGGGACCAACAAGAAAGCCGAGGCGCAAGCCTGCGAGGCCGAAGAATTTGCCGAAGCTGCGCAGGACCAGAATTGGAAGCTCATCAAGCTCAGGAATGATCGAGGTTTCTGGATAAAGATCCATGTAGGCTTCGTCGATGATCAGATAGCCGCCGCTTTCTTTTCTCTTAACTGCAAGTTCCAGAAGTTCGGTTTTTGAGAGAAGATGACCATCCGGATTATTTGGGTTCACAAGCAAGAGGTGATCAGTCGTAGCGGTGTGGGCTTCTTGAGCGGAAATGCATTGGACGGTCGCACCTGCGGCTCTCCAGCTTTCTTCGTGGGAAGCATAGGTTGGACCGACAATTGCGATTGAAGAACTGGCGCCTAGTAGCTGCGGAAGTGCGCTGATGATCGCCTGAGTGCCAGGTGTTGCTGTGATGCCTGAGTGCGGTGCGACATGATAAGCCTTTCGTGCAACTTCAATCAGCGCGACTTCGGCTCTTTCGCTTGGCAGCTCTGCCAGACCGCGGAACGTGATGTGTTCTGCTGCTGGATAGACAACGGGATTGATGCCGGTGGAAAGGTCCAGCCAGTCGCTGATCTCGCCGCCAAACTCAGCAATTGCCTTTGAAAGATCGCCACCATGTTGCATTGGTCTAACCCCGCTTCAAAACTTGATCCTGTTTTAGCGGGGCGACTGTGTGATTGCCATGAAATGCAGTGGTATTCTGCGTGTTTCAACAGATGTTCGGCGCAGAGAATGCAACAGGCTCATACCCATCAACGCGATTGACCTTGTTGATGTCTCCGCCAGCCCATTCCAGAACTTTTGGGTCCATTGTTTTGAACCACAGTGAGGGGATGGCCGCCAGTGCGAAGCAGCCGGGATATCCGCTGGGAAGGCTGGGTAAGTCCGGGAAATTTCGCAGGGTTTGATAGGGGCGCAGCGGGTTGGCGTGGTGGTCTGAATGGCGCTGCAGGTGGAATGTGCTCAGGTTTGAGAAGATGTGGTTTGTGTTCCATGAGTGGCGTGGCTGGCAGCGCTCGTATTTGCCATTCTTGTCCTTCTGGCGCAGCAGGCCATAGTGTTCCACATAGTTTGCCTGCGTCAGGCCATACCAAGCAACCACGCTTTGAATCGCCAGTAATAACAGAACCTTCCAGCCAAACAGGGCGGTGCAAATGCCAAAGACAATCAAGGTGATGGCATAGCCTTGCAAGATATCGTTTTTCGCTGAGAAGGTGCTGAGGCCTTTCTTGTGCAAGCGTTCCTTTTCGTTTTGCCAGCCTCTGACGAACGCGCCGGGGATCTCGCGCCAAGCAAAGGCGTAGATGCTTTCTCCCATGCGGGAGCTGGCGGGATCTTCCGGCGTTGCCACATACACGTGGTGGCCGCGATTGTGCTCAATGCAAAAATGACCGTAGCCGACGACAGCAAGGGCAAACTTGGCCAGTAACTGATCTGTCTTGTTGGTTTTGTGGCCGAGCTCATGGGCAAGCATGATGGTGCCGGAGCCGAACAGGCCTTTGCCAAAGGCAAACAGAGCAATCAGCCAGAGAGGGAGGTCATAGGTGCCAACAAGCCATACGCCTGCAAAGAGGTTGATCCATGAATATGGGACCAGCCAGTGCACGAGCCGGCTGTAATAAGGGTCTTCCGCCATCTGGATCAACACATCATCAGGCGGATTATACGGGTCTTCGCCGATCAGGGCGTCCAGGCCAGGAATGACGATGAAGAAGTAAACGAGGGGAATGAACAGAGTTGCTGTGACGTGCGTGTAGGCATAAAGCGCGACTGTGATGAGTGTGACGCTGCTGCTGGCATAAGCAATCAGCCAGTAATATCGCTTTGCGTCCCTGAATGTTTTGAGTGTGCCCGTCTCATCTTGCGTTTTGAAAACCATCGCTCCCTCCCAGATGCTTGGTTTACCTAAGGGTAATCTAGCAGCTATTTAGGTCAAGTGAAACTCTGTTGTTTCGGGGTGTTTGTTCTGCATGCAACAACAAAGGGCTGCTTATTCGCTCATGAGGCAGGTTCTTTTTCTGTTTCCGGTGCGAGGATGCCTTCCATCGGCAAGGTTTTAACCCATGTTTTGTAACGCTTTTCCAGCTCGTCGTAGTTTTCTTCGCACCCTGTTCTGAAATCAGGGAAACTGGGGCCGCGTGTCCAGACGCCCCGTTCTGATCCCTTCAACATCCAGCCATTGCCGGAATGAAGGAAGAGCGTTGTGCTGAGGTTGAGGGCTTTGAACAGTTTGCGCGTAACCACGCCATGCTTTTGCAGCAGAATGTCAAGCTTTATGGCTTTGATTTTCCACGGTGTCAGCTTGATGGGAGAGGGCTTGCCAGCTTCAACAACTGGAATGATTTCAGGAAGTTCCAACCGTTCGATGGGATAAAACTCTTTAAAATTTCCTGCTGGAGACGCGCGATCTGGATTGGGGAGTTTGGGCCGGTACCAGCTGACCGTGCTTGGGCTTTTTGAGGTTTCGCTTTCAATCTCAATGATCTGCAGAGACAGTATGTTGCAAACCGGTTGAAAATCGAGATTGGAGCCCTTTGGGATCAGGATTACTCGGCAATCTGGTCCCGGTTTGTCGCTCTGATAGGCGGTTTCTGCTGATTGAGAGATGACTTTTGCATTGAGGCGCAACTTGGCTTCGATGCCAACCTGAAAGCCATCTTTTGTTCTGACAAGCAGAATGTCCCAGTTGCCCCACTCAGGATAAGCGACCCACTCTTCCGGGAGCTTATTGATGAAATGAGTGCACATGTGGCTTTCGGAGGCAAACTCTGCTTTGCGGCGTCTCTTCTTACGACGTGCAGGAGGTGAGCGTTTGGTTGGTTGATCAAGTGTATCGCTCATGGAAAGTTGCCCTTTAAATCCTCAGTGCTGCAATAGCCTGCCCAATGAGTTTAATTGGCAAATGACCACAGGAATACGTAGAGTGTCTGTTACTGCACAGGTTCTGGCGAATTTTGCCAGAAGAGTAGGGGCTGGTGTGTTGCGAATTTTAAAAAGTCCTATCTGGGCACTAGATGCCTTGATGGGGCAAAAGTCATTTAAGAAGAATCCGATTATAGGAAGTCGCTGGTTAAATGAGCGTGGGTTTTATCTGAAGCGTGTGGCGTGGGCCGAGAAGATGGCTGATCTGCGTCGTCGTCAGATGGTTCACTTTCTGCCAGATGAAGATAAAGCGTTTTTTCACCGCAATGGATATGTGGTGAAAGAGAATTTTCTCTCCAAGGACGTTTTTGCGCAAATTCAGGGTGAGATTGCAACGAAATCGTTTGCAGCAAGCGAAATGCGGCAAGGGAAAACGGTGACACGTTTCATCGGTTTGCCACCTTCAGTGCTGAAAGACTTGCCTGGCCTGAGCAGGGCAGTGCATGATCCGTTTTTGCAAAATGCCATGCGCTATGTGGGGTCATACAATGCGGATCCCATTATGTTTTTGCATGCTGTTTTGTGGGATTTGGACAAGAAGAAGAAAGACCCGCAGACTGATTTTCACATTGATACGTTCCATGCCACATCTAAAGCCTGGCTGTTTTTGCGTGATGTGGATGTTGCAGATGGGCCTTTTCATTATGTGCCGGGGTCTCATCGTTATACACCGGAACGGACTGCCTGGGAGTTTGAGCAGAGCTTGAATGCAGTTCAACATCCCGATGGTATGCACGCAGCGGGTTCATTTCGTGCAAGCGAGGATGATATCTTAAGGTTGGGGTATGGTGAGCCTATCAGTTTTGATGTGCCTGCAAACTCACTGGTGATTGCTGATACGCATGGGTTCCATCGCCGCGGGATTGCAACGCGTCCGGGTGTTCGTGTTGGACTGTTCGCAGATTTGCGCCGTTCGCCTTACTTTCCGTGGTCTGGGTTAGACCTGCGCTCGTTGCCGGGCGTGAAGGGGCGGCAGTCAGAGATTTATACTGGCTATCTGAATTTCAGGAGTAAGCTGACAGGCAAACCGAGCCATCATCGGGAGGTTGGCCGCGTAAAAATAGACGCGCCTCCGGTGTTGTAAAACGTGAGACATGACTGATCGCAAGACGCAATTCTTCTGCGCCAGAGATAGGCAATAGCTAATAATATCAATGGGGGAGAAGGAAAATGGAGGCCTCTGCCGAAGCGATTTATATTTGAATAATCATATTGTTAGTTGGTAGGTGAGGGAAAGTCTAAGGACTAAAAATCAAAGACTTAGCAAATTGGTTTCCCTCACTTTTTTAGCAGTTTTGAAGAGCCTGTTTGGCTCAGTCTTTTTGCGTTTGCTTTTCGCGTATAGATTTCGGCGGTGCTTAGTTTCTCCCAGCCGAACATGCTCAGTAGTTCATGAGCGGTTGCGCCTTGTTCGGCAGCCAGAACGGCATCAGCTTTTCTGATTCCGTGAGCAGAGCAATGAGGAAGATTTGCTTGATTGCACCAAGTGCTGAAGCGGTTCCCAAGACTTTTTATGGAGTACTGTTTTCCCCACTGTGTCTGGACGAACGTTGCCTGTTCATCGAGATCTTTGATAGCCAATGCTAGTGGCGGGAGTACCGGCATATCAATCACCTTCGAGGTGTTGTTCTCATTCTTTTTGGTTGCAATCTTAAAGTGAAGCAAGCCTGTTTCGCGATCAGTGTAGAGATGTTTTGGTCCAAGTCGAGAAACGTCGGATATGCGCAAGCCGGTGTAGCGTAAAACTGTGAAGCACAGGTGGGCTTTTGAACCTGGGCTATGGTGAGCAGCAAACTGGTCCATCTCATCTTGTGTCCAGGTATGATGGCCGGTCGTGTTTGACTTGAACTTCTTGACCCCATGGACGGGGTTGGTTTCTGCAAGTTCAGCTTCTCCGCAAGCCCACTCGAAAAGGGCTGATAGAGCTTTCACACGGTGGTTTGCTGCTTCAGGAGTACCGGCTTTTTGATCGCGCAGTTTAGTGACGTGTGCTTTGGTTAGTCCGCGATAGTCCATATCTCGCAAAGCAGACGCAGAGGCGCTCAAGCACGTTTCGTCGCCAATAACGGTGAGCACTCGGCGTTTTTGGTCTACTGTTGACTTTGCAAAGGTGGGTCCTACTCGACTGAGATACTCCTCTGCCAGCCAGCCGAATGTTCCTTTTACCTTTCGAATAGTCTTCTTCGGCTTATCTTTTGCCAGGGGTGCAGGCTTTGTTAACCCAAGCTGAGCGCGGGCGATCTCATCAAAAAAAGCTTGTGTTCCGGGCTCTTCTCTAAGGCGGATTCTGCGTGACTGTCGGTCTTTGCGAAAGTACCTGCGAATTTTTCCGTGTCGATCTCGTTCGGTATGAACGCCTTTGAACTTTGTTGTGCTCATGGTTACACGAAGTCGCTTGGTAGGTTGCTGTTTGTTGTTGCTGATTGGTTGGAATGCGGGAGCTCATCGAAAGCTCTGTCCAGCTCTCGGATATCCCAGACTTTTCTGGTGTTCATCATTTTAGGATCAGGCATCAAACGTTTTGCAACCAGCTCATCGAAAAGACTTGCGCTTATGCCAATGTACTTGGCGGCATCCACTCTACCTAAACCGCGAGGCGGGAAGTTCAACGGATTGGTTTTGCCATCTAACATTTATCACCTCATTGGTTTCAGGTTGAGATTGCGATGAGTAGTTTCTCAAGCAGGTTGGATGTGCGGTCGCGTAGGGCTTCCGGCATATGCTCGTTGACTTGCTCAGCAAGCTCAGAGGGAGCGTTAACAGCAACGGCGGTGAGTAGCTCTGCTAAGGCTTCCGGTTTGGTTGTCAGTGTAATGCCGATATGAATTGGGTTGACTTCTGTTTCCAATCTCATTGCTGTGCCTCTTTGAGCTTAGGTTGCGACCAGTGTTGAGAAGGGTGGGTAGCGGCTCAGGTGCGCCTTTCCTGAGCCGCTCATGCCGAGGCGACGCTTTCGCGCTTGGGAGGAGTAACCTCGGCAATGCTAATGGGCGTGGGTGACGTGCTGGAATGTTGCCAGCTTGCCCTCCTCTTCAGTGAGGAGGTTGCTGGCGGGTGTTTGGGGTAGCCAGCCTTTGTTGTTGCAATGGTCGCAATTTGTGCGAGGGAGCGTGCAGGTGCAGTAATCCTCTACGCAGTCGCAACGGTTTGCATCGTTGCCAGAGCAGGAGGGGCACGGGGTTTTGTCGGCTGTGCCGGTTTGGGCTTCCAGCATGTTCGCCACCATCTCAAAGACCTCGCTGCAAACTGCCTCCAGGTCGATAAGTTTCAAGACGTGGTCGCGGTGGAACTTGTTGCAGGCTGCTTCTGCTTCTTCGAATGTGCTGTGTGGTTTGTTGTCTGAAGAATAGATGCCGTTGGAGCGCTGGAAGTATGCAAGCCAATCGGTTTTCCCGTTATACCAGTCCCTGCGCACGATCATGTAGAGCATAAGAGGTGGCTTTGAGTAGAACTCGGAGGTCTTAAAGTAAGGATCGTGAGACGGGCGAGACTGCCGTTCTGACCAGCGAAGAGGGTAGATAAACTCCTCAATGATCCGCTTGAATGCAGGCATAGAGTAGCCAGCGGTTCTGGCTGTTTCTTTGATGGTCTCGACTGCTGACGCTGTGGCTTTAGGTGCTAAGACTGGCATGGTTAGCTCCGTGTTTCTTCGTCGCGTTCTTGGTAGGCGAGAATGATCTTCGCAGCGTGCCAAGAGAGGTCCATTTGATTGCTCAGGGTGAGTTCGTCGAAAGGCACTTGGTTGCTCGTAGACTGAGTTTCCCAAAAAGCTTTCGAAGCAGTCTTCAGGGCAGACGGATTGAGGTCTTCAATTGGGAGAGAGCCGGTTCCGTTGCAGCGTTCGCACTCGCTTAATGCAAGGTGGAAATAGTCATCGCGTCCGGTTCCAACGCAGCTAGGGCACTTCATTGCTCGTTCTCCTGCTCTAGGGCTGTTCCATAGCGAGCCGGCTCCATTCCGAACCAGTAGAGCTGCCTCATGCGGAGGGTGTTTACAGTGAAGATGAGGGGAAGGAAGGTCATGCTGCTTCCTCCATTGCGATGAGTTCGTGAAAGGTCCGGCTGGCGGAAAGATTGAAGAGTTCTGCTTGCATGTTAAAGGCTCAACTGTTGGGACCAATCAGGAAAGAGCTGTTCCAGCTCTGCGTAGTTCGCTTCAAAGCCGTTCCGAAAATCGGGGAAGGTTCCGGTCTTCTGCCAGTGTCCTCGGGTGGAGCCTCGTTCCATCCAATTCTTGCCCGCGTAAATAAATAGCGTCGGGCTCAACTCCAGTTCTTTGAAGGTTTTGCGGGTCACAAATCCGTTCTTTTCGAGCAGAATGGAAAGTTTGATCGCTTTGATCTTCCAATCTGTGAGGCGAGTAGGGCAGGGTTTGCCAGCTTCTACAGTTGGAACAATCTCAGGCAATGGCATTCTGGAAAGAGGAAAGAACTCAGGAAAATACGTGAAATTGTATTGATCAAGAACGGGGAGCGATGGCGAGAACCATTCGTCGTATTTGGGGCTCTTCACTTCGTCGCGCACTTCGATGATTTGCAGATTGAGTAGTCCGCAAATGAAGGCCAGATCGTTTCTGTGGCCCTCGGGAATGAGGATCGCACGGCAATCTGGTCCCGGCTTGGTGATCTCATAGGCGCGTTCTGCAGCTTGAGTGACGACCTTGGCGTTTAAGCGCAGCTTGGCTTCTATGCCGATTTGAAAGCCATCGCAGTCGCGGACCAAAACAATGTCCCAATTGTTCCATTCCGGGTAAGCGGTCCAGCCTTCCGGCAAGTTCTTTAGGAACACTGAGCACATCTCGGCTTCAGTCTGGAATTTCGCTTTACGTTTCATAGGCGCATGAACCTTCTAGCGTTCGTTTAGGACGTCAAAAGAGGAAAGCTGGGTGCTGATGAACTCAGAGGAGATGCTCTGTTTTGCCTCGATTACTGTTTCATCAAGGGCGGGGGCGAGGAGCAGCAGCACTATGGCGAAGACCACCAGAACGGATAGCTTCGCGGCCTCGTTCACGTGGAACAGGATCTCGCGGCAGAGATTACTAGATACGACTTTCTCAATGCTATTCATGGGACTGTTCCTCGTGATTGAGGGGAGCGAAGAGGTGAGGTATTGGAGGCCCTAAAGAGTGCCTGCTGGAGTTGCGGTTTCCATTTGCTGAAGCATCTTCACCAGCGCGATATCGGCGTTGGTGAGTGTTTCGTGCATGGCGAGGATGCGAGCGCTGATCGCGCGGCGATCCTGCGGGGTCTCTTTGACCATGAAGCTCAAGTCAGAGAGGAACGTGCAGAGGTCTCTATGAGCGTCCTTCGTCTGGGTGAGCGCTTCTTCACCCACTTGCTGTACGGTTTTGGAGGGTGCTTGAGCTGGGCTCTGTTTAGTCGCAGGGAATTGAATGATTGTGGCGCTATGCATCGAAATACTCCCTTTTGGAGATAGAGAGACAGAGCAGGGCCCTCTCTCTCTATTTTGTGTTAGGCGGTGGTGTCTTCATCTTCCTTTGAGAGTGTCTCGGCGAACTGGTTCACCAAGATCTCTTCTGCAACGTTTGAGACGATTGCCTTCCCTGCACGCAAAGCGAGAGTTGCTTTATCTGTGTCAGACACCGCGGCGCTTTTGATCTGGCTGGTCAGGTTGTCAATTCCAGGTTGTAGATCGTCGCGTGTGTCCCGCACCTTTTTGTCATCAATCTGAGATGTCATCTCGTTCACCCTCTGCGATAAATAAATCTGAAACTGCTGCTACTGCTTGCTGAGGTTGGTTGTTGCTATCGATGTAGAGAACGACCACAGCACTAAGGGCTGCATCTCGTTGCACAATACCGATGTTGCATCGGCCTAAGTCTTCAGGCGGGCTCCTTCGAAAACGGACTAATGAGCCAGCTGGAAGTCGAGACAGTTTTCTTCGATGTTCACGAAGAAGCTTAATTGCTTCAAATTCGGTCATGATATTCAAATCCACACAGTCAGTGTAAAAAATATGCTCTGAGTATACGCTGTTGTCAATGCGTATGGCATAAATATTATGCTCTGCGTCCGAAAAATGAATTTAGGACACGAGTCAAACTATGTTGATTGTTAGATTTAAGGGGTAATTTCGTTAGGTTTTATGTGGATATCTGCATCCAATTGCTCTTTGGGTATTTGGAGGTACCAATATGGTGGCGCGTTTAGTGCTCTATCAGGCAGCTGCTAAGCTGATTTCTGAGTTTGAGAAAAACGGCTTTGAGATTGTTCAGGGGGAATCGTTTGCCGCTGCTGAAGAAGCTTTGCCCGAGGCTAAGGGCGGGCTTACACCGCATTTTGCATATTCTCTCAACGCACAGAGTAAAGAGAATGTTGCATGGCTAGGCCTGAGGTTAGTTGGTGAGAAGCATTTATGTGGGTTTGCGGCAATTAGGCTAGAGCCGCTGCAAGGGTTGGCGTTGTCGGAATTCTTGGCCACTTATTGGCGATTGCGATATGTTGATGTTGATGGCAATCCTGTACAGGTGACGAATGTTCAGCCTGAGATCGCGAAGCGTATTTCGGGGCAGGTTGGATACCTGGGCGATCTTTGGATAAGGCCAGATCTCAGGAAGCGGGGGTACGCGCGCAGATTGATGGAGTTCGCGCAGATTATGGCTTTTGATCTTTGGCGACTTGATTGGATTTATTGCTGGATGCGTCCCGCTGATTTCTTGAATGGAAATGGAGCGCGCTGGGGATGGTTGGTGGGTCAGTCAGATGGCATTCGCTTTGAGGTGCCGTCTCGAGACTTTCCAAAGGGGTTGGCGTTTTGTGCAAACCCTTCATACGCTCTGAATCAGTTGATTAGTGATATAGCGCGAGATGATTGATCAGGTAGCTCTTTCGTGAAAACTACAAGTTGCGAAATTCCTGCTCGTGAATGTACGGGCAGGATTAGTCTGCAATACTCGCGATAGTTATTGTCGGAAAGGTTTGCGCCGATCAGGTCAAAAATTGGCTTGTTTGACTGGTGGGCATTCCAATAACTGCTTGCCACCAATTGCCGATATGTCAGTGACATCGCCTTTCTGGCTCTGGTTGGGTGTTGAGCCCAGTCCGCCCCGAACACGTGACGTGCGAAGCTGTCGTTGCCTATCATTAGAATGTCAGGGCTGTCGCTGGGGGTGGCAGGTGGCGCCATGAGTAGTACTTTGCGTGCGTAATCGATGAACTCGGGTGAGAGGTGCCCATTGGATTTATTCCAGATGTGCAAAAGCTGTGCACCCGTTGTGCTCAACTCTTCGAGTATGAGTGCAGTAGCGGGGCGCCTCTTGGTGTACTCAAGCAACTTCCTGCTCCTGTTTCTGTTGTGTGTACGCCAGAACCAGCGCGGGGCGAAAGGCGTTGATTACTTCTTTTTGCTGCTTTTCGCTTAGTAAATCGATGTAGGGGCAATCGTAAAGATTAACACACATCATCTTAAGTGGTGTGATTAGGTCGTACTTTTCGGCGGTCTTAATAAGGTCCAAAACTTCCTCTTTGTGTGAGAAGGTTGGACGATGCCAGATCAGTGATAGTGCGCTTTCGTTGTCCATATGGTCTCTCTTTAGGTACTTATGGTTAGAGCGCGTAGCGAAACTTTAGGACAGTATCCTTCAGTTAAAAAATATCACTTATCAGTCTTTTTCTTCTTTGCAGCGTTATAAATATTTTCAACTATAATAGATAAATCTCTAATGCTACCCCTGCCATCAAGAATTTGCTCTTCAAGTCTTATTCCTTCTTCAAAAGACTTTAAGAATAACTCTAAGTCAAGCTTATCCGTTTGCGGTCTGTCAGAATTGTTCGCCATTTCACCCAGCAGGCTGTGTGTTAGGTCATCAGCGTCTGGTTTTGCATCATCGGGTGATCGGCCTTCTCCATACAAAAGGAACTGGGGAGATGTTTTGAAGCGGCGGGCATAGTGAGCGGCCTCTTCATGACCGAATGCCCTAGAGCCGTTCTCGTGGCTTGAGTAGGTGCTAACGTTGACGCCAAGAGACTTGGCGGCTGCTGTAGCTGTTTTGAAGCCTGCATTGAAGCGGGCTGTTCTAAGTCTTTCGTGTGGTTCCATAGCTCCACAGTGCCAATCGGCTTTATGCATTGGGTGTTGACTTTGGACTATGCATCTGGCATTGAAAATACACGTGTCGAGTAAATATTATACCCACGGGATTTTATAGCGATGCTAGAGCCTACCGAAATTCGAATGAAAGCTAAGCTTACTCAGTTGGAGATGGCGCGTGCGCTTGGATGCTCTCAAAGTTGCATCTCTCGCGTTGAACGGGATGGTTTCTCTGAGAAAACTGCCGTTCTTGAAAGGTCTTATCAGCTTTTCATGTTGGAGCAACAGCAAGTCACTGAAGATGAAAACCTTCCTACTGCCAAGAGGTGATTGGTAGAAGTTGGCTGTATTGAGAGATGGTTCCCTCAATGCAGCCAATCTCGTCACGCAGCGCATTGTTTGGGGGAGGTGGTGTAGTGTTCAAATCTGATAAACGTCGTGTAACTTTTGCACATTATGTTGCGAGAGGTTGCTGCATGACCTTTCCTCATAATCTGTTGGCAGAGCAAAACCCAGTCAACAAATCAAAATTGACTAAGCTAGTTCTTCTTCTAGGCGAGGTTTGCAACCACTTTGCTTCTAGCGGAGGTATCGAATCTGACGGAGGTATTGATAGCAAACTTCTTCCACGACTTTGCAGTCATCGTCGTTGGTGCGATCGCCATATTTCAAGTTTCTGGCATAATGTTCAAATTGTCCTACAGCAGATTTTCTTTGCTCAGGTGTTAGGCTTTCAAGCACTTTGCACAGTAAGACAAATAGAACTTCATTATGTGCTCTCTGTTCTAAATTCTCTTCTGGATGTACTTCAATTACGGCTTCTTCGAATACTTCATCACTCATGCTGGCTGTTCCTTTCCTCGGGTTGCCAGTGTGCGCAGAGAGCTTTGCTATGTTGGCGCATCCGGCAAGGCTCTCTGCATCTTTACGCGATGCCGATTGCAACACGCATTCACCTGAACGTCGATCTACGGAATTCCTCGGGAGGGTTGCTGCATGAGCTCTCCTAAGAACTCACGAGCGGTTATGGCGTCTCGAGTGGAGCCTGAGAAGTTTGGTGACTATTTCCCTACGCCACCATGGGCAACGCGTGCTCTGTGCGAATTGCTTTTGCACCTCAAGCGAGTGGGAGAGGCGGGTTGGGAGCCGTTGAAGGTTTGGGAATGTGCTTGCGGTGGTGGGCATATGGCGATCCCGCTCCGAGAATACTTTGATCTGGTTTGGGCGTCCGATCTGTTCAATCGCGGGTTTGGCGATGCACATGGGGAGTTTTGGGACTTCCTGACAGTGCTCCCTGAGTGGCAATTCCCTAACGGAACCTTTGATTGGATTGTCACCAATCCGCCCTTTGGCATGTTGGCTCAGCAGTTCGTGGAACGTGCATTAGCCCATAAGCCCAAGCGAGGCGTTGCTGTGCTTGTTCCATTGAGGTGGCTGGAGACAATCGAGCGTGTTGCAACACTGTTTCTTGCTCATCCACCTGCAATCGTGGCGGTTTTTGCTGAAAGGGTGCCGATCCATAAGGGGCGATATGATCCCAAAGGGTCCACTGCAACGGCGTATTGCTGGATCATTTTTCGGACAGACCAAGAGGCAAGCTCTACCCAGCTCATCTGGGTGCCTCCCGGCTCCAAAGGGCAATTTTCAAAGCTAAATGACCTAGAACTGGCTACTGGCCCTGAACTTCAGGATCAACCTGGCCCTTTGTTTTCTCTCCCTGAAACAATGGAGGCTTGCAGTGCGTGAATTTCGAAACATTGAAGAGTGGCGGCGCGAGTTTTCGCAATACCACATGGAATCCGGCACCTGCTTGGTGCTGCATACGCTGAGCCTGTTTGTCGGCGGTGTTGGTGAGGTTTTTACGGTGCCTGTTAGCGATCTGGCAGAGCGGGCCAACTTGAGCAAACCGGTGGTGACCAAGCACCTTAAGAGGGCACAACAGGCTGGCTGGGTCGGAGTGCGGCGCTACGATGCTGCGGGCGCAAAACTTAGGCGAAATGACTACATGCTCAAGTCTCCTGAAATGGAAGTGGAGGGCTGGACATGAGCGGAGACCGAAAGGCATGGAATTGGCGGCAAGCCTTCTGCCAGTCTGAACTTCCGGCGACTACAAAGCATGTGCTGCAAACCTTGAGCATGTTCATGAACACGTTGGGGGAGAGCTGCTATCCGTCAATTGAAGATTTGATGGAGTATAGCGGTCTGAGCAAGCGGGCAGTTCTCAACCATATCGAGACGGCTCGGGCAGCTGGTTGGATCAAAGTCAGCCAGCATGGTTTCAGAGGGCAAAGATGGAAGCGCCATGAGTACGTGGCGCGGTGGCCTGAGCGTGATTTAGTTGCGCCCAGCTTATCTGAGCGGATGGTCAAATCTACCGAGTTTGAGGAGGAAGGCGGTGCACCAGATGCACCAGCTCACTCAAAAAAGGTGGTGCACGAGGTGCATGAAGGTGGTGCACCTGATGCACCTAAGGCGGTGCACGACGTGCACCAAGATAAGAACAGTCCATTTAACAATCCAATACCAGTCCAGAAGAGAGAGGGCGCGTGTAAGAGCGAGAATGTAAAAAATGACAATAAGGGCAAAGTCACTCGTGAAACGTGGGTTCGAAGGCTGAAAAAGGTTCATGCTGGCTGGTCTACAGGGGCAGGCGACAGTGTGGAAGCTGCTGAGCGGCTGTGGTTTGGACTGACTGAGGAAGAACGCAATCAAGCTGCAAAGCTGGCGAAATCTTACGAGAAACACATCAGGGATTTAGGTCGCACCAAGATTTGCTCTTTGCTGACTTATCTCAAGGAAAAGCGGTGGGAGCTGCTGCCCAAAGGCTCTGGAAATGAGGGCGGTGAGGTGCAGGTTGTCAAGCCCTATGGCAAGCTTTGGGGCGTTTATCGGTTTTCTGAGTTGCTCAAACCGCCCCTTGCGCCTGAGCACTTTCCGAAACCACCTTCGATAATCCAAGGGCGACTAACGGCTGGGGGAGATATCGAGAAGCAAGAGAAGCTGGACCGGTTGTCGAAATACGGTTGGCGCTCGGTTGTTCTCATGCATCAAGCTGCCGAACGGAAGCGAAGTGGCGGAACTGTCCCGAATGAGCTGTCTTCGTTGGGTGATGAGTTTGAAGTTGTGAAGGTTGGTAGCGAGATCTGGCAGGCTTGGAAGTGGCTTCACCAGGAGCGTGGCTGGCCTAGGTTTGCTCCTGATCATGCTCTGCCTGAGTGGGTCTGGATGCCGAGGCTTGTTGGTGATGAACACGAGACTTTGCTTGGGGCTGTGAAGGCGGCTCTTGAGAACTTTGAGGCAGCGCACAATCAAGTCACCAACACCACAACGGCAACTCAGGAGGCTGCTGAATGATGAAGACTGCTCCCAACGAGGAAAGACGAGCGCTTGAGCGCAACTATCAGTTCATGCGTTCGCTCATCAAAAGTAGCTCTCTTGAATGGGTTGTGGTTCGCACCAATCCGAACTGTGAGGATCGAGCTTTCGAAGGGATCAATGCGGTTGGCCTGACTGCCTATCTACCAATGATGACCGAGTGCCGGAGGTCGAAGACAAGGAAAAAGCAGTTCGCTGTGAGCTGCTTGATGTTCCCTCGTTATCTGTTTGTAGGTTTGGATGCGAATGCAGGCCACACCTGCGATTTAGTCCGAAAATGTGATGGTGTGGAAAAAATTCTTTCGGCAACTTTAGAGGGCGCTCCTCATCGTGTGCCGATGCGCGAGATGCTTCGAATAGTCGACACGGCATGTGAAGCTGAGGTTGGGCGAAAACTAGTTAAGGGTCAGCTCTTTAGTATTGGTGATAAGGTCATGCTTGTGGCTGGCGTTGGTGCTCAGTTGATAGGCGAGGTTCGCAGCTTCAGGCAAGGCGGTGAGTTGGTTCGAGTGGAGCTTGAGGCATTCGGTCGGGTGATGAATGCAACGGTACCAGTTGACAAAGTGTCGTTAGGTTAATCATGATACGCGTCAGGATGATCACGTGAATCTCTTGGGGCCTGAGCGGCTAGAACCCGCTACACCAAACAGAAGCGACCCAGACACGAGACCCAGTCAACATAAGACGCTGAGAAGCGGAGTTGGCGCGAAGAGTTTCTATGGAATTTCGATACGCATGCAGAGTGCGTCAAACTGGTTCGCTGAGAGGCGGGCCTTTTTTCTGTTTGAAGGCAGCTTCCTTTGCCACTCAAATCCATCACACCCCGCCTGAACACATTGGGCTCAACGCTGCGCAAAGCGCCGAAGGCGATTGATCCGTTCTACCTCACGGCTGAATGGAAGGCGCTCGCCAAGTACATCAAGCAGCTGCGCGGCTATGTCTGCGAGATGTGCGGCAAGGACTTCTCCAAGCTGCAACACAAGCTCATCGCTGACCACATCGTCGAGCGCAAGGATGGCGGCTCTGACCTCGATCCGGGCAACATCCAGTGCCTTTGCACGTGGTGCCACAATCGGAAGACTGCGCAGGCGCGACGGATGCGTTGCCAAGGCATTGATTTATAAAATGAATTTCAGTTTGAATGAGTTGCTCGGGAGCTGTTGAGCGCCTCTGAGGCGGCTGTGAGGGCTTTAGTGGTTGGGCTTCCAAGTCATTGATTTTAAAGAGAAAATGGGGGGGTAGGGTGAAAGTCCGGGGGCTGAATGGCCCTTACCCGCCCCATTATAACTGAGAGATTTTTTTTTGGCCGACTTCGATTTTGACCTGCTAGGCGATCCAATCCCGAAAGGGTTTGGAAAACGAGGGCGTCCACCTCATGTGGTGACAGACGAAAAGCGTAGACTTGTCATACAGTTACTGGCATTTGGGAAAACTCAGGATGAAATTGCAGCAGCTTTAGGGATCACAGCTCCCACTTTGCGCAAGAATTATTTTCGTCAGCTCAAGGTCAAGGATGATGCTCGGGCGAGAGTGGAAGCCAAGCTGCTGGGCAAGCTCATGGACATGGCTGAAGCCGGGAAAGTGTCAGCGATCAAAGAAATCTTTGCACGCCTAGAGCGCTCTGATCGCGACAAGCTTGCAGAGGCGATTGCCAATCGGGGAACAAGTGTTCCAGCTGCATCCGGGAAGGCGCTTGGCAAAAAAGAAGAACGCAAGAAAACAGCAGAAACCTATGACGGGAAGTTTGCACCTCCCCAAGCTCCCCAGCTGATCAACTGAAGAAAGATCTGTCTTGAAAGTTCAGCACTGGTCAACAGCCTGCGTGGATTGGGAACAACGGATTGTTCAAGGGAAATCTCTCATTCCCTTTGATCCGTTGTTCTCAGCAGAAGCAGAGGCGGCTTTGAATGTCTTCAAGTCGCTCAAAGTAGTTGATGTTCCGGGCATGCCGACATTTGGTGAGTGCTGTGATCAATGGGTGTTCGATTTTGTTGGTGCGATCTTTGGAGCTTATGACGCGGAACAAGGGCAGCGTTTGATCAGTGAGTTCCTTCTCCTGATCTCAAAGAAAAATGCCAAGTCCACCATTGCAGCCGGGATTATGGTGACGGCGCTCATTCGCAACTGGCGTCACCTCAATGAGTTGTTGCTGTTGGCTCCTACAATTGAGGTCGCCAACAACTGCTTTGATCCAGCTGCTGCGATGGTCTCCTACGATCCGGAACTCAAAAGCATCCTCAAAGTGATTTCGCACCAGCGAACAATCAGGCATGAGACCACAAACTCGAACCTCAAGATTGTGGCTGCTGACAGTGACACGCTTTCTGGCAAAAAAGCTGGTTTCGTTCTGGTTGATGAGCTGTGGTTGTTTGGCAAGAAGCCAAAGGCAGCAGCCATGCTGCAGGAGGCCACTGGCGGATTGATTGCGCGTCCTGAAGGGTTTGTTGTTTATCTGACTACGCATTCTGATGAGCCGCCAGCAGGGGTCTGGAAGAGTAAGCTTGAATATTACCGCGATGTGCGCGACGGGAAAATTCATGATCCTGAGCGGCTTGGAGTTCTCTATGAGTTCCCGAAAGCAATGCTCAAAAGCAAGGATTATCTGAAGCCGGAAAACTATTACATCACCAATCCCAATCTCGGGCGTTCCGTTCGTAAGAGCTGGCTGGAATCCAAACTTCGCGAAGCCATGGATGGCACTGGTGAAGAAGACAAGCAGAGCTTCCTTGCTAAGCACTTGAATGTGCCGATTGGCATGAACCTGCGAAGAGATCGGTGGGCCGGGGCTGATCATTGGCAGGCTGCTGAGTTCACTGTCATCCGCGATTTTGTTGAATTTTTGGATCGATGTGAAGTTGTGACTGCTGGTGTTGATGGCGGCGGTCTGGATGACCTTCTAGGGCTTTGTTTTATCGGGCGCGAAAAAGAGAGCGAGGCCGAGAAAAGCAGATGGCTGCTTTGGACCTGCGCGTGTTGCCACAAAAGTGCGCTGGAAAAACGCAAACAGATTGCAACGGCGCTCCAAGACTTTGAGAAGGATGGCGACCTGTTCATCTGTGAGAACATCGAAGACGATATTCCGATTGTTGCTGATTACATCGAGCAAGTTCTGGATCGTGGTCTTTTCCCAAAACAGGATGCAATCGGACTAGATCCAGTTGGGGTTGCGGCAATTGTTGATGAGCTGATGGAGCGGGAGGTCAAACAAGAGCAGCTTGTTGGTGTGCCTCAAGGCTACAAACTCTCAGGCGTAACCAAAGGCATGGCGCGAAAGCTAGCAGACAAATCTCTGGTTCATGGTGGCTCGCGGTTGATGGCTTGGTGTGTTTCTAACGCCAAAACCGAGAAACGCGGCAATGCCGACTACGTGACCAAGCAAGCCTCCGGTTCCATGAAGATTGATCCGCTCACAGCAGCGTTCAACGCGTTCGATCTTATGAGCCGCCATCCAGAAGCAGAAGGCAATGGCCTGGATGATTTCCTCAGCAATCCGGTGATGGTTATATGATCAGATTTTTAAAGGCAGCAGCTCGCGGCATTAAGCAGGAGCTACGAGCAGGCGAGTCTGGATGGATCAACCTCAATGGGGGAGATGCATGGACTGGGGGCGGTCATTCTTCTGCGGCTGGCAAAACCGTGAATGCGTCCTCTGCTCTGGCGTTTTCTGCTGTTTGGGATTGTGTTCGCAAGACTTCACAGGTGATCTCAACACTGCCTCTTGCTCTTTATGAAAAGGGTGCTGAAAACAGCAGGGTGAAGATTGAAGAGGACCTGTCCGAGATCCTTAGTAAGAGCCCCAACCCTGAGCAAACTGCGGTTGAGTTCTGGGAAGGTATGACGGCGCATGCAACCTTGCGCGGCAATGCATGTGCGGAAAAGCTCTTTGTGGGACCAAGGCTGGTTGGGCTGCGCCCTCTGCTCAATGCCACACCCAAACGCAATCAAGATGGCAAGCTGGAATACAGCGTCTATGACCGGGGCAAACACAGCACATTGCCCGCTGATAAAGTGTTCCATCTGCGCGGGTTTGGGGCTGGTGATGGTTTGGGCATGTCAGCCATCAAGTATGGGGCGAACTCAATTGGTGCTGCTTTGGCTGCTGATGAAACAGCGGGCAGTGTTTTTTCAAATGCAATGATGGCTGCAGGCGTATTGAGTTCCGAGCAAAAGCTCAACGAGACGCAGCGCGGGCAACTTCAGGCGATCCTCACCAAATTCTCAGGTTCTCGCAAGGCAGGTAAAATTCTGACGCTTGAAGCTGGGCTTTCTTACAAGCAGCTCCAGATGAACCCTGAGGATGCGCAGCTTTTGGAAACCCGGCGCTTTGGCGTTGAAGATGTTTGCAGATGGTTTGGGGTTCCGCCGATTGTGATTGGTCATTCATCTGATGGCCAGACCATGTGGGGCAGTGGTGTTGAGGCGGTGATGTTGTCCTGGCTCTCGCTTGGTATCAATCCGCTACTTATCAAAAACGAAGCTCGTATCCTGAAAGATCTCATTCCCGTTGAAAAGCGTGGGCGTTGGTACGTGGAATATAACCGCGAAGCCATGTTGCAAATGGACAGCAAGGCCAAAGGTGACTTTCTCCTCAAAATGCGAATGGGCGGCTTCATGTCTGGTGATGAGGGACGCGACAAGCTCAATCTGCCACGGCGCGGTGGCAACAGTGATGAGCTGGTGGTTCAAACCTCTATGGGACTGGTCGACTTGCTAGGAAAGGAAGACAAATGAGCATCCGCAATTTGCCAAATGTCCCGGTGTTGGCTGGGAAAGGTCTTCAAAGTGCGATTGCTGAAAGCGTACAGCAGCGCTGGAATCCCGATATCAAGGCAGCAGCTGGTGAGGATGGCGAAAACACCATTTCCATCCTCGATCCAATTGGCGAGAGCTGGATGTATGATGGGGTGACTGCCAAGCGAATTTCAGCGGTGCTGCGCAACATTGGTGAGAAGGATGTGGTCGTCTCGATCAACTCTCCCGGCGGCGACTTCTTCGAAGGGTTGGCGATCTACAATCTGCTGCGTGAGCACAAGGCAAAGGTAACTGTGAAGGTGCTGGGGTTAGCAGCATCAGCGGCTTCTGTCATTGCGATGGCGGCAGATGAAATCCAGATCGGGCGAGCGGCGTTCTTGATGATCCATAACACATGGGTTTGTGCATGCGGTGATCGCCATGCGTTCCTTGAGGTTGCCGATTGGCTAAAGCCGTTTGATGATGCGGCAGTCAGCATCTATCACGCACGCACCAAGATCTCGGAAAAAGAGCTGAGCAATCAGCTCGACAAAGAGACCTGGATCAATGGTGAGAGTGCAGTTGAGCAAGGGTTTGCAGATGCGCTTCTTCCAAGTGATGAAGTTGAGCAGGCTCCAAGCCAAGCTTCCGATAAGCCCTCACCAAATGCTGCGCAGAAGGAGCTTGATATCCTCCTTGCGCGTCTCAACGTACCAAAATCAAAACGTCGCTCACTTTGTGCGGCTTTGAAAGGGAGCACGTCTGGCGCTGCTCCATCCGGCAAGTCTGGCGCTGCCGTTCGAGCAGGAGTGCAAAGCCTCCTCGATAAATTGGATTCCATGTAAATCGGAGAACATTCATGAGAACGAAATCACTCATGCCCGCCATTTGCTTGGCGGCACTTGCTCTTGCTCGCCCTGATGCTGTTGTCGGGTCGGTACGCAATGACAACATGACGACAGAAGACCTGCTGAAAAAAGTTAGTCAGCAGCTGGATGATGTGACTGATAACGTTAAGGGCACGGCGGAAGAAGCTCTGAAGCAAGCGAAGCGCTCTGGCGAGGTTTCGCAGGAAACCAAAGATAAGGCCGACAAGCTTTTGACTGAGCAGACAGCTTTGAGCAACTCGGTCACTGAGTTGAAAAATGCTCTGGAAGGCATCAAGAGTCAGGCGCTGGAAATCTCGCAGCAAGTGGCTGAGGGGATCGGCGGCGGTGGCTCTACTCCGGTGATGACACTTGGTCAGGCATTCGTGGCAGAAGATGACCGGATCAAGGCGTTTGCCGATGGTGGTGCACGAGGTAATTTGCGCATTACTGTCTCGAATGCAATCACCACTGCGGCTGGTTCTGCTGGTGGATTGATCTACCATGAAGAGGAACGTGATCCGATCCGCATGCCACGGCGTCGCTTGCTTATCCGGGATTTGCTGACCAAGGGCAAAACCAGTTCTGATCTGGTGAAGTACCGAAAGCAGACAGTGCGTGACAGTAAGGCGGCG
>NZ_LMCI01000043.1:79805-159661 GCF_001623145.1 Pseudovibrio sp. W64 | reverse complement strand
GCCGGAATCCAGCTTTGGTTGGGAGAAGGCGACCTCTGAAGTCAAAAAGATTGCTCATGTTACCAATATCACAGAAGAAGCTCTGGCAGATTCCGACTTCCTGCAAACGGAGATCGACTCCAAGCTTCGTTATGGTCTGGATCTGGAAGAGGAAAAGCAGATCCTTGCTGGTGATGGACAGGGTGAAAACCTGAAGGGGCTTTTGACTGAGGCTGTGGCATTTGCTGCTGCTGCTGGCCTACCCAATGCCACGCGGATTGATCGTCTGCGTCTTGCCATTTTGCAGGTCGCATTGGCGGATTACGTTGCAACGTCCTTTGTGATGAACCCAACTGATTGGGCGGCAATTGACCTCCTGAAAGATAGTCAGGACCGATACATCTTCGGTAACCCAGGTTCAATGAGCACTCCAATGCTCTGGGGTAAGGATGTAGTGGAATCCAACACCATGTCTGCGGGCGAGTGGTTGACTGGCGATCTGGCGATGGCGGGAACTTATTATGACCGTCAGGAAACCGAAGTGCTTATTTCTTCCGAGCACGACACCAACTTCATTGAAGACATGCTGACCATGAAGGGACGTAAACGGGTTGCTCTGGCAATCAAACGTGCTGCTGCAATGGTGAAGGGCAACTTCGTCTTCGCGTAACCCGAACAAATGAGGCCACCAACTGGCTCTGCGATCTTTTGATTGCAGAGCCTTTTTCAGGAGAATGAGCATGTACCTCAAAGTGAACTCAACACGCCATACGGTGCTTGGTACCTTCCGGTTTGGCTGTGTCTACAAGGTCAATGAAAAAGACGCCAAAGCCCGAAAAGTCATCAAGCCATTGATGGAAGGTGATGATGCGCCTTTGAAGCGACTGACTGCCAAGCAAGTGCAGGCGCAAAGTATCAAGTATCTCGATCTGACTGGACCTGCGAATGAAGACGCAGGGGAGGAAGAATCCGAAGAGGATGGAGACTAACTTTGCCTTTGATCGAGCTGGAAGAGGCGAAGCGTCATCTGGCCATCTCACACGGTCATGATGACGATCTCCTCCTGACGTTTATTCGCACGGCTGAGGTGTTTGCTGCGCAACATCTGCGGCGGGATCTTAAAGTCGATTTTCCCGATGGACTTCCTGAGCCGATCAAGACGTGTTTGAGCATGCATGTGTTTGCGCTCTACACCAGCCGGGGTGGTGATGCTCCTCCACCTCCTGCTTATGAAGTCATGATGGCTCCCTATAGGAACCTTGCCGGATGACCAGTAAATCAATGCGGGAGGTCGTCTCGTTCGAGGCTTTGGTGTCGAAGTCTGATGGTTACGGCAACCACGTCTCTGATTACGAACCTCGTTTTGAAGAACGAGCACACTTTAAGTTTCTTCGCGGTGGGGAGCGCGTGATTGGTGCTCGCCTTGAAGGTATTCAGCCGACTGTGGTCACTATCTGGCGCTCTCCAGATACTGAGGCGATCCAAACCAGTTGGCGTATGAAAGATCTTCTCTCCGGTACCATCTACGCAATCCGCACCAAGATCCCGACAGATGATCAGCTCTATTTTGAACTGACCTGTGAAAGCGGTGATATCGATGGTTAAAGGTGAGCAAGAGTTTCGGCAGTTCATGCGCAAAATCTTGCCGGATGCCGTCAAGAACGCTGCTCGGCAAGCTATGGAGGAAGGGGCAGAGCGTATCGTCCAGTACATGCGCCTGCTGGTTCCCAAAGATGAGGGCGAACTGCTTGCAAGTATCGGTTGGACGTGGGGTAAACCACCTGAAGGTGCCATGGTGGTTGGGAAAGTGAAATCATCTGAACGCGGTCTTCGCATTGTGATTTATGCAGGCAACGCTAGCACAATGGTCACCAACAAGCGCGGCATCAAATTCCAAAATGCTTTGATCCAAGAGTTTGGAACCAAAGATCGTAAATCCCATCCCTTCTTCTATCCCGTTTACCGCTCGCAGCGCCGTGCTGTGAAGTCCCTGATCACGCGGCGTATTAACAAGGCAATCAAGGTACTGAATGATGGCTAATCCAGATCTGGAGCTTCAGCAGGCCGTGATTGCTGCTTTGGCGGGAGACGCTGCGCTCATGGAGGTGGTGCACGGTGTTTATGACAGCACTAAAGCTTCCTCTGATGGAGCGCCTTGGGGGGATCAGCAAGGTTATGTGAGCCTTGGTCCTGAAGATGAAACTGAGGATCATCACGACTGCTTCACCATCGAAGAAATCACAGTTCAAATTGATTGCTGGTCAAAGAAACCCGGCAGAGTGCATGCAAAGCAGATATTGCGAGCGGTGCGCAATGTACTCAGCGGTGCTGAGCTTCCTCTTCCTTCCTTTGGCAACGTGCTCACCGAGCTAGAGCTTCAGCGGATTGTTCCAGATCCAGAAGAGGGCGTAACGCACGGAATTTTGCAGTTCACATTCGAAATCCAAGTTCACTAGCGAAGGAGGTTTGTCATGACTAAGCCGACAACAGAGCGTTTTGAGGAGATGGTCCTTGAGGTCGATTTTGCGGAAGATGGTAACTACGCCAGAGTTTGCGGCCTTAAGGGTGTTACGATCCAGCGGCAGGCGAATGTTGATGAGACCGAGGTCGTGGATTGCGATGATGAGAGCAAGCCCAATGAGATCTTGAGTGAAGTGCGTTCTGTGAAGGTTTCTGTTTCGGCAGAAGGAACCTGGGCACAGGAGTCTCACGGCAAGATGATGAACTGGTTTTATTCTGCAAAGCACCTTCCGGTACGTCTTGGGAACAAAAAAGCGGCATCTGGCGATCCTGAATGGGAGAAGGCTCCTGCAATTTTGTCTCAGCTCTCTCAGGCGCGTTCTGATGGTAAGGGGCGAGTTACGAAAACTATTGAGATCAATATGGTCGGCACTCCTGAAATCGAAAACAAAGCCTGAGCCTGATCTATGGAAGCCAAAAACATTGAATGGATCGGTGGTCAGCACGAGTTTGTGCTGAACATCGGTCAGCTTCGTGCGTTGCAGAAAAACTGCAATGCTGGCCCTGAAGTCATCCTCCTGCGCATCACGACGGGGACCTGGTTTATTGATGATCTGATTGAGACCATTCGCCAAGGCTTGATCGGTGCGGGAATGCCAAACAAAGAGGCGGGGCCCATGGTCCTGCATCTGTTTGAATTGCATGGGGTGCTTGAGTTCAAACCTGTTGCGATTGAGATCCTGACCAATGCACTCGTGGGCGAGGATGATGATCCCGTGGGGGAGCAGGCAGGGGTGAGGCAACAGGAGAACTCTGGCAGTTCTCCAAGTTTTACAAACGAGGAGCCGCAATAGGCTTCACTCCACGAGAAATCGATCAGATGAGCCTATGGGAATATGTGGCCTGCGTAGAGGGTTACAATGAGGTCCATGGTGGCAAATCTGGGAACCCCAGCGGTGAATTTTCAGATGAAGAGCTTCGGGAACTGGGCATTGAAGGGTTTTGATTGATGGGAAAGAATTCTGGCCTGACTATCCCTCTTGAGGTCACCTATAAGAAGTTCCACGATCAGATGTCTCGTTCCGCGGCTGCTGCGGTTAAGTCATCTAATCGGATGGCTGCGGAGAACAAAAAGCTTCAGAAGCAACTGGAGCAAACGCAACAGAAATTCGCGAAACTTCAGGCATCTGCTGGCGGGATGAACGATAATTTTGGCAAGATCGGGAAAGCCTCTCAAGGTGCTGGTAAGGAGATGCAAGGCTTCATCAATGTCTCCAAAGGTGGGCGCTTTGCCATCCAGAACACGTCCAATCAGATTGCTGATATGGCGGTGCAGTTCGAGATGGGCACTGATCCCATGCGGATCATGGGGCAGCAGATCCCGCAGCTTGTAGCTGGTTTTGGAGCTTTGACTGGTACTGTCGGTTTGTTAATGCCTGTTCTGGGGGTGATTGCGGGGATTGGTTTCCCTCTTGCTGGCGTCCTCTTGAGCATGGGTGACAATGCAGAAGGTTCCAGCAAGAAAGTCGATGCTTTCACCAAGGCGTTCAATGAGGCTGAAAGCGCGATCTCAAGAGCTAACAGCTCCATTGCTGATTACTCAAAGAACGGATTGGAGAACATCAGAGACAAGTACGGCGAAGTTACAAGCGCTGTGCTCAATCTTGTGGCCGCGTTAGCAGAGCTGGATTCCAAGGCCGCACAGACAAAAACGGATACGGCTCTGGATTCTTTCTTTGATGATTTTCTGGGCGGTAACAATGCGTTTGCTGAGCTGGATCTCCAGCTTAAGAAGTATCAGGCTATTCAGCATCGCATTGCGCAGCTGAGCGACCCTTTCAGTCAGTCCCGATCAATTGACGCTATCGGGCTTGAAGGTGTCGAGAGCACACTGAAAGATCTCAACCATGAGCTGGAAGCTTCCTCAGATCTCGTGAAAATCTGGGCTGCTGAAATGGCTGCTCTTGAAGATGCAAGAGCAAGCGGGAATATGGAGCGTGTCTCTGAAGCGCTTGCAAAAATGCGTGAGATCCTGACCAGGCTTCCTGATGAGAAGCTTGCAGAGGTAGGCAAAGAACTGGCGCGGGTGGAAAGCATCGCTCGTCAGTCGGTCAGCACAACCAAGCGTTTGAAAACGGCGACTGATGGGGTGGAGCTTAAAGGTCTCTCAGCTGATGCGACCACAATGGCCAATGAAATCAGCCGCGCTGCTGATGCGATGGAGGCCATGAAACGCAATGGTTTGACTTCGCTGGAAGATGCTCAGGTACGCTTAAAATACAAAGATGATCCGGTGTCTCGGGCTGGCGCTTTGGCTGCTCTGGAATTTGATCGCACTGTCAATCCGCTTGCACAGCAGGTCGGGCCAACAGGTGGAACTCAGCTTGCCAAAGAGCGCGAAGAGTATATCCGCATGGCTCGCGAACAGGCTCGGCTTCAGGAGGCTGCACGGCCTATCACCAACAAGGGTCCGGATGTTCTTGGGATGGGTGATCAGGAGGTCACGGCTCTTGAGCGTAGAATTGAGATGTTTGGCCGTACCCGTGAGGAAGTCGCAGCGCTCACCACAAAATACAAGCTGCTTGATATGGCAAAGCAGCAAGGTTTGGATCTCGATGAGCGTTCTGTGAAAACCGGACTGACACTTCGCGAAGAGATTGAGGCACGGTCAAAATCGGTCTCCCAGTTAACAGGTAAGATTGAAGAACAGACGCGGCAAAGCCGCATGATGGCAAGCGTCAATCAATCCATCACCAACTCACTCACGGATGTGATCTTTGAGGGTGAGCGGTTTGTTGATGTGCTTGGAAACATGGGTAAGGGGATTGCCAAGATGATGCTGCAGTCTTCTGTGTCCAGCATGACCAGCTCAGTTGGCGGTGGCGGTAACATTGGTGGGATTATTTCAACCTTGCTCTCCAGCTTTGGTGGTTTTTTTGCCGAAGGGGGCAACCTGGGGGCTGGTAAGTGGGGCATTGCGGGTGAGGGCGGTGTTCCTGAGCTGATTGAGGGTCCGGCAACAATCACTCCGTTCCACAAGCTCCCTCAATCTGGCGGTTGTGGCGGTGAGATGGTTTCTCGCGTGATCCTTGAAGTTACACCTGATCTGAAGGCTCACATTGAGAGTATCTCAGGAGATGTGGTCAAGGAAGCTGCGCCAATGATTGTTGAAGCAGCTACTCAGAAAAGCCGCGAGCATACGATTGGTGACTACAACATGTATGCGCAAAATCGGGGAGGAGGCTTCCGTGACTAACGTGATCCACTGGCCTCATTCTTTGTTTGCAAGTCAAGGCAAGCCTACTTTCCAGAAACGGCCATTTAGCAGGTCTGGTGGCATGACGCTTGGCGGGCGTGAGTTGGTAACACAGACGGATTTAGGCTTCTGGAGAGCGATGATTCCGAACATCGTGTTGCGTCGGCGTGATCTGCGCCATGAAGAAGCATGGAATGGGGTTGAAGTTGCATTGCAAGGGCAAGTGGGGCTGGTGATTGTTTCTGTTTCTCACGTGACCTCGCAGGTGCAAAAACTTGCAAAGCAGGCGCGGGCATACGTACCTCACGCTGATGGAACGGAGTTCAGCGATGGAACTTCTTATGAGAGTGAACCTGCTTTTGTACAGCTGGAAGAAGAAGCAAATTTGGGTGCAACAGTACTTAAGCTTCGCGGTCTGCAAAGTGGATTGAGGCTGTCTGGAATTTACTTCAGCTATTTGCACGCTCTCTATATGACGGGTCCGATTATCGAAGCTGATGGCGATGTTGTGCGGGTACCTATTTTTCCAGCTATTCGGGCAAAGATCCCGGCAGGGGCACTGCTAAATGTGGCGGAGCCGAGCTGCCTTATGAAGCTTGCCAGTGACAATGAATTAGATCTGAATTTCGGTAGCTCATGCTTCATCACAAAGACTGTGCATTTTGTTGAGGCTATCGACTATTGGGACAAGGCTTCTGCACCATGACACGTCGTAATGTTATGATCCTTGTAGCGCTGCGTTTCCCAACTGGAACTGCGCGGATGTGGTTTGGTTCACACACTATTCTTGACAAGGACGGTCACCCTTGGAGACCTGCCGGGGAGCTTCCAGCCTCTGCTTTAACAACGATCCAATATGCTTTTTCTGGCGAAGCAACAACGATGAACTTGAGTCTTTCCGCAGTCAGTCAGGAGGTTGCAGACCTTGCCTATGAGGAGACGCAAGAGAGCGATGTCATTGGCTCGAAGGTGCAAGTTCTCTTGCAGCACTGCGACGACGATTTCCAGCCTTTGTCTTCAGGTCCAGTTGTCAAGTTTACGGGCGAAGTGATTGATTTGAAGTTCCGCAAACGAGCCGTGAATGATCCAGACAAGCCGCAAATCCTGCATGATGTGACTTTGGTCGTGGGGAATGCTTTTCATGCTCGTAAATCCCGGCGCAATGCAGTGCTGTCGGATGCCGATCAAAGGGCTTACTCGCTCAAGGTCAATCCGGATCTTCCTCCTGACTTGTCGTGTGAGCGTATTACCTTGATGAGTGAGCAAACAATCACATGGCCGCGATCCTAGATCTTTTAAAGGTTTGGCTGGCAGATCGGCAAACCCTGATCTTTGATCCGGGCACTTCTGATTGCTGTCTTGTTCTTGCCGATTGGGTGAGTGCCAACGGGTATCCTGACGGGGCTGTTCATCTACGCGGAACCTATTCAACAGAAGAGCAGATGAAGCATCTGATTATAGAAGCTGGCGGCGCTCTGGAGTTGGTTGGCCGGTGTGCTGATGTTGCGGGTTTGAATGAGGCTCAAACCAGAAAGATCGGTGATATTGGCGTGATTGGTAGTCTTCACGCTCCTCTCAGGCAGTGGGGGGCGATCTGGGATGGTAAGCACTGGCAAGTTCACTGGAATTCGGGATTTGAAGCCGTTCACGCACCTGTTCTTAAAATCTGGAGTGTCTGATGCCTGCTACTGCTGCGTTGGGAATTGCGTTTGTTCTGTCAAATGGTGCAGCTTTCGTTGGAGCCTCTGTTGCAACGCAAGCGCTCCTTGCGGGAGCTGCTGTTTCTTCATTAAGTGTCGGGATCATTGGAGTTGGCCTGTCTGCAGGTGTCGGACTGGGGGTGAATGCACTACTCGGGAGCCAGCAGCGAAAGGACAACGCAGCACCTCTTCCAAGTACAGCAGATGGCAAGGTCGTGCAGAAGCAAAATGTGCCGTCGCGATCCTATCAATATGGCACTGTACGAGTTGCGGGCGATATGACGTTTTTAGAGGAACGCAGCGGTACGGCTTATATGGTGATTGCCTATGCCTCTCATGAGATTGATGGCTTTGTTGAGCACTTCCTGAGTGATGATCCGGTTGAGATTGATGCAGATGGCGATGTCGTCAAGTCTTTGAGCAATGATGAGGATGCATCAAAATATTATCGGCTCGGTGGTGATGCCAAGGTGATGCTCATTGAGCGTGTTGGGATGCAGGTCGGTGTTGCTTATTCGCAGCTGGTGGACAAGTTCGATGATATCTGGAGTGAGGATCATCGCGGCGACAATATTGCGAGTGTCCTGATGATGTGTAAGAGCGTGAGTGCCCGGCGGCATCGAACGGTCTTCCCGCAAGGCTACCCGACGCTCTCCTCCACCATTCGCGGTAAGAGGGTTCTCGATCCCAGAGATGGGCAAACCAAGTTTAGCGAGAACCTAGCGCTTATACGGCTAGATTTCCTATTGGCACCTTACGGGAGTGCTTTGGATGTTTCCCAGATTGATCTTGATAGCTGGGCTCATGCGGCAGATGTTTGTGATCAGCAGGTCAAGAACATTAAGGGCGATTTGGAGCCGCGCTATCATGGTGGATTCCGTGGCCGCGAAAACAATGATCCAACCCAGATTGGCCGGATGATTGATGAGGCCGGCGATCTGCTTTTGTACACCAACGCAGCTGGAGAAGTTGCAGTTCATGCCGGGGAGTGGGTTGAGCCTGATATTCACCTGAAAACAGATGATATCATTGATATTGAGTTCTTGCCGAACCGCAATGCAGCTTCCAGCGTTAAGTCAGTGCGTGGGCTTTGGGTCAATCCTGATTTGAACTATGCGGAAGATGATGCAGTTATTGAAGGCGATCCGTATGTTGAGGAGGATGATCCCAGGTCGCGCACTGTCGATAATGATTGCGTGCAGCGACACAATCACATGCGGCGCTTGCAAGCGCTCAAAGCTATTCGGGTGAATGCACCTCGTGTGCGTGTGAAATGCGACTACTTCGCATCTCAGGATGTTCTATTTAGAAGATTTCTGAAGATCAGCGATCCGCCACATCTTGTTGATGCTTATCTTGAGTTGGATGGGACGCCTACGCTGGATCTATCAACATTCCAGCACGTATTCGAAGCTATGGTTATTCCACGAGATCCATATGCCTATGAGCCTGAAGATGAGGGTGAAAAAGGCGATCCTCCCAAGCGTATCGCTGCTGAGGCTATTCCGAGCGTTGATAGCTTTTCAATTCAGATTCAGCAGCAAGGGCAAAGCGTTATCGCGGTAGCGAGTTTTACGCGGCTTTCTGAGGCGCTCACCTACGAGCTGGAATATGTGAAAACCAGCGGTGGTGCAGCTAAGTATGCGCAGGCCAATGATGGCGAAGAGACCATTGAAACCGGCAGCCTCACATCAGGTGTTGAATATCGCTTCCGCATGCGTACGCGCTCGGTCTTTGGACAAAACAGCGACTGGTCCGGCCCAACGGTCATTGTGGCTGCGGTTTAACTTCCCCTCAAATTGGAGTTGGCTATGAACTTCCTCACTAAGGAATACGTCTGGCGTGCGCGAGAAACCCTCGGACTTGAAAGCACAGATCGGCACAAGCCCAAAAAGGAAGAAATCATTGCTTACATGGGGCAGGTGGAAATTGCGGCAACGCTTGGTGCGGTGATCGTAAAAACCAAAGCTGAGCTGGATACTGTCACCGACAAGCCAGATTACACACCTGCCATAGTCGGAGCTGACTCTAACCACACCTTAAGCGGTTACTATCAATGGCTGGGTGGTACCTGGCACTATGTGCGCGATCTTGCTGACAGCATCACGAGACTGGTTGACATTGACGGGACGGGTAATGCGATCAGAGCGAAGCTTCGATTGGGCGTCAGCCTCTCGGCGGTTGAGTTTGCAGTCTTCGTTCCCATTGACAACAACTCGGGCGCAGTGACCATCAAGGTTGATGATGTGCTGCTACCAATTCGAAATGGCCTTGGCAATGAGCTTGGTCCTGATGACTTGCAGAAGGGGTATCCAGCGATGCTCGCAGTGATTGAGGGGCAGGAGGGCTATGTGCTTCTCAATCCGGCAAATGTTGAAGCGGTGGTTCTTGCGGCCAAAGCTGCAGCAATAGCAGCTCGCAATCAGGCACAAACAGCTCAAGGCAAAGCAGAGGATGCTTTGAACCAGCTGGAGGCTGCGGTTGAACAAGCTTCTGATCTGGCGTTCAAACGCTTCAACAAGCTCTATCTGGGAGCTTTTGATGATGACCCGGACACTGACATTGAAGGCAACGCGCTAGAGGACGGAGCGCTTTACTTCAACTCACCTGACAAAAAGCTGAAGGCCTATTCGTTGGATGATGATGAGTGGATTCTTGCCACTCCTGAAACAAGCGACTTTCTCAGCAAGTCGAATAACCTAAGCGACCTTGAGAACAAGTCTCAGTCCAGGGCTAATCTTGGTCTCGGAGGACTTGCGACTTCTAATAGCGTTGGGACCGCTGATCTCAGCAACAAGGCAGTGACGGATGCGAAGCTTAACTCAGCAAAACTGAATGCGCTGAATGGGCTCCCGAAGATTGTCGCTGCTTATTCAGATCTGAAGGGCTCAGCGTCTTATAGGCTCACTCGTTCAGGCAATACATTTACATTCGAAAACGAGCAGCCGGATACAGATTACATTGTTCAAATTGTAGGTGGGACGTTGATACAAGGCTCGCTCACCACCGTGGACAATATCGGTATCAGAGACAAGACCGAACAAACTTTTCAAATAGGAGGTCTGGGCTTGCGAAGCTCTGGAGGTGTGGTTGGGGCAACTGGCAAGGTAGACGTCGTTGTTTACCGGGTTTGAGCTTAACGCAGTGATGAGTCTAAGGCGATCATCTTTGTGCGCGTTCTGCTGACATGCATTGAAGTTGATCTGACAACACGGCTCCCATGGGGAGCCTTTTTTGTGAGGTGATCATGGGACGGATACCAGACTTTGAATCTCAGGAAATGTTGCAGGATCTCGGGTTTAATCCCGGCAAACCTGATGGTGATTGGGGTAGGTTATCTGAAGCTGCCTATCAGGCTTGGCTGAACTCAAAAATCAAGGCGGTCAAAAGCGATGAGCCACCATGGCTGGTTGAGGCGCGTCGACTGCTGGGAACCAAGGAGATCTCGGGACCAACGCACAATCCAAGGATCATGGGCTGGGCGAGCAAATTAGGGATCTCCTACCAGGGCGATGAAACCCCTTGGTGCGGCCTGTTCGTTGCCCATTGCATGAGCCTTGTATCTGATATCCAGCCCACCAACCCTTTAGGATCTCGCCAATGGGCGAAATACGGCAGACGGTTAGATAAGCCGATACCAGGCTCTATTCTCGTGTTCTGGCGTGGAAGTCCTCGCGGCTGGAAAGGGCATGTCGGTTTCTATGTTTCTGAGAGCGCAGGGCACTATCACGTGTTGGGTGGGAACCAGTCCAACGCAGTCACAATCACGAAAGTCTCAAAGCGGCGGCTCTTGGATATCCGGTGGCCGGAAAGCCATCCAGTGCAGGGTGAGCCTGTGTTGGCGCAGCGTGAAGGCGCTGTCTCGATCAACGAAGCTTAAGGCGTTCGAGTTTGGAGTTGTGATTTCAGTTTACTCACCAGCAGATCCACATCCTTGAATGAGGCTAAGATGCAGAAATCAGAGACAGGCACAGCATTGACCTTTCTAGCAGCTTGGATCGCCCAAAACTGGGCCAACTTCCTAGAGCCGTTCTTTCAGGCGCTGCTCATTATCCTGACCGTGGTTGCTGCGTTTTTCATGGCTTGGAATAGGGTTCTGGACAACCGCATGAAACGAAAGCAATTGCGAGACTATGAACGCGATAAGTCGTGTGCTGATTGACCGAGCGGTACTGATCGTCCTTACTGGAGATCCGAGAGTTCTAAAAAAGAGATGAGACAATTCCATTTGGCTGGCGCTGTGATATGCGGCTGGAGGATTGACAAAAAAGATTAAAATCGCATGTTTGCTTAAAGAGCCAGAGGTGAATTGGATCGTGTCTCAGTAATCGTCCGGCGATCTACTTAGCTCATAGATGATTACGTGCGGATCTTCCAAATATGTATGGGTTTTTTGCATATACTGGTCCATCACTTCTAGTGTTTCTGATGAGATTTCTCTGCCAAATACGCACTCTTGAGGGCTATCATCAGCATGAAACATCAAGTCTGCTTGATGTAATTCAACCAGATAAATGATTGCAGTCGCCGCACAAGTTGGTCTGGTGAAGTTATACATAATTGACCTCAAAGGTGATGACGTTTGATCGGACAATGTTGGTCTGAACCAATTATCGCAAGCTGCTCTTTTTCGCTAAATAATAGCTAAGGGCAATTAATCTCATAGGTTGTGATGTATTGAATAACTCGCATGACGTGATTTGAGGAAACGGATTAGTGTCTATCAAAATAGAGAGCAAATGAATCCGCCCTATCTCGCCTCTTATTCTCACCAGTAACTTAATGGCTGCGATCAGTTCCTAATGCATACGTGTGAAATTTTTTACACGTTATTTATAGGAGTTTTTCATGTTTGTTGCAGTTTATAGAACGTCTATTCTGGGACTTGGGGCAAATGAAGAAGAGGCAATCAATCATGCCTTGGTCATTCTGAGAGAATTGTCTTATGAGGAGAGTGTGCATGTTTGCAATAATTTGGAGGTCAAGCCGATAACAGAGCAAGCATGTGATCAAATCATCTACAAAGAAAGTCGTGCTTTGAATTTAAGGAATGGCGCAATTGTAGTTATGTAAATATAGCGCTATCCAGCGGCGGGGATAGCATTAATACATGCATAAACTTAATCTAATAAAGTTTATCTGATAATTGGTGGTCAGTTGTTATTTAATATTATTTGTGTATTCGCCTGATGTATAAATAACATGAATGTGAATATTGTTGAAATATTGAGAATATGCAGTATGAATGTAATGTATTTCTTATGAAATGTATGGGTTTATTTTTTGAGTAGTGCATCTCACAGTAATAGATGGGGTATTTATTAGGGGGTACTATGCTAAACTCATTCTTTCGAAACACCAGTGTTTTTGCTCCGCATCTATCTAATCGGTTTCATGGTGTAACAAGGCATGCTTGGTTCTGCTTTGTTGTTTGGTGACTGCAGGCTCCATCTGTTCTCTTTTTTACGCGTACGAAGCGGCGACTGAAGCGAATGGAGCCCAGTTCTTGATTGCCTGGACTGGCTTCATTGGCTGCCAAGTCTTTTTATGGGTAGCTCTTCGGGGGCGACGTGCCTCACGTCTAGCTAGTTCCATTTGGGCAGGTAGGGATTAGTTTTGGCACCTGCGGAGTGACTCAAAAACAATAATGGCGAGCCACAAGGCTATAGTAGTCAACCAACGTTGTGTTGAACTTTGTGGGCGTAGCGAGATATTGAGTGACTAAATCTAGAGCGAATGTCCGCAGGTATCACGTAACGTGGGCCATGAGCAGCCATTCGAGAGCTTCCATCAAGGGTTATTGATGTTGTCTGCATAGAGAGCATTCTGAGTATCTTAGTGGGCAATCTTTCATGGATCTATGCGATTATTTGAGCAGGACATGAGGCGGGTTCGCAGAGCCTATAGCTGCCATTAATCTGATCATCCTGCTTCGCATGTGCAACATGTAACGAAGGCGCTTGATTGCCAATTTTACAGCTGAGCCGTATCTCCTCCATCACTCACTCTCCTTGGTTTGCCCGTACACAATGCACAGCAGAAGAGCGAGAGTTCAATTACTCCGAGTATCATACTCAGTATGAGATTTTATTCCTTGTCGAATGCAGTTTGAGTTGTCTTCTCTGGCTAGTTTACAACGCCTGCATGTATCTTTAATTTTGCTGAACTAGAACAAGCCATAAATCTTCGTCTTTTCAGTATGTAACTTTATGTCTCTCTGGCACCCGTAGGGATAATGCGAAAGTAGAAAATGTATTTGACACAACGACTTCTTCGACGGTTCGGGTGGGGTAGAAAACCGAAACTTCCAGAATTATTTTCTGATTCCGACGGTCCAAACCGCGCTAAAATGACATTAGCCAATAACGCGATTATCGCCGAAGATAGCGAGATCATTAAGCAATTTTGGGATGAAGGCCAATACGAGTTCTTCAGGGTGGGAGACACAATCGTCCAGCAAGATAGCCCTGACATTGATGTTTACTTTTTGCTATCTGGTGAAGTTGATGTCGTTGTAGGGGCCCAAAAGCGGTCAATCCGAGAGGCACCCAACCAGATAGGAGAGATGTCCGCGATTGACCTCGGCACCAATAGGACAGCTACAATAGTTGCTCGGAGCAGCGAGGTAGCCACTTTGAAAGTTCCCGGAACAGTCTTCAAAGAAGTCTGGTCAAGAGATGCGCACTTTCAAGCCAGGTTGCAAAAAGAGATGTCAGCGCGTCATCGCGAAAGCTTGGCTGCAACAAAAGTTGCAAAAGAAAACACTTCGTTCGTCTGGTTTCTTATCTCAGTTGGCATCGGACTGTTGGCCGGAATCCTCGCATGGATACTGCTTTCATCTTATTCTTGGACGACAGAGGCGCGGTTACTGACGACTGCTGGTGGGGGAGTGATCTCGTTCTTGATTACTTTGTTACATAACCCTGCTTTCTTTTGGCGCAGGTGTTTCGGAGTAGCCCTGATAGCAATGATTGGAATTTTTGCACTCGATTCATTTTTCTCACTTGAAGCTAGCCAAGGCTTTGGAAGCCTACAAATCACCCTGTCCCGCGAAAGCGGGACTGAAGACTGGGCAGTGCTTTTGGTGAAGGCTTTGGTTTTTATTGGTGTGCTTGCGCTCTGCGCATTTATGGAAAGAAAAGAGGCCGAGCGCTGATATGGCTGTGAACGAACCATTTCTGAAAGAACGGGTGGAAACGCTTTTTGGGACCAGCTTCCAGCAAAGAGATGGGCGGGTCGTACCATCGTCTTCAGATGTAACCCTAAAAGACGGTGCCGTCAAAGTTAACGCAATATTCTTGTATTCAGACCTTGCGAGGTCTGCACTACTTTCCCAAGCATGTCCTTGGTCAACAACAGCGAAAGTTATTCGTTCTTTCCTGGATTGTGCGACACGTTTGATAATTAAGCATGGTGGTGAAGTAAGAAGTTTCGACGGTGACCGCGTCATGGGCGTCTTCATGGGCGACAGAAAGAGTTCAAATGCGTCAATTTGTGGAAGGGAAATACATTGGGCGGTTCGACAAATAATCAAGCCAGCGGCCGAGAAAAAGTTCAAATCCATCAGGGACAACGGAATTGAAATCCAAAACTGCTCTGGCATTGACCTTGGCGAAGTTCGCGCAGTGCGTTCCGGCATAAGGAATAACAACGATTTGATCTGGATTGGTTCTGCAGCAAGTTTTTCAGCAAAACTGTCTGATGTTAGAGAGGTCGGCTATAACACTTTCATCTCGAAACGAGTCTACAACGCATTGGCGGACGACGCGAAGTATAAAGACGGTGAAAACATGTGGAGTTCTTCTACCTTCGAGTTCGCTGGGAAGACGGAAACGGTCTACAAAACCAACCATTGGAGGAGGCCATAGGTGTAGGGACTTGAGATCACAATGTGGTGGACTTGAGATCATCGCGATTTCGGGCTCAGATTATTTGAGACTATAAATCCAGGTGGGCTCAAGTTATCTGAGAACAAGCGCACATTATGTGAGACAGGCTCACATTCCTGAGACTGGGCGTAGCATCATAAGACTGATGCCGATCAGTTAAAGCACATCCCCCTCCAAGCCCACGCAGACCCGCAAGAAAAAACCAGAGGTATGAAGCAACCTTGCGATGATTTTCGCAACGGGTTTTCTTATGTTCAACCCGCACTGTTCAGGCTCGCTCTTGGGTTGCAAGAAAAGCGTAGGTTCTTGGGTCAATTGCATAAATCATCTGACTTTCGACTACAACAAACTCCTACAAGGCAGAAAGCTGTGTTTGCAGCGCAGCTGCTAACTCTGAACGTCTTGTTTCTGGTGCAGTGCTAGTGTCCCAACGCAGAATGACTTCGTCTCCGCTCCATCGCGGCTTTACATGTAGATGTGCGTGAAAAACATCCTGACCTGCTGCGACGCCATCGGATAGGATCAAATTAATTCCATCGCAGCCTTTTGCCGTACGTAATGCGCGTGAAACCCTCGTTGCCATCTGAAAGAGTGCAGCAGCGGTCTGATCATCAAGATCATTTAGACCTGATAAATGACAGCGTGGGACAATGAGTGGATGCCCTTCGAGTGAAAGAAAAGCCAGAACGAGATGGTTCCGACAAAGAATATACGCTGGAGCTTCACCAGCAGCGATTGCGCAAAATATACAGGTCATTGCTTAAACTAAACCAACTCAACGTATTGTTGCTAGGTCGAAGCTCTGCATTCAAATGCATTGGCCATCGCGAAATATCGACCTCCGATTGGTCAGCATAGTCTTTTTCTGTCACTTCCGGAGAAAACGGCGCTACTTTGCAAACCCTTTGGTTCTCAGTGTTTTGTATTGAGTCTCAGTAATGTGCGCCTGTCTCACGTATCTTGATCCCATTCTCATTTAATCTGAGCCCAACCGGAATTACAGTCTCAAATAATTTGAGCCCAAAATCTCGATAATCTCAAGCCCGAGCCTCGATGATCTCAAGTCCCCACAGTTAGGAATGGACAGACAGTGTTGACCAAAACCAGACATTTGCGAGCTGTGAAAGCCAAACTCTCCACCGAACAGCTATGCTTCTAGGTTATTAAGCGGACCCACTTGCAGACAACGTTCAATCGTTTCACAAGCGGAGCCGCCTCTGTCCTCAGCTTTTTAAAAAGTGGTGAGGAAGCTTAATCAAATAACTAGCCGTTGTATGGGCCCAACTCATTAATGTGTAGACGAAGCTTTTGGCATGCTGGGCCAATCAATGCTTGCATGTCTTTTCCAGCTTCAAAGCGATATGGAATTGTTGTAATACCAGCCATATCGCTTGGAAGTTTTAGTTTTCCCTCTCTTGGCTCCATTAGAATTGCACGAGAACGGCCAAGTCGCCCCATAAACAGGCCTAGTTCAAAAATAACATTGTCCCGAGGAGAGGGCCAATCTTGACCTCGTATGGTAGCCACATCGTCAGCATGTGCGATAGCTATTGCAAAGTCAGAGTTATCAATAGCTTCTTCCAGCGCAGTAACAGCATAGCTGGTCGCACGGAAAACACCGTCTGTCCAAACTGTACAAGTAAATTTCTCATGTTCAAAGGCAGCTTGAATTGCTTGCGCAACCTCTAAGGCTTCAACCGAAGAAATGATAAAAACTCTTATCTGCTCATGATGAGTGGTAACTAGCTTGTTGCGTTCTTGAAGACGCCGAGCCAATTCTTGAGCAATGGACTTGTATAGTTCAGCATTATTCTTTGCCAGATGACTAAAATCCGCTTCGGTGATTTTTGCGACTAGACATTGCTCAACGGCTTGAACTGTTGCAGAACGTTTTTGTGTAGGTTGAATCGCCGCCATTTCACCAATGTGATCGTTGGGGCCGCGGATGGCAATTTGTTGCCCATTCACAATTATGCTCAATGAACCAGAGATAATGAAATAAATATCATTCGTTTCGGTGTCTTGTTGGATGAGTTCATCTCCAGCTGACACTTTTTCTAAAACGATTTTTTTGGCCAATTCTTGAGCGATTTTGACATTGCCCCTGACCATCTTGTTCATTTGTAGGGCCTCAACGAGAAGCCTCATACCTGTTTCGCCTTCAAAACGCTCAATCATAGTTTTATCTCAATTAATTTCTCAACATATTTTGCTTGTGCTAAATCGGCCAAATTGAAAGCACATTTGACTATCCATGAACGAACTAGTCAATACTCCACCAATAGGTTGACCTATAGATACGCCTGTTTTTTTGAGCTGCCCATTCTCGCTGGCCCCACATATTTTTTTCATCAGCGTATTTTACGGAATCGTGCATATTGTCATAAACCTTGTCAGAAATCCAAGTTGGATAGTCAGCTGACAAAGCTGAAAGCTTAGCTGCGTGGTTAGCGGCCTTACCAATCCAAACTAGATCGTTTGAGTTTCTAATTCCGGCTTTGGCCACCATTACCTTTGTTGAATCAATGCCTGTTACGTGCTTCATTATGTACTTTGTATTGTATTGAGCATTCATTCTTGGTTGAATAATTTTCTTGACGGCGTAGTTGATTTTCAGACCACTACGGACAGCTGACGTGTTTTTCGAATTTCCGATGTAAATTCCCATCACTCGATCTCCATCGAAAGAGCGAATGTGTCCGCCTTCACTACGAATAATTTTTGTGGCGCATTGTAAGAAGGTCTTGTAGTTTTCGGCCGCAAATTCATCTTTGTAGTTATCTACTAACTTCGTCGATTCATCTAGATCCGCATAAAGTATGGTAGCCTCAAGATCTACGGCATCATTCCCAGATCTTAAATTGGTATCTTCGGGGACTATTTGCCCATTTCTTCTTTGCCAAGTAGAGGAATATATTTTTTTGACCTCATTCTCGAGGTCGGCTTTTAAACCCATATTGATAATTCCAATATTGTAAGCCGCATATTTGGGAAGGGCATTTAGTGGATTAGAAAAATATTCATTCTGAAACTAACTGTATGTATAGCGCATTGTCTTGTTTTATCTTGTTGCAAATGTGGAGGTTATGCTGGTTGTACCGTTGTTAGCGAGGCTTCAGTATAGGAGTTTGCCACCGGTTTCTGGTTTTGCCAAGTGCAATTAAAAAGACACATTGTAATGTCGGATTCGTGTCAGAAAACGATTAACGGACGAAACGCTCTATGGTCTTATTCCGCGCTTTGGTGCTTTTGGGAGGCTATGCTGCCTCAGCTTTTTATTGGGTAATCACATGCCAATTGATGATGAAATCTTCTCGGATGTAAATAAGATTTGCAATGCTGATTGGAACAAACGTGTAGGGAGCAAAGTCCCCGTCTCAGACGATATTACACTCAGCAATGGTGCTGTGGAGATAGAAGCGACCTATCTTTACACTGATCTCGCAAACTCTTCGAAAATGGCAAAAACTCTTGATCGCCGTGTAACGGCGAAGATTTTAAAGTCATATTTGGCAGTGTCTTCAAGGCTGATAAGGCACTTTGGTGGGAGAATAATGAGTTTTGATGGTGATAGAGTGATGGGGGGATTCATGGGTAACTCCAAGAACACCTCAGCAGTTCAGTGTTCTTTCGCAATTGCCTATGCCGTCACTCAACTAATCCGCCCAAAATTTGAGATGAAATACTATTCAGTAGAGAATGCAGACTTCAAAATTCACCACGCGACCGGGATTGACCAAGGGACGGTGTTTCTTGTTCGAGGGGGTATCTATGGAAGCAATGAGCTAATTTCGATTGGCCGAGCGCCAAACTTAGCTGCAAAATTGAGCGACCTGAGGGAAGGTAGCAATACGACATATGTAACCAAGAGTGTTTACGATAAAGCTAGCGCTGCGACAAAACGAAAGGTCGATGGATCTGATGGCATTTGGGAAGCTCGCACCTGGCGCTATTGCGGTGAAGAAATTAGCATATACCGCTCTGGCTACTGGCGGAAACCTAGTTTGAACTGAACCTGCTAGAATATTAACGTAAGCGTTAGCAATCGCGTACAACTTTGCTTCACAATGATCACGCCGTACTTTATGTGCTCTTCCTGCACAGGTGCTAGCATGCCGCTCGTGACAAATGGATACTCTCTACTTAGCTCGACCTTTCAGGCGGTGTTGAACCTAGTCTCGATTTGGGATCCTCACAATACTTGGAGGGAACGTCAGGCTCAGGTCACTTAATCAGATTGTCACAAGTTACCATTTCCCATGATCCCTCTCTTCTCGATACCCATCAGAGTATTGGTGGGAAGAACGACGTGCGTAAACACGTCAATCCACGGGCCTTGTCAAATCAGTCCGTGAGAGCGTTAAGCAAGCTGAAAGGCTCATTCCCACCAAGCCATACATTGTTAATTGTATGGTTGGGAAATCTTGCCATAGCTTGAGAGTAAACTTCAATATGAACTTGTTTGGAGAAGTCGCTCCGGTCAACGCTGAACCGGTGGCACCCTATCTTGGCGGCAAAAGCCAGCTTGCTGCTCGTATTGTCGGTAAGATCAATCAGACCCCGCACCAGAGTTATGTGGATGTGTTCTGCGGAATGGGTGGGGTGTTTTTCAAGAGAAGCTCTGTCACCAAATGCGAAGTGATTAACGATATAAATAGTGAGCTTGTCACGTTCTTTCGTGTTTTGCGCTCACACAAGGCTGAGTTCTTGCGAAGCCTGGAATACATGTTTGCCTCACGTGAGGAATTTGAAGCGCTCAAAGATAGTGGACTGGATTATCTGACTGACATTCAAAAGGCTGTTCGCTTCTATTACCTCCAACGGCTCGCATTTGGTGGTAAGTCTGTGGGACAGTCGTTTGGGACTGCGATAGAGCGGCCATCTCGCTTTAACGTAAAGCGTGTTCTGAGTAACATAGAGAAGGTTGCAGACAGGCTGTCTGCAGTGACCATAGAAAACTTGGACTGGCGTGCTTGCATAGAGCGTTATGATGGAGAGCAGACGTTGTTCTATCTCGATCCGCCTTACTGGGGTGGTGAGACAGATTACGGCAAGGGGGTATTTGAGCGCTCCGACTTTGCGGAGATGGCAGAACGGCTTTGCAAAATCGCAGGTCGTTTCATTCTCTCGCTGAATGATAGAGACGAAACGCGACAGACCTTTGACGGCTTTCAGCAGGATGTTGTCAGCCTGAACTATTCCATTGCGAAAGGTGCGGGTAAGCAGGTTTCTGAGCTGATCATCTCCAATTAGCTTAACAATCCAATATGACAAACTTTGACGCTCGCAATCATCGCCGATTGCGGGCGTCAAGTTCTTCTAGGGTGGGAACGGGTAAGCCGTCTTCTCGCAGCAAGTGGTAGAAATATTCCTTCTTGCCCAGTTTCAGTTCTTTGCGGCGAGCTTCAATCATCTCAATGATAGGGATTGGAACGAGAGAGTAGGCGACGCTGCCCCTCTCAGATTTGCGCAAGGCGCTCAGCATGGCCTCATGCTCGCTTGGTCGGTCATTCACTAGCTGTGCGATGATGTCTTGGATGGATGAGCTCTCAGTGGGCTTTACAGCGGCTTCTGGAGCTTGCTCAACTGTGCTCGTGTCTCGATTAATGAGCTGTCGCTTCGCTTTATAGTCTCCCATAGCTCAACCTCACGCTGCTGCTTTCCGAACGATTGCAGGAGGAATGAGGCGCTTTGTCCGTAACTCTCCTACGAGTTCCTGGGTGTAGACCTTGGCTCGGCCTTTGATGGCGTCTCCCGTGTTCATTGCAGTCTTGAATGTTGTGGTGTGCCAGAGGATGGTGTCCAGAACGTCGAGAGTCGATTCATCAGATAGCTCGTTTGTGATGTCGTCAACATTGCGGGTGTTGCGGTCAAAGTCCGTCCTTACCACTGCGCTTGTGATTGGCTTGCCTGTCTTCGCACTCAGTTTCGAGAGGAAACGCTGGGTGTTTACTGCTCCCTCAATATCGGCAACGGTTGTAGAGCAGGGGATTAAGACCAGGTCACTAGCAGCTGCGATGTACGCAGCGATACGTGAGTTAAAGCCTGCGGTGTCTACAAGAGTGTAATCGTATTCACCCTCAAGCTCTTGCAGCAGTCCGGTGATTGCGTTGTCGTTTGTCTCGCGGAGGAAATCAATATTACCGCGATCTAAGACTTCTTGCTCTGCCCAAAGTGAGGAAGAGCGGAGTGTGTCAGTGTCTGGAATGATGATGTTGTGGCCTTCTCCAGCGAGAATGCTCGCAAGAGAAATTATCAAGGTGGACTTGCCGCAGCCACCTTTCTGCTGAATAGCTGAAATCGTATGCGCCATGTTGTGCCCCTCAATAAAAGATAATTGCTGGACAATGGTATTTAGCCGCCAGATAACAGGCAATCCGCGACAATTAATGGGGAACAGGTAATCGAGAGCCGTAAGCAGATAACAGTTTACGAATGTTAGTTACGGCTGATTACCGTTGAGAGGTCTCTTGGGGATGTTGCGGCACCATGTGCTGGTAGCAAGGACGGGATGTAACGTCCTTGGCTCCGCAGCGCGAGCAACGCAGCTTCCGAGCAATATAAATTACGATTGTATCCTCGGGCATTCCCTCAGTGGAAACGTAATCAGCGTTCTGGCAGTTATTGCAGTGAGCGCGAACCGGAGCGTCGAGTTCTTTTAAGTCTGCCAAAGTGACTGGACGGTTTTCCATTGCTCGTGCTCCAAATGATCTCTCCTGACAGGAAGTTTGGGAGGGTAGCAGAGCGCAATTTTGGGGGCAAGAATCCCTCACCTTGGTTCCATCACGAAAAACGTGAGGGAAAAACCCCAATAAGATAAACAATAACAATGTCAGGAAAAGAAAGTGGAGGCCTCTGCCGGAATCGAACCGGCGTACACGGATTTGCAATCCGCTGCGTCACCACTCCGCCAAGAGGCCCCGCTGTGGTGTGAGGGGCTTTTCTGATATTTGGGGCGGATAGTCAAGCGGGCAAATTAACTTTCCACGATCACTCTTGTGTAAAACACCGAAATCTATGGGGTTTACCTAAGTGAGTAGCTTTCTGGATGAGCCTCAGTTTTTCTTCCAGCATGGTGAAAAGGCTCGTATTTGCACCGCAAAGTTCAAAAATAGAAAAACAACAGAGGGAACTGTTTATTTTTACGGATATGGCAGCTTGTGTTTGTGGTGCATGAGCGATATTTCTCAGCCAAAGAATCTTGCGAGACAGTGAGGACAGGATGGTCAACTTCGCGGAACAAAGAACACTGATGGTCGACAATCAGCTGCGGACCAATGATATTACAGACCTGCGCATTATTGGTGCTATGGGCAAGGTGCCTCGCGAAAAGTTTGTTCCGGAAAACCTGCAGGAGCTGGCCTATATTGATGAAGATGTAGCCGTTGATGAAAAAGGCGAGCGTAAAATGCTCAAGCCGCACATCTTTGGTCGTCTTGTTCAGCTGGCTGATATCACTGCCAAGGATGTAGTTCTGGTGGTTGGTGCTGCCTCTGGTTATGGCGTGGCGATCGTTTCCTATCTTGCTGAGGCTGTTGTTGGTCTGGAAGTTGATGTAGCGCTGTCCGAGGCGGCTTCAGCGAATCTTGAACAGCTGGGCATTGAAAATGCTGCTGTGATTGATGGCGATCTGGCCAAGGGTTATGCGGCTGATGCGCCTTATGATGTTATTCTGGTGAACGGTTCCGTTGAAGAGCTGCCAGAAGCGTTAACTGCTCAGCTAAAAGACGAGGGTCGTCTTGTTGTGGTTGAGGGGGAGAGCAATGCAGGTGTTGCGCGGCTTTACACCAAGTCTGGCGGCAATGTGAGTTCTGTGTTTGCGTTTAATGCGCATGCATGTGCGCTTCCAGGATTTGAGAAGCCGGAAGTCTTTGAATTCTAAACGCTTGCAACTCAGGTATAGAAATGTGAGGCGAGGGGGAACCTTCGCCTTTTTTTGTTTTTCTGTGAAGTGTTGTGATGAATTTCCGTTTTCGTGATGTGAATTACAGTTTTGTCCCAATGCTGGTTTAAAGCACTTCAAACTCTGGTGGGGTAAAATAAGAACTGGCTGCTGCTGCTGTCTTTTCTATCAATGATGTAGAGATATCCACGTTTCAATCATTGGGTGAAAAAACGGTAGTAAAAACTTAATGGTTCTATTAGTGTGCCTCCGGGGAATGATATTCTGCGATTGGGCTAGGTAATTGTATCGATAAGATGTTGCCTGTTCGTCGCAGTATTTATTTTTTTCCAAAATCGGCTTGATCGCCGGTTTCGGAAAACGCCGAATAAGATATACATTTCGGCGAGTGTGTTGGGTTTGCGGTTCGTAAGATTGACCCTGTTTGAGGCATATAAAGTGGTTTCTCGGAAAACGTTAACGGGTGCAGTTGCAGTAGTCGGCTTGCTTGTGAGTGCTCAAGGCGCGAATGCTCTTTCAATTAAAGAGGCATTGGCTGCTACCTATCAGAATAACCCGACATTAAACGCATCACGCGCTCAGCTTCGTGCGACAGATGAAGGTGTGCCACAGGCTTTGGCCGGATGGCGCCCAAGCATTATTGCCAGTGGTAATTATGGTTACCAGTGGCAGGAGACACAGGGCACTAACCGAAACCGTAATGAGTATACAGCATCCTTGCAGGTTACTCAGCCGCTGTTCCGTGGTTTCCGGACTGTGAACTCTACCCGTCAGGCTGAAGCTATTGTTCGTGCTCAGCGTGAAGATTTGCGTACAGCAGAGCAGACTGCGCTTTTCCAAGCTGCGACCGCATACATGGACGTCATTCGCGATACCGCGCTTGTGTCTTTGCGTCGGAGTGATTTGAAATTCCAGGAAGAGCAGGTTCGGGCCTCTAAAGATCGCTTTAATGTGGGCGAAGGTACGCGGACGGATGTTTCTCAGGCTGAATCAGGTCGTGCTCGTGCGCAGTCCACACTGAACACAGCGCTGGCAAACCTGAACACAAGTCGTGCGATTTTCCGTCAGGTGATTGGCATTGATCCCAAAAACCTGAGCGCTCGCACCAATGTGACAAGCTTGTTGCCGAAGACTGTTTCTTCTGCAATCTCTATTGGTCAGGAAGAGCATCCTGCGATCCAGTCTTCTCAGTTTCTGGTTGATGCCGCTCAGTTTGCAGTGAAAACTGCTGAGGGTGTATTGCTTCCGACTGCTGATGTTCAGGGAACATTGTCCTATAGCGACAACAACCTTCCTGGCGTGTCTGGAAAGCCGACCAGAACAGCATCTATTTTTGGTCGTGTGACTGTTCCTATCTACCAGAATGGTAGCGAATACTCTGTTGTGCGCCAGTCTAAAGAAGATCTGGGCCGCACCGAGATTTTGGTTGATGTGTCCCGTGATAGCATCCGTGCTCAGGCGATCTCCTCCTGGGGGCAGCTGAATGCATCGATCGCTTCCATTACGGCAGCTGAAGCACAGGTTGCTGCGGCTCGTCTTGCTTTGGAAGGCGTGATTGAAGAGCAGCGTGTTGGTCAGCGGACCACACTTGATGTTCTGGATACACAGAGTGATCTGGTGGATGCGCGTGTAACATTGGTGACAGCGCAGCGTGACCGTGTGGTTGCTGCTTATGCGGTTCTTTCCTCTGTTGGTCGTCTCGACTATAACAGCCTGGCATTGACCGGTGCGCGTTATGATCCAACTGAACACTACCGTCTGGTACGTGATAAGTGGATTGGTCTGCGGACCCCGGATGGGCGTTAAGCTCCTCTGATATAATGAAATTTTGGAGAAGGGAGCCTCACGGGCTCCCTTTTTTGTTGCCGCATTTTCAAAATTGCTCGTTTTCCTTGTGGGAATTGGCATTTTGCAGAATATGCGGGTGTCAGGCGGGACCGCTTTTCTCTTATATTTAAGTAAGTATTTATTAATGAACTGAGTCGGAAAGCCGGCGGATTAGACGCGATTAGAAGTGGAGCACATACATGGGAGCTGTCTCACAGGGTAACGAGCCTTCCATGGAGGATATCCTGAGCTCGATCCGCAAGATTATTTCGGATGACGAAGCAAGTGGCGCAGAACAGATGACAGATGCTGCATTGAGTGACGCGGACGCGGGTCGCGAATTATCACAGGACGATCTAGATAAACTCTTTGATGATGCGCCAGCGGAAATGGAGCCTGCTCCAACTCCTGAGCCAGAAGTGGTGAAGGATGCGGAACCAGACGTTCTGGAGCTGACGCAAAAAGAGCAGATCGACGAGCAATCCTCCTCATTGAAAATTATCGAAGGTCTTGCTGATGAAGACAAGGAAGAGGATGGAGACATCGCTTTTCTTGATCAGCCGGGACCTGAAGCGTTTGGGCTGGGCAGCATGGGGCAAGATGACATTCTTGAGCCATCTGATGCAAAAAGCCCGGCGGAAACACTTATTTCAAGCGCGACGGACGAAGTTGTGTCCAGCGCCTTTAACGGTCTTGCCAACACGGTGCTATCCAAGAACGCCCGTACGCTGGAAGACCTCGTGGCTGAGATGCTGCGCCCAATGCTGAAAGGCTGGCTCGACCAGCATCTGCCAAGCGTGGTGGAGCGGCTTGTGCGCCAAGAGATCGATCGCATCTCACGCAAATAATCCTCTGGATGTGAGGGGAGAAGTTCTCCCCTTCACACATCCGCTCTCTGCTACTCTTTCTAAGAAAACCGTGTCAAAACTGATCTGTGGTGTGGGCTGTTTGGGTATTTGTCGCTCAAATATGCTCTGTAGATGTATGTTACGGTTTCATACTTGGTTTTTCTTTTTTTTCCGAGACTTTGCTTTTGCAATCGGGCCTTTTCTGGTTTTGGGTGTATCTCTAACATCGCCATAACTACTGATGAAAGGATGGGCGACCTTGATGTTTTCGTCTGAAATAAGCTTGAGTATGCAGATAAGAATATCCTCCTGAATAGCGAGGTATTCATCCCGGCTTGATGCTTTGACACCATTTTCGACGAGAATTGAGAAGCCGTTTTCGTCTATCTCTTCCAGCAGAACTTTTGAAGCGTCTGGCAGAGAGAGTGGGTGTTCGGCTAGCATTTGCTTTATTTTGGAGATGACGGCCTCTAGTTGTTCTGCTGTTGTATCGAACTCTAATGAGAAGTGTTGAACGACACGAAAATGATCTTTTAATGTGAAGTTCAGGAAGTTCATTTTTGCAAGGTCTGCATTAGGGATGGTTACCAGCGTTCTGTCTTTGGTTCTGATCCGAGTTGAGCGCATGCCGATGGATGTTACGTGACCGCGGACCTTGTTGAATTCGCAATAATCTCCGACACGGACAATGCCGTCTGCATAGAGGATCAGGCCGCCGAGGAGGTTTTCGAGCGTGGGTTGAGCGGCCAGGGCGATTGCGAGGCCGCCAACACTGATACCTGCGATGATGCCGTAGAGCGGGATGTTCAGGCGGGTTGCGCCGTACGTGAGCAGAATGAGAGCGCACAGGATGGCGAAGAACTGCGTTGCTGTGCGGATGATGCTGCGGTCGATGGAGGCTACGCCTCGGTTCTTGAGCAGCACCAGCTCGCTCAGGAGGCGCAGGACTTTGTAAATGATGACTGCACCGCCAATCCAGACGAGCGTTTCGATGGTCAGGTCATAGACTTGCAGAACCGGGCCACCGATATTGATTTGATAGTCAGCCAAATAACGCAGGAAAATGAGAGAGCCGACGATGACGCCGGAAGTGATGATGCTGAGCACTTGCCGCCGAACCGGCTTCTTGCGATCTGGTAAGCGCCGCATGGTGGTGACGAAGAAGAAAAGAATGACGGCGGCGATTGCTGTGATCAGGATCAGCGCGAACCACTGCCAGACGGCCTGTCCATAATACAGTTCCAGTAGCCATGGAGGTTGGCTTTCAATCAACGAGAACCAGGCTGGCGGAAGCAGGTGCCCGGGACTGCTGGCAAAGAAGTGGTAAAGGTCTTGCGGAATGGAGGAGCGGGACGGGAGCGCTTTGACTTCCTCATAAAACTCCGGGATCCGGTCCACTGTTTCTGCTGAGAAGACATAGTCTCCTTGCTGCGGTCCCTCTGTCATCTTGGTGATGACGATTTGGGTGAAGGGGATCGTCCAGGAGCTTTCCAAATCGGCCTGATTGAAGTCGTAGGTGCCTGCTGCCGTTCCGGGGATATCCGGGAAGGGGGGAAGCGGGATGCGGTCCAGAATCTCTTTGAGCTGCAGGACCAACTCCAGTGACGTTTGCTGACGTGTTGCGCTGGGGAGGCCGGAAAGATCAAAGCAGCCTCTGGCACGCTCCAGAAGAATCTCGGCGAGATGGATCTGGTTCTGAATGTGCTCATGGTTTTTGCTCATGCCGAGCGTTTCCATGGAGAACGCACCCATACCTGTGTTTTCTTCGTAAGCTTCCTGAATGAGGTGGTTTGTTTCCTCCATGATATCGAGGAAGCTGTCCAGCGTTGCTCTTGGAGAGCTGGTGTCGGCAGGTGCAAGAGGGAACATGCCGATAATGTCTTTGGCGCGAAACTCCATCAGAGGCATTGCCGGCATGCGCAGTGTCTCAGGCATGCCGTTTTCGTCAGATGGCATCTCTGGCTTTTCAGAGGGAGCTTTCAGGATCTCCTTTTGCTGCTGTTTGATGTACTTCTGGTAGAGAGATTGTGCAGGGGCCTGGCTCGGGAGTGTCAGAAACAAAAGAACGCAAAGAAACGCAAAAAAAACGCGTGTAACGCACAAATAACGCAAACCAACGCAAAGCACACTGGAGGCCCGGTGTGGCTGTTGTTGCTGGGTTATCGAGGGCTGTTGCTCTGGTTGCATTGAGGTCTCGGTTGTTGGCTGCTTCCTGCTCTATGAAACCAGCCACTCAAGACCATTTGGACAATCCAAGCCTTGTTATTTAAGTAAAATTTGCCTGTGGGTTATCGTGGCATTCGCGCAACGCCTGTGGGTTAGCTGAGATTCCTCAGCGATTGCCGCGTGTTTGCCTCGTTCTGGCCTTTTCCCCGTAGCATTCCAGTGCTAAGCCCTTTACAGCTTGGGCGTTTGAATCACTAGCTGCTGGAAAGTTTTATGGGTTTTACAATGCGTAAATATCTTGGGCGCGCTGCATCCTGCGCACTTGCTGCGTTGATTGGTGGGGCAGCATTTGCATTGCCTGCACAAGCTCAGACACCAATTAAAAACCCGGTTGCAGTGTTCAAAGGGCTGGATAAGATCACCGGCCGCATTACCACGTTTGATGTCTATATTGATGAGACAGTTCAGTTTGGTGCGCTTCAGGTAACGCCGCGCGTTTGTAATTCCCGCCCTCGGACAGAAGCCTCTCAAACCACTGCGTTTATTGAAGTTGATGAGCTTACGCTTGACAGTAAAGTTCGTCGGATTTTCAGTGGCTGGATGTTCGCAAGTAACCCTGGTGTTCATGCCGTTGAGCACAGTGTCTATGACATCTGGCTGATCAACTGTAAGAAAACGACTTCTGTGCCACCGCCAGAAGGATATGCTGGTCCAGCTGTTGATCTTGTTTCTGAAGAGGATGATCTTGCTGGTAAGGACTTTGTTTCTTCAGGGGAAATTCCGGTGCCACGACCGAAAGTTGTTGCAACACTGCGGTAAATGATGCGGCCTCTCAGATGAGGCCGTTTTTGTTTTTAGGTGGAGCAGGGCGCATATCCTCGATGATCTGCAGCACTAATTTGCCAGAGCTTTCCTGCGGTAGTGCGTGAAAATCTCCGAGTACCATCAGCGCATTTTCCAGCAACTTGCCATACTGCTCTTTGGGAACTTCTGTCGCCCCGAACTGTTCCAGATGTTCTGTTACGAACTGAGCGTCCAGTAACCTGTAGCCTCCATAGAGCAGACGGCCATACAGATGCACAAGGGCAACCTTGGAGGCATCCCGCTCCAGTGAGAACATGCTCTCCCCAAAGAACGCACCGCCCAGTGATACACCGTAAAGGCCGCCAACGAGCTCGTCAGCGGCGTTATAGACCTCGATTGTGTGGCAATACCCCATGGCAAAAAGTGCAGTGTAGAGCTTGCGGATCTCAGTGTTGATCCATGTCTCTTTGCGCTCTGAGGTGGTTGTCGCGCAGTGAGAGATTACTGCCTTGAAATCACGGGAGGCTCGAACGACAAACTTGTCGGAGCGGACGGTTCTGGCGAGCCGTTTGGGGATGTGAAATGAATCGAGCGGCAAGATACCTCGCCGCTCGGGATCAATCCAGAAAAGATCAGGAGAGTCAGCAGTCTCAGCCATTGGAAAGATGCCACAAGCGTATGCTTTAAGCAGAATTTGTGGGGTAATCTTAAATTCCATGCTGTCCTGCTTTTGACCTCCCTAAATCTCCTCAGTTTTCTTCGGAGTTCTGTGCTGCGATGTGCGCTTCCAGGAACTTCTCAAGCCAATGGATATCATAGGCGCCGTTGGCGATATCCTGATTGTCCAGAAGCTCTGTGAAGAGCGGAACAGTTGTGTTGATGCCATCAACCACAAACTCGCTCAGAGCACGACGCAGGCGCATCATACATTCCACACGGGTCCGGCCATGAACGATCAACTTACCGATCAGGCTGTCATAATGTGGAGGAATTTTGTAGCCCTGATAAACGCCTGAATCTACGCGCACGCCCAGACCACCCGGTGGGTGGTAATAGGTGATTGTGCCCGGAGATGGTGCGAAGGTCAGAGGATGCTCTGCGTTGATACGGCACTCAATCGCATGACCAGAGAAGCGAACTTCTTCCTGATTGATTGACAGAGTAGAACCACCAGCGATGCGGATCTGTTCGATCACAAGATCAATGCCGGTTACCATCTCGGTTACAGGATGTTCCACCTGCAAACGGGTGTTCATTTCAATGAAGTAGAACTCACCGTTTTCATAGAGGAATTCGATTGTACCTGCACCGCGATACTTGAGCTTACGCATAGCGTCTGCACAAACTTCGCCGATTTCCATCCGTTGCTCTTCATTGAGCGCAGGGGATGGGCACTCTTCGAATACCTTCTGGTGGCGGCGCTGCAAAGAACAGTCGCGCTCACCAAGGTGGATTGCATTGCCCTGACCATCACCCAGTACCTGCACCTCAATGTGGCGTGGTTTGCCGAGGTACTTTTCCATGTACAGAGCATCATCGCCAAAGGCTGCTTTGGATTCGGAGCGTGCGGTTGAGATCGCAGTATCCAGATCTTCAGCTGTCAGGGCGACCTTCATGCCGCGGCCACCGCCGCCTGCTGCCGCTTTTACGAGAACCGGGTAACCGATTTCCTTAGCGATTGCATGGACGTCGTCTTCAGGAGTGATGCCACCATCAGAACCCGGCACAACTGGAATGCCCAGTTCTTTTGCCGTGGTTTTCGCCTGAATCTTATCGCCCATCACACGGATGTGCTCTGAGGTAGGGCCGATAAAGGTGATGCCGTGTGCCTCAAGAATTTCCGCAAAGCGTGCATTCTCGGACAGGAAACCATAACCGGGATGCACAGCGTCGGCGCCAGTGATTTCACAGGCTGCCAGAATCTGCGGGATGTTGAGGTAGCTGTCGCGCGCTACCGGCGGACCAATACAAACACTTTCGTCAGCAAGGCGCACATGCATCGCATCTTCGTCAGCAGTAGAGTGGACCGCAACAGTGCGAATGCCAAGCTCTTTACATGCCCGAAGGATGCGGAGTGCGATCTCGCCGCGGTTTGCGATGAGGATCTTTGAGAACATAGAGACTTCGCCTGTTATTCGATGATGATAAGTGGTTCGCCGAATTCAACTGGCTGACTATCTTCAACCAGAATTGCAGTCACAGTGCCTGACTTTGGTGAAGGGATCTGATTCATGGTCTTCATCGCTTCAATGATCAGAATGGTGTCGCCCTTCTTGATGGACTTGCCTACTTCAATAAAGACTGACGCGCCTGGCTCTGGTGCCAGATAGGCTGTGCCAACCATTGGAGAAGTTACTGCGCCCGGATGATTTGCAGCATCTGCAGAAACTGCAATCTCTACAGGTGCAGCCGCTGCTGGTGCCGGCGCAGCGACAGGAGCAGGTGCTGCTACTGGTGCCACTGCACCCACTGTCAGCTGACGAGCGACACGAACGCGGAGATCTTTTTGTTCCACTTCGATTTCGGTCAGGTTGGTTTCGTCCAGCACATTTGCAAGCTGGCGGATCATTTCCTGATCAAACTTAGTTTCTTTCGTCATCGTTTTCATCGTCCAGTTCGAAATGCCCTGACTAATGCCAGGAGCCTTCGGTTTGGCCCCCAAAGCGACTGTGCAGCAAGGATGGCCTTTAATAATCTGTGAAAATCCAATTGCTCAGAGCAAATGCGGACTTTCTGACTGAATGAACTACGCAAGCAGTTGGTTATTAACTGCTTAGATAGCCATTAATTCTCTATTTGCGAGATGCTGTCTTTTAAAAAGTATGCATCCGGAGTGCCTAGGCTGAGCATAAGGCAATATCATGTTTATTAGCGCAGAAAGGCACATAACGCTTTGATTTACTCAGAAGTACACAAATGTAGTTGCGCCTACGCAACCAATCTGTTCTCAAAAACTCTGTGTAATAAGCTAGGTTTACTTGACGTATTGGTAAAGCGTAGCCAGGCAAATAAACATAACTGGCCCTCTTATATGGTCAGAGCGGACCAAGGAAAAGACCTTTGTCCGCTCTGAGTTGAGTTCTTAAGGATAAAGCTGCGAAAATGCGTTGATATGCGCGATTGGGACCAATCTACTCGCGTTCAGCTGCAATTTTTTCCTTCAAAGTGTCGTAGCCGACGGCTCCAACAATCACTTCTTCACCCAAAATGTAGGAAGGGGTTCCGGTGATGCCGAGCTGTTCAGCAATAGTGAATACTTCCTGGAAGGTTTCAGCGGCGCGGTTGGACTTCATTGATTTTTCCAGATCTGCATCAGAGATCCCGAGATCTTTCGCAACTTTCAGGCTGCTCGCGAGGTTTGCACGGCCAGGCTGGCCCAGAAGTGCGAGGTGGAAGTCCTCGTATTTTTCTGGTGCGACTTCAGCAACTGCGATCGCAACGCGTGCAGCTTCCTGAGATGCTTTGCCCAGTACAGGGAATTCTTTCAAGACAACGCGGAGGTTCTTGTCTTCGTCTACGAGGCGAACAAGGTCAGACAGTGCGCGCTTACAGTAACCGCAGTTGTAGTCAAACAGCTCTACGAGCGTGACGTCGCCGTCTGGGTTACCGAGGACAATCTGGTAGTCGCTGTTGTAGATCTCATCAGAGAGGCTGGAGATAGCGCCTTTGCGTGCGCTTTCTTCTTCTGCGAGGCGGCGCTTATCAAGTTCCTGAAGCGCTTCCAGCACGATTTCCGGATTTGCGACAAGGTATTCCTTGATGATTGTTTCGACTTCAGCGCGGTTCACTGTTTCTGCTTGTGCAGAAAAAGTTGCTGGCAGCAGGGCGAACGTTGCTGCACATGTGATCGCAGCTCTGCGAATGAGTTTGTTCATGACGTCTCCTGTAACCCTGTTCGGGTGCTTGATTTTTATCAGTCTGATTTGTTAGCGGCGTCTGAGCTGAGGCACTTTGACTGACAGTATATCGTCAGCTTGTTGCCAGGCGGGTGAGCCGACTTTCAATTTTTTCTGAGCGCGTTTTGCGTAGCGCTGTGCGCTGCGAACATCGCCGCGGGTCATATGGCTTTGAGCGGTTGCCAGATCTGCTCCAGCGATATCGCCCAGACGGGCATTTGCGATTGCAAGCTGCGCATAGCCGTTCATGGAATATCTGTCTTTTCGCAGAGCTCTGGTCAAAATGCTCTTTGCTTCTTTCAGGTATCGCTTGTCATCGGATGCGACCATTGCGAAGCCCAGCCAGATTTCAAAATGCGGATTGCCAGGATAAAGCGCCAGCGCCTTACGGAATGGCGCAATTGCGGCTTTCGGCTTGCCGCCTTCGAGCAGCGCCTGTCCTTTGATTTCATAAAAATACGGATATTCCGGCGCTTTTGAGATCAGGGCGTCAATTTTTCTGACAGCTTTTGACGCTTTATCGGACCTCATGCTGGCAATAGCACGGGCATACTGCGCAGGGAGGCTTTTGTCTCTTTCCGGATAGGCACGATAAACTGAGTTTCTGTGACTGGTGAATGCCAGCAGTTTGGCTTTGACCATGTCATGCTTCAGCTGAAGGCGCTCAGGGTCTTTCTTGTTAAAGTGCTTCGCCTTTTGAGCCTTGTTTTGAAGGGCGTTGAAACGGGCGCGCGGCATGGGGTGGCTGAGCGCGTATGGATCTACATACCGCGCTGAAAACAGAGCCTGATCCGCCATGCGTTCAAATGTTGTGAGCATGCCTTTGGCAGATACACCGACGCGATCGAGGTAGCGCAGGGCTGCCTGGTCAGCGGATGATTCTTCAGATCTGCGATAGGACAAGAAACTTCGTTGGGCGAGCGCTCCGCCACCGGAGACAGCTGCTGCACCACCGCGGGCTATAGAGCTGTTGCCCGTGGTTGCACCTGCTGCCATAGCGCCTGCACCCAGGATCATGCCGATAACAGACATGATCTGTGCGTTTGACGCTGCCTGGCGCATGCGAACCAGATGGTTACCAGCAATATGGCCGGTCTCGTGTGCGATCACGCCGATCACTTCGCTTGGCGTTTTGGCATCCATAATGACGCCGAGGTTGATAAACATCCTGCGGCTGTCTGGAACAAAGGCGTTAAAGCTCTTGTCGTTGACCAAAATGATCTCAACCTGATTGGCAGGAAGTCCAGCTGCCCGGAAGATCGGTTTGGCGTATTCGCGCAGCAGATCTTCAGTTTCTGCATCGCGAACGAGGGGGAGCCCCTTCTTTTGTTGAGCTTGAGCTGTGGTGATTGCCACATTAGGTACAACCAGTGAAAGTGCGGTTGCTGTTATAAGAATTTTGCGCGCAAACTTTGTTGCTTGTGATTTGACTGGTTCAATCACACGTTTCAATGCATTGTTCTTAAATTGCACGTCAAGTCCCCTTAATTGGCTTGGCAGGCGCAGAGCGGTTCGCACTTAAAGTACTACATAGACTTTCAAATAAGCCTTAACCACCCAAGATAGGCAGTTATTAGGCAAAATTGCTAGGTAGCCCGAAAAATTAAAGCACAGGCTCTGAGAAGAAGAAATAAGAGGGAATGCATTTGTCAGTATTAATGGGATCAAAACGTAGTGAAGTCCTGCCTTTTCAAGCTATGGAAGTGCTGAATGCTGCCAACCGCCTTGAGCAAAGCGGAGAACATGTGCTGCACATGGAAGTGGGGCAGCCGGGAGCGCCTGTTCCTGACTCGGTTTTGAAGGTTGCGCATGACCACCTGTCTTCTGGCCGATTGGGATACACGGAAGCGCAGGGCATTCCGTTGCTGAAGAAGAGCATTGCTCGCTACTATAAGCAAACCTTTGGATTAGAGGTTCCAGAATCTCGCATTTTTGCAACTACGGGTTCTTCTGCCGGTTTTAACCTTGCGTTTCTTGCCGGGTTTGACAGAGGGGACCGCATTGCAATTACATCTCCGGGCTATCCGGCCTACCGCAATATTATTGAGGTGTTAGGGCTGGAGTGTGTGGAGATTGAGGTCGGCCCGGAAACGCGCTGGTCGCTTACCCCTGAGATTCTTGAGGCTGTGCATAAGGAGAAGCCGCTAAAGGGCGTGCTTGTGGCCAGTCCGGCAAATCCAACCGGGACCATGATGTCTCCTGATGCTCTCAAGGCACTGGTTGAAGCTTGTGAGGCGATGGATCTGTGGTTCATCTCCGATGAGATTTACCATGGGCTTGCCTATGATATGGAGGAGGAGACGGCGCTCCGCTTTACGGACAAGGCGATCATCGTCAATAGCTTTTCCAAATACTATTGCATGACAGGTTGGCGTATTGGCTGGATGGTGTTGCCTGAGGTGCTTGTGCGTCCGATTGAGCGGATTGCGCAGAGCCTTTACATTTCGCCTCCAGAGCTGGCGCAGGTGACTGCAGCCGCTGCTTTTGATGCGACGGAGGATTATGAGAAGATCAAGGCAGGATATGCTGCCAACAGGCAGGTGCTGCTTGATCATCTTCCTCAGCTTGGTTTTGATGTGCTGCCGGTTGATGGTGCGTTCTATGTGTATGCCGGTGTTTCAAAGCTCACCAACGATTCCATGGAGTTCTGTCAGAAGATGTTGGCAGAGACACACATTGCAGCGACGCCCGGTGTGGATTTCGATCTGACGCGCGGGAATCAATACATGCGCTTTTCCTTTGCGGGGAAGGAGTCCGATATCAAGCTTGCGGTGGAGCGGTTGGAAGACTGGCTCAAGTAACAGGCAATAAAAAAGCCCGCTCAGTAGAGCGGGCTTTTTTTGAACTTGTTTCTTCTTAGAAGAAAGAGCGGCGTTGCCACCAACCTGTGCGGCGCGGCGAGTCATCATCGCCTTCAACGGCAACAGTTTCCCCTTCAACAACCTTATGCGATGTCACAACCGGTTTGGTTGGCGCTTTCGGTTTCGCTGGTGCTTCGGCCTCAACTTCTGCTTCTGCAGCTTTAGGGGCCTCGACAGCCGGAGCTTCTTCCTTCACTTCAACCTTAGCGACTTCCGCAGGCTTTTCTTCTTTAGGCTGCTCAGCAACTGGTTCTGCAGACTTGCTTACTGGTTCTGCCGGAGCTTCTGCAGGTTGCTCTGCTTGTACTGCCACTTCTGCCGGAGCTTCTTTCACCGCGACGTCTGAAGTTTCTTCTGCCTGTGGGGCAGGGGCTTCGGTTGCTTCTGTAGAAGCTTCCTTTTCAGCTGTTTCCTCAGGTGCAGGTTTTACTCTGCGACGACGGCGAGGCTTGCGGGTTTCTTTCTTCGGCTCTTCTTCAGCTACAGCCTCTGTTACCGGCTCTGCAGGAGTAGCAGTGTCTTCTACAGCTACTGCCTCATCTGCGGTCTCAGATTTTGCTTCTGCGATGATCTCTTCAACGCTGTCCGCAGAGCTTTCTTTTGAGCCTTCTGCTTCCTCGGAGCTTTCACCGTTCTCGCCGTTTTCATCAGATGCGCTTCTGCGACGAGAGCGGCGGCCACCACGGCGACCACGGCGACGCTTGCGGCGGCGATCTTCTTCTTCGTCTGTTAGCTCAGCAGAGTCCGCGTCAGCTGACTTTTCTTCAGAGGATGTGTCCTCTTCAGTAGACGACTCTTCAGCGCTCGCAGATGTTGTTTCCTGCTGCTCAGCTTCGTCTTTCTCGTTGCCAGTGCGACGACGACGGCGACGACGGCGACGACGACGATCATTGCCGTCCTCATCAGCTGCTTCTTGCTTCTCTTCCTCTATAGTCTCTTCAACAATTTCTTCTTCTTCTTCCTCCTCAACGGGGAAGATGGTGTCCGGCTGAACTGTAGCTGGCAGAGGCTGCGTACGCTCGCTTGGTGTTGCAAGCTCGCCACGCTCCAAAGTGAAGTGCTGTTCGGTGACGGTGTCGTCTCCGAGAATAGAGATTTCCAGACCGAAACGACGTTCCAGATCCATCAAGTGATGGCGCTTCTGGTTGAGAATGTACATCGCCACTTCATTTGGCGTGCTCAGATTCAAGTTGTGAGTAGAGCCACGCAGCAGCTGATCTTCCAGGGAGCGGAGGATGTGCAGAGCAACAGATTCTACTGAGCGCACGATGCCAGAACCATGGCAGTGTGGGCAAACAACTGATGAGCTTTCGAGTACGCCGGTGCGGATGCGCTGACGTGACATTTCGAGCAAGCCGAAATGTGAGATGCGGCCAACCTGAATGCGGGCGCGGTCAGACTTCAGACATTCTTTCAGGCGACGTTCAACTGCGCGGTTGTTGCGGTTCTCTTCCATATCAATGAAATCAATAACCACAAGACCGGCGAGGTCGCGCAGGCGAAGTTGACGTGCAATTTCTTCTGCGGCTTCCAGGTTGGTTGCCTGAGCTGTGTCTTCAATGTTCTGTTCGCGGGTTGCTTTCCCAGAGTTCACATCAATCGCAACAAGCGCTTCTGTCTGGTTGATGACAATGTAGCCACCGGACTTCAGCGTCACCTGCGGTGAGAACATTGCGTCGAGCTGGGCTTCTACACCGAAACGGGTGAAGATTGGCGTTGCATCGCGATAAGGCTGAACATTCTTGGAATGGCTTGGCATCAGCATGCGCATGAAGTCTTTCGCTTCACGGTAGCCTTCTTCGCCAGAGACCATAACCTGATCAATGTCTTTGTTGTACAGGTCGCGAATAGAGCGCTTGATCAGGCTGCCTTCCTCGTAAACGAGGGTAGGGGCTGCTGAATCAAGGGTCAGTTCGCGGACATTTTCCCAAAGACGCAGGAGGTATTCAAAGTCACGCTTGATTTCTGCTTTGGTTCTGCTGGCGCCTGCTGTACGCAGGATAACGCCCATGCCGTTCGGCACATCCAGATCACCAGCAACCTGCTTCAGGCGCTTGCGGTCTGTTGGCTTCGTGATCTTGCGGGAAATCCCGCCGCCACGGTCGGTGTTTGGCATCAGAACAGAGTAACGGCCAGCGAGGGACAAGTATGTTGTCAGAGCAGCGCCTTTATTTCCGCGCTCTTCCTTCACGACCTGTACCAGCAGCAGCTGGCGGCGTTTGATGACTTCTTGAATCTTATAGTTGTCGCGCAGACGGCGAGGGCGTGCGGTAACTTCTTCTTCCGCTTCCTCTTCGTTATCATCCTGCTCTTCAGCTTCAGATGTCTCTTCTGCAGTTTCCTCAGTCGCGTCTTCTGATGCGGCTTTGTCGGAAGCTTCTGTGTCTTCAGCAGTATCAGTCTCAGCTACAGGCTCTTTTGAAGAAGGCTTGGCAGCCGTTGCATCACGAGCGCTTGCTTTTTGCGCTGTAGAATTGCCAGCTTCGTCTTCTTCCGCAGCTTCCGCCTCGATATCCTCGATGCTGTCATCCTGGAAAGGAGCATCCATGCTGGCAAGAGCTTCGGCCTCGTGTTCTGCTTCCAGAGCACTGGTTTCAGCTTCGATCAGCTCAGCAACAACATCTTCAGAGGCTTCTGCGGCTTTCGCTGCAGCAACCTTCTGAATTTCGGCTTCACGCTTTGCTTCTTCTTTTTCTCTGCGGGCACGTTCACGCTGGTTTGCAGCTGCTTCGGCTGCAAGCTGAGCTTCAAGGGCCTCCCGATCTTCTTTCGGGAGCTGATAATAATCCGGATGGATTTCGCTGAAGGCGAGGAACCCGTGTCTGTTGCCACCATATTCAACAAAAGCGGCCTGAAGTGATGGCTCTACTCGTGTGACTTTAGCTAGGTAGATATTTCCGCGAAGCTGCTTTCTGTTTGCGGCTTCAAAGTCAAATTCCTCAACCCGATTCCCGCGCACGACCGTAACCCGGGTCTCCTCCGGGTGGGTCGCATCTATCAGCATCTTGTTTGCCATGAAGTGAGTTCCTTAGGACCAAACACTGAAGACGGCGCGAGTGGCGCTGAGATTTGTACATCGTCAGGTCGGTCAACTTGTTATGTAAGTTGCTAGTAGAAAAGGAGAGACGGCGGCGCGCATGACCACGGCAAGAAGGGACCGACTGACACGTCGGCGCACTGCTTCTTAACTCATGTTCATTTGTATTTGCGCGTAGCTTTGACAAACCGTTCGCCCTTAATGATCTCTTTTGACCGCCATAAGGCGGTATGCTTGAAATGGAAGCGCTTCTTCAGGCTTCCAATCTGTAAACGTCTGTTCCTGCGCCTAGCTGCCGTATCTCTCCGAAAATTCGGGGATAAAGCACTTATCCAAAGCGACAGAAAATCTGTTCACAACCCGCCATGACCGAAAATGTCACGGCAAAACTCTGTCTTGGCTCTCGAGCAGACTGCTCTTCCAGTTGGTTTATACCGTATCCTCATCAACAAACCGGAAACGGCACAAATGGCTCATATGGGCTTTTTGAAACATTTCGATCAGTTTGAAAACTGCGAAAATCTCAGGATATCAGCTTCAAAAAATATGGCTCACAACTTTACGGAACAATTCCAAATCGAAGTCCTAGTAAACCTTTTACGATCCCTCGAGACGCTTGGCAAGCTTGGGAAAATCGATCTGGCGATGTCTTGCTACGAAAGCTGCAGTTGTTAATCAATGCTTAATGATAGGTTTGGCGGGGTGACTTTCGCTTAATCGTGTTTTAATCGTTCAACTTGATTTAAACTAAATTGCCAGTGTTTCTATAGGGGAGTGAAAAGGTGAGCCGCATCAGTCATGCATTCAGGTTCTGTGCTCTCAGCTTTTATTGTGTCGCGTTTTCTCTCATTGCAACAGTTGCCATGAGTAATGCTGTATCGGCGCAAAATGCGGTTTCGGTCGTTTCTGATGCACGTGTTGCCGGAGATCTGGCACGGACGCGCTTCATTCTGGATATGGATGGTGAGGTTGGATATAACCTTTCATTCTTGTCTCACCCTTATCGGTTGGTGATTGACCTGCCGTCTGTCACCTTCCAGTTTCCAAGAGATTTCGTGCCAAAAGGGCGGGGGCTGGTTCGGTCCTGGCGGTATGGCTCCATCTCCAAAGGGCGTTCCAGGGTAGTACTGGACCTCAATTCTCCAGTCGCTCTAGATAAAACCTTTTTGCTGCCCGGCGTACAAGAGCAACCAACACGGCTGGTTATTGATCTGACCGAATCTTCTCCTGATGAGTTTGAAGCTGCAGTTGGTCTGGCCACCTCTCATGCGCAGCCTGTAGGGGCGACGGCATCTGTTTCAAAGCAAGAAACTCAAGAGCCAGCTGTAACGGCTGAAAACGATCTGCCCGTGATCATTATCGATCCGGGGCACGGCGGTGTTGATTCTGGTGCGGTTGGCAGTAATGGTACCCTTGAAAAGGCGATCGTTCTGAATTTTGGCCGGTTTTTGAAAGAGAAACTGGATAAACTTGGCTACTATCAGGTCTATCTAACCCGTGATGATGATAAATTCATCTCTTTGGGGAACCGGACCAAGCTGGCGCGTGGGAAAGGGGCTGATCTGTTCATCTCCATTCATGCGGATTCGATCACAAATGGGGCAGAGACGACGCGTGGGGCCTCAATCTACACTCTTTCAGAGCGGGCGTCTGACCGGATGGCGGCTGCGCTGGCGCGCCGTGAAAACTATTCGGATGTGATTGGCGGGGTCGATTTTTCTGATGAACCTGAAGAGGTTACGGATATTTTGGTCGAGCTCACCCGCCGTGAAACCAAGAATTTTTCAATTCATTTTGCACGGTTGGTGGTTGAAGAACTTAAAAGCGCCACAACAGTTATTAAAAATCCGCTTCGTTCTGCGGGGTTTCAAGTGCTGAAAAGTCACGATGTTCCGTCTGTTTTGATTGAACTTGGATTTCTTTCCAATAATCTGGATGAGAAAATGTTAGGTTCTGATGAGTGGCGGGAACGCGTGTCGGATGCGATTGTTCAAGCGACGAACGGTTTCTTTCGGGCTAGAATTGCGCAGCAATAGCTGGTTGGTGTGATTGTTTTTCGGGTGCGTATATGTCGCTGCTGCAGTGGGATAAAGACTAAGTTCCTGCCTCAGCTTTGCCATAATGAAAAGCGATTGGGTGCCAAACTGTAACAGTGAAGTCTGGATTCGATTCTGCTGCATTCATTCAGGACGAGACCTCTTGACCCTTAACGGGAAATGCATCAGGAACGGCGTTTGAAACTGGCTCTGGAATGCTGGCTTCACGACACGAACATTCTTAGCGGGAAAGCAAACGAGCCCGAATATGAGATTATTTTTAAAGTTCATTGGATATCTCTTTGGGATTTCAGTTGTTCTGGGGCTGATTGCAGCTGCCGGATTGTGGATTTATCTCAATGACATAGCCAAGGATCTGCCGGACTACACCGCGCTGAAGGATTATGAACCGCCAGTCATGACACGTGTGCATGCTGCTGATGGTCATCTTATGTATGAGTTCGCGCGTGAACGGCGTTTGTTTATTCCGATTCAGGCTATTCCGGACCGTGTGAAGCAAGCTTTCTTGTCTGCTGAAGATAAGAACTTTTATGAACACATCGGGATCGACCCGTGGGGCATTGGCCGTGCGGTGATCACAAACGTTCGTAACAGTGGGTCTGGTCGCCGCCTTGTTGGTGCGTCCACGATTACGCAGCAGGTTGCGAAGAATTTCCTTTTGACTGGTGAGCAGAAGTATGAGCGCAAGATCAAAGAAGCGCTTCTTGCTCTGCGTATCGAGCAAGCGTTTACAAAAGAAGAGATCCTTGAGCTCTATCTGAATGAGATTTATCTCGGTGTTGGCGCTTACGGTGTTGGTGCTGCTTCTCTGATCCTTTTTGATAAATCTGTTCACGAGCTTGAGCTTGAAGAGATTGCGTATCTCGCTGCTGTTCCTAAAGGCCCGTCCAACTATCACCCTTACCGCTACCGGGACCGTGCGATTGAGCGCCGGAACTGGGTTATCGACCGTATGGTTGAGAACGGCTATGTGACAGTTCAGGAAGGTATTGAAGCTAAGGCCAAGCCTCTTGACGTTAAACTGCGTCCAACCGGTAACCTCGTGAAAGGCTCTGAGTATTTCTCTGAGGCTGTGCGACGCCAGTTGGCCGGTCAGTACGGTGAAGAGAAGCTTTATGAGGACGGTCTGTCCGTTCGTACTTCCCTTGATCCTGACATGCAGCTGAAGGCGCGTAAGGCGCTGCGTGACGGTTTGGTAGATTTTGACCATAAGCGCGGTAAATGGCGGGGTCCGATCAGCACGATTGAAATCACCTCCAGCGACTGGGGCGCGGCTCTAGCTAAAGTTCAGACGCTGAACGATGTCCCTGAGTGGACGAGTGCGGTGGTTCTGTCTGTGAGTAATCAGAAAGCCGTTGTAGGTCTTCGTCCAAAGCGCATGGCAAACCGGAAACTTTCTACTGAGCGTGTCCGTGCAGATCTCTCCCTGAGTGATATGAAATGGGCTCGCGTCAATGGACGTGCTCCTCGCAATGTGCAAGAAGTATTAAGCCCGGGCGACGTGATTTACGTTCAGCGTCAGGCGAGTGGCAAGTATGTGCTGCGGCAGGTGCCTGAGGTTTCAGGCGCCATTGTTGCTATGGATCCGAATACCGGCCGCGTTGTGGCGTTGGTTGGTGGTTTTAGCTACGCCGAAAGCCAGTTTAACCGCGCGACGCAGGCTTGGCGTCAGCCGGGCTCTGTGTTCAAACCGTTCGTCTATGCGGCTGCGCTGGATAATGGCTATACGCCGTCTTCAGTGGTGCTCGATGCGCCTGTTGAGATTGAACAAGGACCGGGGCAGGACCCCTGGAAGCCACAGAACTATGGCGGCAAGTTCTACGGTCCGTCTACTCTGCGTACAGGTATTGAACTGTCCCGTAACGTGATGACTGTTCGACTTGCTCAGGACATGGGCATGGATCTAGTTGCTGAATATGCACGCAGTTTTGGCATTGATGACAATATGATGCCGGTGCTCTCCATGTCTCTTGGTGCAGGCGAAACCACCGTGATGCGCATGACAGCGGCCTATTCCATGATGGCCAATGGCGGGCGCCGAGTGCAGCCTACTCTGATTGACCGTATCCAGAACCGTTATGGTGAGACTATCTATCAGAACGATCAGCTTGTTTGCACAGATTGCTCCGAAGAGTATTGGAGCAATCAGGGAGAGCCCGAGCTTATTGATACTCGTGAGCAGGTGCTTGATCCTATGACCGCCTACCAGATCACCTCCATGATGGAAGGTGTGGTCAAGCGCGGTACGGCGACAAGTGTTAAAGCTGTTGGCCGTCCTGTTGCTGGTAAAACTGGTACCACCAATGATGAGCGTGATGCATGGTTCGTTGGCTTTACGCCAGAACTGACTGTAGGTGTGTTCGTTGGATATGATACTCCGCGCAAAATGGGCCGCGGTGCGACTGGTGGTCAGGTTGCGGCACCAATCTTCACGGCCTTCATGAAAGATGCTCTGAAGGATGCGCCTCCATTGGAGTTCCGTGTTCCAAGCGGATTGCGTCTGGTATCTATCAACCGCCGTACTGGTCTGCGGGCTGGTGCTGGGGCTCCGGGTACAATTCTGGAATCCTTCAAGCCAGGCACATCGCCACCAGACAGTTACTCTGTCATTGGCTTTCAGGATGAGATTGGTATCCGTCAGGATCTGTCTCCGGAAGCCGGGCGCGCCGTTATGTCCGGCACAGGTGGACTTTACTAAAAACTTCATGGGCTGGCCTTGCTAACTGCATGACCAGCCCACAGTTTCTGTGGTCTGGCTGATTGCGGAAATCGTTTGCTGCGATTATGTTCGCACCCGACGCAGTGTTACTGACTGCACAGTTGTTTTTCAAAAAAGTGAGGTATCCGATGCGCGCCGAAATGGAGGCCATCGTCGACGAAATCAAGCAGGCCATAAGCCTGCTGAGGAGGCATCTTTGACTGGGACACTGCACTTGTCCGTCTAGATGAACTCAATGCGCTTTCTGAAGATCCAAATCTTTGGAATGACCCGACGAATGCGCAAAAACTGATGCGTGAACGTCAGCAACTGGATGACAGCATTGGCGGTGTTCGCAAGCTTGAGCAGGATCTCGTTGACAATCAGGAACTGATTGAGATGGGCGAGATGGAAGATGATCAGTCCGTTGTTGACGAGGCTGAAGCTGCTTTGAAAGCTATGCTGGAACAGGTCAATAAGCTGCAGTTGCAGTCCTTGCTTTCTGGTGAAGCCGACGGAAATGATACGTATATCGAGATCAATTCCGGTGCGGGCGGTACTGAAAGTCAGGACTGGGCCAGCATGCTTTTGCGCATGTATCGTCGTTGGGGTGAGCAGCACGGCTATAAGGTCGAGCTGATGGAATACAATGACGGCGAAGAGGCTGGCATCAAGTCTGCAACTTTGCTTGTTAAAGGTGAGAATGCTTACGGCTGGATGAAGACCGAAGCAGGCGTTCACCGTCTTGTTCGCATCTCGCCATATGACTCCAATGCACGTCGTCATACGTCCTTTGCGTCCGTCTGGGTTTATCCGGTTATTGATGACAGCATCAATATCGAGATCAACGAAAGCGATTGCCGCATTGATACCTATCGTGCCTCTGGTGCTGGTGGTCAGCACGTGAACACGACTGACTCTGCTGTTCGTATTACGCACAATCCTACAGGTATTGTAGTTCAGTGTCAGAGTGAGCGTTCACAGCATAAAAACCGCGCAACTGCGTGGGACATGCTTCGTGCACGTCTTTATGAGGCTGAGTTGCAGCGCCGTGAAGATCAGGCGAGCAAGGATGCTGCTTCCAAGACCGATATCGGTTGGGGGCATCAGATCCGCTCTTATGTTCTGCAGCCATATCAGCTTGTGAAGGACCTGCGGACTGGCGTGGAAAGCACTACGCCTTCTGACGTTCTGGATGGCGACCTGGATAAATTCATGGAAGCAACGCTGGCGCACCGTGCCTTCGGCAACGCGCCTGCCGCGGTTGAAGATCTCGACTAAGCCTTAATCTTCTGTAATGAATTAGAGAAGCCCCGGAACTCAGTTTCGGGGCTTTTTGTGTTGCGAATGGTCTTAAGGCAGATTGAGTGCGATTTTGGTTTGTTTTTTGGGCTTGAAAATTGCTGCTAGCCTGTCGCCGGTACGGATGAAGCGCATTGGATTGACTGGCTTGTCGTTGAGGCGCACCTCGTAGTGGAGATGAGGGCCTGTTGAGCGGCCCGTATTGCCGACAGTACCTATAATATCGCCCATATTGATGCGCTGGCCTTCGCTAACGAGTAGCTTGTGCATGTGGGCGTAGCGGGTAACGAGGCCGTTGTCGTGTACGATTTCCACGGAAAGGCCGTAGCCGCCGTTGTACCGTGAGAGTGAGACAATGCCGGTGCCGGTTGCTTTGACTGAGGTTCCGCGAGGTGCTTTGAAATCCAGACCAGTGTGGATCGCGGGTTTGCCGAGGAACGGGTCTGTTCGGGCTCCGTACGCACTGGAGATATTGAAGCTGGAGAGCGGGCGGCCAAATGGCAGAGCATCCACTTTGGTATTTAATTCTATGCGTTGTTCAATGATCCGGCGCGCTGCAATCATACTGCTATCTAAATCAGCAGACCCAATGTCCTGATAGATGCCGCCAGCAGATGAACTTGGGGTGACAAAGACAGGCTGTGCAACGCCGGCTTTCTTAAGCAGCGTGTTTGCACGTTTAATGTCGTCTATAGCCGCTTGTGTGTAAGCGGTGAGCAAGAGTTGCCCTTGTGCTTGCTTTGCATAGAAGTCTTTGCGAGGGGCAGTTGGCTGTGGCGCGGTGGACTGCTTGCTTGACAGTGTTTTCAGAATATCAAATGGCGCACCGCTTTTTTGTGATGCAAACGATAGTTTGTGGGTGTTGGTCGCGCTGACGTCTCTTTGAAGAGGTTTGCGCTTTGGAGAGGGCGGGATAGCGGAGAGGACAAGGTTTGATTGCTCCGCCAGCGTAACCAGGGCTTCAATTTCTTGAAACTGTCGCAATAGCTGTGCTTGTTGTTTGCGAGCGGGAGCATTTAGACCTGATGTGTCCTGATCCAACCGTCCGCGCATCTCACCGAGCTGAAATTTGAGATCCCGAATTTCGCTTTCATAGTTTTCACGGAGCGCCAATTCTCTGGATAATGTTGAATTAAGCCGCATCTCGCTGAGAGACTGTTGAAAGCTGCTTGCCAATACTGCGGAGACGACCGCCGTTGCCGCAAGACCGGAAACCCAATAGGCCATCGGAGGAATTACGCGCAGCTCAGATGTGATGCGCGAAAGCCACATTGGGCCATCCAATTTCAATTGGTTGTAATTGTTAGAAAACTCACTGCACCTGGAAAGCTTCATCGGATGACCACTTGCTCAGTTTGCCTACTGGAAATGATTTGTTAAATTCAATTAAAGTTAGTTATGGTTAATAAAGTCTAAGTGCAGTGTATCATTGGGTCAATTTGATGAGCGGTCGATAGAAGCCCGGAGTGAGACCTGCTTCAGATCTTGCTCTGTCATTAAATGGGGGCTTCAGTGGTCCTTTAAAATGCTGTTTTACGAGCTGTTGAAAGTGTGGCTCAGGGCGTACACGGTGTCTGTCACACATGAAGCGGAACCATTTCGCTCCATAGGCAACATGTCCTTTTTCATCGTGATAGATCACATGCAACACGCTGGCAGTGTCTTCATCGCCTGTGGCGTTGGCCTTCTCGATCATGGATGGGGTGATGTCGAGGCCTCTGGCTTCGAGCACGAGTGGAATAATTGCCAAACGTGCTATCAGGTCTTTGCCGGTTGACTGGGCTGCTTGCCAAAGACCGTCATGTGCTGGAAGATCGCCATAGGCGTGCCCAAGCTTTGCAAGGCGTTCTTGAATGAGCGTGAAATGTTTTGCCTCTTCCAATCCAACGCGGACAAAGTCGTCATAGTAGGAGCGCGGCATGGGCACATGGGTAAAGCGGCCGATCAGGTCCCAGGTGAGATCGATGGCATTGAGCTCGATATGTGCCAGAGAATGGAGCAGGGCGATCTTGCCGTTTTTCCCTCCAACTGCGCGTTTGGGCATGTCTCGAGGTGGAAGGAGCTCGGGTTTTGCTGGGCGACCAGGGCGGTCCGGCATGGGCCTTTCACCTGTGCCACGGGAAATGGACAGGGCGCCTTTGAACCATTGATTTGCGACGTAGTAGGCAAGCGCGACCTTCATATCCAAATCAGGTGTTTCGAGGATTTGGCGGGCGCCGTCTCTAAGAGACTTTACGCAGGTGTTTTCAGGGAGGGTGAGATGCGCTTGCCCTGCAAACGCATCCGCATCATTGTTGCCCGGAAGTTTTGGCATTCTTTACTGGCTCAGACCTTGTAATTCTTCCAAGACCTTTTCGACGTGGCCGGGAACGCGGACCTTACGCCAAATCTTGGCAATCTTGCCTTCTTTATCAACGAGAAATGTGGAGCGTTCAACGCCCATGTACTTCTTTCCGTACATGTTTTTTTCCACCCAGACCCCGTAGGCCTGACAAACTTCTTTCTCGATATCTGCCCCAAGTGTGACGTTAAGTCCGTGTTTCGCCTTAAACTTGTCATGCTTTAGTGGTGTATCGGGCGAAATGCCGATGATAACAGCATTGTGTTTTTCAAACTCAGCCGCATTTTCGGTAAAGGCAATTGCTTCTTTTGTGCAGCCTGGTGTGTCATCTTTTGGATAAAAATAAACGACGACCGACTGGCCAGTTTGTTCTGATAGAGTGAATTGTCCTTGCGAATCTGTGGCTAAGGTAAAATCCGGTGCCAGCATGCCTTCCTGCGGTAAGGAAGGTGTCGCATCTTTCGTATCAGGCATTCTTTATTTGCTCCTGGGGTGCCATTTGGTCTCTTGGGACGCCGTTTTTTTGAGTATGGTGTAGATAAGCAATTAATCTTGCAGAGCACCTGTGATCACGCGATGCTATAGCAGGTTACGATTCGGTCAAAATCGAACGTACCACTAAAACAGGGAATGAGATTCTGGCTGTTGATGTTGGGAATACAGCAGAGCTTGAGAGCTCTCCTGTTACACGTCGTTTTAAGCGACGCGTAATATGGGGTGTTGTTTGCGTTTTTCTCTTTATAGCGTTTGGTTTTGGCGGTTACCGGGTGATGAGTGGCCCGTTTTCTGTTCCCTACCTCGTGGATTGGGCAATCAAACAGTTTGAGAGCAAAGCGCTGAATGTCACCGTTGGTAGTGCGCAGTTTGATCTGTTTGGTGAAAACGGCAGCCGTATTCTTCTGGAAGACTCCCTTATTCGCGTCAAAGGTCGCACAGCAGCGACTGTGTTGCTCCCACGAGCCGAAATCGGCATCAATCTGTCTGGGCTGCTGACCGGTGATCTGGAAATCACCAGTGTCGCGCTGGAACGGCCTTCTGCAACGATCAAGCTGGCGAGTGGATCGGAGCCTTTGCCACGGGTGCAAAATCGCGTGGTGGCGATTGACAAGTTTAGTGTGATTGCTGTTGAGGAGCTCAAACGCTGGCATCTTGAGAAAGTTGCTATTGAGTATGGGCGACTGGTGATCAACGCGCAGGGTGAAGAGTTTGTCGCCGATGGTATTGATGCAAATGCCGTGCTGCTGGATGATCTCTCCTTTGCAGTAAATGCAAAGATCGTGGGCCGTGAAGGCGACTGGTCATGGGATCTGAAGCGCACTGTTACACCAGAAACTGGTGTGAGAAACATTTCCGTCAATCTACGTGATGCCTCGCTGCGAGATTTGTTGCCAACACACAGTTTTGCTCGTGATGACAAGCTGGCGAATACGCGTCTGTTTGTTGAAGCGAATGCTGAACTTTGGGCGACTGGTGAGTTTGTTGGTGCGGACATGAATGTTCGTACCTCTCCAATCTTCATCCGCACTGCTCCAGATAATTCAATTACCGTCGACGAAGCATTCCTGGATCTCAATTTGCAGCGCGATAATCCCGATATTATCATCGGACGATCTTATCTGCGCCGTAAAAACACACGCGTTGTGTTTGGTGGGGTTGTGCAGCCACCTGTAACTGAAGGCGCTGAGTGGAACTATTCGCTTGGTTCCCGAGAGATCGTATTGGCGCCTGCTGATGTAAAGTCGCCGCCGCTGCTGTTCCCTGATGCTTATGCATCTGGCACGTTTGATCCGACGAACTCCCTGATTTCTATTGAACGAGCTCGTGCTGTCGGGCTTGATGCTGACATTAATGTTGCTGGATCGTTCTACTACGGGAAACCGGGACCGTCCCTTGCGCTATCCGTTTACAGCCCAAGCCTGAGCTTTGGCGAAGTGTTGCAGGTTTGGCCGACAGTTACAGCACCAAAAACCCGAAACTGGTTGATTGATCACCTTGGCCCTGGCCGGGTTGATAACATTGCCTTAGATCTGGCGCTTGGGCCGGAAGCCTTTGATGGCGACCGGAGTACGCCTGCGTGGCAGGGAGACGGCCTTACGGCGTCCTTTGATGTGATTGATGGCTCAGTCAAAGCACTCAAAACTCTGCCTGTGGTGCGGGATCTCACCGGGACCGGCAAGATCGAGAATGAAGATTTTTCGATCTCCGGCAGCAATGGTCATTTCCGTATGCAAGACGGGAACATCGTTAAGGTGCCAGAGGTTCAGTTTGCGATCAAGAATATCGCAACACCAGGGGCTCTGCCTGCTGAACTGTCTGTGCTACTGACGGGGCGTGCCGATGATTTGGGTGTGCTAGCTGACGCTGAACCTATAAATGCGTTAGAGGGTTTCAGTGTCGTGCCAGCAGACCTTTCTGGCATGGGTGAAGTCCGTGTTGAAGCCTCGTTCCCGCTCCTCAAGAATCTCAAGGTTAAGGATGTTGAGTGGCGCGCCAATCTGGATCTGAAGGACTTCAGCAGTAAAGCGAAAATCTCAGGCCAGACCATCGAAAATGCAAACCTGATCGTTCAGGCGGATACAAAGCAAACCCAGATTTCCGGCAAGGGGAAGCTGAATGGCTTCCAGTCTGAGATTGATTTGAGCACCAGCCGCGATGGCAGTGGAGCTGAAGACCGTCAGGGCGTGACGTTTGTTGCCAATGCCAAGGATCTGACAGACTACGGTGTTGATCTTCAGGGCTATGTCAAAGGCTCTGTGAAAGTCAGCTATGAAGACAGTGGCGGCGCGCAGGTGTTTGAACTGGACCTTTCAAAAGCTGCCATCAACGTTCGTGAGGTTGGCTGGAGCAAGGCGTCTGGTGTACGTGCAACCGCAAGGTTCCGTGTGACAAAAAATGGCAATGCCAGGACGCTCCATAACTTCTCATTCCTTTCTGAAGGTGTTGAAGTTCGTGGCAATCTAAAAATTGATGGCAATGGAAAGCTGGCGCTTGCTGACTTCTCCGCGTTCAATCTGCGCCCCAATGACAAAGCCAAGATGACCATTCGTCCGCGCCGTGGTGGTGGGTATCAGGTTGTCATGAATGCGGACCGTTTTGATGGCCGTGCCCTGTTGGATTCGTTTGGGGCCGATAATGCAGCTGCTTCGGCAAAGCGCAAAAGAGATGTGATTGCGGTTGACCTGACATTCAGGCGCCTGATCGGTTTCAGAGGTGTACAGGCTCAAAACGTGCGGATTGATGGGCTCTTTCGTGGGCAAAGCGCTGCTAATCTTGCTGTTTCGGGCGCAACTTCAAGCCGTGGTCAGTTCAATTTCACTGTTGGCGGTGAGGGGAAGCATCGCTTTGCAAAAGGCAAGCTGAACAATGCCGGTGAATTCCTGCGATTTATGGATCTGTTCCCTCGTATGCGCGGTGGTAACGGGCGTTTGGATATCCAGATGCCGACTGATACCAACTGGGCTGGTCAGCTGACTGTAAATGATTTTTCCATCACCGAAGATCCTGCGATTAAAGCGCTGAAAGGGATCGAGCCGAAGGAAATCCGCGGAACGCGGAACAGTGAAGTGTATTCTGCTGCAGTGAATTCTGGTGAGGCGTCTTTCCAAAAGATGCGCATGCAGTTTTCGCGCAGAGGAGACATTCTGAATGTTTCCAAGGGAACGTTGAGCGGTGCTATCATTGGTGGGACCTTTAGCGGGAATGCAAATCTGAAGAGCCGTCAGCTGGATATGGCTGGTACGTTTGTTCCTGCCTATGCCTTGAACAACCTGTTTGCGAAACTGCCGGTGATTGGTCTCATCCTGGGTGGAGGTTCTTCTGATGAAGGGCTGTTTGGAGTGACCTATAAGCTGGATGGCACCTTTGAGAAGCCTAAGTTCCAGGTTAATCCAGTCTCTGCAATCGCACCAGGTGTGTTCCGCCGTATCTTTGAATTCAAGTAGAGGCCACAGGGAGGTAGGCTGCAAAGCGCATGCAAACGTAGTCTGCTTCCCATCCTCTGCTTCTCGAATAAAGTAGCGGTTTGAGATGCTTGATAGTCTCTTTGTAAAATCGCTTCTTATGGGTCTCGCTCAGCTGCTCTGTGAGGCTGCTGGTAAAGAGTTGCAACCATCCCTTCATTCCTGTTTCCAGCGGTGTCCTGCGTTCGATTTCTGTATGGTAGGTGACTGAGAAACCTGCTTCTTTCAACGCGCGCATGTACGTTTCGGGTGGTGGGAAAATCCAGGGGCTCTTGTAGGGGCCGAAAGCAGGGTTTTCGGCGAACACGTTCTCCATTGCAGACCGGATGATGCGGCAGTTTCGATCGCATCCCATTTCACCAATAAACCGACCTCCCGGTTTAAGAGCTTTCACAACACCGCGGATGACGCCCTTGTAATCCTGCATCCAATGAAGGGCTGCGTTGGAGAAAACTGCGTTGAACTCCTTGTCAAAATTGAGGTTTTCCGCAGGTATGAGGCAGGTCTTGATGCCTTTCTCATTCGCTTGCAGGAGCATGTCTTCTGCTGTGTCGACGCCGGTTACGATTGCACCTCGATTTTGAATTTCCTGGGCCAGCGTGCCTTCACCGCATCCCAGGTCCAAAATGCTTTCTCCGGGCTGCACAGCGAGCAACTCAAGTGCGTCTTGCCCAAAGCCTGCGACATAGGCTGCGTGCTTCAAGTATTGCTGTGCGTTCCAATCCTGCATCGCCATGGGGCTGCTCCTGAATACAAGGGCAGCAGTTTAGGCTATCAGGGCTAGTTCGAGGTGCAGTTGACTGGCTGCAATTGCATAAACTTGCAGTGTTTTGCAGGCAAAGAAAAAGCCGGGTGCATGACCCGGCCTTGTTAAAATCACTGTGATGTCAGCTTGTTAGACAGGCTTTACAAGAACATGTTTTTTCTTGCCAAGGGAAAGCTTGATCACGCCATCATCGGTCAGATCAGCGTCGGTGATAGAGCGGTTATGATCCTGCTCCGCCTTATCGTTGATGCGTACAGCGCCGCCTTTGATGTTGCGACGGACTTCTCCGTTGGAAGAACACAGGCCAGCGGTTACGAAAGCGTTGAGGATGCCGAGGCCTTCTTTCAGCTCTGTAGCAGCAATCTCGATGGTTGGCAGACCAGCGGCATTGGCACCTTCTTCAAACGCCTTACGAGCCGTCTCAGCAGCTTTGTCAGCCTCGATACGGCCATGGAGCAGGGCGGTGGCTTCGGTTGCCAGCACCTTCTTGGCTTCGTTGATCTCAGCGCCTTCCATTCCTGCCAGACGTTTGATCTCGTCCATTGGCAAAATGGTGAAGAGTTTCAGGAACTTCTCAACGTCAGCATCTTCGGTGTTGCGCCAGAACTGCCAATAATCGTAGGGGCTGAGCATGTCTGCGTTGAGCCATACTGCGCCTGCTGCGGTCTTGCCCATCTTTGCGCCGGATGCTGTGGTGAGCAGCGGGGTGGTGAGGGCGAACAGTTCTTTGTCTGCAAGACGGCGACCAAGGTCTACGCCAGAGAGGATGTTGCTCCACTGATCAGAGCCACCCATCTGCAGGCGGCAGTCTGTGCGGCGATGGATTTCGAGGTAATCGTAGCCCTGCAGAAGCATGTAGTTGAACTCGAGGAAGGACAGGTGCTGCTCACGTTCCAGACGCAGTCGCACACTGTCGCGCTGGATCATCTGGTTGACGGAGAAATAGCGGCCAACATCACGCAGGAAGTCCATGTAATTGAGTTTGAGCAGCCAGTCGGCGTTGTCCATCATCATTGCATCAGATGGGCCGTCACCGAATTGCAAAAACTTTTCAAAGACTTGTTTGATGCCGTTTTTGTTGCCTTCGATGTCTTCATCGGTCAGAACTTTGCGGCTCTCGTCTTTACCGGTCGGGTCGCCAACGCGTGTTGTACCGCTGCCCATGAGGGTAATCGGACGGTGGCCGGTCTTCTGGAACCAATGCAGCATCATAATTTGTACAAGGGAGCCAACGTGCAGGCTGGAGGCTGTACAGTCAAAGCCAATATATGCGGTTACGGTCTCTTTCGCACAAAGTTCGTCCAGACCTTCGGCGTTAGAGAGTTGGTGCAGGAAGCCGCGTTCTTCCATTGTCCGCATAAATTCGGATTTATATGAGCTCATTGGTCAAGCCTGTTCAAATTACTGAGTATTTCCAAGTTGAAAGGTCTATACCTGAGTTTTCAGCGGGATTCACTCGTTTTTTCTGGAAAGCCCAAATGCTATGCTGCGGATTTGGGATTGCGCTGAGAATTTGGCACTTGGGCTTGCTGGATGGCATCATCAGAATGCAAGGATGTTTCCTGCTTGTTTGGCTCAGAGCGGAATGCGACCGAATTTCAACAGGTTGCCGTGAGGGTCGTGGATGTAAAACTCTTCCATATCCCAGGGGCGTTTGGCGAGTGGTGTGAAGCGGGGTTCGCTCTTGCTGTCTTCCGGAAGTCCGAGTTGGCGATATTCTTCGTGAAGATCGGCGATAGGTCCTCCACGGAAATAAACGCTGCTGTTGTTGCACAAGTGCTTTTCTGTGGTGAGCCAGAAGTGGATTTCCAAAGTGTCTCTGTGCAGAATCAGAAAGTCGTCTTGTTCGTAAACGACGTTGGTAAAGCCGAGCTTATCTGCGTAAAACGCTTTTGTTTCCTGAATGTTGAGGGAAGGGAGCGTGGGGAGAAGTTCAATTGTGTCGGCTGCTGCAGTCATTGTTTTCTCTAAAATATGAATGTAATTGGTATATTTTGGAGGGTGCGAAATACTTTGCAATGGCCAAAAGAAAACCCCGCGTCCTTCTCGAAGGTCTAAACGGGGTTTTGCTTTTATAGTCGGATCGCCGCGATTTACCGTTTCAAGGCTATATGCTGGGGCGTTTGATATGATTTCCGCCCGTGTACGTCCGGGTTCGATCCGTGCTTACCGTCTGATGACGCTCGGTCGCTCAGGCCGTTTTGTAGTCTTGCTATATTGTAGCATCTTGCAGAGGGTCTTCATAAGTACCGAATTGCCTTTATAAAAACCGTACAACATGCAGGTCCGGTGGAGTCATTGGCTCTCCTTTTGTTGACCTGTACCTAACTTAGGAACGCTTGGGTTTTCTTTCAAGGGATGGGGGAGAAAATAGTTAGTGCTGCCTTAGTGAAGACGCTCTATTTTTCCAAAAAAGCGCGAAAAAGAAGGCGATCCGAGAGGATCGCCTTTGAAGAGTATGCGGGTCTAATCAGCACGGTCAGATACTGATAATCTCATTGCACTTAAACGCAGTTTCGTGACGTGGTGATGACATATCCTCTTTGCGCTCTAATGTGCGTTGGTTTGCGTTCTTTCGTGTTTTCTTGCGTTGCTGTGTAGAGGCGCTGTGTTGCGCGTAAAGCCATTGTTTACTGTCGCGACCCACTGGTCGATGAAAAAATCTAAACTAGCGCCTTCAAGGCTGCTGCGAGTTGGGTCGCGCCTTCCTTGCTGATTTTTGTATCGAGTTTTTCTTCCAGCATGCGCTCATAGGTTTGCCACATCTGGGCGCGGAGATCTTTTCCCTTTGAGGTGATGAAAAGGGTCTTGCCGCGCTTGTCCTTGAGGGCGGGTTTGCTCTCGACCAGCTGAGCCTTGGCAAGCGACTGGATAACACGGGAGAGGTTGGCCTGCTGAAAGAGGACACGTTGCTCCAGCTCGAATTGCCTCAGGCCATCGGGTGCGTTCTCCAGTTCCCAGAGGATGTCATACCAGGAGAGAGGGGGGAAACGCTCTGCTTTGAAGGCGCCTTCGATATCGGTGTAGATGGTCTTTTGCACTCGGTTGAGAGCGATCCAGAGAGAAACTGACTCTTTGCTGACAGACATCACATCCTCGTTATTTGCGCATTCCGCTCTTGAAAATGGTTTTCATTCATTTAGATGTATATACATGCATATATATTAACATAATAAAAATCAATAGGTTAATGAGTGTGTATTTGCAGGAAACTGCAGTTTTTATGTGACAAACAGGGATATGAGGCAGGAAAAGCATGAGGCATTTCACGAAATTCGCCGTTGTTGCGGCATCGCTTGCATTCACAGCGTCAGCGCAGGCCGCGAGCTACAAATTTGATCCGACCCATACCGAGGTTCGGTTTTACTACAATCATGCGGGACTGACAGAGCAGTCTGGTGAGTGGAAGGTTGTTGGCGGGGAAGTGGAGTTTGATCCGGCAAAGATTGAAGAAACGAAAGTCAGTGTGACTATTGATCCGGCAAGCGTGGATACGGGTGTTGAGCCGCTGGATGAGCATCTGAAAGGCTCTGACTTCTTTGACGCGGAGAAATTTCCTGAGATCACGTTTGTGTCCACATCCGTCAAACAAACCGGAGCAACAGCTGTGACCTTGGTAGGGGATCTGACCATCAGGGACCAAAAGCATCCGGTGGAACTGGACTTTCAGCTCAAACACAATGGCCCGCATCCGCTGGGAAGCTACTTTGATTACTATCAGGGGCAGTGGATAGGTGTAGAGGGTAAGGGAGCGATTTTGCGCAGTGACTTTGGTGTTGGCAAGTTTGCGCCATTGACCAGTGACCGGGTGCGTCTTGAGATCTCTGCGGAGATGAGAGAAGGCGGCTGGTAAGCTCTCTGCTTTGCTGATGCAGGTTTGTATCGCCAGATGAGATCCGGGTGATGGAAAAAGCAAAACCCCGACTGAGACCAGCCGGGGTTTTATTGTGCCTAGATGAGAGGACTGCTTTTGAAGGGCGTATCCTGATTTGAGCCGAAGCTCGTCTTATGGATACGCCATAGGTGCATTGGAGTTAAAGCAGTCCCTTCATAACTTAGACGGAGTAGTACATGTCGAACTCAACTGGGTGAGGGGTCATGTCTGTGCGCATGACTTCTTCCATCTTCAGTTCGATGTATGCGTCGATCTGGTCGTCGTCGAATACGCCGCCTGCTTTGAGGTACTCACGGTCTGCATCAAGGGATTCCAGAGCTTCACGCAGAGATGCTGCAACAGTTGGGATCTCGGAGAGTTCTTCTGCTGGCAAATCGTACAGGTTCTTATCCATTGCATCACCAGGATGGATCTTGTTCTTGATGCCATCAAGGCCAGCCATCAACTGTGCAGCGAACGCCAGGTATGGGTTTGCAGAAGGGTCCGGGAAGCGAACTTCAACGCGTTTGCCCTTTGGAGAAGATGTGAATGGAATACGGCAGGATGCAGAACGGTTCTGGGAAGAGTATGCCAGAAGAACCGGAGCCTCGTAGCCCGGTACCAGACGCTTGTAGGAGTTGGTGGACGCATTGGTAAATGCGTTCAGAGATTTCGCGTGCTTTAAGATGCCGCCGATGAAGTACAGAGCGTTCTCGGAAAGATCAGCATACTGGTTGCCAGCGAAGGTTGGCTTGCCGTCTTCCCATAAGGAGAAGTGGCAATGCATGCCGGTGCCGTTGTCGCCGAAGACTGGCTTAGGCATGAACGTTGCGGACTTGCCATAGGCGTGTGCAACTTGGTGAACCACGTACTTGTAGATCTGCATATGGTCAGCACAAGTTGTCAGGGTCTGGAACTGCATGCCGAGTTCGTGCTGAGCAGCTGCCACTTCGTGGTGGTGCTTTTCAACTTTAACGCCCATGTCGGACATGACGGTCAACATCTCAGAGCGGATGTCCTGCGCACTGTCAATTGGTGGTACCGGGAAGTAGCCGCCTTTTGTGCGTGGACGGTGACCGAGGTTACCGGACTCGTACTCGCTGTCCATGTTGGATGGCAGTTCGGAACAATCCAGTTTGAAGCCGGTGTTGTATGGGTCTGCTGCGAAGCGAACGTCGTCGAAGATGAAGAATTCAGCTTCCGGGCCAACATATACAGTGTCACCAGCGCCACATGCTTTTACATAGGCTTCAGCGCGCTTAGCTGTCATGCGTGGGTCACGGTTGTAACCTTCGCCTGTCCGTGGGTCGAGAACGTCACAGAAGATGGACATGGTGGACTGCGCGAAGAATGGGTCGATATGAGCTGTTTCCGGATCTGGCATCAGCATCATGTCGGATTCGTTGATTGCTTTCCAACCACCGATAGAAGAACCGTCAAATGCTACGCCCTCAGCGAACATGTCTTCGTGCACCTGGGAGATATCCATGGTGACGTGCTGCAGCTTGCCGCGCGGATCAGAAAAACGAAGATCTACGAACTTTACGTCTTTTTCCTGGATTTCTTTCAAGACATCAGCGGAGGTTGTCATAACTTCCTATTCCTCTTATTAAAATCGCCCGTGGCGCAGTGTTGTAAACTGGAAGACCAAGCGTGTGGGATCGTTGCCCCTCAAATATTCAGTCTTCGTGATTTCCTAGTGAAACTTTGAGTTAGAGCGCGGCGCTCGAAGTTCATTTCTGTGCGTATCTTTATCCGAAAACCGGTCTCCATTTTTCAAAGATACGCGCTAAACAGCGTCTTCGCCCGTCTCCCCGGTACGAATTCGGATTGCTTCTTCGATGCTGGAGACAAAAATCTTACCATCACCAATGCGGCCGGTCTGTGCGGCATCGCGAATAGCTTCTACAGCTTTTTCTACAAGATCATCGTTGAGTACGATTTCCACCTTCACCTTTGGCAAGAAATCCACCACGTACTCGGCGCCGCGATAGAGTTCTGTATGACCCTTCTGGCGGCCAAATCCTTTTGCCTCGGTAACGGTGATCCCCTGAAGACCAACCTCCTGAAGTGCTTCTTTCACTTCATCCAGTTTGAACGGCTTAATGATCGCCTCAATTTTCTTCATGGTCGTCACACTCTCAGTTCGTCTTGTATCTGCGTGCGCTGCTGATCTGGCATGCTCTATAAAAATGATCAGCGCGTGTGCAGAAAGTTCGCGATTCAAAACTTACGGAAATATGAATGCAGAAACCGTGCCAGTTTTGAAATTTTCTTAAAAAGCCGCAAAAACGGGCAGTTTGGTCCCTCAATACTAATGGGAAACTGCATCTGAAATATATCTGGTGCACAAACACTGCGCATAATGGTTAAAAAACAGGCAGTGTACCTTTTGTTCATCTCGCCTGAAACTAGGTATTGGTTCCTTGTGCAAGGCAGGGTTATGGTTGGTTCAGCAAAAGCTGTTGCAGTTTTTGTGCGTTCCTATGGAAGCTCGCAGTCAGTATTGAGGAGCGCGTTTAAAGGAGTGAGTGATGAGGTTGGTTTCTCTCGACCATGTCGTGCTTACCGTTCATGATGTTGAGCGTATTAGTCGTTTTTATCAGGACGTGCTGGGAATGAAGGAGATCGTATTCGGAGGCGGGCGGAGGGCGCTGCACTTTGGACAACAGAAGATCAATCTTCAACCCGTTGATGTTGATCATTCTCCCATAGCGCAAGAACAGATGCCGGGAACGGCGGACCTTTGTTTTCTGGTTGAGAGCCTGGATTCGGCCATTGCGCGGTTGAGGGCTGCTTCCGTGACGATTGTGGAGGGGCCGGTGTTTCGAACCGGTGCCAGCTCGCCGATCCTGTCTGTCTATATTCGCGACCCTGACGGCAACCTGATTGAGCTTTCCCAGCCTCAGGATGTGGTGATTGCCAGTGATGAGCGGACGGATTCTAAAACCCCAAAGAAAAAGCCGCCAAAGTCCAACAGGTAAGTGCTTTGACGAGTACTGGCGGCGTGAGGCTAGCTTTTATCTGATGCAGATTTAGAAATGTTTTGCTGCATGATGTAGTCGAGAACTTCTTTTGCTTCGTCCGGCTGAAGGAGCGGGTCCTGCAAAAACTGGCTTTGCTGCATGTCGTCCAGGCTGCTTCTTTTCTTAGGATCAATCTGCATGGAGTTGTTGACGAAGCGAGTGTACTCAGACTCGTAACTCTCGTTGTAATAGCCGGGCTCTCCGGCCAGGTCAGGATCGTCTGTTGGCTTGAGAGCTTTTTCTGAGCTGTCTTTCTCGTCGGCTTGCGCGTTTTGGGATTTGGAGTTGCCCAGTTTGCGCACAATATGGAGGGCGAACGCATAAGGGTTGTCGCAATCTGGAGCGCCTAAAAGATTGAACTCGCCTTCACCAGCTCCGAATACCATTTGTCCAACAGCATAGCCGTCTTGTTTGTCGTCAAGCCGGTCACGCTTATCTTCATCTTCGAAGGCGGCGGCGATCGCTTCCGGACTGGAATACTCCGGAGTGCCGATATCCAATGGATCTTCTCCAACGGTGCCTGAGAAACCGAAATCGGCGATCTTTAGGGATTGGCTGTTCTTGTCGAACAGGATGTTGCCTCCCTTAATGTCATTATGGCTGAGGCCTGCTACGTTGATGTGCTTCAGACCATCGATCACTTCATTTGCCATGAACTGAAGGGCACCCCAGTATTGTGAGTGGCTGAGCTTGTTCTCGCGGAGGAGTTCTTCTGCTCCCTCAAAAAGGTCATCTGCCTCACAGCCTTCCACGTACTCCATGGCCAGGCCTGTTTCGCCGTCGATCTCGTGCATTCCGTAGCACTGCACCACGTTCTTATGAGGACCTGCGGCCATCAGTTTTCCGTAGATCTTAGCTTCTTTTAGCAGGGCCTCGATGCCTTTTTGTGAACGTGCGGTCTTGAACGCAATGGATTTTCCGCTTTCTTCGTCCGTGAACAAACTCACTTCTCCATAAGACCCTGCACCCAGTCTTTTGGCGCGTTTGAGATTGTCTGAGGGGAGAGGTGTTGTTGCAGGCGTTGTTTCTTCGCTTTCATTGACATCATTGACTGCGAAGCGGCTGATAGGTGATGCTGTGGTGGGTGATGGTTGCTCCGGCTCTGCTTCGTCTTCGCTCTGCTCATCTTCTGAGGAGCTGTCTTCTTCCACATCACTGACTGCGAAGCGGCTGATGGGCGATGCTGTAGCGGTTGGTGGTCGCTCCGGTTCTGCTTCGTCATCGCTCTCCTCGTCTTCTGAGGAGCTGATTTCTTCGACGTTGCTGACGGTGAACCGGCTGCTGGCGGCCATGTGGGGATGGTCGAAATCTGGTTCTGTCTGTCCGTCTTCTGCTGAACTCTCACTCAGGCCCAGCAGGGTTATGACATTGTCTGCCCACGCGCTGATCTGGGCATCCTGAGTTGATGGATCATTCGACGGGTTCTGAAGAGGGCGAGGCGACTTTGTCATGTTACAGGTCTTGAGCTGTTTGCGATCGTTTGCTCACTCCACTGTAAACAGAGGCGATGTTGTTAAGGTGTATCGAAATGGAGAGATGTGATTAAAATGTCCCTGAAGGGGCGCAACAAAAAAGCCGACCAAGAGGCCGGCTTTCTGATGGTTATCATTGCAAGGAGCAGATCAGGTTTGTTGCATGAGAGCTGCGAGTTCTGCCTTGTGGTCTTCTTCCATCTTGGTCATGAGGCCTGAGATCACCTGACGGGCTTCGTCTGGCTGACATAAAGGGTCAGAGATGAAGTTGGTCTTCAGGAGCTCTTCTGCGGTGCCACGCACATCGATGTCCAGCAGGGTTGAGATATTGACGAACTCAACATAAGCGGTTTCGCCGCCCTTGCCGAAATGGCCCGGTGTGCCTGCAACGGCTGGGTCATCGGCCTGATTGAGCGCCTGATACTCAATGGTCTCGCCGCGACGCTCGATATCTCGAAGTTTGGAATGCATTGCAAAGCCAAGCGCGGCTGGCTCACCAGTATTTTGTGCACCAAATAAATTCTCGGCATGTTCACCTGCGCGGTAGGTCATCTGACCAACGGCGAAGGTGTCCTGCTTCTCATTGGCGCGTGGTTTGTCTCCATCTTTGTGTGGAAGAGACAAAAGAGCTTCCGGAGCTGAATGGTCCGGAGTGCCAATAGTGACAGGATCAATGCCGATTTTTGCAGCGCTGCCAAAGTCGACGATTTTAATCGCTTGACTTTCCTTGTCATAAAGGAGGTTACCGCCCTTTATGTCGCTGTGGCTGATGCCTGCCTGCGCTAGATGGTGCACACCGCTCAGAACGTCGCGCATAATGAACTGTACGGTGCCCCAGTACTGGGAGTGGCTGAGCTTGTTGTCGGTGTAAAGCTTTTCGGCAGTGGTGAAGAGCTTGCCTGCTTCGTAGCCTTCCACATGCTCAAGGGCGAGGCCCTGTACGCCCTGAACTTCGACGATGCCCATGCTTTTGACGATATTATCGTGAGGGCCGATCTGGGCAAGTTTGCCATAGACCTGTGCTTCTTGCTGCAGGGCGTGCCAACCGGCTTCGGTGCTTGCGACTTTAAATGCGAAGGACTTGCCGTCCTGATTGACAAGATAAACGTCACCATTGGCACCAGCACCAAGGCGCCTGGCGTTTTGCTCAAGCGCGGTGCGGTCTGCTTCAAAAGGGGCGGTTGCCTCCTGCGTTACACTTTCTGAACTGGTTTGGCTCGGTGGCTTTATCCGGTTTGCGAGCGTTTCAGTTGAAGCGGTGTCGAGGGGCTTCGTATTGCTTGTTGTTGGCGGTGTTGAGCCCTTTTGGGTCTCAACAGACACGCCGCGCGCTTCCAACTTCTCTGATTTTTTTGGCGCAGAGTTTTGTTGTGCACTTACGTCGTTTTGGAGTTGGCTCTGATCAACTGGAGTATGCTTGGGAGAGTTGACGGAATGCATGGGTGAGAGACCTTTACAGGCGAATAGACGTCGTGCTCCAGTCCGGTTCTACGGCTTTGGAGGTTTGGGTGGATTTCGTTTCAGAAAGCCGTGCGCATACCTGCTCGCGAATTTGCATCAGGTTGACCAGTGTGTTCTCCAGTGCAAGGTCATCTGTGAACCGGAGTGTGGCCTGAGCATTCAGTTGCAAGTCACCAGATTGAGACAGTCCGAGGAACGCTCCGCGAAGGAGGTCCACATCCTGATTGAGCTCCAAAGCCGCCTTCAATGTGTTTTTATCTTCTGCAAGAAGGAGGCTGGTGCTTATATAAATGAGATCCGAGCTTTCATTGAGTTCGACCGACCAACGACTTCCGTTTGCTTCTTCAATAAGAAATAGTCCAGTATCAGGCTGGGTGGTCATACCCAGACGTCGAGCGAAAGCAGTCATTAGCTGGTCGTAGTGGGCTCGTCTCTCGTGCATGTTTTCGTAGTTTTCCCAAAGTGGTGCGCTGGTATCAACATTTACTCAGGAAGTGCCTCTTAAATCTGTGCCTTTTAGCACTAGCTTATGTTTTGTGATTTTTCGTGATCGAAAAAACGTCGCGGCAGCTGGGTAATGATGAACCAATTTCTTAGGGATAATGGGTAATAAATTTCTCAGAGCCTGACGAATAGGGAAATGGAGAGCTTTATGCATGAGTTATTGACACCATTGCAGATGAAGAAGGCAGATCGCCTGACCATCGAGGGTGGCTTTCCCGGTATTGAGTTGATGCATAATGCGGGCAAGGCTGTGTTTGAGGTGATGCGCCAGATTCTGCATCCTTATTCGCGGGTTCTTGTGTTCTGCGGTCCCGGAAACAACGGCGGAGACGGCTTTGTTGTTGCGCAGCTTGCGGACAATGAGGGCTTTAATGTTTCTGTCGGGCTGGTGTGTGATCCAGAAACTCTCGAAGGCGATGCAGAGCTTGCCTATGACGAGATGGATCTTGATTTAACCTCAATGGATAACATGCGGGCCGCGCTGGAAGAGCTGGGTGAGGACGACGTTGTAGTTGATGCTTTGTTTGGTGCGGGCCTCTCTCGACCTCTGGACGATGAAGTTCTGGCGCTTGTGCAGCACATCAATGACAGTCCGGCGCAATGTGTCGCAGTTGATCTGCCCTCCGGTGTAAGTGGCCGCAGCGGTGCTGTGCTGGGTGAGGCAGTGCATGCAGATATGACAGTGACGTTTTTTCGCGCCAAGCCGGGGCACTACCTTTATCCGGGCCGGGGACATTGTGGTGAGATCGTTATTGAGCAGATCGGGCTGGAGGACGATGTCTTAGAGAAGGTTGGGCCAACCGCCTTTTACAACTGCGATAAGATTTGGGGAGATCTTCCCGATCAGCCAGCTGTGGCAGGGCATAAATATAACAGGGGGCACACTGTTGTTGTGAGTGGTCCCAAGTTTGCCACTGGTGCAAGCCGTCTTGCGGCGCTGGGCGCACAGCGGGCGGGCAGCGGGCTTGTGACTGTGGTGGCGCGGGAGCAGGCGGCTCTGGTCCATGCCGCGCATCTGACGAGTATCATGATCCGTCCGGCTGAACGTATTGCCGACTTTGAGCGTATTTTGGAAGACGAGCGGCTCAACTCCGTGGTGATCGGACCGGCAGCGGGTATTGGCCGTGAGACGCAGGAGCGGGTTGCTGAGTGCCTTTCCGGAGCGCGCGGTGTGGTTCTGGATGCGGATGCGCTTTCGTCCTTTGAGGAAAAGCCGGAGCACTTGTTTGCCTACATTGCGGATTCTGACTGCGCTGGGCGTGTTGTGCTCACACCTCATGAGGGTGAGTTCCGGCGTTTGTTTCCTGATTTGTATGATCCCACGTCCACAGATTGCAAAGTGGAGCGCACCAAGAAGGCAGCGAAACAGGCTGGTGCTGTGGTTGTGTTGAAGGGGGCGGATACGGTGATTGCAGACCCTGAGGGTCATGTGTCCATCAATGCCAGTGGCACGCCCTGGCTTGCAACAGCAGGGTCTGGTGATGTGCTGGCGGGTGTGATTGCCGGATATCTGGCGCAAGGACTCGGTGGTTATGAAGCCGCTGCGAAAGGTGTTTGGGTGCATGGCCGGGCCGCTGAAATTGCCGGAGCCGGACTTATTGCGGAAGATCTGGTTTCGCATATTCCGGATGTGCTCACCGAGCTGGTTCAATTTTTGGGTGATTTTTAAAGCTTCCCCGCCCAAGGGATGGGTTTACCCTCTGAGATATCTGGTGGGAATCATCAATATTTGTGATAATTAATCTACGAAACGTCATGCGTATCATTTAGTGAGACAAGCAATGCGATAGGCAGACGAGAGAAGGGAGAGGGTTGCGCGTAAAACGTGTGATCGTCTTCGCCTTCGGGACGATATTACGGATATTCTTATGAGCAAGACGACACAGCACTCTGCAGCACTCCGCCAGATTATCGAGGCGCTGGCACCGTTTAAAGACCATGACGCTAAAATGCAGGTCTCAACGGTTTTGACATTGCTTGAAATTGCCGTTCATCAGGAGGAGGGGGTGACGATCCATCCTCATGGCCTTCAAAAGAAGATTGGTTACCAATCAGGAACCGCGACCCGCAACATCTATTACTGGTGCGAAGGGCACAAGGATGTGCGTGGCGGACATAACTATGTCCGTGTTGAGGCGGATAAAACGGATGGTCGCCGCCGGGAGTTGTATCTGACCGAAAAAGGCGTGGCTTTTATGCAGCGGGTTCTAACGCCACTTTGTGAGTGAGCGGAGTGGCTTGCTGGCTGGCAATGCACGAGCCAGATAAGAAAAAGGATGTGATGCGATCTCCTGCTTGAGAAATTAGCCCCGGATTGTCGTAATGCACAGTTTCATAGGTAGAAATGGCGTGGAAAACCGAGAACTGGGCATAAACAGCGTATTAGGTGGTTGACTTCTCTTAGGTTCCCATTTAGCTACCCCTCCAACGCGGCTGTGGCGAAATTGGTAGACGCACTAGATTTAGGTTCTAGCGGGAGACCGTGGGGGTTCGAGTCCCTCCAGCCGCACCATATCCCCGGTGATACGGTGCATAAATAAACGACCGTAGCTTATCGGAAACGGAAAAGTTGAGGGCGTTGTCGAGGTTCGGTTTATGCTCACCTTTTCGTCAGGCGGATAAGAGCTGAGGGATTTTCTCCCGAAGCGTTTTCCCCCCTTCGAAATTGGTGTTATGTTTACCGTGCTGGGACAAACCATATTGGTTTGTCGGTACGCGTCCTAAATCAAGGACGAAGCAAAGACCATGCAGGTATCAGAAACCCTGGCCGAGGGCCTAAAGCGCGAACTCAAAGTCGTTATCCCGGCGACGGATCTGGCGACCCGCCTCGATGAATATCTTAATGACATGAAGTCAAAGGTAAACATTAACGGCTTCCGTCCGGGTAAAGTTCCAGTTTCTCATCTCAAAAAAGTTCATGGCCGTCAGGCAATGGGTGAGCTGATCGGTAACCTGATCAACGAAACCACTGCTAAGACCATTGAAGAGCGCAAAGAAAAGCCTGCTCTTCAGCCAGAAATCGATCTTTCTGACGATGATGCTGAGAAAGTTTTGGCTGGTGAAGCAGATCTCGCTTACACCATCTCCTATGAAGTTCTGCCACAGTTCGACATCGTAGACTTCTCTGCGATTGAACTTGAACGCCCAATCGTTGAAATTTCTGAAGACGAAGTTGACGAGCAGGTTAAGCAGATCGCAGAAAGCAACCGTCCATTTGAAGCGCGCGAAGAAGGTGCTGCTGCTGAAGACGGTGACCGCGTTACCATGCATTACCTCGGCAAGCTTGACGGCGAGCCATTTGAAGGTGGTGAAGATGAGAACGGTCAGCTGGTTCTGGGTTCTGGTCAGTTCATTCCTGGCTTTGAAGAGCAGATCGTTGGCCTGAAAATCGGTGACAAAAAAGTCATCGACGTGACCTTCCCTGAAGAATACGGCGCAGCAAACCTTGCTGGTCGCGCAGTTACCTTCGACATCGACGTTAAAGGCATTGAAGCTGCTGGCGAAGTTTCCATTGATGATGAAATGGCAACCAAGCTGGGTCTTGAATCCCTTGAGAAGCTGAAAGAAATCGTTCGTGGCCAGATTGAAAGCCAGTTCGGTGCAGCTACCCGTCAGAAAGTAAAGCGCGCTCTGCTGGACAAGCTGGACGAAGAGTACTCCTTCGAGCTGCCTGAGAAACTTCTGGAAACAGAATTTGACGGTGTCTGGAAGCAGGTTGAAGCTGACATGCAGCAGTCCGGTAAAACCTTCGAAGATGAAGAAACAACCGAAGACGAAGCTAAAGCTGAATACCGCAAGATCTCTGAGCGCCGTGTACGTCTCGGTCTGGTTCTTTCTGAAGTTGGTGAGCAGAACAAAGTTCAGGTTACCGACGAAGAAGTTCAGAAGGCTCTGTTCGACCGCGTTCGTCAGTTCCCAGGTCAGGAACAGCAGGTGTTCGAATTCTACAAGAACAACGAACAGGCTCTCGCTTCCCTGCGTGCCCCAATCTACGAAGAGAAGGTTGTGGACTACATTCTGGAACTCGCGAAAGTTTCCGACAAAGTTGTGTCTAAAGAAGAGCTGATGGCTCAGGACGAAGACGAAGCATAATTGTTGGGATTACCCAAGAATTTCGGAAAGGGGGCCTTGTGCCCCCTTTTTCTTTTTTGACATCTTGAATTTTGAGGTGGAAAGCCGAAATATCTGAAGCCGTCTTAAGTGCATAGGCCCAATGTGGTCTTTAAGCTCCCTTATAATTGGGATAAGACTATCGGGTCTTATGGAAACACTCCATAAACCTTGTGGCTTTACCTTTTGGCAAGTGCCTTTAAGACAAGGGCGACATCCCGTGGGTGGGCGTGGCGCTTTTTTCGACATAAGTTTCTTGCAGGCTTACCGGAATGCCGGATAAGTTACCGAGCTTCACGAAGCTTTCTGCATATTTAAAATGGATGACGCATGACCGATCCTGTTGAGTATTTCACGAACAGCCTGGTGCCAATGGTTGTAGAGCAAACCAACCGGGGTGAGCGGGCCTATGATATCTTCTCAAGGTTGTTGAAGGAACGTATTATCTTCCTGACTGGTCCTGTGGAAGATACTGTGGCTACACTGGTGTGTTCCCAGTTGCTTTATCTGGAAGCGGAAAACCCGAACAAAGAAATTGCACTTTATATCAATTCCCCGGGTGGTGTTGTGACCAGTGGTCTTGCTATTTATGACACTATGCAGTTTATCCGTCCGAAGATTTCAACTCTTTGTATCGGTCAGGCTGCAAGCATGGGTTCCCTGCTTTTGGCTGCTGGTGAAAAGGGTATGCGCTTTTCTTTGCCTAACAGCCGCGTCATGGTTCACCAGCCTTCCGGTGGTTTCCGCGGGCAGGCGGCAGACATTATGCTGCATGCACAGGAAATTCTGAAGCTGAAGCGTCGCCTCAATGAGATCTATGTTTCTCATACAGGTCAGACTCTTGACGCTGTTGAAGAAGCGCTTGAACGTGATAACTTTATGAGTGCAGATGCGGCGAAAGAGTTCGGTCTGATTGATAACGTTATTGAAAATCGTGAGAGCTTAAACGTTATCGAACCAGCTTAAAGCCGGTTTTTTAAAGTAACTCGCGCGCAAGTTTTTTTAACAGGGAATGAACTTTGCGTGCGAGGCTTAAAGGAATGTTGATTATTGCGAGCCAAATATCGCATAAGAGAATGGCTATTAGTGATTTCCAAAGCTTCCCTCTGGAAGCGGAACACAAAACGCGATAAGTCAGTAGAACGTCGCGGCGAATGTATCGCTGTCGAACTAAGAATTCTAACAGGGGCTGTGTCCCTTGAAACGATGCGGGGTTATATCTCATGAGCAAAGCCAGCGGCAGCGACAGCAAGAATACGCTTTACTGCTCGTTTTGCGGAAAAAGCCAGCATGAGGTCCGTAAGCTGATTGCGGGTCCGACCGTATTCATCTGCGATGAGTGCGTCGAACTCTGCATGGACATTATTCGCGAAGAAAACAAATCTTCGCTTGTGAAGTCTCGTGATGGGATTCCGACACCTCAGGAAATTCGTGGTGTTCTTGATGATTACGTGATTGGTCAGGGCCGAGCCAAAAAGGTTCTGTCTGTAGCGGTTCATAACCACTACAAGCGCCTGAATCATGCTTCCAAGAACAACGATGTTGAACTTGCTAAGTCCAACATCCTTCTGGTTGGTCCTACCGGATGTGGTAAAACCCATCTGGCACAAACGCTCGCCCGAATTCTGGATGTTCCGTTTACGATGGCTGACGCAACCACGCTGACTGAAGCGGGTTACGTTGGCGAAGACGTTGAAAATATTATTCTGAAGCTGCTTCAGTCCGCAGACTACAATGTTGAGCGTGCGCAGCGCGGGATTGTCTACATCGATGAGGTGGACAAAATTACCCGCAAGGCAGAAAACCCATCCATCACCCGTGACGTTTCTGGTGAAGGTGTTCAGCAGGCACTGCTGAAGATCATGGAAGGGACTGTTGCCTCTGTTCCGCCGCAAGGTGGTCGTAAGCATCCGCAGCAGGAATTCCTGCAGGTAGATACAACAAACATTCTGTTTATCTGCGGTGGTGCATTTGCTGGTCTGGACAAGATCATTTCTGACCGTGGTCGCAAAACCTCTATCGGCTTTGCTGCTTCTGTGCTTGCACCCGAAGATCGCAAGACCGGCGAGTTGTTCTCAGAGCTTGAGCCTGAAGATCTGCTGAAGTTTGGTCTTATTCCTGAGTTTGTTGGCCGTTTGCCGGTTATTGCAACTCTTGAAGATCTGGATGAAGACGCTTTGGTGTCCATCTTGAGTGAACCTAAGAATGCGCTTGTTGCGCAGTACCAGCGTTTGTTCGAAATGGAAAACGTAGAGCTGACCTTCCATGAAGACGCTCTGAAGGCAGTTGCCCGACGTGCGATTGAACGTAAGACCGGTGCTCGCGGACTGCGTTCTATTCTGGAAGCAATTCTGCTGGAAACCATGTACGAGCTTCCTGGCCTTAAGGGTGTGAAGGAAGTTGTGATTTCCGGTGAGGTGGTCGACGGCGATGCGCGTCCTTTGTACATTTACGAGGATCGTGCGGAGAATTCAGCAACCAGCGCGTAGGGCGATGGGGACTGATGAGCCAGTAGGCTTCGCTCACGGGTATTGAGTTTAATTTGGGCGGTAACTTCTTGAAAAAAGTGCCGCCCATTTTTTGTCTCATGTGTCTAGCATGATGATGCGTATGAGTGTTCTGCGTAAATGCGAACCAAGACCGGGAAGGATGGTGTTCCAGCTTAAGTGTGAGGACGATCAAACGGTGTTATACGCTCCTGATAACAGGAAAAAAGCTTATAATATCAACAGATCGCTGAAAGACTTGGAAGCGGAGTGCTTGACACTTGGAGGCGGTGTCTCCACCTAATAGGTCTAGTTCGCAGCTTGGCGAATTTGTTTGTGCCCGTTTTGGGGCGAGTGAATTCGGCCCTCGAAATTCTACGAGTGCCCTAAGGGCCTTAGTCGATTTTTATGTTGCGCTTTTTCGTAGCTTTCGTTGGAAAGCTGCAATTTGAAAGGAATAGAGATGGCTGACAATGAAATGCGCCCGGAAGAAGAGACAGAAAACTCTGTTTTTCCTGTTCTCCCACTGCGCAACATCGTCGTATTCCCTCATATGATCGTGCCGCTGTTTGTAGGGCGCGAGAAATCGATCCGTGCTCTGGAAGAGGTGATGGAGTCTGACAAGCAGATTTTGCTTGCGACCCAGATGAACGAGGCGGATGACGATCCGGATACCGATCAGATTTACAAAGTCGGTACCCTTGCAACAGTTTTGCAGCTGCTGAAGCTGCCAGATAACACCGTAAAAGTTTTGGTTGAAGGTGGAGCACGTGCCGAAATCGGCAAGTTCACTGATCGCGAAGACCTTTATGAAGCAGAAGCCGTTATTCTTGATGAAGCTGGCGGTGACGAGGTTGAGGTCGAGGCTCTTGGTCGTTCAGTGATTTCCGAGTTCGAGAACTACGTGAAGCTGAACAAAAAGGTGTCTCCTGAGGTTCTCGGCGCTGTTAATCAGATTGACGACTTCTCGAAGCTTGCTGATACCATTGCATCCCACCTTGCTGTGAAGATCCAGGACAAGCAGGAACTGCTTGGCACTGTGGCTGTCACCGACCGCCTTGAGAAGGTGCTGGGCATGATGGAGAGCGAGATCTCCGTTCTGCAGGTGGAAAAGCGCATCCGCTCCCGCGTGAAGCGCCAGATGGAGAAAACCCAGCGCGAGTACTATTTGAATGAGCAGATGAAGGCCATTCAGAAAGAACTCGGCGATGGTGAAGATGGCCGTGATGAACTTGCTGAGCTGGAAGAGCGCGTTGCGAAGACGAAGCTGTCCAAGGAAGCTCGCGAGAAGGCGAATGCTGAGCTGAAGAAGCTCAAGCAGATGAGCCCGATGTCTGCGGAAGCGACTGTGGTTCGCAACTACCTTGACTGGCTGATCGGCATTCCGTGGAGCAGGAAGTCCAAGGTTAAGCATGACCTGACGCTTGCCGAGAAGGTTCTGGATACCGATCACTTTGGCCTTGAGAAGGTCAAGGAACGCATTGTGGAGTACCTTGCAGTGCAGAAGCGCGCGAATAAGCTGCGCGGCCCTATCCTGTGTCTTGTTGGCCCTCCAGGCGTTGGTAAAACGTCTCTTGGTAAATCTATCGCGAAAGCAACCGGACGTGAATTTGTACGCATGTCTCTTGGTGGCGTGCGTGATGAGGCTGAAATTCGCGGTCACCGCCGCACTTACATCGGCTCCATGCCGGGTAAAGTCATTCAGTCCATGAAGAAAGCGAAGAAGTCTAACCCGCTGTTCCTGCTCGATGAGATCGACAAGATGGGTATGGATTTCCGTGGCGATCCGTCTTCCGCTCTGCTTGAGGTTCTTGACCCTGAGCAGAACGGTAGCTTCATGGATCACTACCTCGAAGTGGAATACGACCTATCCGACGTCATGTTTGTGACCACAGCCAATACGCTGAACATTCCGGGTCCACTGATGGACCGTATGGAGGTCATCCGTATTGCTGGTTACACTGAAGATGAGAAGATCGAGATCTGCCGTCGTCACCTGTTGCCAAAGGCTGTGAAGAACCACGGTCTGAAGGATGGTGAGTTCGAAGTGTCTGACGGCGCTTTGCAGAAGACCATCCGTCTTTACACCCGTGAAGCTGGTGTGCGTAACCTTGAGCGTGAGATGAGCACTCTGGCCCGTAAGGCTGTGAAGGACATTCTGGTCAACGACAAGAAGACCATCAAAGTGGATGAAGAGCTGATTGAGGAATACCTCGGTGTGCCTCGCTTCCGCTTCGGTCAGGTTGAAGATGAAGATCAGGTTGGTGTTGTCACCGGTCTGGCATGGACTGAAGTGGGCGGCGAGTTGCTGACCATTGAAGGTGTCATGATGCCAGGTAAGGGCAAGATGACCGTAACCGGCAACCTGCGCGATGTGATGAAAGAGTCCATCTCGGCTGCTGCCTCTTACGTTCGTTCCCGTTCAGAAGACTTCGGCATTGAGCCTCCGCTCTTCGAAAAGCGCGAACTGCATGTTCACGTTCCAGAAGGAGCTACTCCAAAGGATGGTCCATCTGCTGGTATCGCCATGGCGACAACTGTTATCTCCGTGATGACCGGTATTCCGGTTCGTCGTGATGTGGCGATGACAGGTGAGATCACACTGCGTGGCCGCGTGCTACCAATCGGTGGTCTGAAAGAGAAGCTTCTGGCTGCTCTTCGTGGTGGCATCAAGAAGGTTCTGATCCCAGCGGATAACGCGAAGGATCTGGCTGATATTCCTGACAATGTGAAGAATGAATTGGAAATTATTCCAGTCGCTCGCATGGACGAAGTGCTTGAACATGCTCTTGTTCGTATGCCTGAAGCCATCGAATGGAGCGAAGAGGAAGAAAAGTCCAGCTCTGAAGCACTGGTCAAAGATGACAAGGGTTCAGGGGTCGTCGCACACTGAACCAGAGCGTCTGCTTGTGGATACAAAAGCCTCGGACAAGTTCCGGGGCTTTTTTTGGTTGATACTACACAGAAAATGGCCGTTTTCTGCGGTTCGCGGCTTGATTTGAACGCAATTTCGCACGAATGTCCGATTCAGGAGTGCAGCGCGAATCTAAAGCATTCCCCACGTTATTTTAGAAAGGGACTGTCATGAACAAGAATGATCTGATCGGGGCCGTTGCGGAAAAAACTGGCTTGACCAAAGCACAGGCAGGCGAAGCAGTAGAAGCATCTTTCGAAGCAATCACTGAAACCCTGAAGAGCGGCGATGAAGTTCGGATCATCGGATTTGGCAACTTTTCCGTTTCCGCTCGTGCGGCAACTGAAGGCCGTAATCCACGCACAGGCGAAACCATTCAGATTCCGGCTTCCAAGACGCCGAAATTTAAAGCTGGTAAAGGCCTGAAGGACGCGGTCAACGCCTAATTGGGCTTGTTCGTTTTGGGTTTAAAAGTCCCTGTTGTTCATTGGAGCGGCAGGGGCTTTTTTTATGCGCTCATTTCTGATGGGTTGCCGGTTTTTTACTGTGACGACAAGCCTTTGTTTAATCAGGTAATTCACAGGATGGATGGCAGCTCCAAGTTTTTTGCTGGTAATGTCGTTTTTTTCAATCTCAGGCCTTGCCAAGGGTAGGGAGGGCGGCTAAATAGCTCCCCACGCCACACGGCGTACCACCCTGCGGGGGCGATTAGCTCAGTTGGTAGAGCGCTTCGTTTACACCGAAGATGTCGGGAGTTCGAGTCTCTCATCGCCCACCATTCTCTTTTGAGGATGTTCAACGCTCCAGGATGGGCGATTAGCTCAGTTGGTAGAGCGCTTCGTTTACACCGAAGATGTCGGGAGTTCGAGTCTCTCATCGCCCACCATTCCTCTTTGAGGATTTCAAGTCTCCCGGAGATCCGCGGAGGCTTTTTTGTTGTTTACTCTCCTGAAAATTACCGAGGACGGCGCTGTTAAGCTTAAGGCGGCGTTTCGGCAATTGGTTTCTCAAGGCTGTAGGGTAGGGTGCTAATCTGAGCAAAAACCAAAGGGTGATCTCAGGATCTTATAGCTAAGCTTGCTGCAATAGCCTGTGGAGCTTATTCGCTTAGCGTGCTCTCATTTCGTCAACTTTTTGAGAGCTGCTTTGCCCTTAAATGAGTGAAGTCCTGGTGTTCGGTTGGAAACAATCGTGTAGGACCTGCTTAAGAGCCGTTATTGCGCTGCTAAGTGTGCCGTAGATAACAGCTTGCATGACTGAGATCGTTTTTAACTCCGCGTGGCAATCAAGTATAACTACGTGGAGGCATGCGCCGTATGAGTGGTTCAAGTCATAAGCACCCTATCTGTCCGCCACTTGTGTGGCACACTCTGGTCACCATCCTTCTGGCAGGCATCGTTGCAGATGTGAGCTGGGAGATCTGGGCGCGCTATATCACGCCGTTCTGGGTTGGTGGTCCACTACAGCCAGCTGCACTTGTGCAGTCGGTCTTTGGTTTCAGAAGCCTTTTCTGGGCTGAAGTCATCCACGCCGTCGTTGGCGTCGTCTTCTATCCTATCGGATACCTTTATATTGCTCGTCCGCTGGCACGTGTGATCATTCCGCCGCTGCCATGGTGGGTTGTTGGTCTTTGCTATGGCGTTGGTCTTTGGGTGTTCGCGCTTTACATCATGGCGCACATCTTTGCTGGTCTTCCTCCGTTCCTCGGCTTCATTCAGCTGACATGGGCGTCTCTGGTTGGTCACATGATCTTTGGCTTCATGACCGCCCTGATCGTGCGTATTCGCCACGGCTGGTAACGGCAGTTTTAAGCTGAACTAAGAAAAGGCTCTGATATGAAAATGTCAGAGCCTTTTTTGTGTCTAAGCCAGTTTTGGCTTCAAGGATGTTGTCAGAAGGTCAAGTCTTTGGTTTTTTCGGTCGTTGCACCGAAGATATCTGTCTTCTTATGGAGGGCGGACTGGATTGGTTTGGCTGAATAAAGCACAATATCCAATCTACTCGCCGGGTCTTTATCGTCAATCTCGATTGCATAGAGGTAAGAGCATGACTTTGCTGCGGCTAAAAGTTGCTGCACTTCCCGTGGTGTCTTCAGTGTTGACAGAGCCAGAGATGAAGGGCTTTGCTGATAGTTTGTGAGACAGTGGGCTGAGCTTGCCTGGATCATGTTGTTTTGATTGATGAGATTTGGATAAGCAGAGGCTATTCTATGTTCAATTTCTTTCCGCGGAACAGGTTCAATAAAATGAACGGAACGCTGGATTGCATAGACAGATCCGTCAATTGAACCGACGGTGATCTGATCTTTCAAACTTTTTGTTGTGCGGGTACAGCTCACAGTGCCAGTTTTAATCTGGCAGTTGGAATAGCCTTTCTTTGTCAGATTTTCTGCTGTTCCGGCAAATGGAGCGCCTGTGGTCATCCCGTGAATGCTTGGCATTTTTCCAGCGGTCTTCACTGGATCTTTTTTTCTTGCTTCTTTCGCAGACTGGTCAGTTTTCTGGGGCTGTTTTTTCGAGTTGAGGTTCGAAGTTTTTTCAACCAGAGCAGCAATCTCTACGTTAGTTAGTTTTCCTGTGGCGGGATGATTGAGGGAGGTTTGGAAGCGGGAGATCGCATTGCGTGTGTTTTTGCCCGGAATGCCATCGGGTTTCCCTGCGTTGTATCCAAGACTATTCAAACGAACCTGAATACCACGAGTTTGAGGTGAACCGACCTTGCGTTGGTTTTGGGATGGCTTGCGTGTTTGGGTCTGTGCGGGTTGGTGACGGGGAGTGGCCTGAGGGATTACAACCTGCGGCACTTCTATATAAACGTCCTCTACATAGATTTCGTCTACGTAAATATCCTCCTCATAGAAGTCATCGTAGTCGTCGACATAGATATCTCCGTTGTCATCAACATAGAGGTCTGGTTCGTTTATATAGACCTCCTCTATATAGACCTCCTCCACGTAGACGTCATCGCTGATCGCTTCATCTGCCACAATTGCGCCCGCAACGCCGAGGCCAAGACCGAGCAGAAAATCTTCCTCACTGGCGTTTGACTGCGTGGTCAGCAGGCACAAGCTTGTTGTCGTAGCCAGTAGAAATTTTGTGGCAGTTTTCATCGCAGAATCCCTCATTCTTCTTGGTAAGGCATGCTTTGCTTTGCAGCTGCATGATTTGGTTTTCAGTTTTTGTCTTAAGCGTTCGTGGCCGCGTTGGGTGTGCCGCAAGTGACTCGAATATTGGCAGAGCAGTGAATGCCTAGTGAGTGCTGCAGGAGGAGGGCCAATCCAAACGCAAGAAACTCCCCGAAGGGCTGATTTGACACGCAATTGTGAAATCAGATCTTGAGGAGCTTCTAATGCTGTTGTGCAGAGGGCCGATGTTTCTTGTTTGTGGAACTTTTGAAAGGCCTACAAAAGGAGACGCTTGTTGGCTGCTCCTGGTTTGGTTTGGAACATGCTGGTCTTCCAGCGTTCTTTGGCCTTATGACCGCCCTGATCGTACGCATTCGCCATGACTGGTGAGCTTCTTAAAGCTTTGATGCAAAATAAAAGGCAGCTTCCCTGAGGAAGCTGCCTTTTTTGTTTGGCTTGTGTCGTATTGGTGCTCAGCTTAGATGGAGCATTAGAAGGTCAGGTCTTGTGCTGGCTTTGAGGAAATCTGGAACGCACCCTTGCGGTTTTCAATCGCATCCTTGATTGGCTTGCTGCTGTAAAACACGAGGCGTATGCCACTCACAGTGTCTTCTCCAAAGACTTCCAGGCTGTGGTAGTCATTGCAGTTGTCTGACAGCTGGCGCAGCGCTTCTGCGTTGGATGGTTTCTCCAGAGCCTGCTTCAGGAGCTCGCCGCTGTTGTTGACATAAGTAATGCGACAGGTTTTATCCTGTGTGGCGGTCATATTCTCAAAATGCGTGAGCACCGGATAGGCATCCAGCAGCTTGCCCATGATTGCAGCGCGGGGAGCCGGGTTTTTGAAGCTGACTTCACGTTGCAGGCCGTAGATGTTTTCATCCTGAGTAAGCACACTTACGGTTTCAGAGAGAGTGTCTTTCTCAAGTGAGCACACGGTCTTCGTTTCATTAACTGTGCACCCCTGATACCCGACTTTTTCCAGCAGGCCTTGCACGTCATGCTCAAAGCGTTCAACGGTCAGACCGTGAATTGACGGAAGGTTGGCTGGGTCAAGAGCGAGGCGTTTGGAGGAGGTCACTGCGACTTGTGTTTCGTTCTTTGATGACACGTTCGGAGTGACATTCACGACCTGGGCGTTGTTGGCTGTGTTTGTGCCGGGCGTAACGGGTATTGTGATGTTGATTTGCTGTGACGGAGCGGCTGTTGCAACTGGTGCTGCTATCACCGGCGCTGGGGCAACGACCGCCACAGGTGCTGGTGTGGAGGTTGCGACAGGTGTTGGCGTTGCTGGCTGTTGTGGTGTTGTCAGTTCATAGAGCTTGGCAATTTGTCTGTTATCGAGCTTACCATTTGCATAAGCACCGATGGAAATTTGGAATTGGCGTATGGCGTTGCGTGTGCGGCGGCCTGATACGCCGTCTGGTGTGCCCACATCAAAGCCCAGCATGCTCAGGCGTAACTGGATGTCCTGTGTCTCAGCTGAAAAACTACTTCTTTTCCGTGTTGTTCGTTTCTGCGTCTGAGCTGGCGCGTTCTTTTTGGCACCGTTTACAATAGCGCTACCAATAATGCCTGCACCGAGGCCGAAGATGAAATCCTCGGAGCCTGCACGGGCGGCGGTGGTGCTGATTGCTAAAGAGAGGCAGAGAGCAGAAGTAAGCTTAGTCATTTTGCGCATTTTGTTGCCTTGCACACTTATAAAATCAAAAGAAAGACGGGAAAGATCCGCTTGCAGCAAATTTATCTCAAACTCTAAAAAATGTAAGTTGAAATAAATTAATTATTTCACTCTTAAGTTGCGAAATCTTATTGCTGATATCTCGAAGATATCGGTCATAATTGAAGCGTATCTGTTGTTTTACGTCGGCTTGAGGTGAATGCATTTCATGTGAGTGGGTGCGTTTCAGGCAATGATTTAAGGTATCGGACCTTAGAAATGATGCTGAAGCAGATATCTGAGGTTTGGCTGATGTAGAAAAGGTAGCTTCCGATGGGAGGCTGCCTTTTCTGTCTTGAGATGCTTGATCTGTTTTGATGGATCGGGGTTGAGTTACTTCACACCCCAGATGGACAGCTTGACCTGTTGGTTTTCGCCGATGAGGGCTACGACGAAGTTTGCATCGTAGTTTTGGATAGGATGAAACTCAGCTAAGGCGACGTCGTAGTATTTGCCGTTGATGCGACCTGAGGCGTCTTTGTCATAGGTGGTGCCAGCGTGATCCCATAGGTGGACCTCCATTCGCTGTTTGCCGCGGTTCTTCGGGTTTCGTTTGCAGAAGGTGTCAAAGCCCAGGTGGCTGCTGACCAGATAGTTGCCATTGCTGATTACTTCTACGGCGACTTCCTTTGCGACGCCTCCGCTGCCCTGAAACTCACGGTCAGCTCCTCGACGGAGGTACTGGGTGCCGTCGGTTCCAATATCCCATTCGATTAGCTTGCCACGTCCATGGGGTTCTTTATGTATGGTCTGACCTAAGCATCGATGCCCTGTTTTGAACTCGCTGGGGCCTTTGCTTGTTGATAGGGTGATCCATCGGCCATTTGGAGTGCCATCGGCAGCGGTAATTGCAGCTTTCTGGATTTGGCCCATGCTTACAAGTGTTGGGCCGCGTTCGATCACAGATGCGTTCTGACGTTTGCGAAGGCGAGTAACTCGCAGTTTTCCATCCTCATCACGGAAGGCGAGGAGGTTTGCAGTTCCGTCGCTCATGGTGAGTTGGCTGGCTGAGCCGGTAAAATTGTATATGCCGCGACGGTCGAGTGCTTTTTCAGTTGGGATGTCTTCTGCTTGCTTCAATTTGAAGGCTTGTGCAAACAAGGTGCCGTTCTTTCGTTGAGCGACGACCATAGCAGCAGAGCCAGAACTTGCAGAAGTGACTTCTGTAACTTCCGGGCCGGAGCGAAAGCCACGATATGTGATGGTCCCGTTTCCTGTAATCTTCCAGAGAATGACTCTGAGCTTGTTGCTACCGTCAATGACGGGCGTGATGAAGTGGGTGTTGTCGATCTTTGCAATGGATACGCTGCGAGCTTTGCCCCGGTCGATAAAATCTTTTGGTATTTCAACATTGGACTGCCATGTAGAGATGACGAGGTTATCTGCTGAATCTGATGCGACGAGGATGTACCCCAGATGTCCATTGGCATCGTAGCTTGCTGCTTCGATTTCTTTGGCGAGGAACGAAACGGAGTATGAGGCTGCTGTATATGAGACGTCAGGTTTAAATTCTTTGAGCTTGTATAGTTTCTCAGAAAGGGCGGGGGTGGTGATCAGACACAGTGCGGCCAGCAGCAGAGCCAGTGCTTTTACTCTCAACATTTTGGAGCTCCCAAAAGGACAAAATTGCGGGTGAGCAGAAATGCATTTTTGAGGCTACTTTAACTGTGTATGCAGCAGGAATAATCTCTCGGTTGTGGGGAGGTAATCCTTACGATGGAGCTTGGAGTGATCTGCTGTATTGGCCTCGGGAGGTATGAGGCCAATACAACGGAGGATGGAGTTCAGAACTTCAGCTCATCTGCGGCTTCGGATTTACTTTGGAAGATACCGGTTTGCTCTTCCTCTGCTTGTTGAATTGGGTGGCCGTCGTAGAGGGTGATACGCATGGATTTGAGGTTGCGAGTGCCTTCCAGTTCTATGGCGTAGAAGTTGCGGCAGTTTTCGGTGAGCGTCAGAAGCGTTTCAGGGTCGGATGGGTTGGCGTCTATTGGTGCTAACAAGCTGCTTCCATCGCCTGCGTATTGCTCCAAGCAGGTTTTAGAGCTGGATGTTGCCATCTTTTTGAAGCGGGTGAGGTTTGGGTAGGCCTCTGCTAGCTTTGTAAGGACTGCAGATCTTGGGGCGGCGGTCTTGAATGTTACAGTGCGGCTCACTCCATAGATGACGTTTCCAACCTTATTGACGCTGACAGTTTCTTCGAGGTTTTTGGTCGCTTTCTTGCAGATGGTCAGTCCGGTTGTCTCTACACACTCTTCATAGCCTTCTGTTTTTAGAAAGCCTGCGGTTTCGTCACTGCGCATGCCAGTGATCAGTCCGTAAATGTTGGGTGGATTTTTAGGGTCCAGAGCAAGCTTGTTTTCTTTTGGGATTCTGACCGTTGCTTTTTCTGCCTCAGAGTACCCACCGGGATTGGATTGGGGCAGAGGTGGTTGAGCTGGTGTTGGCTGCGCCTGATCGATCTGGGTCTTCTGATAGCGCTTCTTTTGCGTGCGGGTGTAAAGCTCTTCTAATTGAGACTGTGTGAGCCGCCCGGTTGCCACGTAACCAAGGGTGCTTTGAAACCTGCCTATTGCGCGCAAGGTGCGCTTACCAGCTACGCCGTCAGGGAAACCGGCGTTGTAGCCCAGCAAGTTCAGGCGATACTGGACGTCTTTCAACTGAATGCGGCTGAGAGCCACTGTTTGCTGAGTTGGGATGCGGGGAATGCTGCGCGCCTGCTGCGATTGAGCGGTGACGACATGCGGGGTTGGTTGTTGAGCTGCGGTGTGATCAATGATCGTGTTTCCGATCGCTCTTACACCAAGCCCGATGATGAAGTCCCCCGTATCAGCCTGGGTGGATGAGGGGATTGCGACAGCTGCTGTTGCTGCAAGAGCAAGCGCTTTGAAAAATGTGCCCATAAAACCGGTCCTTGAAATGAAATGGACTGTCGACTTTTTTGTATTTTGATTGAGATGATTGTTCCTGAGTTAATCGCAGGAGCCGCCCCAAGCTAAGTAGAATTACGAGATTTGACTTTTTTGAGGCGGTTTTCAAATTTTCATTGATGGCGAACAAGATATTTTTCAGGGCTAGCCAAAAAGTCCTTGAGTCCAGAAGGGGATAAAATGGGTGATATGCAGTCCTGTTTTCCACATCTGAACGCATTTCGAGGCCAATTTTCACAGTGAAAACAAGTTATTCAGGAAAAACTCGCAAAGTCGATCCAACTTCGCTTGACTTGGACCCGCCCCCGCCGTAAATCAGCGCCACCAACAACGACACAACGTTGCTGACCCAAGCGGGTGTAGCTCAGTTGGTTAGAGTGCCGGCCTGTCACGCCGGAGGTCGCGGGTTCGAGTCCCGTCACTCGCGCCATTTTTCCTTAGGGAGAGTGGTGCAGGAAAGCAAAGTGTTGTTGAAGGTAGTTTGGATTG
>NZ_LMCI01000043.1:21035-79795 GCF_001623145.1 Pseudovibrio sp. W64 | reverse complement strand
CCGGCCTGTCACGCCGGAGGTCGCGGGTTCGAGTCCCGTCACTCGCGCCACTTCCCTTGGGAAGAGGTGTTCAGTCCAAGCAAACTGTTATAGCTGCGGGTGTAGCTCAGTTGGTTAGAGTGCCGGCCTGTCACGCCGGAGGTCGCGGGTTCGAGTCCCGTCACTCGCGCCACTTCTCTTTGAGAAGTAGCTGCTATAACAAACACATAAATGAGAGTTGCGGGTGTAGCTCAGTTGGTTAGAGTGCCGGCCTGTCACGCCGGAGGTCGCGGGTTCGAGTCCCGTCACTCGCGCCACTTTCATTTACTACGAAAAGCACGGTGTTCGCTTTAAATAGCGCACCGTGCTTTCGTGTATTCTGGCTCATCTTCTCTGGATTTCATTGCATTATCTACCCATGTTTCCTGCTGAAGCTTTGCTGTCTTATATTTAGGGTAGGGGAGCTGCCGGATATGGCAGATTTAGCGGACAAGCTTTAGTGGGCAGGGGCTTAAAACAAAGTCCATTATGGTGGCTCATGGGTATTGTCCTGCGACTCTTCAATTGAGACGTTTTGACTATTTACGCAGAACTACGCAGGAAAATGCACCAATTTTATTGTCCGATTTTAAGTCTTGAGTAGTTTTCCCAAGCAATTGTTAGAAAACGTCATTTTTCTATTTTAATATGAGTATTTTACTCATAATATATATCTCTAGGTTTTTAGCGGCTTTTTAGTGCCCGCCTCTCGAGAATGTGATCTTCTCGCGGCGTAAGGCACTCTTTCCGACCCGATTTACTCCGTTGTAAGGTCTTGCGCAGATGGTGGGGCTAAGCTAATCGTGCGTTGCGGTGCGACTAGATACACCGGATCCTAGGGTGTCCTTCCAAATCTTACGCCCTACTTTCTGCCGTGTGTGCAGTGCACCAAGAGTTTTATTGGTCGCATGACCTGTTACGTCCAGGGACGGATATACAAATGGAAGACCTCCTCAGGGAGTACATCCCGATTGTCGTCTTTATCGGTGTTGCCCTCGTTATTGGCCTCGCGCTTCTCATTGCCCCGTTTATCGTAGCTTTCAAGAATCCAGATTCTGAGAAGCTCTCTGCTTACGAGTGCGGCTTTAATGCCTTTGATGACGCGCGTATGAAATTCGACATCCGGTTTTATCTGGTATCGATCCTCTTCATCATCTTTGATCTCGAAGTTGCTTTCCTCTTCCCATGGGCTGTTGCTTATGGCGGACTGGGCTGGTTTGGCTTCGTTTCCATGATGATTTTCCTGGGCGTGCTCACGATTGGGTTCATCTATGAATGGAAGAAGGGAGCGCTGGAATGGGATTGATCTCTGACGGCTCCAAGCCTCTTGTCTCTGAAGCTCCAAAAGGGATCATTGATCCCAACACAGGTCGCCCGGTGGGCGAAAATGATCCGTTCTTCATGAATGTGAATAACGAGCTTTCTGATAAAGGTTTTCTGGTTACTTCCAGTGAAAGTCTGATTCAGTGGGCACGTACCGGTTCGCTCATGTGGATGACGTTTGGTCTTGCTTGTTGTGCAGTGGAAATGATGCAGATGTCGATGCCGCGTTATGACGCAGAGCGTTTCGGCTTTGCTCCTCGTGGCTCCCCACGTCAGTCTGACGTGATGATTGTTGCAGGAACACTGACCAACAAAATGGCACCTGCGCTGCGTAAGGTTTACGACCAGATGCCAGAGCCTCGCTATGTGATCTCCATGGGATCATGTGCAAATGGCGGCGGTTACTACCACTATTCCTATTCTGTTGTACGCGGATGTGACCGGGTTGTTCCGGTTGATATCTATGTGCCGGGTTGTCCTCCAACTGCTGAAGCGCTGCTTTATGGTGTGCTGCTGCTGCAGAAGAAGATCCGCCGTACGGGTACGATTGAAAGATAAATTACAGGTCGTGCACTTTCATGGTGCGCGGCCTTATCGACATTGCTGGCATGGGGTTCCTTGCCATTTGTGAGATGTCCAACCTATAGGAAACAAGGTAATGGACGAGACGCTTAGCGAACTCGGTGAATTTATCGAGCTAACGCTTGGAGACAAAGTTAAGGGCTGGTCGGTTGCTTATGGCGATCTGGCTCTTAATGTGTCCCATGATCAGATTATCAATGTTTTGCGTTTCCTGCGCGATGACGCGCGGTGCGGCTTTGTAGCATTGGTTGATATTTGCGGTGTGGACTGGCCAGCTCGGGAAAAACGTTTCGACGTTGTGTACCACCTGCTTTCCCCCGTTCAGAACTTGCGCGTTCGCGTGAAGGTTCAGACAGATGAGGCCACTCCGGTTCCTTCTGTTATCTCCATTTTCAAGGGTGCTGAATGGTTTGAACGTGAAGCCTACGATATGTACGGCATTCTGTTCACCGGTAACCCGGATCTGCGGCGCTTGCTGACTGACTACGGTTTTGACGGTTTCCCGCTTCGCAAGGATTTTCCTCTGACAGGTTATGTAGAGGTTCGTTACGACGACACCAAGAAGCGTGTTGTTTATGAGCCTGTGCAGCTTACTCAGGAATTCCGTAGTTTTGATTTCCTCTCACCATGGGAAGGTACTGACTATGTGCTTCCTGGTGATGAAAAAGCATCGAACTGAGGCACGGGTAGAGAATGGCTGAGGCTCAGGTACGAAACTTTAATATTAACTTTGGTCCGCAGCACCCTGCGGCGCACGGTGTGCTTCGTCTGGTTCTTGAACTGGACGGTGAGGTGGTCACTCGCGTTGATCCGCACATCGGTCTGCTGCACCGGGGTACTGAAAAACTGATCGAGCACAAGACCTATCTTCAGGCTGTGCCATACTTCGACCGGTTGGACTATGTAGCACCGATGAACCAGGAGCATGCTTTTGCTCTTGCAGTTGAACGTTTGCTGGGCATTGAGGTGCCAAAGCGCGGTCAGCTGATCCGTGTGCTTTACTCTGAAATTGGACGTTTGCTGTCACACCTTTTGAACGTGACGACACAGGCGATGGATGTTGGTGCGTTGACGCCGCCGCTGTGGGGCTTTGAGCCTCGCGAAGAGCTTATGGCGTTTTATGAGCGCGGTTGTGGTGCTCGTATGCACGCGGCTTATGTGCGTCCGGGCGGCGTGCATCAGGATCTTCCTGCTCAGTTGCTTGAGGACATGTGGAACTGGTGTGATCCGTTCCTCAAAACCCTTGACGACATTGAAGGCCTTCTGACTGACAACCGTATCTTCAAACAGCGTAACGTTGATATCGGCGTTGTTGATCTTGATGAAGCCTGGGCTATGGGCTTCTCCGGTGTGATGGTTCGTGGTTCTGGTGCGAAGTGGGATTTGCGCAAGTCGCAGCCTTACGAGTGCTACGATGAGATGGAATTCGACATTGCAATCGGTAAGAACGGCGACTGTTACGACCGTTACCTGATCCGCATGTTTGAGATGCACCAGTCTGTTCGCATCATTAAGCAGTGTCTGGAGATGCTGGGTAAGGAAACTGGCCCTGTTTCTTCAACCGATGGTAAGGTGGTTCCACCAAAGCGCGATGAAATGAAGCGCTCCATGGAAGCTCTGATCCATCACTTCAAGCTTTACACCGAGGGTTACAAAGTCCCTGAAGGCGAGATTTATGCAGCCGTTGAGGCGCCAAAAGGCGAATTCGGCGTGTATCTCGTTTCTGATGGAACCAATAAGCCTTACCGCTGCAAGATCAAGGCTCCTGGCTTTGCTCACCTGCAGGCGTTGGATTACCTGTGTCGCGGCCATATGTTGGCTGACGTTGCCGCTGTCATCGGTTCCATCGATATCGTATTTGGGGAGATTGACCGGTAATGTCAGTGCGTCGTCTTCATCACGAACAGCCAGAGTCTTTTGAGTTCTCTCCAGAAAATCTGGAATGGGCGAATAAAGTTATCGCGCGTTACCCGGAAGGGCGTCAGGCATCTGCTGTCGTACCAATTCTGTGGCGTGCGCAAGAGCAGGTTGGTTGGGTGACCGAGCCAGCGATCCGTGCGATCTCTGAAATGCTCGATATGCCTCGCATCCGCGTTCTGGAAGTGGCAACCTTCTACACCATGTTCCAGCTGCAGCCGGTCGGTAAAAAAGCACACATTCAGGTGTGTGGTACGACCCCTTGTCAGCTGCGTGGTTCTGAAGAGCTCATCAAAGTTTGTAAAAGCAAGATCTCTGAGACCCCTCATACCCTTTCCGAAGATGGAAACTTCTCCTGGGAAGAGGTTGAGTGCCTTGGTGCTTGTGTAAACGCGCCGATGGTGCAGATCTTCAAAGACTTCTATGAGGATCTGGATGTTGAGAAGTTTGAAAAGCTTCTTGATGACATTGCAGGCGGAAAGCCGGTTCTGCCGGGCCCTCAGGGTGTTGACCGTATCTTCGCGGCGCCAGAGGGTGGTCCAACCACATTGCTGAACATTGAGGACACCACAAAGGGTGCGCCTCAGGAAGCTATCGTTGTTGACGGTTCCGATGCAGCGTCACGGCACCATGCAGGTGCTGCTCTGAATACTGGCGGTGCTGGTTATACTGGTGTTCCTCGTCCAGCTGAGGCTGGTGTTGCGGAGTTCTTGGAGAGCCACCGCAAAGCTCAGGAAGCCAAAGCGAAAGGTGAGGGGTAAGCGATGCTGAACGATTCCGATCGTATCTTCACCAATATCTATGGTCTGCATGACTGGGGGCTCGAAGGAGCTCGTCAGCGTGGATCATGGTCTGGTACCAAAGACATTATTGACAAAGGTCGCAGCTGGATCATTGACGAAATGAAGACTTCCGGTCTTCGTGGTCGTGGTGGTGCGGGCTTTCCGACTGGCTTGAAGTGGTCCTTCATGCCGAAGGAAAGCGACGGTCGTCCGGCCTATCTCGTGGTCAATGCAGATGAGTCCGAGCCGGGCACCTGTAAAGACCGTGAAATCATGCGTCACGATCCTCACCATCTGGTTGAGGGTTGCTTGCTTGCTGGTTTCGCGATGGGTGCTATTGCGGCGTACATTTACGTGCGCGGCGAGTTCATTCGTGAACGTGAGCGCCTGCAGGCCGCGATTGATCAGGCTTATGATGCTGGCCTGATCGGCAAGAACAACAAGAACGGCTATGACTTTGATATCTACGTGCACCACGGTGCAGGGGCTTACATCTGCGGTGAAGAAACTGCACTGCTGGAAAGTCTTGAGGGTAAAAAAGGTCAACCGCGTCTGAAGCCTCCGTTCCCTGCGAACATGGGTATCTATGGCTGCCCAACCACAGTGAACAACGTGGAATCCATTGCTGTTGCTCCGACCATCTTGCGTCGTGGTGGTGCATGGTTCTCCGGTATCGGCCGCGAAAACAACGCTGGCACAAAGCTGTTCTGTGTTTCCGGACACGTGAATAAGCCTTGTACCGTTGAAGAATCCATGGGTATTCCGTTCAAGGAGCTGATTGAAAAGCACTGCGGTGGCATCCGCGGCGGCTGGGACAATTTGCTGGCGGTTATTCCGGGTGGTTCCTCTGTTCCTTGTGTGAAGGGCGAAGAGATCCGCGACGCCAAGATGGACTTTGACGGTCTGCGCGAAGTTGGCTCTTCTCTGGGTACAGCTGCTGTGATCGTGATGGACACCTCCACGGACATCATCAAAGCGATTGCCCGTCTGTCCTACTTCTACAAACACGAGAGCTGCGGTCAGTGTACGCCGTGCCGTGAAGGTACGGGCTGGATGTGGCGCGTGATGGAGCGGATGGTCAAGGGCGAGAGCTCTTATGAAGAAATTGACATGCTGTTCAAAGTAACCAAGCAGGTGGAAGGTCATACGATCTGCGCGCTTGGTGATGCGGCTGCATGGCCTATTCAGGGTTTGATCAAAAACTTCCGCCCTGTGATTGAAGATCGGATCGATCAATACGTTGCTACGCAGCGCACACCGACCGACAAGATTGCAGCGGAGTAGGGGATATGAAGATCAGCAATGAGAAAAAACGTCTGAATGTGAACGAAAGCGACCTTTCCGGTTCTTTGTTTGTGGATTGCAATCTGTCTGGTTGCTCTTTCACGAATGTGAATCTGTCCGGTGGCCGCATCAACGACGTTAATCTCTCGGGCTGGTCTATCCTTGATGCAAACCTTTCTGGTTGGTCAGTCGAGAAAGTCAATCTTTCTGGGCTGATCCTTGAAAATGCCAATCTGGCTGGCGCTAAACTCAAAAGCTGCCGGCTTGAGGGCATGACCATCGATGGAATTGAAGTGACTGAGCTTCTTGAAGCTTATCGGGCTAAAGAAGCTAAGGGTGAGGATGCCAACGCATGACCAAGCTTGTCGTCGACGGCAAAGAAATTGAAGTTCCTGCGGAATATACCGTTATGCAGGCCTGTGAAGAGGCCGGCGCGGAAATTCCTCGGTTCTGTTTTCATGACCGGCTTTCAGTAGCCGGCAACTGCCGCATGTGCCTTGTAGAAGTAAAGGGTGGACCGCCAAAGCCGGTTGCCTCTTGTGCAATGGGCGTGCGCGATCTGCGTCCGGGACCAGAAGGTCAGCCACCAGAGATTTTTACAAAATCTCCTATGGTGAAAAAAGCGCGTGAAGGTGTGATGGAGTTTCTCCTGATCAACCACCCGCTAGACTGCCCTATCTGTGACCAAGGCGGTGAGTGTGATCTTCAGGATCAGGCCATGGCTTACGGTGTAGATAGTTCCCGTTATGCGGAAAACAAGCGCGCAGTTGAAAATAAATATGTCGGTCCGCTTGTGAAGACGATCATGACACGCTGCATTCACTGCACGCGCTGTGTTCGCTTTACGACCGAGGTTGCCGGTGTTTCCGAACTGGGCCTGATTGGTCGCGGTGAAGATGCCGAGATTACCACTTATCTTGAAGAAGCGCTTTCTTCCGAGCTGCAGGGCAATGTGATTGACCTTTGCCCGGTTGGTGCTCTGACTTCCCGTCCATACGAGTTCAATGCTCGTCCATGGGAACTGGTGAAGACAGAAAGCGTCGACGTGATGGATGCTCTTGGCTCTGCTATCCGTGTGGATACACGCGGTAAAGAAGTCATGCGCATCATGCCTCGCCTCAATGAAGAGGTGAACGAGGAATGGATCTCCGATAAAACCCGCTTCATCTGGGATGGTCTGAAGACACAACGTCTGGATCGCCCATATGTGAAGCAGGGGGGCAAGCTGGCTCTTGCTAGCTGGACTGACGCTCTGAACGCGGTTGCGGCCAAGGTGAAAGCGGCTGGTGGTTCTAAAACTGCTGCAATTGCCGGTGACCTTGCAACTGTTGAAGAGATGTTTGCTCTGAAGGCTTTGATGGAGAGTGTTGGTTCCGCCAACATGGATTGTCGTCAGGATGGTGCACAGCTTGATCCATCGCTTGGCCGGACAACCTATCTGTTTAACTCTTCCGTGGAAGGTATTGAAGACGCTGACGTAATTCTTCTCGTGGGTGCTAATCCACGTGTTGAAGCACCTGTTCTCAATGCTCGCATCCGTAAAGTGTGGCGTCATAGCGGTGCAAAAGTTGGTCTGATTGGCCAGCCTGCGGACCTGACCTACGATGTGGATTACCTCGGTGCTGGTCCGGACACTCTGGCGGATCTTGCTTCTGGCAAGAATGCATTTGCAGAGGTCCTGAAGAACGCGAAGAATCCAATGATTATCGTTGGTGAAGGCGCGATTGCCCGTGAAGACGGTGCAGCTGTGCTGGCTGCTGCTGCCAAGCTTGCTGAAAGCGTTGGTGCTGTGAGCGATGAGTGGAACGGCTTTAACGTTCTGCACACTGCTGCCAGCCGCGTTGGTGGTCTGGATATCGGACTTGTTCCGGGTGAGGGCGGTCTGGATACTGGTGGTATTCAAGACGCAGCTGCCAAAGGCGACCTTGATGTTGTGTTCCTGCTTGGTGCAGATGAACTGGACATGGCGTCCTTCGGTGATGCGTTTGTTGTTTACATCGGTACACACGGTGACCGCGGTGCACACCGCGCTGACGTTATTTTACCAGGTGCTGCTTACACTGAAAAACCAGGGACATTTGTGAACCTGGAAGGCCGTGTACAGCTGGCAAACCGCGCTGCATTCCCTCCTGGTGATGCACGTGAGGACTGGGCGATCATTCGTGCACTTTCCGGTGCACTTGGTAAGCCGCTTTCCTTCAACAGTTTTGCGCAGTTGCGCGGTGCTGTTGTCGAGGCAGTTCCTCATATGGCGAATGTAAATTGCATCGCGACCGGTGTTGCTTCGGATGTTTCCAAGCTTACCGCACGCGGTGGTGACATGAATGGTGCCGGTTTCGCACAGGCATTCAGTGATTTTTATCTAACCAACCCGATTGCCCGAGCTTCAGCGGTGATGGCCGAGTGTTCCGCACTTGCCATGCAGCGCCGAGCTGAGGCGGCGGAATAAGGGGACGGTGAGCATGGAAGCTTTTTTCTGGGATTATGGCTGGCCGCTGATCATCATGCTCTTCCAGAGCGTGTTGTTGATGGTCGTGCTGCTGCTGATCGTTGCTTACATTCTATACGCTGACCGTAAGATCTGGGCTGCTGTCCAGATCCGTCGTGGTCCTAACGTTGTTGGCCCCTGGGGCTTGCTGCAGAGTTTTGCGGATCTTTTGAAATTCGTATTGAAAGAGCCAGTGATCCCATCGGGATCTGATAAGTTCCTGTTTTTGTTTGCGCCGCTGATTACAGTGGTTCTGTCACTCGCTGCATGGGTGGTTATGCCTGTTGCGGATGGCTGGGTGATTGCAAACATCAACGTGGGTATTTTGTATGTGTTCGCGATCAGCTCCCTTGGAGTTTACGGCGTGATCATCGGTGGTTGGGCTTCCAACTCCAAATACCCGTTCCTGTCAGCTCTGCGTTCTGCAGCTCAGATGGTTTCTTACGAAGTGTCTATCGGCTTCGTGATCGTGACTGTTCTGCTTTGCGTTGGTTCGTTGAACCTGACCGAGATCGTTTATGCGCAACAGGCTCGCGGGCTTGCTCACGTGCTGGGCGTTCCATGGTTGTCTATTTTGAACTGGTACTGGTTGCCGCTGTTCCCGATGTTCGTGGTGTTCTTTGTTTCCGCACTTGCTGAAACAAACCGTCCGCCATTCGATCTGGCAGAAGCGGAATCCGAACTGGTTGCAGGCTTCATGGTTGAATACGGCTCTACCCCTTACATGATGTTCATGTTGGGTGAGTATGTGGCGATCTCCTTGATGTGTGGTCTGATGACCATCCTGTTCATGGGTGGCTGGTTGCCTCCATTGGATATCGCACCATTCACATGGGTGCCTGGTATCGTCTGGTTCCTGCTCAAGTGTCTGTTGGTGTTCTTCTTCATCTCCATGGCCAAAGCAATGGTCCCACGGTATCGCTATGACCAGCTGATGCGTCTGGGTTGGAAAGTCTTCCTGCCGCTATCACTGGCAATGGTGTTCATCGTGGCCTTCGTGCTGATGTTCATGGGCTGGACCCCACCAGTGGGTGGGTTCGGAGCATGATTTCCATCGCCGGGTTAATCGGTGGTGTCATGGGAATTTACCTTGGATGGCTGAACTACCGTCTCCTTCTTGGATTTATGGAGGCAGCCATCAACAAAGGAAAAGAGCGCAACCCAGCTGAAAAAGGTTGGATTGAGCTGGCGGAACCGACGATCCGCAAACTCATTTTTACCCTGACGATAATCGGGATTCCGATTATCGGATATCTCGCCGGAGCTAGCATTGCTCCTTAATTCGAGAGGAAAGGGTAACGAGAACCTAGTATGACTTCTTAGAAGTGCTCCTAGGTTCTCTTGGATTGTAATCGATCTTCCATGCCGGTGGCATGTTCGATCAAGAAAGGGCTGTAAAGGCTATGGGACTGGGACAGGCCGCAAAGTCGTTGCTTTTGAAGGAGTTCGTATCGGCGTTTTTTCTTGCCATGCGTTACTTCTTCAAGCCAAAGCCGACGATTAACTATCCCTTTGAGAAGGGTGCTGTAAGCCCGCGTTTTCGCGGTGAACACGCCTTGCGCCGGTATCCGAATGGAGAAGAGCGCTGCATTGCTTGTAAGCTGTGTGAAGCGATCTGTCCTGCGCAGGCCATTACGATTGAAGCTGGACCTCGTCGTAATGACGGGACACGCCGTACCACTCGCTACGACATTGACATGACCAAGTGCATTTACTGCGGGTTCTGTCAGGAAGCGTGTCCGGTGGATGCGATCGTGGAAGGCCCGAACTTTGAATTTGCTACCGAGACGCGGGAAGAGCTGTTCTACGACAAGGACAAGTTGCTTGCGAATGGGGAGCGTTGGGAGCGTGAGATCGCTCGCAATATCGAATTGGATGCTCCGTACCGTTAAGGTAACGGGAGTGGATTGTGTCCGGTTGGGGCTTTGCACTGACCGGGCGAGACAATAGGACAAAGGCAACCTAAAAATGGTTTTGCAGGCCCTGTTTTTCTATCTGTTTGCCGCACTTGCGGTGGCCTCTGCCTTCATGGTGATTGCTTCTCGCAATCCGGTTCACTCAGTGCTGTTCCTCATCCTGTGCTTCTTTAATGCAGCCGGGTTGTTTGTACTGATTGGTGCCGAGTATCTGGCGATGCTTCTGGTTGTTGTCTACGTGGGTGCGGTCATGGTGCTGTTCCTGTTCGTGGTCATGATGCTGGATGTTGACTTTGCCGAAATGCGTCAGGGGTTCTTGCAGTATTTGCCAATCGGCGCGCTGATTGGTGCAATTCTGCTGGCTGAACTTTTGATGGTTGCCAGTGGCTGGTACATCGCTCCTGGCATGTTAGGTGAAGGGTCCGCCCCGACACCTCCTGTTGAGCAGACACAAAATATCGCCGCTATCGGTGAATTGCTTTACACCCGCTACATTTACTGGTTCCAGGTTTCTGGTCTGGTGCTGCTGGTTGCAATGATCGGTGCGATTGTATTGACCCTCCGCCATAAGCCGGGCGTACGCCGTCAGAACATCTCTGAGCAGGTTGCCCGTCGTCCTGAAACTTCGATCGAAGTGGTCAAAGTTGAAAGAGGCAAGGGGTTGTAAGACGCGTTTGTAACGGGTCTTCATCATTAATTCGTGCCGGAGAAAAGGCCTTCCTCTTGAAGGTTCCTTCTCCGGAATTTGAATAGAACACGGGGAGCACTGAGAGGCGCCCATGGAAATTGGCATAGCGCACTATCTCGGGGTCGCAGCGATCCTATTCACCATCGGGATCTTTGGCATCTTTCTCAACCGAAAGAACGTCATCGTGATCCTGATGTCTATCGAGCTCTTATTGCTCGCAGTTAATATCAACCTGGTGGCATTTTCCTACTTCATGCAGGACATGGTTGGTCAGATCTTTGCGCTCCTGGTCCTTACCGTTGCAGCAGCAGAGGCGGCCATTGGTCTTGCTATTCTGGTTGTTTACTTCCGTAACCGCGGCTCTATTGCCGTGGAAGACATCAATATGATGAAAGGCTGAGGGGCGGATGTTTTCAGCAATCGTTTTTCTGCCGTTGCTTGGCTTCCTGATTGTCGGAATGTTCGGCAATCGGCTTGGGGTCAAAGCCAGCGAGTACATCACCAGCGGCTTCATGATTGTCGCAGCCCTTTTGTCATGGGTGGTGTTTTTTCAATACGGCCTTGGGTCGGAGAGCACGCAGATTGTGACAATTTTCCGCTGGATCACCTCTGGGGATCTATCGGTTAACTGGACAATTCGTGTTGATACACTCACCGCAGTGATGCTGGTGGTTGTGAACTCCGTTTCCTGTCTGGTTCACATTTACTCTATCGGGTACATGCACCACGATCCGCATCGTCCGCGGTTCTTTGCATACCTGTCCTTCTTTACCTTCTCAATGTTGGCACTGGTCACCTCTGATGACTTGCTGCAAATGTTCTTTGGTTGGGAAGGCGTTGGTCTGGCATCCTATCTGTTGATCGGGTTCTGGTACAAGAAACCTTCTGCCAATGCGGCTGCGATGAAAGCATTCATCGTCAACCGTGTGGGTGACTTTGGTTTCGCTCTGGGTATCTTCGGTGTTTTCTACCTGTACGGTTCCATCGACTTCGCAACGATTTTCAGCAGCGGTCCTTCTCTTCTGGAGAACAAAGAGCCTGTTCTGAATTTCCTTGGTTATGAGTTGATGCCTGAAGCGGCGCTGACAGTTGTCTGTCTGCTGCTCTTCATGGGTGCCATGGGTAAATCAGCTCAGTTCCTGCTTCACACCTGGTTGCCGGATGCGATGGAAGGCCCAACGCCTGTTTCCGCGCTGATCCACGCAGCGACCATGGTGACAGCTGGTGTGTTCATGGTTGCGCGTCTTGCGCCAATCTTTGAACTTGCACCAACGGCCCTGACTGTTGTGACCTTCTTTGGTGCAACGACTGCCTTCTTTGCAGCGACCATTGGCTGTGTGCAGAACGATATCAAGCGCGTGATTGCCTATTCCACCTGTTCTCAGTTGGGGTACATGTTCGTTGCGCTGGGTGTTGGTGCGTTCGGTGTTGGTATCTTCCACCTGTTCACACACGCGTTCTTTAAAGCACTGCTGTTCTTATGCGCTGGCTCCGTTATTCACTCTGTGTCTGACGAGCAGGACATGCGTAAAATGGGTGGTCTGCGTAAGCACATTCCATGGACCTACTGGACCATGATGATTGGTACGCTGGCTCTGACTGGTTTCGGTATTCCGTTTACCTACATCGGTACAGCTGGCTTCATCTCCAAAGATGCGATCATTGAAGCTGCTTATGTTGGTCACAACATGTTTGCCTCCTATGCCTTCTGGGCAACGGTGCTTGCAGCTGCGCTGACCAGTTTCTACAGCTGGCGTCTGGTGTTCATGACCTTCCACGGCAAGACCCGTGCTTCTGTTGATGTGATGAAACACATCCATGAGAGCCCATGGGTTATGCTTGTACCGCTGCTGTTGCTTGCACTTGGTGCTGCTTTTGCCGGTATGGTGTTCAAGGATGCCTTTATTGGTGCTGACTATCTCAGCTTCTGGAAGAATGTCTTTGGCGGTACGAACAGTGAGCTCGCAGTCATTGAAGAAATGCATCACGTCCATTGGCTCGTGAAGCTTTCCCCATGGCTCGCAATGGCTGGCGGTTTCATCATCGCTTACCTCTTCTACATCGCTAAACCAGACATGCCGAAGGCTCTGGCAGAGCGTCATAAGCCTCTGTACCTGTTCCTCCTGAACAAGTGGTACTTCGATGAGCTTTATGACTTCCTGTTCGTAAAACCTTCCCTGGCTCTTGGCCGCTTCCTGTGGAAGCGCGGTGACGGCACTGTGATTGACGGACTTGGTCCTGACGGTGTTGCTTCACGCGTTCAGCAGGTTACCGGTTGGGTTGTTCGCCTGCAGTCTGGCTACATCTATCACTACGCATTCGCCATGTTGATCGGGGTTGCCTTCTTCGTGACCCTGGCCATGTTCTCCGGTGGGGGAGTTCATTAATGAACGACTGGTCCATCCTTTCCATCACAACATTTCTCCCACTGGTCGGTGTGTTCTTCATCCTGCTGGTGCGGGGAGATGACCCAGATGCGAAAACGAATATTCGGCGTGTTGCGCTGATTACGACGAGTTTCACATTTATCGTCTCCTTGTTCATCTGGGGCGGGTTCACTAACGAGAACCCTGGCTTCCAGATGGTGGAGAAGCACAACTGGTTTGGTGACACCTTCACCTACCACATGGGCGTTGACGGCATTTCCATGCTGTTCGTGATCCTGACTACTTTCCTTATGCCGCTGTGTATTCTGGCGAGCTGGGAAAGCATTCAGACCCGCGTCAAGGAATACATGATCGCTTTCCTCGTACTGGAAACACTGATGATCGGTGTGTTCTGTTCGCTGGATCTGGTTCTGTTCTACGTGTTCTTTGAAGCTGGCCTTATTCCGATGTTCCTGATCATCGGTGTTTGGGGTGGTCCGCGCCGCGTTTATGCAAGCTACAAGTTCTTCCTGTACACCTTGCTCGGCTCCGTGCTGATGCTGGCGGCTATCATGGCCATGTACTGGCAGGCTGGTACACTGGATATTCCAACTCTGCTTAATGAGAGCGAATTCCCGGCTGCGATGCAGACGTGGTTGTGGCTGGCGTTCTTCGCAAGCTTTGCAGTGAAGATGCCAATGTGGCCTGTTCACACCTGGTTGCCAGATGCTCACGTGGAAGCGCCGACGGCTGGTTCTGTTGTTCTGGCTGCGATCCTGCTGAAGATGGGTGGTTATGGGTTCCTTCGGTTCTCACTACCAATGTTCCCAATTGCCAGTGATATGTTCGCACCGTTCATCTTTACGCTGTCTGTTGTGGCGATCATCTACACCTCACTGGTGGCGCTGGCTCAGGAAGACATCAAGAAGTTGATTGCCTACTCATCCGTTGCTCATATGGGCTTCGTGACCATGGGTATCTTCTCTGCCAATGCGCAGGGTATTGAAGGCGCGATCTTTATGATGTTGGCTCACGGTCTGATCTCTGGCGCACTGTTCCTGTGTGTTGGCGTGATTTATGACCGGATGCACACCCGTCAGATTACGGCTTATGGTGGTCTCGTGAACAACATGCCTCGTTATGCGGTGGCGTTCATGATCTTCACCATGGCAAACGTTGGTCTACCAGGAACTGCCGGCTTCGTGGGTGAATTCCTGACTATGATTGGTGTGTTCCAGGTGAACACGTGGGTGGCGTTCTTCGCTGCGACTGGTGTGATCCTGTCTGCTGCTTACGCTCTGTTCCTTTACCGCCGCGTCGTGTTTGGTGCGTTGGAGAAGGAAAGCCTCAAGTCTATGCTGGACCTGACAGGCCGTGAGAAGCTCATCCTGGCTCCGCTGATCATTTTGACTATCTTCTTCGGGTTCTACCCAGCAGCAGTGCTGGATGTGACGTCCGCGTCCGTTGGTGCCCTTATCGAAAACTACAATGCCGCGCTTGATGCAGGGGGTCTTGCCCATGCAGCCGCTGCTGTGTCTAGCCATTAACAGGGGACCGTGCACTCATGAATGCTGAGCTTCTAGCTATTCCTGATCTAATGCCGGTATTGCCCGAGATCCTTCTGGTTCTCGGCGCAATGGTCCTGCTGATGGTTGGAGCTTTTGGTGGAGAGAAATCCACTCCGCTGGTAACTGGTATCTGCGTTGCGTTGCTTACTGTTGCGGGTCTGATCCTGCTGGTGAGCCCGCATTACGGCACAACATTTGACGGCGCATTCGTACAGGACGCGTTCTCCCAGTATATGAAAATACTGGTGCTGATCGGGTCCGGCTTTGCGATTGCGATGTCCGTTGCTTATGCACGTTCTCAGAACTTTGACCGCTTTGAATACCCGATCCTCATCGTGATCGCGACCGTTGGTATGATGCTGATGCTTTCAGCCAACGATCTGATCTCCATGTATCTGGGTGTTGAGCTGCAGTCTCTGGCTCTTTACGTGGTTGCTGCGATTAACCGTGACTCTGTTCGCTCTACTGAGGCTGGCCTGAAGTACTTCGTCCTTGGCGCGTTGTCTTCCGGTATGCTGCTTTACGGTATGTCCTTCATCTACGGCTTTACCGGCCACACTGACTTTACTGGCATCGCGGCGGCTCTGACAGACGATCGTGCATCCCTTGGTCTGGTGTTCGGTATCGTGTTCATGCTGGCAGGTATTGCCTTCAAGATCTCTGCGGTTCCATTCCATATGTGGACCCCGGACGTTTATGAGGGTGCACCAACACCGGTTACTGCGTTCTTTGCAGCAGCGCCTAAAATTGCTGCGTTCGGTATGCTGATCCGTGTGCTGGTTGAGCCTTTGGGCAATGTGACCACGGATTGGCAGCAGATCGTTGTGTTCATCGCTATTGCGTCTATGGGTCTTGGTGCCTTTGCTGCGATTGGTCAGAAGAACATCAAACGTCTGATGGCATACTCTTCCATTGGTAACATGGGTTACGCTCTGGTTGGTCTGGCAGCTGGTACTGAAGCTGGTGTCCACGGTCTGATCGTGTTCATGACTGCTTACCTTGCGATGACACTGGGTGCGTTTGCTTGCATTCTGTCCATGCGCCGCAAGGAAGGTATGGTTGAAGAGATCTCCGATCTTGCTGGTCTTTCCAAGACCAACCTGCCAATGGCAGTGTTGCTTGCAGTGATCATGTTCTCCCTGACCGGTCTGCCACCACTCATCGGCTTCTTTGGTAAGTTCTACGTGTTCATCGCTGCGATGGATGCAGGTCTTGCTCCATTGGTCGTGATTGGTCTGGTGACCAGCGTTGTGGCTGCTTACTATTACCTGCGTGTGATCAAGGTCATGTTCTTTGATGATGCAACTGGCGAGTTCCTGCCAATGTCTGGTGAAATGAAAATTGTGCTTGGTCTTTCCAGCGCAGTTGTCGGACTGTTCTTCATCATGCCGGAACCAATTATGAATGCGGCTGCCAATGCGGCTGGCGTTCTGTTCTAGTTTCCTATGATGAACCTTGGACAATTAAAAGACGAAGGCCCGGTGCGATCTGCACCGGGCTTTTGTTTTGAGTACTACGACCAGATCGGGTCCACCAATACTCACGGCCTGCACAAGGCACGGGAAGGGCATCCGGGTAATCTGTGGGTCCGCTCCGATATTCAGCTGAGCGGGCGCGGACGTCGTGGACGGGCGTGGACTTCGGAGACCGGCAATCTGTTTGCCTCGGTGTTGCTGCGGGTGGATGTACAGAACGAGAAGATCGTTCAGCTGCCCTTTGTAGCAGCCCTTGCTCTTGGAGAGGCTATTGAACGGGCAACTGGTGCGCACAATCTGGTGCAACTGAAGTGGCCGAATGATGTGCTCATCGACGGACAAAAAGTCTCTGGCATATTGCTTGAGAGCGAAAGTGGGCCTAATGGTGAGCTGTGCCTTGTGTGCGGTTTTGGCGTCAACGTGTCTCATCACCCGGATCTGGGTGATTATGCTGTTACAGATTTACGCAGCATGGGATACATGTGTGAGCCGCAACAGGTCTTTGACGCTCTTGCGCAAAGTTTTGCACGATGGCTGGAAACGTGGAAAGCTGCCAGTGGGTTTGAAGAGATCAGATCTGCATGGCTGCGACGCGCCGTGGGGCGCGGGAAACCGATCCGTGTCCGCCTGAGCAATGAAGAGTTTTCCGGTGTCTTTATGGACATCGATCAAATGGGTCGCCTGATCGTAAAAATGGATCATGGGGGCGAGCGGCTGGTGACAGCCGGAGATGTTTTCTTTTCCTGAAGACGTGCAAAGCGTGTTCTGCTGGCTTTTTGAATACTAAGGCCACACGTCTGTCAGGGCATAGAGCAAGTTGCATTCACGCATCTCGCTTTTAGTTCTTTTGTTTGAGCTAGTTCTTGTCGCTTGATTGTTCCCAATCAAACGGAACGCGCTCTAGAGTTTATACGCATATGCTCATTCCGGGAACCGGAACCATTTATTGAGAATATGCTTTGAAGGAGTCTTAGATGTCGGGCACTCAAGAGCTCGTATTCCTGCCTTTGGGCGGTGTTGGCGAAATTGGAATGAACCTTGGTCTTTATGGATATGGACCTGAGGACGACCGTCGCTGGCTGATTGTTGATTTTGGTGTCTCATTTGCCGGACCGGAATTACCGGGTGTGGACCTTGTTCTGCCAGATATTCGTTTTCTGGAAGAAGAGCGTTCTCGCATCGATGGCATCGTCATCACGCATGCTCATGAAGACCATTACGGCGCATTGTCCTACCTCTGGAAGCGGCTCGAATTACCGGTCTACGCGACCGAGTTCACTGCTCGCCTTCTGGAAGCCAAGCTGATTGGCGATGGTGCGGATTATGAAATTCCGGTGACTGTTGTTAATCAGGGAGATCGTTTCAAAGCCGGTATCTTTGATATTGAGATGGTGACCATGACCCACTCGATCCCGGAGCCGTGTGCTCTGGCTATTCGTGTTGGCGGTCAGCTGGTGTTGCATTCCGGTGACTGGAAGATCGATCTGACACCGGGCATTGGTAAAGCGATCGACCTTCAGCGTTTGCGTGAACTGGGAGATGAAGGCGTTGATGTCTTTGTCTGTGACAGCACCAATGCAGTCCGTGACGGGGTCAGCCCGAGTGAAGCGGATGTGAAGGAAGAGCTGACACGGATTATCAAAGAGGCACGGAACCGCGTTGCTGTGACCACGTTTGCCTCCAACGTTGCGCGTATGCGCGCGGTGGCTGAAGCGGCGATGGCGGCAGAGCGTGAGATTGTTGTGATTGGCAGGAGTATGCAGCGCACTGTCGAGATTGCACGTGATCTGGGCTATCTTGATGGACTGGCGCCATTCCGTGATGAAGAGACCTATGGATCTTTGCCGCGTGATAAGGTTGTTGCTCTTTGCACTGGTTCGCAAGGCGAAGCGCGCGCTGCGATGGCCCGTATTGCAGGTGATCAACACCGTCAGGTCGCGCTGTCTGCTGGTGATATGGTTATCTTCTCCAGTCGGACTATTCCGGGCAATGAAAAGGCTGTTTCCAATATCATCAACCAGCTGACCCACGAAGGGTTGAAGGTGGTGACAGATCGTGATGCGCTGGTGCACGTGTCTGGGCATCCGCGTCGTGGTGAGCTGGATCAGGTTTACAATCTTGTGCGCCCGAAGAAAGTTCTACCGGTTCACGGTGAGCCGCTGCACCTGCAGTGTCATAAGGACTTTGCGATCAGCAAAGGCGTGAAGGACGTTAAGATCATCCGTGATGGCGACATGGTGCGCCTGCATCCAGGTGGGCTTGAGGTTATTGATGAAGCACCTGCCGGTATTCTGGTTCGCGATGGCCATTTGATTGCAGCGCCTGAGGAAACTGGTGTTCAGGAACGCCGGAAGCTTTCTTATGGCGGCTGCGTGACGGTCTCTCTGATTGTGGATGGTCGCGGCGAGTTGCTTGGTGATATCGATGTGGTTCTGTTCGGGATGCCGGATGAAACTGAAAACGGGACACCGTTTGAGGATGCCGTTCGTGATGCCGTTTATGGTGCGGTGATTTCCATTCCAAAGAGCCGCCGCCGTGATGTGGAACTGGTGCGTGAAGCTGCCAGACGGGCGGGGCGTTATGCAGTTGTAGAGCATTGGGGCAAGAAGCCTCTTTGTAAGGCATTGGTGCAGCGCGTCTGATCCTCAGACACATTTTTGAGATAGTCAAAGGCCGCAGATGAGCATATCATCTGCGGCCTTTGACTTTTGATCCAATGGACTTTGTGAATGAAATCTGTTCCTTAGAACTCATAGGCGTTCATCTGCAGATAGGTGCTGTGCTCTGACATTTTGTTTGAGCAGCTTCTTGTCATTTGATTGTGTGCAATCGAATGGAACGCGCTCTAGAACAAAGAGTTATTGGGAGGACCGTCATGATTGGACGATTGAACCACGTCGCGATTGCCGTGTTGGATATGGAAGAAGGCCTGAAGGTGTATCGTGATGCACTCGGCGGCATTGCCTCAGAAAAAGTGGCACAGCCGGATCATGGTGTTTCGACCGTGTTTATCGAGCTTCCAAACACGAAGATCGAACTGCTGGAGCCGCTTGGCGAGAATTCTCCGATCTCCAAGTTTCTGGAGCGTAACACGCAAGGTGGTATCCATCACATCTGTTATGAAGTTGATGACATTCTTGCAGCGCGCGATCAGCTGGTTGCTAACGGAGCCCGGATTCTGGGTGATGGTGAGCCGAAGATTGGTGCACATGGCAAGCCGGTGTTGTTCTTGCACCCAAAAGACTTCCTTGGAACATTGACCGAGTTGGAACAGGCTTAAGTTTGCCTTGAAAGACTTGTGGTTTGAGGAAACTGGAAGGCTTTCGGTTCGGGCCTAATTCTTGTAGGTAAAAACCTGTAGTGCGCTGGTCGCTTTGTGATACAACAGTAAGGTGACCAGCCGCAGAAGAAACAAGAACGTTCCAGGAGCACATTTATGGCTACGCCGCTACTCGTTGCACTCTACTTCATGATGTGGTGGATTTTGTTTCTGGCCATTTTGCCGTTTGGTGTTCGCACTCAGGCGGAAGAGGGCGAAGTAGTTCCGGGAACGACTGAGAGCGCGCCCAAAAATCCTCAGATGCTGAAGAAGGTGATCATCAACACGATTGTAACGACAATTGTGTTCGTTGCCTTCTATTGGTTCCTTGAGTCCGGCCTTGGCGCGCATCTGTTTCCACTTGTTGATCAATTAATGGGCAACGCTCCTTCCTGATTTTGGTTTTGCACATCAATTGTGTGGCGTAAAATCAGCGAGTTACAGAGCAAATCCATCAAGTGTCAAAAAAAGCGATTCTCTAGAATCGCTTTTTTTGCGTTTAGAGGGGTGTTGTTAGAGAGACACTTGTCCCTGCTGTATTCAGACTCTGGTGAGTATGCTGATATGAGTAAACTGAATGCGGTATTCATAGAATATCATGGAGTGAAACGGCAGAAATTGGCGAAAAAAAAGCAAGGCCGAAGCCTTGCTGTTAGAACGAGTTCCGCGTCTAAATGTTCTCTTTGCACTTGCGTAGAGTGCCGGCTGCAACCAAACGGGCGCCCGAGAACCTTCCTCCCAAGACTAAAGATCGCGATACCTTGCAACACCGCTTAAGGGTGTTGTTTTTGTTGTTGAACAGACACTAACGTAATCACATTAGTTTGTCATCATTTTGTATCAATTCGCCGCAATTTTTTGCTTGCCTAAAATTTTAGCTATAATTTTTCGGAGATTCCATGAGTTGAACCCAAAGGTGTAGGCAAAAAGCTGCGTGTATGGGGAAATATGTCTTAGAAAATTGGCATATAGCCATGTTGGCAGTTACAACAGGCGTTCTGCTTGCTAAGAAGACATAGAAATGATGTTTGGTGGTGAGCCAGAGCTTGCGTGCCTTTAAACCTGAAGAGTTAAACTAATGCGTTTGTCCCGATATTTCCTGCCTATTTTGAAGGAAACTCCGAAAGAAGCCGAGATCGTATCGCACCGCCTGATGTTGCGTGCGGGTATGGTCCGTCAGCAGTCAGCCGGGATTTATGCATGGCTGCCGCTTGGCCACCGTGTGCTCAACAAGATTCAGCGTATTGTTGAAGAAGAGCAGAACCGCTCCGGTGCTGTCCAGCTGCTTATGCCAACCATTCAGCCTGCTGACCTGTGGCGCGAAAGTGGCCGCTATGATGCGTACGGCAAAGAAATGCTGCGCATAGAAGACCGTCATGAACGGGAAATGCTCTTTGGTCCAACCAATGAAGAGATGATCACTGACATCTTCCGCAGCTATGTGCGCTCCTACAAGGACCTGCCGCTGAACCTTTATCACATACAGTGGAAGTTCCGCGATGAAGTGCGTCCTCGTTTCGGCGTGATGCGCGGTCGTGAGTTCCTGATGAAGGATGCTTATTCCTTCGACCTGGACAAAGAGCGGGCAACAGAAGCCTACCGCCGCATGTTTGTCGCTTATTTGCGCACCTTTGCCCGCATGGGTCTGACTGCAATTCCTATGAAGGCGGACACTGGCCCAATCGGCGGCGACCTGTCTCACGAGTTCATCGTGCTGGCGTCTACCGGTGAGAGCGAAGTGTTCCTTGATAAGGATATTCTTGGCCTGCCAACTCCGGCGGAAGACATTGATTTCAATGGTGACCTTTCCGGCATTATTGACCAGTGGACCACGCCTTACGCTGCAACTGATGAGATGCATGATGAGGCTGCCTTTGAGGCTGTTGCAGAAGACAAGAAAGTGTCTGCACGCGGTATCGAAGTTGGCCACATCTTCTACTTCGGCACCAAATATTCCGAGCCTATGGGCGCGAAAGTGATGACTGCTGAAGGCAAGGAACAGCCTGTTCACATGGGTTCCTACGGCATTGGTGTATCTCGTCTGCTGGGTGCGATCATTGAAGCGTGCCATGATGATGATGGCATTGTCTGGCCAAAAGAAGTTGCGCCGTTCCATGTTGGTTTGATCAACATGAAGGTTGGTTCTGAGTGCGATGACGTTTGTGAGAGCGTTTACGCGGAGCTGGAAAAGGCTGGCGTTGAGGTTCTTTATGATGACCGCAAGACCAGTGCAGGCCAGAAATTTGCAAGCATGGATCTGATTGGTCTGCCATATCAGCTGGTTGTTGGCCCACGTGGTCTGAAGACTGGTGAAGTGGAAGTCAAAGACCGTGCAACTGGTGATCGCAAAATGTTGACCCCGGAAGCGGCTGTCAACAAACTGATTTCTGCCTTAAAAGGCTGATATCAGCGAAGCTTGGGGTAACTCAGTAGCTTCAATGGTATGCTAGGTGCCGGCGGCCTTTCTGCTGCCGGGCCTTTTTGCCAGAGCTTATGGCACTTGCTCTTCATGCTCCCTATATTCCACGGGGTAGTTGAACAGGCGGAAACGGAGAATAGTCTAGTATGACGGCAGAGATTCAGGCGGCTCATCCCGGAAAGAACCGGTGGTTTGCACCCTTTGAGTGGATGCTGGCAGGGCGTTATCTGCGCTCCAGACGCAAAGAAACTTTCATTTCAATTATTGCCGGTCTGTCCTTTTTGGGCATCACTTTGGGCGTTGCAACTCTGATCATCGTTATGGCGGTGATGAACGGGTTCCGAACGGAGCTGCTGACCAAAATTCTTGGCATCAACGGACATGTACTTGTGCAGCCCATCGATAGTCCGCTCAATGACTATGAGGCGACCTCGGTCAAACTAGCTGGCATTGACGGTGTTGATTTTGCTATGCCGTTTGTTGAAGGGCAGGCGATGATCTCCGGGCCAAGCGCTGATCTGGGCGCTTTGTTCCGCGGCATTCATAAGGCTGATCTTGATAAGCTGGATCTGGTGTCCGGGAATGTTCTGCTTGGAACGCTGGATGGGTTTGATGATGGTGAAGGTGTTGCCATTGGCTCCCGTCTTGCGCGTCAGCTGGGTGTTACTGTTGGTGATACGGTTCGCGTGATTACTCCGCGTGGCAGCATCACGCCGATGGGGATGACCCCGCGCGTGAAGGGCTATCCGGTCTCTGCGATCTTCCAGATTGGTATGAGCGAATATGATGGCACGATTGCCTTCATGCCGTTTAATGAAGCACAGCTGTACTTCAATAAAGAAGGTCTGGCGACGGGCATTGAGGTCTATGCTGATGACCCGGATGCTGTTGGTCCGCTGCGACCTGTCATTGAAGAAGAGGCTGGACGGCCTGTGTTCGTTTCTGACTGGCGCCAGCGCAATATGACGTTCTTCTCAGCGCTTGAAGTTGAGCGTAACGTGATGTTCCTGATCCTCACGCTGATTGTTCTTGTGGCCGCTCTGAATATCATTTCCGGCATGACCATGCTTGTGAAAGATAAGGGCCGTGATATCGCCGTGCTGCGTACGATGGGTGCAACTCGCGGCGCGGTGATGCGGATCTTCATCATCACGGGGGCCAGCATTGGAACCATTGGTACGTTTGCCGGGTTTATTTTGGGTACTGTGGTGTGCTGGAACATTGAGAGCATTCGTCAGGGGATTTCCTGGTTGACCTCGACCGAGCTGTTCTCGCCTGAGCTTTACTTCCTTTCAAAGCTGCCGGCTGAAATGAATCCAAGTGAGACGACCAGTGTTGTTATTATGGCTTTGGTATTGAGCCTGCTTGCTACGATTTACCCTGCCTGGCGCGCAGCCCGGCTCGATCCTGTTGAGGCTTTGCGCTACGAATGATGAATAAACCAACAAAACCGGTTGCTGGTGTTTCGCTTAAGGGTGAGGAACGCGTTCCTGTTCTGAGTTTGAAGAATGTTGTCCGCGGTTATGTTGAGGGCAACAGCAAACTGGAAATTCTTAAGGGCGCTGACCTTAACCTCTATGAAGGGGAAATGGTTGCGCTCGTGGCACCCTCTGGCGCAGGTAAGTCGACGCTGATGCATCTGGCTGGCCTTTTGGAAATGCCGCAGAGCGGTGAGGTGCTGATTGGCGGGCGGGAATGTTCCAAGCTCAATGATGATGCGCGCACAGCCATTCGGCGGACTGAGGTGGGCTTTGTCTACCAGTTCCATCAGTTGCTGCCAGAGTTTACTGCGCTGGAAAATATTGCATTGCCGCAGATGATTTGCGGACTGAAACGTCAGGATGCGGAAGAACGTGCACGTCAGCTGCTTTCTTATATGCGTCTATCTGAGCGGGAAACTCATCGTCCTGCGGAGCTTTCCGGTGGTGAGCAGCAGCGTGTTGCGATTGCGCGTGCAGTTGCCAATGCGCCGCGTGTTCTGTTGGCGGATGAGCCAACGGGGAACCTTGATCCGAACACCTCGCAGTATGTGTTTGAGGCGCTGACCGCGCTGGTTCGCGCCTCCGGTGTAGCGGCCTTGCTGGCAACCCACAATCTGGAAATTGCAAAACAGATGGACCGACGGATTACACTGCGCGAAGGCAAGGTGGTCGAGCTTCCTTAAATTGGAAATGAGAGTGCGTTCCATTGAGAATCAAATGCCAGCGACCTGTTCGCTGGCATTTTTGTTTTGAGGGGATGTTCTTGTTTTGATGCCTGTTGTTCTCTCTGTCTGATCGCTCAAGCGAGGCTGGTGTTTCGTGATGTATACCTGCCGTGTTAACGCTGACTGGCACTGCAACTTATTGAGTTGCTGAGGGAAATACCTTGCTGTGTTTGAGCGGTGATGTTGGGGGAGTAATGCGTATACCACTCATTAACTATGAGTTTGACCCAGCCAAATTAAGGGTTGAAAGAATGAGAACATTGATAGAACATAACAAATACAAATAGGGTTCAAAATAAGGGTGTTTGTTATGTCATTTGTACTTCGTGAAGCAGCAGCATTCGGTTCTATCGTTCTTTTTGCAAGCAGCTGCCTGATGTGGGGTGATGCGCTGACCCGGATGCTTCCTTAGAAAATACTGAGGAAGAGAGGTTGGGAAACTCGGGATAACCGGTGGTGCGATTTGCCAGGCAATTGCATTTTGCTTTTGGGTCCTCCAAATGAGGTGCTACTGTCGCACATACCTTGCGAACCAAAAGGCTCCAGATGTCATCTCCAGGTTTCGTCCATCTCCGTGTTCACTCGGCTTACTCTTTGCTGGAAGGGGCTCTCCCAATTGGAAAGCTGCTTGATCTGGCTTCCAAGGATGAGCAACCGGCGCTGGCCATTACTGACAGCGGGAACTTGTTTGGTGCGCTTGAGTTTTCTGAAAAAGCTTTTGGCGCGGGTATACAGCCTGTCATTGGTTGTCAGATATCAGTGACCTTTGACGATCAACCTGACGCGGTGGGAGATGAAGCCGTTAGCGATCTGGTTTTTCTCGCCGTGAATAAAGGGGGCTATGAGAACCTCATGGATCTTGTATCAAGAGCCTTTCTTGATACAGAGCCGGGACTCAAAGCCAATGTTCCCCTTTCTCGTGTGTTGGATAAATCCGATGGCCTGATTGTTCTGAGCGGTGCAAGTGATGGTCCTATTAACTCGCAACTGCGAGAGGGGCATGTTGATCTTGCCAAGTCTCGCCTAGAGGTTTTGCAATCCACATTTGGCGATCGTCTATATGTGGAGTTGCAGCGCCACAATATGAAAGGCGAGGAAGATGTTGAGCCTGCGCTCCTGAACCTTGCCTATGATCTGAATATTCCAATTGTTGCGACCAACGAGGCTTATTTCCCTAATCCGGATGATTATGAAGCGCATGATGCCTTGATCGCGATTTCCGAAGGTCGTGTTCTTGTCGAGACGGATCGCCGTCAGCTGACGCCAGATCATTGCTTCAAAACCCGTGAGCAGATGATGGAGCTGTTCTCCGATCTTCCGGAGGCGCTTGAGAACTCCGTGGTGATTGCACGGCGCTGTCATTACCGGCCATTGAAGCGAGATCCTATTCTGCCGCGCTTTGCTGGTGCGGATGCTGATGCTGGCGAAGCGGAGCGTGCTGAGGCGGAAGAGCTGACGCGGCAGGCGAAGGAAGGCTTGCAGGCGCGTCTCGATCTGCATGGTCTGGCACCCGACCTTGAAGAGAAAGATTACTGGGACCGTCTGGATTATGAGCTTGGCATCATTATCCGTATGAAGTTTCCTGGATACTTCCTGATCGTTGCGGACTTTATCAAGTGGGCGAAGAACGAGGACATTCCTGTGGGGCCGGGGCGTGGTTCTGGTGCGGGGTCGCTTGTTGCCTGGTCACTGACCATCACCGATCTTGACCCAATGCGGTTCTCATTGCTGTTCGAGCGCTTCCTGAATCCGGACCGCGTGTCCATGCCGGATTTCGACATCGACTTTTGCCAGAACCGTCGTGAAGAAGTGATCCGGTATGTACAGCGCAAGTATGGCCGCGAGCAGGTGGCACAAATCATCACCTATGGAACGTTGCAGGCCAAGGCGGTGTTGCGTGATGTGGGCCGTGTTCTGCAGATGCCATACGGTCAGGTGGACCGCCTAAGTAAACTGGTTCCCGGCAACCCGGCCAATCCGTGCACACTGCCAGAGGCATTGGAGCAGGAGCCGCGGCTGCGTGAAGCAGCCAAGCAGGAAGAAGTTGTCGACCGCCTGCTGAAGATGGCGCAGAAGCTGGAAGGACTTTATCGTCACGCGTCTACCCACGCAGCGGGTGTGGTGATTGGGGACCGTCCGCTGGAGCAGCTGGTGCCGCTTTACCGAGATCCTCGTTCTGACATGCCTGTTGCTCAGTTCAACATGAAGTGGGTTGAAGCAGCCGGTCTGGTCAAGTTTGACTTTTTGGGTCTGAAAACGCTGACAGTGATTGATACTGCGGTTTCGCACATCAAGAAGCGTGGCATTGAAGTTAAGATCGATGAAATACCGATTGATGACCCCGCGACCTATAAGCTTCTGGCTGCTGGTGAGACGGTTGGCGTGTTCCAGCTGGAAAGTCAGGGCATGCGCCGCGCCATTGCTGGTATGCGGCCTGACCGGTTTGAGGATATCATTGCTCTGGTGGCGCTCTATCGCCCGGGCCCGATGGACAATATCCCGATCTACAACGCGGTAAAACATGGCGAGCAGGAGCCTGATTATCTCCACCCGTTGCTGGAGCCAATTCTGACCGAGACAAACGGCATTATCGTTTATCAGGAACAGGTGATGCAGATTGCTCAGGTGCTGTCTGGTTACTCTCTTGGTGAAGCGGATTTGCTGCGCCGTGCGATGGGTAAGAAGATTGCGGCTGAAATGGAGATCCAGCGCGCCCGCTTTGTTGAGGGGGCGGTTGAGCAGAAGGTCGATAAAAATCAGGCCGGGATGATCTACGATCTGGTGGCCAAGTTCGCGAACTACGGTTTTAACAAATCCCATGCGGCTGCGTATGCGCTTGTGGCCTATCAAACTGCGTGGCTGAAAGCGAACTATCCGGTTGAGTTCCTTGCCGGCATCATGACGCTTGATCTGGGTAATACGGACAAGTTGAGTGACTTCCGTCAGGAAGCGGTGCGTATGGGCATCGAGGTCGTGCCACCCTCCGTCAATAAATCCGGTGTGCATTTTGGCGTGCTTGACGGCAAGATCGTTTACGCCATGGGTGCGATCAAAGGTGTGGGCGAGCAGGCGGTTGAACACATTGTTGACGTGCGTGGAGATGAACCGTTTAAGGATCTGGGTGACTTTGCAACGCGCATCAGTCCGAAGGTTCTTAATAAGCGCACAATCGAGAATCTCATTGCCGCTGGAGCCTTTGATGAACTTAATCCAAACCGTGCGCAGTTGCTTGACGGTCTGGATCGCATCATCGGCATGGCACAGCGGACGGAAGAGAATAAGACATCTGGTCAAAATGATTTCTTTGGCGGAGATAATGCGCCTGAGCCTTTGATCCTTAATCCGACGGATCCGTGGCTGCCATCCGAGCGGCTGCAAAAAGAATATGCGGCGGTCGGCTTTTACATTTCAGCCCATCCGCTCGATGAGTATCGCGAGCTGTTCACCAAGTTGCGTGTGCAGCTTTGGAAGGATTTTGAGCGCTCTGTGAAAGCTGGGTCTTCCGCGGGGAGGCTTGCGGGAACTGTCACGGCAAAGCAGGAGCGCAAAACCCGTACCGGCAACCAGATGGGCATCGTTCGTATTTCTGATCCGACCGGGCAGTATGAAGCGGTGATGTTCTCTGAGACGCTGAACCAATGCCGCGATTTGCTGGAGCCAGGGCAATCTGTTGTGCTGCTGGTGCAGGCAGATATGCGCGATGAGGAAGTCAGTGTTCGCATTTCACAGGTAGAGCCGCTGGAGAAAGTGGCGGGCAGGGTGCATCGAACCCTGCGGATTTTCCTCGGGTCCAGTGAACCGATCCAGAGCCTGCAGCGCCAACTCCGCCGCGGCGGTGATGGTGAAGTGAGCTGCGTTGTGCTGCTGGATAACGGTCAGCGCGAAGTGGAGGTCAAACTCCCCGGCAATTATCAGCTTTCACCGCAACTGTCTGGTGCGTTGAAAACCCTACCGGGCGTGATGGACGTCCAGATGTCCTAGGATGCTTCGGTATATGCAAAAAAGAACCCCGCGGAAGATGTTCGGCGGGGTTTTCTATTTTAGAGCATGTTGCGTTTATTGGTGTTCATGCCAGCTGCTCCGATACTAAAAGATTTTCTGTATGACCTGTTCAGCGCAGGAGTAACCAAGGTTTCTGGCGAAGCGGTCTACGCTCTTTTGTCCTTTCTCAGCCAGATCAGTTAAATCGGCATGATCAGTAACGTTGCAGGTTGAGGCAGCGAGGATTTTGCCATCCTTGGCAGAAACCAGGAGTGCGCGTCCGCGGTAGCGGTAAGCGAGATTTGCGAACCAGCCTGCGCCCTGCATTTCTGACTGATAGGTGACTGTTGATACATCCAAGTAATAACCAGAGTAACCGGTTTCTCTGGCGAGCTTTGTGAGAGCTTTTGCGCGTTTCTCCTCGCTGATGGTCGGTTTGCTATATGGGCCCTTGATCGTGCCCTTAAAGCGGAACTTGTGGGTGCTCTGCAGATATTTGGTCAACCGGTCGCGCATGGCGGTTTGTGGATCGTGTTTCGCTGCGGGAATGGAGGCCATCTCGCCATAGGCGCCAGAGGCTGCATTCATGGCTGTGGTCACAACAATACCCAGCAGACCATGCTGGATGCCATGGGTGTTGATGTGGCCTTCTCTCACATGTCGGTTTTTGATGGGCTTTACTGAGGATTTGGAGATCGTCTTTGCATCAATGTCCGAGAGCTTGACGGTTTTGGCGCAGCCACCCAATGTCAAAGCCACAAGTGCTGCTACTATCAGTTTGTTTGGTGCCATTTTAAAATGTGTCCGAATTGAGTCATTTTGTTGATGTTTTGTTAACTATAACTTTTCGGAATTACTAATATGTAATGCGCATACCCACAGTTTGGTTTGGTGTCTGGTTGCTGTGGTAGAGATGATAAAATTTGGAGTTGTGCAAACAGGGCTGGAGAGCATCTGTTTTACTAATTCGGGCCTATGTGTTGATCTTAATCCTTGAGTGCTTGATCTTCTTGAAAAGGGGTTCTATAAGCGCCCCATCCCGCACGCAGGGCGGGGTTTGTCCTTGTGGCGAGCTCCATCCGGTTAGAGAGTTGCACGGTTGTGCTGCCCTGCGGAGGATTAAACCGGAAAACTAAGGAGAATAAAGGCATGGCTTTGCCTGATTTTACTATGCGTCAGCTTCTTGAAGCAGGCGTCCACTTTGGTCACCAGAAGCACCGCTGGAACCCAAAGATGAACAACTACATCTTCGGTGTTCGCAACAACATTCACATTCTTGATCTTGGTCAGACAGTTCCGCTTCTGCACCAGGCTCTTAAAGCTGTGTCTGACACTGTTGCTGCTGGTGGTCGCGTGCTTTTGGTTGGTACCAAGCGCCAGGCTCAGGAAGCTGTTGCAGAAGCTGCTCGCAACTCTGCTCAGTACTACGTAAACGCTCGTTGGCTCGGCGGCATGCTGACCAACTGGAAGACGATCTCTCAGTCCATCCAGCGTCTGCGTAAAGTTGAAGAACTGCTCGACGGTGGTGATGCAAACCGCATGACCAAAAAAGAGCGTCTGTTCCTTGACCGTGAGCGTCAGAAGCTTGAGCGCAACCTTGGTGGTATTAAAGACATGGGCGGTATTCCCGACCTGATCTTTGTTATCGACACCAACCGCGAAGCTAACGCAATTCAGGAAGCTCGTCGTCTGGGCATTCCGGTTGCTGCGATCCTGGATTCCAACTGTGATCCAGATGGCATTACTTACCCTGTACCGGGTAACGATGATGCTGGTCGTGCAATTACTCTTTACACAGACCTGATCGCACGCGCTGCTATTGACGGCATCGCACGCGCATCCGGTTCTATGGGTATCGATCTCGGCGAATCTGAAGAACTCCTTGAAGAGCCTGTTCTTGCTGAAGAAGCTGCTCCTGCAGCTGAAGCTGACAAGAGCGAAGGCTAAGGTTTTCTCTCGGGAAGCGCATTTATGCGCTTCCCCTCCAGTTTTTATGTGATTTTTCGTCTGTTTTACTGCGAAGGGTCACGGTCGCTATGCGATAAATCGGATGAATCCGCAGGGAAGTCGGCTTCCTCTGATTTTTTTATGACACACTCCCGTCCATGAGGCGTACGATGAGCATTACCGCTGCTATGGTAAAAGAGCTCCGCGAAACAAGCGGTGCTGGCATGATGGATTGTAAAGCTGCCCTGAAAGAAACAGGCGGTGATATGGAAGCAGCTGTTGACTGGCTGCGTACCAAAGGCCTTGCAAAGGCTGCTAAGAAGGCTGGCCGTGTTGCGGCTGAAGGTCTTGTTGCAGTTGCTGCAGATGGCAACAAAGCTGTTGTTGTTGAGGTTAACTCCGAAACAGACTTCGTTGCTCGTAACGAAAACTTCCAGAAGCTGGTTCGCGATATCGCTGCAACCGCGCTTACTGTTGATGGTGACGTTGAGAAGCTTGCTGCAGCACCTTACCCAGGTTCTGACAAGAGCGTTGAAGGCGAACTGAAGGAAGCTGTTGGCACCATCGGTGAAAACATGACCCTTCGTCGTTCTGCTGGTCTGTCTGTTTCTGAAGGTGTTGTTGCTTCTTACATGCACAACGCTGCTGGCGACGGCCTTGGCAAAATCGGTGTTCTGGTTGCTCTTGAATCTGCAGGTGATGCAGACAAGCTGGCAGCTTTGGGTAAACAGATTGCAATGCACGTTGCAGCGACCAACCCAATGGCACTGAACACTGACGAGCTGGATGCAGACGCTGTTGAGCGTGAGCGCACTGTTTACATGGAACAGGCTCGTGAGTCTGGTAAGCCTGAAAGCATCATCGAGAAGATGGTTGAAGGTCGCCTGCGTAAGTTCTATGAAGAAGTTACGCTGGTTAAGCAGTCTTTCGTTATCAACCCTGATCTGACTGTAGAGAAGGCCGTTGAAGAAACAGCTAAAGAAATCGGTTCTCCAATCAAACTCACCGGCTTTGTTCGCATCGCCCTTGGTGAAGGTATTGAAAAAGAAGAATCAGACTTCGCAGCTGAAGTTGCTGCTGCTGCTGGTAACTAATTTATTGAGGGCGTCGACTCAGTCGACGCCCTCTTTGTATCTGGATGCATGAAAAGAGGTTTACTATGTCTGAGGGTGTTCGCTGGAAACGAGTTCTTCTGAAACTTTCAGGGGAAGCGCTGATGGGCGACCAGGACTTTGGTATCGATCCAAAGGTGGTTGAACGGGTAGCAGCGGAAATTTCAGAGGCTGTAAATCTGGGTGCCCAGTTCGGCATCGTTGTTGGTGGCGGTAACATCTTCCGCGGTGTGGCTCTGGCAGCCAAAGGCGCTAACCGTGTGACCGGCGACCATATGGGTATGCTGGCAACCATTATGAATTCGCTCACGCTTGCCGATGCGCTTCGTCAGCGCGGTATTCAGGCGCGTGTGCTTTCCGCTGTTCCTGTGCCGTCGATTTGTGAGAGCTTTACTCAGCGCGGCGCAGAGCGTTACATGGAAGACGGGGACGTTATTCTGTTTGCCGGTGGTACGGGCAATCCGTTCTTTACCACTGATTCTGGTGCGGCACTGCGTGCGGCAGAGATGCAGTGTGATGTGTTCCTCAAGGGTACCAGTGTTGATGGCGTTTATGACGCTGATCCTAAGCTTAAGCCTGATGCAAAGCGTTTTGACACGCTTACACCGGGGGAAGTTCTTGAAAAGAACCTTAAAGTCATGGATGCGACCGCGATTGCACTTGCCCGGGACAACTCTATTCCTGTAGTTGTCTTTTCCATCAAGACCTCCAGCGCGCTTGTTAATGTGCTGCGCGGGCAGGGGCTGTTTACGGTCATTGAAGACTAACGGGCATCAGCTGGTGTCTTAACTGTCGGATTTTGACCCGGGCCGGTTTTTGTTTTGGAATGCCGGTCCGTTAAAATGATAGGTGAAAGAGGAAATTATGTCAGAGCTGGACTATGACGATCTTGACCGCCGCATGAATGGTGCGATCACAGCTTTGAAGCATGAATTTGCTGGTCTTCGTACTGGTCGTGCTTCTGCAAGTATGCTGGACACAATCACTGTGGAGGCTTATGGCGCTCCAATGCCGATCAACCAGGTCGCGACAGTCAGTGTTCCAGAGCCGCGCATGATTTCTGTTCAGGTCTGGGATCGTTCCATGATGCAGGCCACTGAAAAAGCTATCCGTGAATCCAGCCTTGGTCTAAACCCGGTTGTGGATGGCATGGTGCTGCGTTTGCCAATTCCTGAGCTTAATGAAGAGCGTCGTCAAGAACTTGTCAAAGTTGCGCATAAATTTGCCGAGCAAGCGAAGATCGCTGCACGTCATGTTCGCCGCGATGGCATGGAAACCATCAAAAAGCTCGAAAAAGCTGGTGAGATGGGGGAAGACGATGCGCGGTCAGCTTCTGACAGGGTTCAGAAGATGACTGACGACATTATTGGTGAAGTTGATTCTGTACTTGCCAAAAAAGAACAGGAAATCAAGCAGGTTTAATCCTGTTTGCAAGCGGGGGCTATATGGCGGCGAGCGTTGAATTTGAGGCAGTTGATGCAAATTCCGAAATCGGACTTTTGAGTGTGCCTCGTCACGTCGCCATCATTATGGATGGTAATGGCCGTTGGGCAACTCGCCGGGGCCTTCCGCGCACTGAAGGGCATCGGCGCGGTGTGAAAACACTGCGCGAAGCCGTTAAACACGCACAAAAGCGCGGGATCTCCTACCTGACGCTTTTTAGCTTTTCTTCTGAGAACTGGGCGCGCCCGCAACAGGAAGTTTCTTTCCTGTTGGCCTTGCTGCGCCGGTTTGTACGCGATGACATTAAGGAACTCACTAAGACTAATGTGAGGGTTCGTGTCATCGGGTCCAAAGAAAATCTCGATAAATCCATGCTGACCCTGCTTAATGATGCGGAACGAGAGACCGCTCATTGTACCGGGCTGGTGCTGGTTATTGCTTTTAACTACGGAGCGCGGGACGAGTTCGTCCGAGCTGCACGGCAACTGGCGCAGCGCGTGGAAGCTGGTGAGTTGAGAGCTGCTGACATTGGGGAGGATGATGTCAGTACTTGTCTGGATACCCGTGATATTCCGGATCCAGACCTCATAGTCCGCACAGGGGGAGAACAGCGACTTTCCAACTTCCTGTTGTGGCAGGCTGCTTATGCCGAATTTTATTTTGCTCCTACGCCCTGGCCTGAGTTTAACTCAGATGCTTTTGATGATGCTTTGCTGGCGTTCTCTAACCGTGACCGGCGGTATGGGGGTTTGAGCTCTGACGCGACTGGGACGTAATGCCTGACAAAAACAATCAGAACAATTCTGAAGGCGCTTCCGGAGGAATTATCCGGCGCGTGCTAAATGCAAATCCTGATTTGCTGGTACGCGCTCTTTCTGCAGTTATTCTTGCTCCTGTCGCGCTGGCGCTGACATGGGCAGGTGGTTTCTGGTTTGCTGGCCTCGTGCTTGTTGGCATGCTGATTGTTTACTGGGAATGGTACAAGATCATTTTGCAAAATGCTCAGCGACCTGTTGTGCTGCTGGGCTACCTGTTTCTTCTCTTCATTGGCTTTAGTTACTTTCAGGCGCAGCCGCTCTGGATTGCCGGAGCGCTGATTGCTGGTGCTGTGGTACTTTACGGTGCTGGTGGCTTTGACCGGACGGCGCGCTGGGTGAGTGAGGGCTACGTTTACGCTGGCCTGACATTTGTTTCATTGCTGGCGCTGCGGGAAGGGGATGAAGGGCTGTTCTTCATCATCTATCTCTTCCTTGTGGTCTGGGGGACCGATATTGCGGCCTATGTGTGTGGTCGCAGCTTTGGCGGACCTAAGCTTTGGCCTGCTGTTTCTCCAAACAAAACCTGGAGCGGTGCTATTGGCGGCGTGGTCTTTTCTTCGCTTTTAGGAATGGGCTTTGTTGCTGTTGCGGGTGGTTCTCAGCTGGTCTGGGCTTTTGGGCTTGCTGTTGTTCTTTCTGCAGTCTCTCAGCTTGGAGACCTGTTTGAAAGCTCCATGAAGCGCCGCTTTAAGGTGAAAGACTCCAGTCGCCTTATTCCCGGGCATGGTGGGCTGCTTGATCGCGTTGATGGCCTTGTCGCTGCCGCTGTGTTTGCCTATGTGGTTGGTGTAGTGTTTGGCGGTCAGCTGTTTGATCCAAATGCAGGGTTGATGCTGTTTGCATCCTGATACTGCTGATTTTTGTGCTTCGCCCACGGTTCTGTTGATTTGCAAGGGTTGTTGATATGACAAAATCTCTCACTGTGTTGGGAGCAACCGGATCGGTTGGAGCCAGTACGCTCAAAGTTATTGCGCACAGCCCTAAGCGTTATGAAGTCAATGTACTTGTTGCAGGCCGCAATGTTGATGCGCTTGCGAAGGCGTGCCGGGAGACTGGCGCAAAGCATGCGGTCATTGGTGATGCCTCTAAATACGAAGATCTTAAAGCAGCACTCGCCGGTACTGGCGTTGAGGTTTCTGCAGGTCGTGAGGCTGTGCTGGAGGCGGCTAGCCAGAAGGTAGATGTGCTGGTTTCTGCTATGGTGGGAGCCGCAGGGCTGGAGCCGACCATTGAGGGGATCAAGGCAGGCAGCAATATCGCTCTTGCCAATAAAGAAACCATGGTGTGTGCAGGTACGATTGTGTGTGAGCTGGCTGAAAAGCATGGCTCCAAACTGCTGCCGATGGATTCAGAGCATAACGCTATTTTTCAGGTGTTTGAGCAGGATGACCCCAAAGCTGTCGACAAAGTGATTGTCACAGCTTCCGGTGGACCGTTTCGGACATCGACACTGGATGAGATGCGTGTTGCCACGCCTGAGGTGGCGCTGAAGCATCCAAACTGGTCCATGGGGCGGCGGATTACCATTGATAGTGCTTCTATGGTGAACAAAGGTCTTGAGCTGATTGAAGCCTATCACCTGTTCCCTATTACCGCTGATCAGCTGGATGTGGTTGTCCATCCACAATCAATTGTCCATGGCATGGTTAGATATTGTGATGGGTCATTATTGGCCCATATGGCGGTTCCGGACATGTGCGGGCCAATTGCTCATTGTCTGGCATACCCAACCCGAAAGACGGCTCCGGTTGCGGATCTTGATCTGGGGATGATTGGGCGTCTGGACTTTGAAAAGCCTGATTTTGAGCGTTTTCCTGCGCTGTCACTTGCACGTAAAGTGATGGAACTTGGCGATGGGGCAGGGACGATTTTTAACGCAGCTGACGAAGTGGCGGTGGAAGCCTTCCTTGGACGGAAGATCGGCTTCCTCCAGATCCCAGAGCTTCTTGAGGATGTTCTGAATCGGCTTCATACGCAAAATATGCTAGATTGTTCAGATCAGCTGGAGGAGATTCTTCAGTTGGATCAGGTAGCGCGTCGAGTTGCAAACGAAGTTATTGGGAAGATGGCCGCCTAATCCGGCGCTTCCTTTAAAAAATAAGGTAAGGCTGTTCGCATGGACGTTCTGAGTTCAGTTCTTGGTGGTTCGCTCGGAGTCATCATTCCCTTCTTGGCTGTGCTTACTGTGGTTGTTTTCTTCCATGAGCTAGGGCATTTCCTCGTCGCGCGTTGGTGCGGGGTGAAGGTTCTTGCATTCTCAGTCGGGTTTGGACCGGAACTGTTGGGTCGCAATGACAAGCATGGGACGCGCTGGAAGGTCTGTGCCATTCCGCTGGGTGGCTATGTGAAGTTCTCAGGTGATGAGAATGCTGCAAGCGTGCCAGACCGTGATGAGCAAGCCAAAATGGATGAGGAGATGCGCCGGACTGCGTTCTTTGCGAAGAACCCGTGGCAGCGCTCCGCAATTGTGGCCGCAGGGCCTATTGCCAATTTTATCCTCGCTATTCTTATCTTTGCAGGAATGTTTGGATTTTTAGGAAAATTCGAAACATTGCCGCGTGTGGATCAGGTGCGACCTGGTAGTGCGGCTGAAATGGCCGGCATTTTGCCAGGGGATTTGATCCTCTCGATTGATGGCAATCCAGTAGAAAGTTTCAATGATGTGCAGCGGGTCGTGACGGCGAGTGCGGGCGTTCCGATGCAGATCGATGTGGAGCGCGGGGATGCTGTCGAGCGCCTTACTGCAACGCCAGAACTACAGGAAATCAGTGATGGTTTTGGGAATACGCAGAAGGTTGGAATTCTTGGAATTCAGCGAAATACTTCTCAGGAAGATATCATAGTCAAGCGTTTTGGCCCGGTGGAAGCTGTGGGTGAAGGGGTAAAAGAGACATGGTACATTCTTGATAGGACATTAGGTTATATTGGCGGTCTTTTCCTCGGTAAAGAAGATCCGGACCAACTAGGTGGTCCGATTCGCGTAGCACAAATTTCCGGGCAAGTTGCGACCCATGGTATTTTACCGCTAATTAACCTTACCGCAGTTTTGTCAATTTCTATTGGTTTACTCAACCTTATGCCTGTTCCCATGCTGGATGGCGGGCATCTGCTGTACTACATCATCGAGATCGTAAGGGGTAAGCCGTTGAGTGAAAAACTGCAGGATTTCGGGTTCCGGATAGGAATCACTCTGGTTCTGCTTCTAATGGTTTTTGCGACCTGGAATGATCTGCGGTCGATAATCGGCTCTTAGGTAAGTTGCGTAACCAAAGGTTGGGCAAAGGATTGGGCAAATTGCATTAAATCCAGTTGTGTCGCCTTGCTTTACTCTGAAAACCTTGTACAAAGTTCCTAGGTGTTTCAGATTCTATCCATTACCCTGAGGCGCATTAGTGATCTGAGGATCAGGGGACTAATGCAACTTTAGGCTGAAAATAAAAGGCATAGCAGTTCTATGCAGTCATTTAAGAACCTGTCACGTGTGTCGCTTTTGGCAATGGCCGTTGCAGCTACTACTACAGTTGCTCCGGTTGGGGTTCCGTTTATCGGAACAGGGGTTGCCGAGGCCGCGGTGGTTAACAAGATTGTCGTTAACGGTGCAACGCGCATCGAAAGCGAAACAGTTCGCAACTACCTGACTATCCGTCCAGGGAAATCGTTTTCTGCAATTGATATCGACGAGAGCCTGACCACGCTTTATGCGACCGGTCTGTTTGCTGATGTTTCCATCGAGCAACGCGGCGGCACTCTTGTTGTTGATGTTAAAGAAAATCCAGTTATCGGCAAAATCTCCTTTGAGGGTAACAAGCGACTGAAAGACGAAGCTCTGCAATCAGTCGTTCGTTCTTCTGAACGGTCCATGCTGACACGTGCGCGTGTTCAGTCTGATGCTCAGAACCTTCTGGAAGCTTATCGTCGCTCCGGTCGCTATCGTGCGTCTGTTGAGCCGAAGATTATTGAGCGCGCTAATAACCGTGTGGATCTGGTTTTTGAAATCGAAGAAGGGGATAAGACGGGTGTTGCCCGTATTTCCTTCATCGGTAACCAAGCCTTCTCTGACGGCTACCTGCGTGAGCAGATCCAGACCCGCGAAAGTGGCTTCCTCGGCTGGTTGCGTACAACTGATGTTTATGATCCTGATCGTCTCGATGTAGATGAAGAATCTTTGCGTCAGTTCTACTACCAGAAGGGTTACGCTGACTTCCGCGTTGTTTCTGCTGTTGCAGATCTGGACCGTGAGCAAAACATCTTCTACGTGACGTTCACTGTTGATGAAGGTGAGCAGTACGAGTTCGGTGATATCGAAATCGATACCTCCTTGTCTGCTGTTGACCCAGAGGCGATGCGCCAGTATCTGCGCACTCAGTCTGGTGATACCTACAACTCTTTAGAAGTTGAAAAGACGCTTGAAGCTCTGACGCTGGAAGTTTCCAAGGCAGGCTATGCGTTTGCTCAGGTTCGCCCTCGTGGTGAGCGTGATTATGAGAACAAGACAGTCTCGATTACTTATTTGATCGAAGAAGGTCCACGCGTTTATGTTGAGCGTATCAACGTTCGTGGTAACGACCGTACACGTGAGTACGTGATCCGCCGCGAATTCGATCTCGCTGAAGGTGATGCTTACAACCGTATCCTTCTGGATAAGGCTGAGCGTCGTCTGCGCAACACGCGTTACTTCCAGAATGTGCGTATTACGCGTCAGCAGGGCAGTGCTCCTGACCGTGTGATCATCAACGTGGATGTTGAAGAGCAGCCAACCGGTGAAGTTTCATTCGGTGTGGGTTACTCCACCTCTGACGGTGTGATTGGTGATATCTCCATCACCGAGCGCAACTTCCTTGGTCGCGGTCAGTACGTTAAAGCTGCTGTTGGTGGTGGTACCGATAACCAGAAGTATGAGTTCAAATTCGTTGAGCCGTTCTTCATGGGGCGTCGTATCTCCGCAGGTCTGGATGTATACCGCCGCGTATACGATCAGAACAGCTCCCGTGCTTATGAAGAGCAGACAACTGGTGGTGCGATTAACTTCGGCCTTCCGCTTCGCGAAGACGAACTGACGCTTAACCTGTTCTACAAGCTTTACCAGCGCGATCTGACACGTAGTGACTCTACTGGCATTAGCGATTGTGAGCCTGGTGTGTCTTTGGGTGTCTGTGACTCCCTTGGGCAGTACACGACTTCACTTGCGGGCTTCTCGCTCGTCTACAATACTCTGGACAACAACCTGAACCCACGTGACGGTTATGTCGCTTCCTACGAGCAGGAAGTTGCGGGTCTCGGCGGAGAGTCTCAGTATGTTCGTGGTCAGTTTAAGGGTAGCGCATTTGAAGAGCTCTACGCTGAATGGGGTCTTGTTGGTTTTGTGAAGGGTTCTGCCGGTTACATCGAATCTATCGGTAACCGTCTGCGCGTGACTGATCAGTTCCAGGGTTCACCTGACAGAATTCGTGGTTTTGCAACCAACGGTTATGGTCCTCGTGATGAAAACGGTGGCGATGCCTTGGGTGGTAAATACTACGTTGCAGGTACCGTTGAAGGTCAGTTCCCATTCCCAGTCTTCCCTGAAGAACTTGGATTGTCGGGCGCAGTCTTCGCTGATGCGGGTTCTCTCTGGGGTGTGGATAGCGAACTGTCTTCTGTAATCGGAAGCGGTATCCAGTCTGAAGACTTCGATCTTCGTGCTTCCGTTGGTGTTGGGGTGTTGTGGCAGTCGCCGTTTGGGCCGCTGCGTGCTGACTTTGCTTGGCCTGTGCTCAAAAACGATGTTGATGAAACGCAGGTATTCAAGCTCAGTGGTGGTACACGCTTCTGATCTAGTGAAAATTTGATTATAATCGGTCGCCGATACCCTCGGCGGCCGTTTTTTTGTAGGATCCTATGACAGAACCATCAAATCAATCTGAAGTTAGCCCGGTTTTCTTCCCTGAAGCTCGATCAATAACAGTGAAACAAGTAGCTGAATGGGCTGGGGCGGAGATTGTTCGTGGTGATAGTGAGCTTGCCATTACTGGTGTTGCTCCTCTTGATGAAGGCGTTCCCGGAACGCTTGTGTTCATCGATAATCCGAAATATCTGGATCAGCTTGAGAGCACGAAGGCAACAGCTTGTCTCGTGAGCAAAAAGCATGTTGACAAGGTGCCCGAGGGTGTTGTTCCTTTGCTCGCCAAGGAGCCGTACCGCTCACTGGCGAAAGTTTTGGCTGAGCTTTACCCAACCGCAATGCGGCCACTTCCGGTAACCAGCGAGACGTCTGTCAGTGCGCGTGCTTTTGTTGATGAGAGCGCGCAGCTGGGTGAAGGTGTTGTTGTTGAAGTTGGTGCTGTCATTGGCGCGCATGTGGTGATTGGGGCTGGATCTCGTGTTGGACCCAATGCGGTGATCGCTGCCAATTGTCAGTTGGGTGAGAACTGCTCCATTGGAGCAAATTCCAGTTTGCAGCACGCAGTGCTTGGTGACCGTGTCATTATTCACCCAAACGTTAGCATAGGGCAGGATGGCTTTGGGTTTGCGATGGGGCCAGGTGGACATATCAAGGTTCCCCAGCTGGGCCGAGTTGTGCTAGGAAATGATGTTGAAATTGGCGCTGGCTCCTGTATAGACCGCGGTGCAAACCGTGATACGACTGTGGGTGATGGAACCAAGATTGATAATCAGGTTCAGGTTGGTCACAACGTTAATATTGGAAAGCATTGCGTCATTGTTTCTCAGGTAGGGATTTCTGGAAGTTCCAGCCTTGAGGATTATGTGGTTCTTGGCGGACAGACCGGTGTTTCCGGGCACGTTCGCATTGGAATGGGCGCGCAAGTTGCTGGCGTAAGTGCTGTACACGACGATCTGGCGCCAGGTGGGCGTTATGGTGGTGTACCGGCACGGCCGATCCGTGAGTGGTTCAAGGAAATGACGGCGCTTCGCCGCCTGACCGCTCAAGGCGGCAAGAAATAACAGATTAGACCCGGGATCTGATCCCGATAGTTAACTAGATTGGCTGGTGAATGAGGAGGGCGTGTCCTCAGATGCTCCAAGTGAGACATATGCCAGTCAAACCGATATTGCTGAGGCATTATTATGAGTGATGTAGAGACCAGAACACTTGAAAGCGCTGATATCATGCGGGTTATGGAGCTTTTGCCCCATCGTTATCCGTTTTTGATGATTGACCGTATCGTTGATATGGATGGCGACAACTCAGGTGTTGGTATTAAGAATGTAACCATCAATGAGCCACATTTTCAGGGACATTTTCCAAGCCAGCCTGTAATGCCAGGTGTGTTGCTTATCGAAGCGATGGCTCAGACTGCTGGTGCGCTTTGCGTCCATGGTCGTGAAAAGAAAGATGTGCCTTCTCTGGTTTACTTCATGACCATTGATAAGTGTAAGTTCCGCAAGCCTGTGGTTCCTGGTGACCAGGTGCACTTTCATGTGAAAAAAGTCCGCAACCGCGCGACCATCTGGAAGTTTGAAGGTGTTGCAATGGTAGACGGGCAGAAGGTTGCTGAAGCGGAAATCAGCGCAATGCTTGTCGATTCTGACGAGGCGAATTGAGGTCATTGATGCAACAGATTCATCCCACCGCGATTATCGAGGACGGGGCCATACTTGGAGAGAATGTCAAGATCGGTCCTTACTGCATGGTGGGTCCCAAGGTAACCCTTGGCGATGATGTAGAGCTTGTTTCCCATGTGGTGATCGCTGGACGGACAACGATCGGTGCCCGGTCGAAGGTCTACCCGTTTGCCAGCTTGGGGCATCAGCCGCAGGATCTGAAGTTTTCCGGCGAAGATACGCTACTGGAAATCGGTGAAGACAATCAGATCCGCGAGCACTCCACTATGAACCCTGGTACTGCCGGCGGTGGTGGTGTGACGCGCGTTGGGAATGGTGGCCTGTTCATGATGGGTACTCATGTCGGGCATGATTGCATCGTGGGCAACAACGTTATTCTGGCCAACAACGCGACGCTTGCCGGGCATGTTGAAGTTGAAGATCATGTGATCTTTGGCGGACTGTCTGCTGTGCGTCAGTGGTGCCGTGTGGGTGCTCATTCCATCATTGGTGGTCTGACTGGCGTTGAGTTTGACGTGATCCCTTATGGATCTGTGATTGGTGATCGTGCACGTCTTGCAGGGCTGAATCTGATTGGTTTGAAGCGCCGCAACTTCTCTCGCGAAGAAATCCACGCCCTGCGCGGTGCGTATAAGGAAGTCTTCAACAGTGAAGAGGGTACGTTGCGTGCTCGTGCTGACATTGCGCGGACCAAGTACGCTGAATTTGAAGGTGTGCAGACGATGACGTCGTTCATGCTAGAAGATGAAAAGCGCCGGTTCTGTACGCCGCGCAACACCGGTGAATAAGGGTCTGTTTTGAATTCATGGTGAAACAGGCACCTATTGCTGTGATTGCTGGCGGCGGCGATTTGCCCGGTCTGGTCATTCGCTCCGCTATGGAACAAGGTCGCGATGTGGTGACCATCGCAATCAAGGGGGAGGCAGATGCCTCCCTTTCTGCGTTTAATCCCGTTGAACTTGGCTGGGGGCAAATCGGCAAACTGTTCTCAACGCTGAAATCTAATGGTGTTCAGGATGTGGTGTTGATCGGCGCTGTGCGGAAGCGGCCTGACTTCACATCGATCCTTGGTGATTTTGGAACGATTTGGCGTTTGCCGCGTATCATCAAGGCTGTTGTTGGCGGCGATGATCATTTGCTGGTGAAGGTAGCCGGAATATTTGAACGAGAGGGATTACACGTGGTTGGTGCTCATGAAGTTGCTCCGGGGCTGGTCGCAGGTTCGGGTCATGTGGCTGGGCCAAAGCCTGATGCCAAAGCTCTGAGCGACATGAAGCTTGCCATTGAGGCTGTCGATGCTGTGGGCCGATTGGATATCGGGCAGGGTGCTGTTGCTGTTGGCGCGCGTGTTGTGGCTGTTGAGGGGGCTGAAGGCACGGATGCCATGCTTGAGCGAGTTGCTGGCTTGCGTGCAAATGGCCGTGTCCGGTCCAAGGGGGCTGCGGGTGTGCTTGTAAAGTGTTCTAAGCCTCAGCAGGACCTTCGTCTTGATATGCCGACCGTTGGACCGGAAACCATACAGAAAGCTTTTGACGCGCAATTAAAAGGCGTGTGTGTTGAGGCTGGGCGTGTGCTGGTTGCTCATCGTGATGAGGTTGAGCGCCTTTGCGATGAGCTGGGTGTTTTCCTTTATGGCTGCGCACGTGATGAAGACTTTGAAGCTGGTGAGCGCTGAGGTATGAGCGAATTGGAAGCTGTCAAACCCTTCAAGGTTTTCTTTGTTGTTGGTGAGGAGTCTGGCGATCAGCTGGGTGCCGAAGTCATAAAAGCCTTGCGCGCCTCAATTGGCGATCGTCTTCAGGTCTGTGGTCTGGGCGGTGAGCGCATGGCGGCTCAAGGTGTGCAGTCGATCTTTCCGCTGCATGATATTGCTGTGATGGGCATTACGGCGGTGCTGGAACGTTTGCCGACAATTATTCGCCGTGTACATCAAACTGTTGATGCGGTTATTGCCGAGCAACCTGATTTACTGCTGATCATCGACTCTCCGGATTTCACTCACAATGTGGCAAAGCGCGTGCGCAAAAAAGCGCCTCATATTCGGGTGGTGGACTATGTGAGCCCGTCTGTGTGGGCGTGGCGTCCGGGACGTGCGAAGAAGATGGCCGTTTATGTGGATCAGCTGCTTGCTCTGTTGCCGTTTGAGCCTGAGGCCCACAAGCGCCTTGGTGGACCGCCCTGTGATTATGTGGGACATCCGTTGATTGAACGGCTTGCGGATTTGCGGCCTGCTCCGGGGGAGCGCGCAGAGCTCGGGACAGGCAGAAAGCAGTTGGTGGTGCTTCCTGGCTCGCGTACCAGTGAGGTTTCGCGGTTGCTGGAGCCGTTTGGTCAGGCTGTTGAGCTGGTTTGCGCACAAGACCCAGATGTGGATGTGATCATTCCAGCAGTGCCTCATCAGGAACAGCGCATTCGCGATGGTGTGGCTTCCTGGAAGGTGCAGCCGCGTATTGTGACGGGTGAAGCGGAAAAGTTTGCGGCATTGCGACAGGCAAATGCAGCGCTTGCGGCCAGCGGTACTGTGTCTTTGGAGCTGGCGATTGCTGGTGTGCCTATGGTCATAGCTTACAAGCTGGACTGGTTCTTCCGCCGCCTGAAGCAGATCAACCGGTTCGTCAAGATTGTTGCGGTGGACACCATTGTGCTGCCCAACCTTGTGCTTGGAGATCACAGCATCAAGGAATATATTGAAGACGAAGCGGCCCCTGAAGTGCTTAGTCAGGCCGTACTTGCGCTGCTGTCTGATAGTCCAGAGCGGCGGGCGCAGCTGGACGCGTTCTCTCGTATTGATGAAAAGATGCGTTTGCCTGAAGGGGAAAGCCAGGCAGGCAAGGCTGCCCGGATCATTTTGGAAACGGCTGGAGTTTCAGCTTAGGTGCTTTTGAAAGTGATTCATTAAATGGGTGTAGCTCTTTGAAAACCAAGAGTCATTTGGCGTTGCGCTTAAAGTGATGCTTTAAGCTATGAGTTTAAAGGCCTGAAGGGATCTTCAGGCCTTTTTATATGGTGGCTTAGTTGCTGACCACTTTGACCTGAATGACGCCTCTACACGTACCGTCGGAAAAGACACCGGAGGCTTCCTGGCTGCCGATCAATCCTGTTGCTGCCAGTTCCACATCTACAGGTGTTTTGGTTTCATCATCGGGGAAGATGATTTCATATTGGTTCTCGATGGAGAAGATACCTTCGCTTACGTTTCCGCCGAGTGCAATGACTTCGATGTTATGTCCTTCTTTGGTTGTCCGCTTGAGTGGGTTGCTTGCTGAATCTGGATTACTTTGCGTTGTGAAGTCGGTGCCATAGCGCTTTTCACAGGTGCCATCATCAGGGCTTCCATCGGTCATGGACAATTCAGAGAAGGTGATTGTTCTGTTGCCGGGGCCTAATCGTTGTGTGAGGGCCTGTGCTGATGTGCTGGCAATGGTCATAGCCAGAATGCAGGCGGAAGTCAGGAGGAATGGTTTCATTGTTCTATCCGTCCCGTTTTATTGAGTGGTATGGTGCAGTGTTGTATCATTGTGCTGCTGTATTCTTTACGAGCATGATCTGTACGGTGCCGCGGCATATTTTGTCAGAAAAAACTCCGGAAGCTTGTCTGTCTCCAATGAGGCCGGTTGCTATCAGTTGAAATTTGATAGGTTTAGCTTCGGTGTCATCGGGGAAGGTGAAGAAGTATTCATTTTCCAGCGAATATACGCCATCTCCCAAGCTGCCACCTACATGGGTCATCTTGATAATGTGCCCTTCATAAGTGTTGAATTCCCGCTGTTCAGGGAGGGAGCCGGGGTGTGCTTTTACAGTAAAGCCCTTCCCGTAGCGCCTTGTGCAGATCCCGTTGTCCGGACTTCCGTCCACCAGTGACGGGTCGGTGAATGCGGAAAACTTGTCGCCGCGCCCCAATCGCAGGCTCATCGCGTCTGCATTGATGCTTGTGAGCGTCAGGGCTGTCAGGGATATCACTGTGCAAAGGGCGGCTTTCATCGGGCTCGGGTCCTACTGCTGGGCCGATTGAATGGTGACCTTGCCGCGGCACGTGCCATCCGAGAACACGCCTGAGGCTGTTCCGCTGCCAATCAGGCCGGTTGCGAACATCTTCACATCAATTGTTTCTTTGTGTTCGTCATTGGGGAAGATGATCTCGTATTCATTTTCGATGGACAGGATGCCATCCCCAATGGTGCCTCCGGTGGAGGAGATGATGATGTCGTGGCCTTCTGTCGTCGTCTTTTGAGCGTTTGGTGAAGATGTGTCGGGATGGTCTGCGGTTTTGTAACCTGTTCCGTAGCGTTTTGCGCAGGTGCCGTCGTCTGGCGTGCCGTCTGCCAATGTCAGCTCGGAGAATGTGACGGATTCATTGTCATTGCCCAGACTGTGATCGTCTGCCAGAGCCGTGCTGCTGATATAGGCAATTGCGCCAAGGCTTGCTGCTGCACAGAGAAATTTCTTCATGGGTGCCACCACTTGTTATTTTCAGGCTTAAAACCGCGCAAAGAGTAGTCCTGCTGCGTTAACGTAGATGTTTTTGCTGAGCTTCGATTTTCTTTAGGATGAAGAATGGGTTTTGGGGATACTGCTGGATTTAGCCAGTTTCTAATGCACTACGCATAAACATCCGTGAAAACTGAAGATTTACGCAGTGCAGGGGCTGGAAAATCCGGGGCTTGTGATAGGCTATGCTCTTCATTGCATTGATGCATCGTGGGTTTTCGCCTGTCGTGTTTGTTTTGAGAATGAGTGTGCAGGTCAGCTACAGATTTTGAGGTTTTTATGAAAGTCAGAGACGCGGTTCTGGCCGATGTTGAAGAAATCAGCAGTTTTTTGCAGGAACTTGCTGCGTTGGGAAAGCGCAGTTTGCCGAGTGATGAGGCCTATGTGACCTCTCACTATATTGCTCATGCAGATAAAGTCCGCTGTTCTGTGGTTGAAGATGTGGATGGGACCCTGCTTGGGCTGCAGATCCTGAAACGGGCATCAGAGGGCAACACTTATGGTGTGACGCCGGGTTGGGGCATGATCGGCACCCATGTGCGCCCGAGTGCTGGGCGCCGCGGTGTCGGGCGGGCCTTGTTTGCTGCAACGCTTGATGCTGCCAGACAAGCCGGTCTTGAGAAGATTGATGCCACGATTGGTGCCTCCAACCCGGAGGGGTTGGGTTATTATGAGGCGGTTGGCTTTCGCACCTATAAGACCAACGAGAGTTCTGTCAGTAAATGTTTTGAGCTGACTGAGGCAACTGCGCCTGTCCAGAAATGATCATTTGACGCCGACGACAGAGAACCTTCCGGAGCAGATGCCATCTGAGAAGACGCCGGTGAAGATTTTTGAGTTCACGAAGCCGGTTATGAACTGGGTGTTCTCGACTTCTTCATCTGGATCATTGGGGAAGGTGATGAGGACTTGTGAGTGTTCGGCATAAATGCCGTCACCGCGAAGCTCACTGCGGGCGTAGAGGGAGAATTTGTGTCCTTTGTCGCTGACAAATTGTCCGCGCCGTCCGTTTGGATCGGGGTAGACAGTGTATCCGTTGCCATAGCGCTCTTTACAGAACTCGACCCCAACTGCATCTGTCAGGACTGTCAGGTTCTGGATGGCGATTTGCCGTGATACAGACAGGCGTTTCAGGTCTGTGAAGGGATTGCCCCGGTTGTCGCGGTGGGTGATCTGAGCATTGGCTTGCCCCAGCATCCCAATGGTGAGGATGAGAGCTACACCGGACTGTTTCAGTTTTGTAAGGCGCATGTCTACTCCCATTTCAAACCTGCTGTGCCTGACCTCTCGTCCCGGATCTGTCGGCGACAGGACTGAGGCTTGTTGCTGCACAGAAAATCTTCTTCATGGGGAGCTTCCACTCGTTGCTGTTCAGGCCTTACGACCCGCAAAGAATAGTCCTGCTGCGTTAATGTAAATGCTCTGGGTTCAATTTGATTTTCTTTAGGATGAAGAATGTGTTTCGCGCGATTGTCCGGATTTAATCAATTTCTCGAAGCAGCGTTTTGCGGGATCAATTGGCGGCTACGATGGAGAAGTGCCCGCTACAGACGCCATCAGAGAAGACGCCGCTGAACATCTTGGAGTTGACGAAGCCGGTGATGAAGGCAGTCACCTCGACCTCTACGTCCGGGGCATTGTGGAAGGTGATCAGCAGTTTTGAGTGTTCTGCATAAATGCCATCCTGACGCCACTCACTGCGATCGTAGAGGGAGACTTTGTCGTTCAACTTGCTGATAAACTGCCCTTGTTTCCCGTTTTGGTCAGGAAAAATGGTGCCGCCTTTGCCATAACGTCCCTCGCAAAACTCAATTCCCACGGCATCAGTCAGGACTGTCAGGTTGTCAATTAAGACTTGCCGTGTTGGAAGCGCGCGCTTCATGTCGGAAAACGGATTGGCCTTATTGACGCGATTGACGATCTGACTGCTGGCTGGCCCTAGCAGTCCAAAGGTGATGAGGAGAACAACACCGGACTGCTTCAGCTTTTTAACTCGCATGCTTTCTCTCGTTTTAAACCTGTTGCGTCCCATCTCTTGTACCTGAACGGTCAGGATTGGTGCGGCTGCGAAATGCTGTTGGACGATGAACCGGACGTGCCTTTTGCACCGGACCATTTCGGTTTGGGGAACCTCTCAGATTATCTGGCTCTGTCTGTGTCAGTTCAACGGAACGGTGGTGAGCGGGCTTTACTGGAGTTTCAGCGGGCCAACAAAGACCTTGCCGGTGCATGTGCCGTCTGTGAATACGCCGCTGTAATGGTCTCCGCCAATCAGGCCGGTTACGAACTGAGTGACCTCGATCTCTTCCTCTTTATTGCCGGGAAACGTCATCATAAACCGGTCGTGCTCTGCAAAAATGCCGTGTCCCAGGATCTCGTTTGTATCGACCAGCGTTACCGTGTGCCCTTTATCGCTGATGTAGGTGCGCTTAGGGGCTTCCTTGGAGGGGGAGACTGTATACCCGTCACCATATCGCTCAACGCAGATGGAATTGTCTGATGTGCCGTCCTGCATGCTCAGGTTTGAAAAGACAACGTCTCTGGAGGCTTGTGTGGTGTCGGTGTTTGCTAAGGAATAGCTTGCCAGACCAGCAGAGAGGAGCGTGAAAGCTGCAAAAACAGGGAGGGGGGCAAGACGCATCAATACATCCTTTTCTGATGCCAGTGGTAGTGCCGGGCACTTGGTCAAACATCAAGGATAGGGATGTGGTGAGGCATGAACAGGATTAAGCCGCCTCATGGTTTGCGTGTGTTGAACGCAATGGGCGCTATTCAAATAAAAAGGAGGCAAAATGCCTCCTTTTTCTAAGTCTGTCTATCAGCTCAAGCAGCTTTGCTACACTTCCCGAAAACCGGTATCCGTTTTTCGGAGAATGTTCTTAGCGGCGCTGGTCGATTGGCTGATAATCACGCTCGGAATAGCCGGTGTACAGCTGGCGTGGACGACCGATACGCTGGGAAGGATCTTCAATCATTTCCTTCCACTGTGCGATCCAACCTACTGTACGAGCCAGTGCGAAGAGCACGGTGAACATGGTGGTTGGGAAGCCCAGAGCACGCAGGGTGATGCCGGAGTAGAAGTCAATGTTTGGATAAAGCTTCTTCTCAACGAAGTAAGGATCGGTGAGAGCAACTTTTTCCAGTTCCATTGCCACTTCAAGAAGCGGATCGTCCTGGTGGCCCAGCTCTGCAAGCACTTCATGACAGGTTTTCTGCATGATGCGCGCGCGTGGGTCGTAGTTTTTGTAGACGCGGTGACCGAAGCCCATGAGGCGGAACGGATCATTCTTGTCTTTTGCACGTGCTACATACTCAGGAATACGGTCAACAGAACCGATTTCGGAGAGCATGTTCAGAGCTGCCTCATTCGCACCGCCATGAGATGGACCCCACAGACATGCAATACCAGCTGCAATACATGCAAATGGGTTTGCGCCTGAAGAACCAGCAAGACGTACGGTGGATGTGGAAGCATTCTGCTCGTGGTCAGCGTGCAGGATGAAGATACGGTCCATGGCACGTGCCAGAACCGGATTTACTTTATATTCCTCACATGGAACTGCGAAGCACATGTGCAGGAAGTTGGATGCGTAGTCCAGATCGTTTCTTGGGTAAACGAATGGCTGGCCAACGTGGTATTTGTAGGCCATTGCAGCAATGGTCGGCATCTTTGCGATCATGCGCAGGGATGCAACCATGCGCAGGTGTGGATCAGAGATGTCGGTGCTGTCATGATAGAAGGAAGAGAGAGCTCCAACGGTACCGGTCATGACTGCCATTGGGTGGGCGTCACGACGATAACCCTTGAAGAAAGAGCTCATCTGATCATGGATCATGGTGTGATAAGTTACACGATGAACAAAATCGTCCTTCTCTGCGCGTGTTGGCAGTTCGCCGTACAGCAGCAGATAGCAGCTTTCCAAAAAGTCGCCGTGTTCGGCGAGCTGTTCAATCGGGTAACCGCGGTAAAGCAGAACGCCTGCGTCACCGTCGATGTAAGTGATCTTGGATTCGCATGAGGCAGTTGATGTGAAACCAGGGTCCAGTGTGAAGTGATCAGTTTGCTTATAAAGCGAACCGATGTCCAGAACATCAGGGCCCATGGAGCCAGAGTGGACGTTAAAGTCCCAGCTGTTGTCTCCAATAGTCAGTTTCGCTGTTTTGTCGCTCATATCAGGCAACCCCCATTTTGTATCTCCTCATGCGACTTGCTTCATTTGTGTACAAATGAATACACTGCATGATCTGACGTTTCCGCCCGGAGGAGAGTGTTGTCGTGGAACTGCCTATATCATTTGCCGCGATGGGGCAAGCGCCCGCAACCAATGCTTTTAGCTATAAGTGTAACTACCGCTACGAATGACTAGTATTTGCAGCGGTAGTTTCTTTTAGAATTCAGCGAATTAAGCTGAAAGATCACGAATGCGTGCGCAAGATTCGTCTTTTCCGAGCACTTTGAGCACGTCAAAGATGCCTGGGGATGTGCCACGACCAGTGAGTGCAGCGCGCAATGGCTGAGCAACTTTGCCGAGTTTCAGCTCTTCTGCTTCAGCAACTGCCTTAACGGCAGTCTCGGTGCTCTCCACGGTCCACTCGTCCAGTGCTTCCAGAGCAACCAGAACCTTGCCAAGAACAGCACGTGCCTCGTCAGAGAGGATCTTTTCAGCCTTTGCATCCAGATCCAGCGGACGCTGAACCCAGAGGTAACGAGCAGATTCCTGCAGTTCGACAAGGGTCTTTGCACGCTCTTTCAGGCCAGGCAGAGCTTCAACCAGTTTGTCCTGGTTTCCATCGCCTGCAATCCACGCCATGACGTCTGCGCCGCCTTCCACGTCCATCAGATAGGTGAGGAAGTGACCGAGCAGCTCCTCATCGCTTTCTGAGCGCATGTAGTGAGCGTTCAGGTTTTCCAGCTTCTTGAAGTCGAAACGGGACGGGGATTTGCCGACAGCGTCCAGACCAAACCACTCGATCATCTGATCGGTAGAAAAGATCTCGTCATCGCCGTGGGACCAGCCGAGGCGTGCCAGATAGTTGCGCATGGCGGATGGCAAGTAGCCCATAGCCCGGTACGCTTCTGCACCTACTGCGCCGTGGCGCTTGGAGAGCTTTGCGCCATCTGGTCCGTAGATCAGCGGAATGTGCGCCATGACCGGGACATCCCAGTTCAGAGCCTTGTAGATCAGGGACTGGCGTGCTGCGTTGGTCAGGTGGTCATCGCCACGAACGATGTGGGTGACGCCCATGTCGTGATCGTCTACCACAACGGCCAGCATGTAGGTTGGGTTGCCATCAGAACGCACGAGGATCAGGTCGTCCAGATCCTTGTTGGCGAACTTGACGGTGCCCTGAACCTGATCTTCCACGATGGTGTCACCTTCAAGCGGTGCTTTCAGGCGAATGGCAGGGGCGATGCCTTCTGGTGCTTCAGATGGGTCACGATCACGCCAGGTGCCGTCATAGCGCGGCGGGCGACCTTCTGCGCGGGCCTTCTCGCGCATCTCGTTCACTTCTTCCGGGGAGCAGTAGCAGTAGTACGCAGTGCCGTCCTTGACCATCTGCTCAGCAACTTCGCGGTGGCGGTCAACGCGGCCATACTGGGAGATCGGCTCGCCGTCCCAGTCCATGCCCAGCCAGGACAGACCGTCCAGCAGCGCATCTACGGCTTCCTCAGTGGAGCGGGAGCGATCGGTGTCTTCAATGCGCAGCAGCATTTTACCGTCGCTGTGTTTTGCCAGAAGCCAGTTGAACAGGGCTGTACGGGCGCCGCCAATATGCAGGTAGCCAGTAGGAGAAGGCGCGAAGCGCGTCACAACAGGTTTAGTCATAGGTGTTCCGGAAAAGTTTCAAGTTACTTCGAATAGTTTGGGGTAATTACGGCGGGGCGCCGTACCTCTGCGGGCTGTGTACCATAGCATTGAAAAGTTCCCAAGTGGCAGAAAGGGACTTAAGGGTGCGCGAGGGGCAATCATCCTCAGACAAGACGCAATCTGGTGGCTGTGCTCCCAGAATAGGTGAGCTTTGCCTTGAGGAGGATAAGTTTTCTTCTGCGCCGTTTGAGACCGATACGGCGCTTGCTGGGCGAACTACACAGCAACGCACAAAAACGCAAGTCAACGCAAAAAACGCACATAGCAACGCAAGCATGCGTTTTGCTGAAGAGAAACAGCGCCTTAGTCTTCGTGATGTGCTTCAAAGGGCACGTAAGCTGCTGGGTTTCGTGCTGAGGCCGGATTGGTCAGCTGTCATGACTTATGCCCGCTCTGCGCTCGTGCAGGATTGGAACAAGGGGCATGGCATCCTCTGGTATGCGCTTTGCCATTTAGCTGGTGTGCTGGTTTATTTCTCACTCCCCGCCGAGCCTTACAGTGTTTTAAGCGGAACTCCTTTTATCTTATTGGGAGTATTCGCTTTTCGTCGTTGGAAGATCGGGCGGTTAACGGTTGGGCTGACCGCGCTTTTGTTCTTTACTGCCGGGTTCTTCCTTGCTGATTTGCGCGTGGAGTATGCGCGCGGTGACCCGCTGGAGCGCCCGGTTACACGCAAAGTGGAGGGTGTGGTTGCTGGAGTGAAGCATTCTGGCAAAGGGGCTTACTCCGTCATTTTTGCAGATGTGACAACACTTTCGCAGAAGGGCGTAACTCTTCTTTCTTATCGCATCCGGATTAGCATCAAGGGGATGAAAGAGGCACCCGTGATGGGGGACAGGATGCAGCTGAAGGCTCGGTTGTTGCCGCCGGGAGGTGCGGTGCGCCCCGGTGGGTATGACTTTGCCCGAACTGCGTTTTTCAGTGGGATTGGTGCGGTCGGCTATGCGCTTTCCAAACCGGTTGTTGTGGCACAGGTAGAGGGCACAAGTTTTCTGCAAGGGATAGAGCGTGTGCGCAGTGGGATAGCACAGCGGATCCGGCGGGTGTTGGATAACAGCCCGGAAAGTGCGTTTGCTGTTGCACTTCTGGTGGGCAAGCGAGACTATCTTGCCACCGCTGACAAGGATGCCTTGCGCAATGCAGGGCTTGCTCATGTGCTCGCTATCTCCGGCATGCATATGGGACTTGTGACCTCTCTGGTCTTCCTTGGTGCCCGCCTGATCCTATCCCTCAGCCAGTCGCTTGCGCTGAAAGGACATATTCACGTTTATGCCAGCGTGGCAGCACTGATTGCGGCGATTGTTTATCTTGGTTTGTCAGGAGCTTCTGTGGCAACGCAGCGGGCTTTTTTGATGGCGGCGATGATTTTATGCGCGGGTCTGCTTGGTCGGCGGGCCTTCAGTCTGCGTGGTCTGGCGCTGGCTTGCCTTGTGCTTTTAAGCCTGAGGCCGGAGGAGGTTCTGGCTCCCGGGTTTCAGATGTCCTTCATTGCAGTGCTCGCCTTGCTCTCAGCCTATATGCTTGGGAAGGATTGGTTGCTCGGTAATCGAGATAGTTCGCGAAGACGGAATACCTCATGGTTTCATAGGATTAGTCGTGTAATCTTAAAGTGGATTCTAGCTTGTGCGTTGACCTCGTTGATTGCAGGTGCTGCCACGGGGCCAGTTGCGGCGATGCATTTTGAGCAGGTTGCGCCTTATGGAGTTCTGGGGAATATTCTTGCTATGCCATTGGTGACTTTTGTGGTTATGCCCCTTGGGTTATTGAGTCTGTTGGCGATCCCGTTTGGTGCGGATGCGTTCTTTCTGCAAGGGATGGAGGCTGGGTTGGCGCTGGTGCTGAAAGCTGCTTACTGGGTGAGCTCACTCAGTGAGGGGCTGACCAGTCTCGGGGTTTCCAGTGCTCCAGGGTATCTGCTCGTGATCCTAGCGATTGTCGTACTGTGTGTGATGCCGCTGCGCCTGAAATGGCTTTCACTTCCGGCATTTACGGTGAGTGTCCTGATGTTTGCCGGTGGCAAGGCGCCTGATCTGATGATTGCGGATGCGGGCAAGCACATTGCTTATTATGGGCAGGATGGTGCGTTTCGACTGACGTCCTCACGTATGTCGTTTGCTGCTGACAGCCTGTTGCGCGCTGGTGGAGTTTCGGCGGGTTCGTTCAAGCAACACAAGGTGAGGGCTTCAGATCGGTCCTGTGATGATCGCGGCTGTGTGATTGAGATATTCCCTCAGCAGCCTGCAGAGGGAGGGAGGATAAGCTCTGCGCCGATCCTGTTGGCACAGTCCAAAGTGGCTGATGTTTTGGAGGCTGACTGCCATCTTGCCACCATCGTCATCACGCAGGTTCAGGCGCCTCCGGCTTGCCGGGCTGAGCTGGTTATTGACCAGAAGGTTTTCGGAGAGCGCGGTTCAGCTTACATCTGGCTTTCTGTTGGTGCTGAGGGCGGGGAAAGAATAAAAAAAGTGCGCTGGGCATATGATGCTCAGCGCAGGCCTTGGAATCCGAAATTGCCTCAGGCAACCAATGATTTAATAGCGGCGGAAGAGCGCAATCATCTTGCCTTGCACGTGGACGCGGCCCGGGCCGAAGATGCGAGTTTCGTAGGCGGGGTTGGCCGCTTCCAGCGCGACTGAGGCGCCTTTTTTGCGCAGGCGCTTCAAGGTTGCTTCTTCTTCATCAATCAGCGCCACAACAATCTCGCCGTTATCAGCCGTGTCACCACGTTTGATCAACACGGTATCTCCATCGAAGATACCGGCATCGATCATGGAATCGCCTTTGACTTCCAGCGCATAATGCTCGCCGCGACCCATCAGATCAGCAGGCATTGCGATGGTATGGCTTTGTGTCTGGATTGCTTCGATTGGGACGCCTGCAGCAATGCGGCCCATGACCGGGATTTCCAGCGTTGGCACTTCGTCTGGTGATGTGGCGCGTGGAGGTGGCGGCGTTGCTACTTTCTTGCTCAGGGAGCCCTCAATCACCTCAGGTGCAAAGCCTTTTTCCTTGGCGGCAGGCTTCAGGCCCGGAGAAATGGAGTCTGGCAGTTTGAGGATTTCAAGTGCACGAGCTCTGTTCGGCAAGCGGCGAATGAAGCCGCGCTCTTCCAGAGCTGTGATCAGCCGGTGAATGCCGGATTTGGAACGGAGGTCCAGCGCGTCCTTCATCTCATCGAAGGAGGGCGGAACACCGGCTTCCTTCAAGCGTTGATGGATGAACATCAAAAGCTCGTGTTGCTTCTGTGTAAGCATCTTTTATCCCCGTTCGCTCCTAAGGCGCTGATTGAAAGTGAGCGGCCATTCCTGACCAATCGCGGTTTTGTAATTCCAAGAAGCTAAAAGACTTCAACTTCTGCGATTGGAAGGACAAAACACGAACGTACTCTACCTGTTCTCATTGTGTTCTGCAATGGGTTTGTTGAGGTTAAGCCCTGCTAGAACTGGGGGATTTGGTTTCTGGTGGGTGAGTGGGCAGGGGTTGCCCACTCCTGATGACTGGATTTAGCGTAGCTTGAGCAGCTCCACTTTTTCACCTGCCTTTGCAGCTGGTGCGTGTGGTGGGCGAATGATCAGGGCATCTGCTTTTGTCAGCAAGGCAAGCATGGAAGAGTCCTGTTTGCCAAACGGCGTTGCTATCAGATCTCCGTGTTCATCTGTACTCAGGCTAGCGCGCAGGTAGTCCTGGCGCATATCATTTGCAGGCAAATCAGTTGCCAATGTGGCTTTGGTAACGCCTTGATTTGTCACAGAGACCGTGCGGCCTAGCATCTTATCCAGAAGCGGGCCAAGGAAGAGGAGTGCGCATACAAGGCTGGAGACTGGATTGCCAGGAAGGCCGAGGACTTTCATGGGGCCAAGGGCTCCGGCCATGAGGGGCTTGCCCGGGCGCATGGCGATGCGCCAGAAGCCTAGCTCCATGCCTTCAGCGCCCAGTACGTCCTGAATGAGATCGTGGTCGCCCACAGAGGCACCGCCGAGTGTCACCAGTACATCGGCTTTTGCTTCAATAGCCTGTTTCACGCGTGCCGTGATTTCCTCAGGCTGGTCTGGTGCAATGCCCAGCATCATTGGCGTTCCGCCACAGTTTCTGACGAATTCTGCGATGCCGACCTGATTGGACGCTATGATTTGATTCGGACCTGGTATCTGACCTGGCTCGACGAGTTCATCACCATTTGCGAGGATCGCAACGACTGGCTTTTTGCGCACTGGCAAGGTTGCGTGGTTCATGGCGCCTGCAAGAGACAATTCACGGAAGCCGAGTGGTGCGCCCGCCTTCAGGAGGGTCTGGCCTTCTTTGAAGTCGAGGCCTGCTGGGCGGATGAACTTACCAATAGAAACGGCTTCCTCGCAAAACAGGTTATCCCCGTCACGGCGAGCGTTTTCCTGCATCAAAATTGCGTCGACGCCTGCTGGAACAGGTGCACCTGTAAAGATGCGCAGAGCTTCTCCGGCTTGCAGCGTGCCATCGAAGTTATGCCCGGCAGCAATTTCTCCAATAACTTTCAAGGCAGTCTCTGGATCGACCGTATCAGCAGCTTTGACGGCATATCCATCCATCGCTGAGGCGGAAAATGGAGGCTGCGTTCGTGTTGCGGCAACATCTTCTGCCAGAATGCGTTTTCCAGCTTCAAGTAGTGGAAGCTGCTCGGTGTTGGTTGGCTTCACATCTTTCAGGAGGCGGTCCAGCGCTTCTTCAATACTGATCAAGCTCATTGGGAGTTATCCTCCTCAGCCAGATAGTGACCGGACTTGCCGCCCTTCTTCTCCAGCAACCGGATTTCACCGATCTCCATAGAACGGTCAACGGCTTTTGCCATGTCGTAAATTGTCAGGCAGGCAACGGAGGCGGCTGTAAGTGCTTCCATCTCGATGCCAGTCTGGCCTGACACTTTTGCGAAGACTTCGATCTCAATTCCTGGCAGCTCAGGGTTGGGTGTGAAGTCCACCTGAACCTTGGAAAGCGCCAGAGGATGGCAGAGAGGGATCAGCTCGTGTGTGCGCTTTGCAGCCATGATGCCAGCGATGCGCGCTGTTGCAAGTACGTCGCCTTTCTTGGCGTTGCCTGAAAGGATCATGTTCAGAGTCTCAGGCTGCATTTTTACCTGACCGCCTGCACGGGCAATGCGTGAGGTAACCTCTTTCTCCGAAATGTCGACCATATGAGCCGCACCGCTGTCATCTAAGTGAGTGAGTTTTGGAGAAAGTTCTGACATTTTCTTGCCTCTGGACACAGTTTGTTCAGGTGTCTGCTTTTGCCAAGCAGTTGATTTTTAGCGTTTAAGCAAAGCTTTGGTTGCGGTTTCCACATCTTCCTGACGCATCAGACTTTCGCCGATGAGGAAGGTGGAGATGCCGGAGTTTTCCATTCGGGAGAGGTCTTCCGGAGTGAACAGGCCGCTCTCGCCAACGATGATCCGATCTTGCGGGATCAGTGGTGCGAGCCGCTCGCTGGTTTCCAGAGATGTCTCGAAGGTTTTTAGATTGCGATTGTTGATGCCAACAAGCGGAGAGGAGAGCTTCAGTGCGCGTTCCAACTCAGCGTCGTCATGAACCTCGATAAGCGCATCCATGCCCAGTTCAAATGCGGCGTCTTCCAACTCTTTGGCCAGTTGGTCGTCAACAGCTGCCATAATGATCAGAATACAGTCAGCGCCCCATGCACGTGCTTCATGAACCTGATAGGTGTCATAAAGGAAGTCCTTGCGCAGAACTGGCAGGGAGACTTCAGCGCGAGTTGTGACGAGATATTCTGGTTTGCCCTGAAAGGATGGTGTGTCTGTCAATACGGACAAGCATGCTGCGCCACCGTTTTCATAGGCTTTGGCGAGTGCGGGCGGGTTGAAGTCAGCGCGGATCAACCCCTTGGATGGACTTGCTTTTTTAACCTCTGCGATCAGGGCGTACTCACCGTTCGCATGCTTGGCTTTCAAAGCATCTGCAAAGCCGCGTGTTGGTGTTGCTGCTTTAATCGCCTCATTCAGATCAGCCAATGAAGTTTGCGCTTTGGCAGCAGCAATTTCTTCACGTTTGTAAGCTTCGATTTTCTTAAGGATATCTGACATGGGATCCGTGGTCTTAGAGTTTCATATTGGCAGCTGTTGCAGCGTCGGAGGCTTCAACAAGTTTGTCCAGTCGGGAAAGGGCTGCACCTTGGTCAATCGCCTGCGCAGCCATCTGGACACCCTCAGCGAGGGTGGAGACCTTATCTGCGACGATAAGGGAGGCCGCTGAATTGAGCAGGACGATATCCCTGTAAGCGTTTTTTGCTCCTTGCAGCACTTCGCGCAGTGCCTGAGCATTTTCTTTTGGATCGCCACCTTTCAGCTCTTCTGTCTTTGCAAGCGGCAGGCCTGCATCTTCAGGAGACACTATGAAGGTGTTGATGTTTCCGTTCTTCAGTTCGGCGACAAAGGTGGTTCCGGTGGTGGTGATTTCGTCCATTCCATCGGAGCCGTTGACGATCCAGGCTTTTTCGGTGCCCATTTCCTGAAGGGTGTTGGCGAGTGGTTCAACCCATTGCTGTGCGAATACGCCTGTCATCTGGCGCTTTGCTCCTGCCGGATTGGCGAGCGGGCCTAGCAGGTTGAAGATCGTTCTGGTGCCCAGCTCAATGCGGGCAGGGCCGACATGGCGCATGGCCTTGTGGTGATTTGGCGCAAACATGAAGCCGATACCGGCCTCATGAATGCAATGGCTGATGCCGTTTGCATCCAGGTCCAGGTTGATGCCAAGCTCGGCAAGTGCTTCTGCTGAGCCGGATTTGGAGGACAGGGACCGATTGCCATGTTTTGCAACGGTCACGCCACAGCCCGCCACAACAATGGCTGTGCAGGTTGAAATGTTATAGGAGCCGGATGCGTCGCCACCTGTACCAACAATGTCGATAGCGTGATCTGGTGCTTTCACCGGGATCATCTTGGCGCGCATGGTTTCTACAGCAGCGGAAATTTCGTCGATGGTTTCGCCGCGCAAGCGCAGGGCCATGAGGAAGCCGCCGATCTGTGCGGGAGTTGCAGCACCTGACATGATGATCTCGAAGGCCTCGCGGGCCTGAGATCGGTCCAACGTGTTTCCGTCAGCGACAATTCCAATGAGATTTTTCAAATTGCTCACGGCGAAAACCCCCTCAATCTCTCAGGTAATTCCTTAGCATACACAAGGGCTAACTATTAGATAGCTTTC